>JASHNT010000048.1 GCA_030041495.1 Bryobacteraceae bacterium | reverse complement strand
TTGACCCTTACCATCTCCGTTCCGGCTCCGTCGATCACCAGCTCAACCACAGCCAGCGGCACGGTTGGAACCGCATTCAGTTATCAGATCACCGCGAGCAACTCCCCGACCAGCTACAGCGCCTCGGGTCTTCCGGCGGGTTTGTCGGTGAACACCTCCACCGGACTGATCTCCGGAACACCCACCGCGGCGGGAAGTTCCACCGTAACACTAGGGGCGACCAACAGCAGCGGAACCGGGAATGCCACGCTGACCCTTACCATCTCCGTTCCGGCTCCGTCGATCACCAGCTCAACCACAGCCAGCGGCACGGTTGGAACCGCATTCAGTTATCAGATCACCGCCTCCAACTCCCCGACCAGCTACAGCGCCACGGGTCTTCCGGCGGGCTTATCGGTGAACACCTCCACCGGACTGATCTCCGGAACACCGACCGCGGCGGGAAGTTCCACCGTCACACTGGGAGCGACCAACAGCGGCGGAACGGGTAATGCCACGTTGACGCTTACCATCTCCGTTCGGGCTCCGTCGATCACCAGCTCAACCACAGCCAGTGGCACGGTCGGAACCGCATTCAGTTATCAGATCACCGCCAGCAACTCCCCGACCAGCTACAGCGCCTCGGGTCTTCCGGCGGGCTTGTCGGTGAACACCTCCACCGGACTGATCTCCGGAACACCGACCGCGGCGGGAAGTTCCACCGTCACACTGGGAGCGACCAACAGCAGCGGAACGGGTAATGCCACGTTGACCCTTACCATCTCCGTTCCGGCTCCGTCGATCACCAGCTCAACCACAGCCAGCGGCACGGTTGGAACCGCATTCAGTTATCAGATCACCGCGAGCAACTCCCCGACCAGCTACAGCGCCTCGGGTCTTCCGGCGGGTTTGTCGGTGAACACCTCCACCGGGTTGATCTCCGGAACACCGACCGCGGCGGGAAGTTCCACCGTAACACTAGGGGCGACCAACAGCGGCGGAACCGGAAACGCTACGCTCACGCTTACCATCTCCGTTGCGGCTCCCTCGATCACCAGCTCGACAACGGCGAGCGGCACGATAGGAACCGCCTTCAGTTATCAGATCACCGCCAGCAACTCCCCGACCAGCTACAGCGCCTCGGGTCTTCCGGCGGGCTTATCGGTGAACACTTCCACGGGATTGATCTCTGGAACACCGACTGCGGCCGGAAGCTCTACGGTTACTTTGGGAGCAACCAACAGCAGCGGAACTGGAACTGTGACGCTAACGCTGACTGTGGGCCACAGCGTAACTTTAGGTTGGGCGGCGAGTACATCACAGAACGTCTCTGGCTATAACATTTATCGAGGGACAACTTCGGGTGGCCCATACAATACGAAAGTGAACGCTGCTCTGATTACGGTGTTGACTTACACGGACACCTCGGTTCAATCGGGTCAGACCTATTACTACGTCGGAACGGCAGTGGACGTCAGCGGTAACGAGAGCGGTTACTCGAATGAGGCTAGCGCGGTAATCCCATCTCCCTAACCCATCACACACGTCAGTTTACATCCCAGGAAGATCGCGTCAGGTGGCTCGGCCCAGTGGATGGCCGCCGGAGTATCGTCCGGGCCGTATCCAGATCACTCGAAACTTCATATCCGAATCAAGCTCGTTTACAATACCCCTCTCCCTGGGCCTTGCAGCGCAACTTTTAGAGAGACGCGATATCGCGCGCTGATTTGTGCCTTATACTAACGAAACGACTATGCGGGCAGTGCGCAAGGCCGTCATCACGGCAGCGGGGCGGGGCACGCGACAGTACCCAGCGACGTCGGTTGTGCAAAAAGTCATGCTGCCGCTTGTGGATCGTGACGGCCTGACGAAACCAACAATCCAGATCATCGCGGAGGAAGCTTTGGATGCGGGCGTCGAGGAGATTTGCATGGTCGTCACCCCAGGAGACGAGCGGCAATTTCGCGATTATTTCAAAGCGATGGAAAAGGATCTACTGCCGGCCTTTGCAGGGCAGGAGTGGGCGCTCAAGGAGTCCGAAAAACTTGGCCGAATGGAAAGTGCTCTCACCTTTGCTGTCCAGGAGACTCCGGAAGGTTACGGCCATGCGGTTTACCAGGCGCGCCAATTCGTTGGTGACGAGAATTTTCTCCTATTGCTTGGGGACCATGTCTACGTGACACGGGACCGGAAAGGCTGCGCGCGCCAACTACTTGATGCCTTCAATCAAAGCCAAGCTGAGGCGCTTACCGCGGTCCGGCCGACGTCTGCTGAATTGATTCGCTTCTTTGGCGTCATCCGGGGTATTCCACTGGATCGAATGGAGCGACTATACCAAGCGGCTTCCATCAAGGAGAAGCCCTCAATCGAATACGCTTCCGCCACCCTCACAACCCCCGGATTGGCGAATGGCACTTTCCTTTGCCACTTCGGTATGCACGTCTTTCCGCCCCTGATTTTCGATTGTATCGAGCAACATCTTCGCGATGAAACCCGTGAGAACGGTGAATTTCAATTGACGAGTTCCCAGGATGATCTGCGCCAGAGGCTTGCGCGTTACTATTGCTTCGAGGTTCACGGCGAACGATATGATACAGGAATTCCTTTCGGGCTTATGGAAGCGCAAATCGCGCTAGCCCTTCGTGGCATTTATCGTCAGGAGATAGCCAAAAGCATTTTTCGAGTGCTCGAAAGGGAGCTGAGCTTTGATCCAGGCAAGGAGCTAAAGTGAGGTAGGGGAGTTCTCTTCGATTTAAAGCAATGAACACGTGCACCGCGGAAGAAGCTTTCGAGAGCAGCAATGGTGCATTGAGAGCCCTTGATGGATGTCTCATTGATTACGCGGCAAAAGTGAAACCTTGCAATTTTGAACCGCCGCCCGGCGGGGAACCCGTGGCGAGCGTCGGAAGCTGCTGCTCAAAGTGACTTTAAGGGCGACGAACGACAACGTACGCCTGCAATCCCTGATGAGCTCGGGATTCCAAACGCGGCGACTCGACGGTAAGTTTTACGAGGGTGAATCCCGCAAATCTTACAACCACTCCCGTGCACGCGGTTGAGCCGCCAGAAAAGGTTAGCACACTAACCCGAACATCTGCAAGCACATCGTCATCCTGGACCATCGGTTCCCTCTCCTTAAGTGGCGCAGGCAGTGCCATCGTGGAAACGTCGCCGCCCAACCCCGTCCTTAGCCTGCCCTCGCTGACCCGACCGCTCCTATTCGCCCGAATTCGGAGTCGCACAATATCACTTCAAGTTTCAACAGCTTATCAAGCAGAGCCCCGGATTGGGCCGTGGGCAGATTGAGCGATGTAGCTTGTCATTCAAAGTGGTAGATTAAAATCCAAACCAGTGGTTCTTCGGGGAGATCACGGCGCTGCTACGCAGAATTGGTCCTAGGATTGCAGGAACGACGGCCTTCCACCGGTAAACCGGTACCGTTGAGAATCTGACGCCGCTGCTCTAAGGCGGAACTAGATGAACGGAGTTGTTCCGTATGAGATTTCAGCGCAGAGTTCAACACAAATGTTCATCATGAAATAGGTACTGAGTAGGGACGGTGCCGAGAACCTGAGCCGTGATGAGACCCGCGATCAATTGGCGGTTACTGCCCCAGCAGCTCCCGGCACTGACGAAAATTGCTGTCGGAACGTCTTCCCGCCAGGTCGGCGCGACAACATCGGTCCAGTCATGACATCCCTTAGAGAATCGGTGAGTTCCCATACACCTAGTACCTACACGAAACTAGTTGGATCGTCGATGAACCTAGTGGAACATCTGGCGACCGTAATTTGGCGCCCACGGGCAAAGCGCGGAGGGATCTGATACGTGCCAGCCTTGTCGACCCGCAAAAGTCCTAATGTGAGGAGCAAGTTATGAGAGAAGTCAAGTCCTGGATATCCACCTTGAGAACAGAACCCTCGATGAACAAGTCTGTCACGAACTATGCTGCGATCCTTCTGATTGTTCTGTTATCCAGCTACTCCCGAGGGCAGAGCCCAGCTCTGGTTCATTCACTATCGCTTGCGTCTCCCGGCCAGGAAGGAAATGGATTTAAGATTCAGTACAGCGGCTCGATGGGAAGTGGATCGCTCGCCGGTAACCTAATGACCCTAAGAATCACCGCTCCACATGGTTCCACGATCTCATCGATCACAGACAACCTATCTGACAGTTACACGCTGGGCGTCAGCGTAGATAGCGGCTCAGGAGGATGGGTAACCGCGATGTACTACCTCGCTGGGGCGCCCGCAGGAATCACTCAGATTACTGTTACCTATTCTGCGAGCGTAGCCGATTGGCACGGGGCCGTTATGGAATATTCCGGCATAGCAACAAGTTCACCTGTGGACGGTGCTTGTTCGAACCACTCGACAACTATAGCTTGCAGCGCTGCAATGACCACCACCGGGACCAACGATTTAATCGTGGCGAGTACGATCGGACTTAGCAGCAGTGGCATGATATGGGAAAATGCCATGACCGGTGTCACGCCCGGAGGCAGCTTCTTCTTCGATGCAGCGGACACCCAATGCAGCGATGCCGACGAAGAGTATGTGCAACCATCGCCCGGCTCAGTGACCCCATCCTTCACCGTGACGGGAAATTCTCAACCCTTTAATATCGTAGGAATGGCATTTAAGGCGGCTAATGCCGGAACCAGTCCGACAGGAATGTACATCCGTCGTCAGCAGCATGTTCAGTTCAATGGACCGACGAGCAGCGAGACAGTCTACTTCGTATCGAGCGGGAATTTGCTTTTGGCGGCCACTGACATCGGACCAACCCAGAGTGCCGTGACGATCAACAATTGCACGCCTACGAATACATTTACAGAAAAAACAAATGGCACTTATTTCCCGCAGTACTTTTACCTAACATCGACCGCCACTTTTTCAACTAACTTGCATTGTACGGTTTCGACAACAAATCTGGGTCAGCACGGAATCTTAGTTATTTATGATATTGTTGGAGCTGCGGCTTCTCCATTCGATGCGTTCGGCCCAGAAGGGGAGGGCAATGGCACGACTATTACCAACACTGTAAGCCCCACCGGTGTGCACGGAATTGCCTTCGCCTCTGAAGGCACGGGAATAGGGCCAACGACAGGAGTCAGCAGCGGATTTCTTTTCGACAATACTCCGTATACGGGAGAATCTGACAGCGGCCAGTTGAACAACGGCGATGGCTGGCAGCATTATTTTTACAACTCTTCATCAGAAATAACCTTCAAATGGATACAAGCGAACAGTAGCTCTTACATGGAGGCAGGGGCGATTGCGTTCGACGCAAGTTCGTCTGCCGACGGGCCAGCCTCGCCGACGGGACTCACCGCCAACGTCCAATAACGTCCAATGATGTTCCTCGGTAAGGTTACTAACAGAAAATGAAGGCCAAGCAGAAATTAGAAGCGTCAGCGTTGGCAACAATGTTGGACCGGAATGGGGAGGTGCATTAAATCAGATGATAGGCTCAAAACAGTGTTCGGGGAAAATGTTGTTTCAACTACTCAGAGTGGGTTCAGGAATGTTTCGTTTTATGAGCTCGTTTACATTGACTACGCGGATGATACCCTCGGCTAATACGAGCTACCCACGGTTCAGCTCGGTGGGTACAGTTGAAACTGTATTCTCATTTATGCGGCCTTTCAATTTCCGTCGTTGTCTTCGGGAACATAGCCTCGGCCTCTTGCTGCTCGTTGCCTTCCCGCTGGGCGCCCAGACGCTCGACGTGGATATGGTTGTTCCCATGAACACTAGCACACCAGGAACAGCGTTTACAACTGCAATTGGGAACGCAGGGACAGTCTGCTCATCTGGCACAACTTGCAGTTGGTCCTCGGTGGTCAGCGGTGGAAGTTACTCGCCAACCTTTTTGGTTGGCGCGAATCAGGGGGTTGCGAATCTGGGTCCGGTACAGGTGAACGGCACGGGAGGGGCACTCTACGCAACTGGTTCGCTGAACCACAACAATATCGGTCACCAGGACGGTGACCCCGGAGCGGGATCAAACGCACAGATGAACTTCAGCGGCACTGCAACTTCAGCGACCGTTGTGTCCGCACTTGTTGGATTTACGCTGACTATGCCCGGAGAGGGATTGGAAACGAGTGCGAATGACCTTGATATGTTCATTATTTGGCTGGTAAATGGAACATATGACGTGATACAGTTCAACGCCCAAAATAGTGGCACTGCCTGCGATGGCATAAGCAGCGGTCAGATCGGTGTCAGAATAGAAGGGAAACCAACGATTCATACCCCATGCATTCCTCTTACCGCGCCCGGAAGCTATTACGTCTCGCTGTATTGGAATATTACGACCGGCTTCACGCAAATGTACGTTTACACGGCGGCCGGAGTGCAGGTGCCGTGTGTTCCGGGTATCGGCGGTGGGAGTGGCACCTGCAACGCCGATGGCAGCACAAGCGTTACGATGGGCGATACAGGAAGCACACTCGCTGACATCACAGTGGGCAACAATGAGATCGGCTACAACGATGGGACCATCACCTACCTTCAGAATATTATGATGAACTGGACGACGGCGCCCAATCCGTTCTTTTGGACCGGAGCTGGGACCGGCACCGCGGCACCTGTGATCTCTAGTGCCACGACGGATAACGGAACTGCGGGAACCGCCTTCTCATATCAGATCACAGCCACGAACACCCCCACGAGCTTTTCGGCGACGGGCTTACCTAGTGGATTGTCGGTGAACGCGTCCACTGGTGTGATTTCGGGGACGCCAACTGCTGCAGGCTCCTCGACAGTGACTCTGAGCGCGACCAACAGTGGGGGAACTGGCACGGCCACGCTGACCTTGACGATAAGTTCGGCGGGCCCCGTGATTACTAGCAGTGGGACGGCGAACGGGACTGCGGGAAGTGCGTTCTCGTACCAGATCACAGCCACGAATAGTCCCACGAGCTACGGAGCGACGGGCTTGCCCAGTGGATTATCGGTGAGCGCGTCGAGTGGCTTGATCTCGGGTACTCCGAACGCGGCTGGAAGTTCGACAGTGACTCTGAGTGCAACCAACAGCACAGGCACCGGCACCGCGACCCTCACCCTGTCCGTTGCTTCGGCGTCCACGGGTGGTTCTGCTCTATGGACTGGCGTGCTGTCCTCGAGTCGAGCGATTAATTGGAGCGGCGCGGGGGTCGTGGGAGGTATTCCGAACCGCACGAACATTTGCACGACGCTCACCTCGACTGCGACAACGGCCCAGATCAACGCTGCCATCGCCAGCTGCAGCAGCGCTGGCGGCGGCGTGGTGCTTCTGAGTGCCGGCACGTATAGCAGTGCAACAGGCGGCTTCTCCTTCAACGGAGCATCGAACGTAACGGTGCGCGGAGCAGGCGCTAACCAAACCTTCCTGGCGCCAACCAGTGCTGGGATTACAGTGAATTCGGCGGACAATAACTGGAGGGGCAATCCCGAGAACCTTACGGCGTGGAGTGTTTCAGGATTCCCATCAGGAACATACCCTCAAGGCACCAGTCAAATCACGCTGGCGACGGTGGCGAATCTTACCGTTGGCAATCCCATCATCCTGGACCAGCTTGATCCCACAACGGATAACGGCGGTATTATTGTCTCACAAGCCACCACGGCGCAGACCGCTGTTGCTCCCGGTCTCGCCGGTCCTTATACCACCCAAGGAAGTAGTCAGTCGATGCGTGGTCCCAGCAACGCTGCTTGCGCGGGTAGCGCAACCTGCCGGTCGCAGGAACAGATTGTCACTGTAACCAGTTGCAACGGCGTAACGACAGTTGGGGCGTCGTGCTCCGGCAGTAACGTGGTCGTTGGCATCTCATCGGGCCTAGAAATGCCGAATTGGACGTCAGCTCAAACTCCCCAAGCATGGTGGGCGTCTTCGCCGGCTTTAAATGACGGTGTTGAGGATTTGTCGGAGAACCTCTCAAGTTGCTCTGGCTGCAATGGCCTGAATTTCTTCAACGCACAGAATTCTTGGGTGAAAGGCGTCAGTACGTCGAACAGCAGCGGTGAGGGACAGCTTCGTATAGAGTACGGGAATAACATCAGCATCGTGAACAATTACATGGCCCTTTCGGCCGGGGGGACGGGCTCTTACGGTGCGGAAGCGTTCTCGGCGACAGATTGTCTCATCGCAAACAACATTATGCAAGGGGTGACCACACCTCAAATTAGCAACGGAACAACTAGCGGATGTGTTTTTGCCTACAACTATTCGATTAACGGTTACTACACCTCTAGCCCTGGCTATAATATTCCGGCGCACGGTGATCACGGTTCGGGGGTGGGGATGGTTCTCGTTGAAGGGAATATCGCGAACGGTGCGACTGCCGACGTTATCCACGGAACGGCCAATTTAAACACCCATTTCCGTAACTTCTTCACCGGTACACAGCCTGCTTGCTATGCGAGTGGTTCGAGCTATTCGACCTCGACCTACGAGGCGTGTAACAACAACGTCGACCCAGAGCAGGTATTTGCATTTCATCGTTTCTACAACATAATCGGGAATATTTTAGGAACTACGGGTACCAATACTACTTACGAGACTTCCACACTTCTCAACGGTGTGCCCACGGCAGTGCTTGGGATAGGATACGGCAACGTCGACGTGCCGAGCGATCCGAACGTAGCGCCGACGCTCATGCTCTGGGGTAACGCCGATTCAGCGACCGGCTTCGGTTCGCCCCGGTTCAATTGCAGTGAAGTGCCGACGTCCCTTGCAGGGGTCCAGGCTCCCTTTTCCAACCCGTGTCCTTCGAGCAACGCCCTTCCTCCTTCCTTCTATTCCTCTGCGGCGCCGTCGTGGTGGCCGAGCGGCAAGCCATGGCCCCCGATTGGACCAGACGTCACCGAAGGCAACGTGTTGACCTGCACAAGCGGGACATATAACAACTCCTTGGTCACAAATTCCTCGCAATGCGCGGGCGGTACCAGTGCCACAGTGGCGAACGGCCACGTCAATAGCATCCCCGCCATGGACTGCTACTTGAGCCTCGGCGGACTTCCCAACGGGACCGGACCGGCACTTTCGAATTTCAGCGAGAGCAGCTGCTACAGCAGTACGACTACTACTCTCTCGCCGCCGTCCGGCCTAACGGCGGCGGTCCAGTGAGTCGAAGCGATCCGCAGCTTGCGCGACTACGCTGCCAAGCGTGGCTGGTCCGCCGGTAGCGCGTCACTGTGTGTCCTTTCGGCAAGGCTGCGTAAACGGCCTGAATCAGGATTTCTTTTTGGCTAACAGGCGGCGGACAGAGGTTCGGCCGATCTGAAGACGGCGTGCGATCTCGGATTTGCTGTTGCCGTGCTGGTGCAGCTTTCGGGCTTCGACGGCTTTCTGAAAGACCGAGGGCGGGCGGCCAAGGCGTTTGCCTTGTTGGCGTGCGTGGGCGAGACCGGCACGGACGCGCTCGCGCAGGATTTCACGTTCGAACTCGGCGAACACCGCGAGCAAACCGGCCATCGCGCGGCCAGCGGGCGTGGTCAGGTCGAGCGCTTCGGTCAACGATACGAATCCCACGCCGAGATGCTGAAGTTCCTGGGGCGTCGATACCAGATCGGCGACGGAGCGTCCCCATCGATCCAGACGCCACACCAGGACGACATCAACCTCGCGCCGGCGTGCGGCGGCGATCAGAGTTGTGCGCAACTCGCGTTGGGAAGCGCCGGAGCCGACCTCCTTGATCTGAGTGACGATGCTTGTCAAGGGCGGAGTGAAAGTTTCCCATTGGGGCGGAGCAAAAGGAGACCACTTCATTCCTCCCTGGCCCGTGTTTCCTGGGCGTTTGGGGGCGGCTGGAGCGGAGCCCTGCGACGCCCGTTAGGGCGGCGCGCTTAGGGCGGAGCGGAAGCCGCTCTCAAACGCGGGCGATTCAGACGGCCGAGGGGAGTGAAAGCTACTGCGGGCCCGGATCCTTTTTCTTCCTGCTGTGATTGAGCCGGAAGCTGTCTCCGTTCATTTCCAGGATGTGGACATGGTGCGTCAGCCGATCCAGCAATGCGCCGGTCAGTCGCTCTGACCCCAGCACCTCGGTCCACTCGGCAAAGGGCAAGTTGCTGGTCACCAGCGTGGAGGTCCGCTCGTAGCGCTGACTGAA
>JASHNT010000002.1 GCA_030041495.1 Bryobacteraceae bacterium | reverse complement strand
CTGCGAACTCCCGCGGTGCGTCACGTTTAAGTTCGAATCCCAGACCCGGTTTGTCTGGCAAGACGACCCGGTCACCATTGGTCAGCTCCGGCAGTCCGTTGTAGGCCACACGACACATGGCAGCGTGTTCAGGTGCCAGTCGCACATTCCGCCGCTGGCCACTCCGGCGCGACAATGTATGTTGAAGTTCGAGTACGCTCTCTCGGAGCGTACGCAACGGAACATATCGGCAGCAGAGATATTGTTCATTGGAATGGCGATTTGCAAGTGAATGGCGGACTCCTGCTTTCAGGTGACCGCCACTGGAGTAGCAGTCCGGTCAATCCCGCTGATAAACATCCTTCCAAGTTCTGGGAATTCAATTTCCGTGAAGGAAGGACGCGGGAGGGCTTTGCAGATCTGCTCGAAAGGCGGAAGGGTCAAGAGGAGAAATGTCGACGTTATGATTCAAAGCGCTTTTCGCGAATCGCAACCACTACCAGATGCTGTATTCGATCCGCAGCGAGCGCATGTTGATGGAGCAGTTAGAATACAACCTGCTGTTCCGCTGGTTCGTGGGTTTGTCTTTGAACGAGCCTGTGTGGCATCCGACGGTGTTCACCAAGAATCGAGACCGGCTGCTGGAAGGCGAGATCGCCGGCGAGTTCTTTCAGGCGGTACTGAAACAGGCCCGGCGCAAGCGGTTGCTGTCGAGTGAGCACTTCACCGTGGATGGCACTCTGATCGAAGCCTGGGCCGGGCAGAAGAGTTTTCAGCTCAAGGATGACGATGATATTTTGAAGCCGCCTCCGCCACCGGATCCTGGCAGCACCCAACCATCAATTACCGCAAGCAGAAGCGCTCCAACGACACCCACCAATCCAAGACCGATCCTCTGGCGCGGCTGTACAGGAAGACGCGCGGCTCGGAAGCCCGGCTGTGTTACTTGGGACATGTATTGACCGAGAACCGCAACGGTCTGGTGGTGAACACGCGCGTGACATTGGCCACGGGAACGGCCGAGCGTGATGCCACGATTTCGATGACGGAGCAGATCCCGGGAGGGACAAAGCGTGTGACTTTAGGCGCCGACCGAGGCTACGACACGCACGACTTTGTGGAGCAGATGCGCGAGCGTTGCGTGAGCCCGCATGTGGCGCAGAACGACAACGGCCGGCGTAGCGCCATTGACCGGCGCGCGACCAAGCACAGCGGCTACGCTGTCAGTCAACGCAAGCGCAAACGCGTGGAGGAGGTCTTCGGCGGGATGAAGACCGTCGCGCTGCAACGCAAGACCCGATTCAAGGGACCCGACAAGGTTGGATGGATGTTCACCTTCGCAGCGGCAGCTTACAACCTGGTTCGGATGCGCAATCTGATGGCGCAGCCTGCCTGATTGGCCGCAGGACACTACCTCGAAGCCGCTAGCCGGCCCACGCCGGCCCGCCTGGAACCTCTCTCTTGCGCTTAATCCAGGGCACCAAACTCAAAAATTCTGCTGGCCGAAAATCCCCGCGTTACTTTTCAGCCGCCTGCTAGAGAATCGGAGCGAATGAAGCGGAAATAGGCGTTGCCGGAAAACGTCAGGTTGCTGGAGACTTCGTGCTGAAGGATCAAATTGAAACCCGGCGAGCGGTTCCACATGATGTCGGGCACGCTGTAGACGCTCGAATAGTTCTGTTGGAGCGCCCGGAAATCCTGCGTGCCGTTGCCGGTAGCCGCCCTCCCGGCGCCGCTGAGGAGTACCCGGACACTTACAAAACCCGATCAAAAGCAATGGAGCGTGCCGCCTGCGCGCTTTTTCCACAGCCTGCTAGGGGCGTGGCTTTCGCGCTGATGGTGGCACTGTCGGGTCGGAGGTGGCGCGCTTGTGGCGCTGGCCACCGTCCGCCTCTCAAACTGCACGTGCAGTTTTCCCACTTGCAGCTTTCACGAAGACTCACGCTTCCGGGGTGCAATCGAAGATCAACTGGATCAAGTTCACCAGCCCGTACTCGCCGTACAACTTGGTTTCCGGCAACTGTCGCCAGCCACCGTTACGCCAACGCTTGCATCGATGCGACCGGAGGCGCCGTACGATCCAGCCATCGAGCCGGTGGAAGAGCTTGCGGATGTGGGCTCGGTTGAAGACGCCAAATAGTCCGGCACCGGAAGTACTGACAGAATGGTGCGATTTAGTCGTTGGTCGGGACCGCCAAGTGCCTCAAACGACATGGTCACTCACCGGTCACTGACCTTGACTTGACCGTGTCATTGGGCGTCTTCGAAGAACACACGTGAAACGCGTGCTAGGCTTTATTGATTAGCGGAACCGGAGGACGTGGTCCGCCTGGCAGGCGGTCAAGTCTGCCGCAGGCGCACCTTCTCAGTTTGAGCAAAGGGGACTGTACCAGATGCTTCTTCAGAACGCGATCGCCGATGCCCTAAATAACACCGAATGGGCGTTTCCGCTGGCAGAGTGCATTCACATCGGCGGTTTCGCCATCGCCGTCGGAACTATTGCCCTGGTCGACTTGCGCATGCTGAACCTAGGGCTCCGGAAGGAGACCCCAGCGGCGATAGTGCGCTACACCGAGTTGTGGACCACTATAGCCCTTATCTTTATTATTTTCTCCGGGGCCACGCTGTTCATCTCACAGACCTTCGTCTATATTCCCAATCCCGCTTTCCGATTGAAAATGGTCCTCCTGGCCATAGCGATCGTCTACAACTATACGATCCATCGGAAAGTGGCGACTTCTCCAACCTCATCGCCCGGGTTGCAAAAGCTGGTGGCGATCCCATCGTTATTGATGTGGGTGGGAATCGTCTTTGGTGGAATCTTCATCGCATTCTTTTAGGACGGGCGTTCAACATGTCTATTGCTCATTCCATTCAGAGTATTGGTTTTCTCACGGATTTCCGCGAATCGTCACTGGTTTACCCGGCCGTACTGTCGATGCATCTCACCTGCATCGCCTTGTTTGGCGGGATGATCTTAATAACGGATCTTCGTCTGCTGGGGCTCACCTTCAAAAGCCTCAGCATCACCGAGGTTGTCACGAGCCTGCGCCCGTGGAAGCGGCTGGGCGGGGCCATCATGATTACGATGGGCCTGTTGCTGGCCACCTCCGAGGCAGAAAAGTACGCGCCCAATCCCATTTTCTGGACGAAGATGATGATTTTGGGCTTGATTGGTATCCACGCTCTGATCTTCCGCCCCATTGTCTACAACCGGACTGCGGAGCTCGATCGATCTCCGGTTATCCCAACCAAAGCCAAGGCCGCAGCCATTCTCTCTTTGGTTCTGTGGACCGGCATGTTCACCATGGGAAGATTGATCGCATACTGGGAGCCGAAGCAGCCCGCGCAACAAACCTCAATCCAGCAACATCAGCCGGAGTCACGGTTGAGCTTGGCTCGGACTTGGTTCAAGGCCTCCGCCAGCCGTTGAAGGCCGGCCGGAGTCGCGCCTGGCGACAATCGCGAAGACAACGCTAGCGGCCAAGGTCAGAGCTCCTGTGGCAACATGAGCCACGCTAATCACGACGACGGAAATATTAGTTGCCTTGAGCATCAATAGCAGGATGAACACGGCGAAACCGAGCATCACCTGAATTCCGGTAATGACCATGAGCCATACGGCTGCGCTCCGCAGCATCGTTGGTTCGGAAGATTTCCGCGTTAGGACCATCCCGGATATAAAAATTACGAGGGCCACGATCATCGCGTTCAGGATGTGAAGAATCACACCCATCGCCCGGTGACGGTACGCGTCCCCCAGAAGAACCTGCAACAATACCAACACCACAATCACCAGCGCGAGCCATCGGAAGGATGATCCCGATATCTCGCCCGGGGAATCCCACGCCGTTGAGGTCAACACAGCTAGGAGAACCGCGCCAGTCATGAGCAACTGAGCGAGAAAGGCATGAAAGAGCGCAACCGACGATGCTGTGGCCCCCAGTGCAAGCTCTGCCAGCCAGACCAAAAGCGTAGCGCCGGCGGCGATCCGCAGCCAAGAATCTCGTTCCTTTACCACCAACCACAGGCAGAGGCCAACGGTGAGTAAGCTGACGAGTATTGAAGTTACCAAATGCAATGATGAGGTCCAATCGGGCGCTCGGACAAGCGGGGAATCACTGGGCAGGCCCTCGCTGCTCGTAATGATTGCGCCCAGCAGTATCACCGCCAAGGTGCAGGCCGCAAGACAAACTGCGCAGGGGTGAATCCATGCGGTCTTAACCGCGGGGTTTTTTGTGGCCGTAGTCATTCTGGTGTGGGTTTGCTCCATCTTGGTCATCCTCGAACCTCCTGCTCGCTCGACGTGTTATACCAGTGCGCGAGATTCGCTAGTATCGCTGTCAAATAAACGAAACATCCCGGTATCCACATCAACAAACCACCAAGCTGGCGATCTGTTCCCGGCGAAAACCCCCAGCCTCGGAGAGCGCCAAGTAGGCCGAGTTGGTCTTGCGGGTGAAGGTACGCAGGATAAAGGTCCAGCGGCGCGAAGGCTAGCCAAGCACCCAGCAGAGTACAGCAGAGGCATGCGCTGAACAGGTATGGAACTGCCGGAACCGGAGGCAGACGCCGGTCCTGCAACGGGTGCAAAACGGGCCACCAAAAAATCGTTCCGCTCACAAGGAAACTGAGATGCTGCACCACGTGCAGCCCGTCGTCAGAGAGAGCCGCGTTGAAAAGGACGGGCACCTGCCAGAGAATCATTGTTCCGATCCCGATGGTCCACGCGATCCGCGGAGCAGAAACGCTGCGCTCGATCGCCGCTATAGCCGGGCGGCGAAGCGCCTTCTCGGCCAGTGCCGGCGGCAATCCCAATAGAAGAAGCGGCGGAATAACCAGGGACAGGAGAAAATGCTGCACCACGTGCGCACTGAACAGATACCCATCAGCGAACGCGTCGAGAGGCGAAACCAGATCGAGCAATAGAAGCGTCACTCCACCGAAGAAGTACAACGCGCGTGCCCGTCCTTGTGGAACGGTCCAGCATCGGGTCACGGCCACATAGCCCAAAGCCAGACCGAGACACCCCGCCACAACTGATGGTTCCCAGTCCCAGGCTGCGAGCAGCGTTTGCATCGGCGTCATACGCGAATCCCCAGATACACCACGACGAAGATGACGCACCAAACCGCGCCCAGGAAGTACCAAAACATGGCTGCCGCACGAAGGGCTGTAAGATTTCCAGGCGCAAGCCTATCCAAACCCGCCAGCAGCAGGACGCCTGCGATCACGTTCATAAGGTGCATTCCCGTGAGCGTGAAGAAACTGGTTCCAAACAGGCTTTCGCTGATGGTGACGCCATCGCGGAGAAGCACAGCGTACGCGCGCCACTGTGCGAGCAGAAAAATCAACCCGAATAGCGCAGCGGCTCCGATCCAAACCCTGGCCTGCGACGCGGTCTTCCCGGCACGAGCGCGCGACATGGCGAAGCAGCTCGTCAGTACGCTAGCGGTCGAAATTACGGCGAGGTGGAGAGGCAGATCCGGGGCGCCGTGGCTTGCCTGGCGAAAGTAAACGAATGCCAACAGCAGCATGAAAAAGAAAACGGACTCGGTCGCCAAGAACAGCGTCATGCCCAGATAGACAGCCTGTCGCATCAATCGCCTCCCTGGACCGGAGTCTCCTCCAGAAGCCAGTCCGCGGCGTCTGGATGCTTGAGGTCCCAAAGAGGCCTTCGGCTGCGGACGACAGGAATCTCCGCGAAATTGTTTCGCGCCGGAGGGGAACTGGCAGCCCATTCCAGGGTCCAGGCATCCCAAGGATCATCACCAGAAACAGCGCCGAGCTGAAGACTAACCACCAGATTGGTGCAGAACAGCAGAATGCCCAGAACGAGAACGGCCGCGCTTACAGTGGAGATCAGGTTTAGCGGACCCCACCAGGGGATGTCTCCATACGTGTAGATTCTGCGCGGCATGCCGAGCAGACCCAGAATGTGGTGTACGAAAAACGTTCCGTTGAAGCCGATGACCACCAGCCAGAAATGCAACCGGCCTAGCTTTTCATCGAGCATGCGGCCGGTCATCTTCGGGAACCAATAGTAGGTAGCGGCAAACAGGGCGAAGATCGTGCCGCCGAACAGAACATAGTGAATGTGAGCGACCACGAAGTAGGTGTCGGTCAGTTCCCAGTCCACCGGAACCGTGGCAAAAGCCACTCCGCTCAGACCGCCGATCGTAAACTCCAGAAGGAACGCAACAGCGAACAGCATCGAGGTTGTCAAACGAAGCGAGCCGCCAAGCATCGTCGCTGCCCAGTTGAAGATTTTCACTCCGGTCGGCACCGCGATTAACATGCTGGCTGCGGCGAAAACGGAGATGAACGTTGTGCCCAGGGCCACGGCAAACATATGATGCACCCAGACTCCGTAGCTCAAGAAGGCGATGGCGACCGTGGATAGCGCAGCGGAGGTGTATCCGAAAATGGCGTTCCTGGAAAACACGGGGATGATTTCCGAGATCATTCCGAACGCGGGCAGAATCATAATGTAGACCTGCGGATGCCCGAAAATCCAGAAATAGTGCTGCCACAGGAGCGGAGACCCCCCATGGGCCGCATCGAAAAAGCGAGCGTGGAGCAGGCGGTCCGCTAGCAGCATCACCAGTGACGCATCCAGTACCGGCAAGGCGAAGACGATCATGAGCGAGTTGACGAAGGTCATCCACACGAATAGAGGAACCCGGCGCATGGTCATGCCGGGTGCGCGTGCGGTTGCGACCGTGACCGCCAGGTTGATCGCTGCGATGATCATGGCTGCGCTGATCAGTAACAGAGCGAAAGCCCAGTAGTCCGATCCTTTACCGGGTGAAAATGGCTTCTCACTCAACGGTGCATAACTGAACCACCCTGCAGCGGGGGCCTGCCCGGTCGCAAAGCTCAAGTACAGTAGAAGTCCCCCAGCTAATTGAAGCCAGAAGCTCAAGGCGTTGAGACGCGGGAACACCATCTCAGACGCGCCAATCATCAGCGGAACCAGGTAAATGCCGAACCCGATCAGCACCGGCGTCACAACCAGGAAGATCATGGTGGTGCCGTGCATCGTGAAAATCTGGTTGTATTGATCCGGCGTCAAAAGTTTGAGGTTGGGCATCGCCAACTGGGCGCGTAACGCCATCGCTTCCATTCCGCCAACGAGAAAGAAGGCCAATGCCGAGAGGATGTAGAACAATCCGACGTGCTTGTGATCAACACGGGTAATCCAATTCCCCACGCTCATTTGAGTGTCCCCAGATAAGCGGCCAACGCAGACGCTTCCGCATCCGACAAGTGCGGATCGGGCATGCGGTTTCCAGGTTTCGCCGCTTGAGGATTCGTCAGCCACAGAGCGACGGTTTCGGGGGTATTTCTCGCAATTCCAGCGCCTAGAAATTCACGGCTGAGAACATGAGTGAGATCCGGTCCGTTACCGCCTTTGGCAGCGGTCCCGGCGATGGCGTGACAATCCCCACACTTCTTCTCAAGGAATAGGCGCGCGCCTTCAGAGGCGGCGCTACCGGACGGCTGCGTCGCGGGTTGCGCCTGGCTCTTCAGCCAGGATGAAAAGTCAGCCTCGCTGTCCGCAATGATCACAAAGTGCATCCAGGCATGCTGAGCTCCGCAGAACTCCGAGCACATGCCCTGGTATCTTCCCGGTTTATTCGCCTCCAGCCAGATATATCCATCCAGCCCCGGCACCGCATCCATCTTCCTGGCAAGTTGGGGCACCCAGAAATCGTGAATTACATCGGCCGAGTCGATTCGCACGAGCAGGCGATGGCCGGCGGGGATGTGGATTTCGCCGGTGGTAACCACTCCATTCGGATACTGCGCTTCCCACCACCACTGATGACCGGTTACGACCAAGTCGGGCGCGGTACCGGGTTCGAGAGGGGCGTCAATTTTAGCCATGGCACGGACGGTCAGAAGGAAGAGCCCGCCCAGCACGATCACTGTAACGCAAGTCCAGATAGCCTCGATGCGGGCCCGCGCCGCCTTTGCATCCAAGATGCGGCGACCTTCCGGTTCTCCGCGAGCCCTCCTGGGACGCACTAGGCTGGCGACAACCAGCGCGGCTACGAGTGAGAAGACCGCCGCCGATAGAACCAGTACATCGGCCAGCAAGCTCGCGATCGCTTCCGTTTCCGGCGATTGTGGATGGAATAGAAGCCCCCAGACCAACGCGGCTTCGTCCTTGCTAAATAATCTTAACGACGCCCAAGTGTACTACCCGTTTTACAGGCGATTCAAGATGGAGTGGGTGAGTTTGCGGTCTAAGACCGGCCTTACGCGGTCAGTGACCTGATAGTGACCGCTTTTTCTGGCTGAAGTTTTCAGGACCGTGATAGGCTCTAGGCTGCCCGATCTGAAGTAGCTCCTCGTCGCCGTGGGGCCCCCGCCGGGACACTGAAAAGAAGATGCTCTAATGTTTATCCACAACCCACTTAATGACTCGGAACTCTCGTTCCCCATCCTTGAGTGTATTCATATCATTGGATTCACCTTCTCGTTGGGCACAATCGCGGTAGTTGACTTCCGGCTTCTCGATTGGGGGATGCCGCATCAGAAGCCCAGCCAGCTCTACCAGGATACGGCGGCATTTACACTGGTAGGGATCATCGTGATGATCTTTTCGGGGTTGCTGCTATTCTCCTCTGACCCCGACATGTATTACTTGAACGTCGCCTTCGATCTGAAGATGGTGTTCCTGCTTCTGGCCATCCTCTTCAATTACACGATTCACAGGAGCGCCGTTCTGGAGGACGCCGGTTCGAGACGAGCCAAAGCGGTCGGCTGGATCTCGCTGGGCCTGTGGTCGGCAGTGATTTTTGGCGGCATCTTTCTGGCTTTCATTAACGAAGGCCTCAGCCTGAAGAATCTTCTCATGATCCGATAGAACCCAGCATGATTCTCTCTTTTGCCCAGTGGATGCAAGCCACGGCCTTCTTTTCCGCACTACGGCAATCGTGGTTTGTTTACCCGGCGATCATGGCGACGCATCTTCTGGCAATCGCGCTCTTCGGCGGGATGGTCTTGTTGACCAACCTGCGCCTACTGGGTTTGGCGATGACGGATCGCTCCGTAAGCGACGTCGTGGGCCAATGGCGGGTACCCAAGCGCATCGGCCTGATCATCGTTGCGACTTGCGGGATCTTGATGCTGGGCTCGAAGGCGGAGGAGTATTACTACAACATTTTCTTCCGCACCAAGATTACCCTGCTCGCGCTGATGTTCCTTCATGGATGGTACTTTCGCCGCAGCGTCTATTACAATACGGAAGAAATCGATAAAGCTCCCGAAATACCAATTCGAGTCAAGGTAGCCGCCTCACTTTCCCTGGTCTTGTGGGCTTCCATCGCGTGTGCAGGCCGCGGTATCGGCTATATCGATCCTCCTCTGAATAAGCTGCATGCACAAACATTCCCGGCCGCGACCGTGCTAGAAAGAACTAAAAGGTGACATGAGGAACTGGCTGCGAAAAGCACTGGGTCTTGAGACGTGTGGCTCCTTGCTGCTCGCCTTCGCCTTAGCGCCCTTTCAGCACGTTCATACTCACGATGGGCACGGCACGGAGGTGCACGCGCACTTTTATGCGTTATGGACCGCCTACGGCCATGCCCGCATTGAGGCAGACCACGATGCGCGAGGAGCTCATTTTGATGATGTAGACGATCACGCGTCCGCAAAGGTGCTCGACACCTTCGTGCTCCAGCTACCGCCAGCTCTTGCACCGTTCGTTCTGGCGCAAACGCAGGATGTCGAGCCGATGTTGACGCCTGCTTCCGTGCCCTGCGCAGCGGCTGAGCCTTGCGCTCACGATCCTCCCGGCGCGAGCCCTTCCATTCCGCGCGCCCCTCCTTACTAACCTTCGTAGGACTCCCCATTTGTGTGTCCCAGCGAGACGTGTGCTGGCTCGTAGGTTGTTGTTCTGTCCTTGGAAGGTGAATCTTGAAAACAAAAAATTTATCGCAGATATGCGCTGCTGCCCTCGTCGTCTTCAACTGCGGCGTATGCGGGGCGCAAGCCAGACTCAGCCTCAAGGAGGCGATCGACCAAGCCTTGGCTTCACGCGTGTCCCTGAAAGCCAACGCTGAGCGGGTCTCCGTCGCGCAAGCACTGCGCAGACAAGCTGGCGCCATTCCTAATCCGGAGTTTCAGTTCCAGAACGAAAACCTGCGGCCCGGCCAGACCTACACGCGTGACGTGGACACGCTGGCGATGATCAACCAACCCCTGGATATTTTGGGAAAGAGATCCGCGCGCATCGACGCCGCAACGAAGGACATCGTGCGATCGCAAGCCGACTACGATGCCGCCCGCTGGGAAGTGATCAGGAACGTCAGACTGGCATACTGGGCCGCACGAGGCGCGCAGGAGGTGCAGAGCATACTCAAACAAGCGGCGGACAACTTCCAGAAGACAGTCGACTATAATGCAGCGCGATTGAGCGTAGGGGCCATCGCGGAACAGGACTTACTCCGCGTTCAACTGGAGCACGAACGTATCAGTATCGCTGCGAACCTTGCGCAGATCGACGCAAACAAGGCCCGCGCCGATCTGTTGAGGCAGATGGGGCAAGCGCAATTCGCCCCAGTTGTTCTGACGGAGCCGTTGACAGTCAGCCAGGACATCCAACTGCTGGGCATCGATCAGGTGCTGGCGCAGCGCCCTGAGATTCGAGCCGCGCGCGCGGCCGTGGAAGAGGCTGAGGCCAACGCGCGGGTTCAGGGGGTGGCGGCTCGGCCGGATCTGAGTCTCACGTATGGATACAAACGGACGGAACTGCCGGACACCACCTACGGAGTGAACACCGCCATCGCTTCCTTGCGGGTGACGCTGCCCCTGATCGATAAGAACCAGGGCAACCGCGCGGCGGCCCAAGCCGAGACCCGGCGGAGTCAGGATATGCTGGCCGCGCTCGAAAGTGACATTCGGATGGAGTACAGCGCGGCGCTCGAAGAGTTCCAAATGCGCCGTGCCGAGCTTGTGAACGCTCTTGAACCGCTGCGGCAGCACGCGGCCAATATTTCGCAGATCGCATCGGCTGCGTATGCGGAAGGCGGCGGCGATCTGCTACGGTTTTTGGACGCGGAACGCGCTCGTATGGACGCGGAAGTCGCATGGGCGCGCGGCATGGCGGATTATTGGCAAAGCGTCGCGAAGTTAGAGGCCGCGGAAGGGATCGGACAATGAGATACAGTTCTGTTTTATTGCTTTTTGGCATTGGCTACCTTACCGGCTGCAGCCGGCACGAGGTAGCCACCGAAGCTGCGTCTGCACAGCCAGCCCAAACCAAAACCGTCAAAAACGAATTGGTCATCCCGCCTGATGAACAGGTCGCGTCGATGATCGAGACCGCGCCTGCCACGTTATCCCGCCAGCCCGAATACCTGCGGGTCAAGGGCGTCATCGCCATCGACGATAGCCGTACCTGGAGGCTGGGCGTTCGAACTCAAGGCTCAGTGACCAAGGTCTATGCTGGCTTGGGCGACCACGTCACGAAGGGACAAATCCTGGCGCGGTTCCACGCCGACGAGGTTCGCGACACCCGAGCGATGTATCGCGCCGCTGTCTCGGAGCGGGAGCGTGCCTCCTCCGCCGCCGCGCAAGCGCGGCGGAATCTAGATCGGGCCAATAAATTGCTGGAATTGAAGGCTGGCTCCGCGCAAGAGGTCGAGCTCACTCAGCAAGACCTGGTCACGGCACAGGCGGCCGTCGAGCGAGCGGCCATCGAAGTGGATCGCACCAAGGATCTTCTCGAAGACGATTTGAAGGTGCCCGCCGAGCCTACGCCCAATCGCAAAGACGAAACCGAAGACGAAGTTCCGATCATTGCGCAGGCCGACGGGTTCATCCTCGAAAAGAACGTGACTCCGGGCCGGACGGTAGAGCCGGATTCGGTGACGTTTGTGATCGGCGACCTTGCCGATGTGTGGATGCTTGCGTCCGTACGCCAGGAGGATCTCGCGAAGTTGAGAACGGGGCAGCAGGCATACGTAATTCCGGACGATGGCACCCGCCTTTCGGGAACTGTCACCAATCTGGGTCAGGAATTCGATCCGGCCACGCGCATGATGCAGGTCCGCATCGAGTTAAAGAATCCGCAGAACCGGCTGCGCCCAGAAATGCTCGCGGACGCCGAGATTCCCGTCGGCGCGGGAAAGTCCGCGCTGACGGTCTCCTCGGATGCTGTGCAACAGATCGATGGCCAGGACGTCGTTTTTGTGCGCACCAACCCGGACCGCTTTGTCCTCCGCGCCGTGAAGACAGGTGAAACTGTCGACGGCAAGACGCCGATTCTCGAAGGTTTGAGTGCAGGCGACCAGGTGGTGGTCCGCGGCAGTTTCATCCTCAAATCCCAACTTCTCAGAGCGAGCGTGGAAAGCGACTAACCGCCATGTTGAACCGCATCATTGATCAGACGCTGGCGCACCGCTGGCTCGTGCTCCTGGGCGTCCTCGCATTGTTGTGCGGGGGCGGCTACGCGCTTTACACTATCCCGGTCGAGGCCTTCCCCGATCTCACGAACAATCAGGTCGTGGTCGTCACGGACGCACCATCCATGCCGCCGACCGAGGTCGAGCAGCTCGTGACGTATCCGATTGAACGCTCCATGCTCGGCTTGCCCAACAAAGAGGAGGTCCGGTCACTGTCAAAACTAGGGCTTTCGATGGTGACGATCGTCTTCGACGATTCAGTGTCGATGTATTTTGCGCGGCAGTTGGTCTCTGAGAGGTTGCAGCAAATCTTGTCGACGCTTCCGCGCGGGGTTCAACCTGTGCTCGGTCTTCCGGCGACCGCTTTCGGCGAGCTGTATCAGTACACGCTAACCGGCCCGATGAGCCCCATGGAACTGAAGGATCTGCACGAATGGGTGATCAAGCCGCAGCTTCGGACACTTCCCGGAGTCAGCGAGATCAATGCTTGGGGTGGGCAGACGAAGCAGTTCCAGATTGTCGCGGATCCGGCGCTGCTGGCGCAGTACAAATTGACGCTGCACGACGTGACGGAGCGCGTCGAGGACAACAATACGAATTTCGGCGGCGGCTATATCGAGCATGCTTCCGAGCAGTACACGTTGATCGGCGCCGGCCGCGCGACCACGCCCAGCGATCTCGGCAACATCGTCCTCGCATCCAGCAACGGAACTCCTGTTCTGCTGCGGGATGTAGCACAAGTGCGCATCGGAGGCGCGCCACCGGAAGGCGCAAAGCTGCGGAACGGCGAAACCGTCTCCGGCATGGTCATCATGCTCAAAGGCGAAAACGGTAAGCGGTTGATTGAGCAGGTGAAGGAGCGGATCGCCAGTCTCCGGCTGCCGGAGGGCGTGAGGATCACTCCCTTTTACGACCAATCTTATGTGATTGACGGGACCATCCACACCGTCGAAAGGAATCTGTTCGAGGGATTCGTCCTCGTGACCGTGGTGCTGTTGATCTTCCTCGGCAATTTACGAGCTGCGCTCATCACTGCCGCGGTCATTCCGTTCTCGATGCTCATTAGCTTCCTGGGCATGCGCCTATTCGGCATCAGCGCCAATTTGATGAGCCTGGGCGCGATCGATTTTGGAATGATCGTGGACGGAGCCGTGGTGATGATGGAGAATTCCGTCCATCGTCTGCACGAACAGCACGGTAAGGAGAATCCGCTCGAATCGGTGGGCCACGCAGCAAAAGAAGTTGCGCGTCCGATGACCTTTGCGGTGGTCATTATCGTCGCCGTGTACCTGCCGATTGTGTTTCTGCAGGGCATGGAAGGCCGCATGTTCCGGCCGATGGCGATCACGGTGTGCACCGCTCTTGCCGGTTCTCTCCTGTTGGCCCTCACGCTTGTGCCAACTCTGGCTTCCGTTAGCTTCCGTAAAGGAGTGAGGGGCACGAATCATTCCACGGAGGAAACCGGCTGGATTGCGCCTGTTGGCCGGGGTTACCTGCGCATTCTCACGGCCGCGATGAGGCATCGCGTTCTTACGACGTTGGCAGCCGCGCTGGTTCTCGCTGTCGCGCTGGGTTCGCTGTACTTCATCGGCACGGAGTTCATGCCCAAACTCGATGAGGGTTCGATTTTAATGGAGACTCGGAAGATTCCGGGCGTGTCGCTAACGGAGTCCGTTGAGATCAGCAAGCGGATCGAGCAAAAGCTACGCCAAATTCCAGAGATCGCTGACGTGGTGATCAAGATCGGCCGGCCCGACTTCGCCACCGAAGCCATGGGCATCAATGAAGGCGATACGTATCTGCTCCTGAAACCCATGAACACATGGACGCGGTTTCATTCGAAGGAAGAGTTGATCGAGGCCATTGCCAAGGTAATGGATACCATCCCGGGCGTGGCTTACAACTTCACTCAGCCGATGGCGATGCGCATTGACGAAACCATCTCAGGCGTGAGGGCCGATCTTGCGGTCAAGGTTTTTGGCCCGGATTTTCGTGAGCTGGATACGCTTGGCCAGCAAGTGCTGCGCGCGGTTTCGACCGTCCGCGGAGCCGCGGAGCCGCAGATGGAGGTGACATCAGGTGTGGCGGATCTGTCCGTTCGCGTCGATCGCAGCGCATTGGCGCGCTACGGTCTTAATATCACCGACGTCGAAGAAGCAGTTTCAAGCGCCGGCTCGGGCGACATCATCTCCGAGATCATCGACGGCCAGAAGCGCTACACCGTGGCTCTGCGGCTTCCTGAGCGGTACCGCACCGATCCGGACGCGATGCGCCGGATCACCTTACGTGCACCGGCGGGCGAGCAAGTCGCGCTGGAACAGGTCGCGAACATCGAGGTTGACCGCGGCCCGGAGCTGATTAACCGCGAGGAAGGCCAGCGCCGTATTGTTGTCATGTCGAATGTTCGCGGGCGGGACCTGGGAAGCTTCGTCGCGGAGGTGCGGTCGAGAATCGACCGCGAGGTCGCTCTACCCACAGGTTACTTCATCGAGTACGGAGGCCAGTTCGAAAATCAGGAGCGCGCTACCCGCCGGTTGATGGTGATTGTGCCGGTCGTCATCGCGCTGATTGCGATCCTGCTCTATCTAACGTTTTCTTCGGCGAAGCTCGCGCTGCTGGTGGTGGGGAACGTTCCGTTTGCCCTGGCCGGCGGTATTGCGGCGCTGTGGATTCGAGGAATGAACCTCAACCTTTCCGCGTCAGTCGGATTCATTGCACTGTTCGGCGTAGCGATGCTGAATGGAGTGGTTCTGGTAAGTTCGATAACGCAACTTTCCAAGGCCGGCTTTGGAACCCGGGAAGCGGTGCTGGGCGGAGCGCGCCGCCGTCTGCGGCCAGTGCTGATGACCGCCTTCGTTGCCAGCTTTGGATTCATCCCCATGGCAACCGCAACCTCAACCGGAGCCGAGGTGCAGCGTCCGCTGGCTAGTGTTGTCATTGGTGGCCTGTTCAGTTCGACCGTTTTGACCCTCTTACTGCTCCCCGTTCTCTATGATTGGGTGTTCCAGCAACGGTCGCGGAACGGGACTAACTCGGCGCATTAGCTCGCTCAGAAAGCGTTAGCTTTCGGCGGAGCAATCCCCAGGCGAGGATAATCGCGGTTACGCACAGGGCTAACCCGCCCAGCATCAGAGTCAGCACGACAATGTCCCACGCGGGGCGATGGTTGTACAGCCACGGGAAGTCCATCGAGTGAAGCCCGTGATAAAGCCAGCGAGTGACAAAGGATGAGGCATCAGAATGCTCACCCACTAGTCTCGCGGTTCTCTGGTCTATATAAAGTTGTGTATTTTGAGGGTCGTTCAGCTTGATGAATAGGACTGGTAGAGGCTGCTGGCGATGGCGGTCCAGATAATAACGGTCGTATTGCGTCAGCACGTGTTTGTCGACGACGTCATAAGGCCGTGCGGCGTCGCTAACCATCTCAAAGATTCGTTCCCGATCGTACTCCGTGTGAGGGTCTCCGTGCACGGGAACGATCCGGGTTTCATGGGAATTCAGCGCGGCCACGTATATTGGCTGATCGTCGAAAGAAGTGAAGTCCAGTTGTTTCACCCTCAAGTTTCCCAACTCAGCCAGCGCAGTCAGAGGCGGCTTGGCGGCGTATTCGCTCATCTCAAGCCGCCGCACTCGGAGGACCGCTTGAATCCGTCCGAGAAAGCTAACCGTCCGGTCGTTCCCTCCCGGCCCTCGCCGATTGGTGACGGGAAACGGGTCCATCGACAGCATTCCGCTAAAGGCCCACGTACACGCCACGATGCCGAAGAATAGGCCCAAGGTCATGTGTAGACGCTTCTTTCCTCGATAGGGAACTCCTGAGGCAGCACCTCCAAAGACGTAGCGCCTGGAGGGCGAATAAAGGGAGATTCCCACGCACAGTCCCAGCAGCGCCATCACCGTTCCGATGCCGGAGGCATAAATGATCAAGTTACTCCAGAGCTTTTGCTTGACCCGCAATGGCGTGTAGTAGATCCAATGGGGAATTGGCCCGAGCTCCGCGCCGATTCGCGAACCCAGCGTCGTGTATTAGACCACCTCCCCGGAGCGCTGGTTGAGATACAGCTGTTGTCCGTCGGGAAATGTGTACTTCCATAGGGGAAGCTGGCTTCGGAGGCCAATTGTCCACTGATCGACTGCGGTCACCTCTTGAACGCGGGCGGAACTCCCCGCTTGGCCGGTCCAACGCGACGCAAGGCGCAAAAGCAAATCGTTCGAATACTCGCCTTGGACCGAGCCGTCGTCGGCGTAAACAATCGTTTGTCCGCCCGCACGCCCTCCCGCCGACCGCAGCGCTGGTGTTGGTGCGCCCTTGCCCGCTACGGAAGGAGCCTTCTTTACTTCGGGACGGGGCGCGGCGGGACTTCTCCCTGATCCCGCCACTCCGTCCTGCGGGGTTGTCGAGATACTGGCAGAATCGGAGGCGTTAGAGGGGGTAACGCCTCCACCTGCGGTTCTCCGCCCGCTTCTGCGACCGCGGCCGAAACCACGGCCGAACCCATTGCCAAACTCATCCTGTGCATTCGTTCCGCGGCCCCCTGTTCCACTCCTCCGGCCGCCCCTGAATCCTCCGCCGATATCGCCAGCGCTGGTCTTCGCGGAATTGCCTGAGCCAGCCATGGAAGCCGGCGCATCGCGACCGACCGAGCCCCTGGGAGGGGCCGCTCCGCCGCCCCGCCCGCGCCCACCTGCCATTGTGAATCGATAGACGGGACGGCCGTCAAGCATCGCCAACTGCACGCTTGCGGGGGAAGCGTCCACCCCTAGTTTGGCGAACCCTTCTTCCGGAGAAAAACGAATGCGGCTCGCATCGATTGGGTCTGCGTGGTCCAGCCGGTCGCCCTGACTGACGCTCGGAAAATCCCAGTACATCATGAAGATTCCGGACGCGAACCACCACGCAAACAAGACGCAAAAGGCGAGCCCCATCCAGCGGTGGCAGAAGATAGCGAATTTGCGTATCCGAGCAAGGACTTGGCCCATAGTTAAGCACCTGCGCAGCGAATAGAAGGAGGCTATCATGGCAGGCTTCAAAAACAATCGCCGTGGCGGTCACATGGTGGTATCAGACACGGCGAATTCGCGTCAGTGACTGCCTGGCGGCGTCTTCCCGAACGACCATTCAAAGCGGCTCTTGAAGAAAATCTTGTCTCCCGCTCCGGTGATCCCGAACCCAGCGCCGAAGTTCATCATTAGCCGGTCGTTGATCCTCCAATCCGCACCCGGCACAAACTGGTGGACCTGCTGGTGGAAAGGACTCAGATTGTCAAGCCATCCCCAGGAGCTGTAATACTCGATGCTTGGCGTGAATCGGCGCGAAAGTTGCCACCCGATCCGGCCCGAGGGCTCGAATCCCCATCCGTCCTTGGTCACGGGGCCGGTCAAGGCTCGTGCGAAAACGGGATTACCATCCAGTTGCAGCTGCCCGATGTGCTTCTCGACTACCAGCCGCAGTTCCAGGTGTCGTGTGTCCTCCTCATATAGCCTCCGTTCGAATGAGAACTCGGCCAGGACTCCGAGGTTGAACGGCAAGCGCCAGGACTTAGGAACGAAGGCGTGGGGAATGACGCGCCAACCCGCGTATTCGAGCGATTGATCCGGCCGCACCGCTGTCAGCAACATTGCGCCGAGTGCGAATGAGTCGCTCAAGCCGGCAGTCAATTCCGAGGTGAAGTGAAACTGATGCTGGGTCGGCGCCACGCTCCCGTTGAAGGCGGTCGTTCCGTCCAAGATATAGTTAAGGTGAGCTTCGTAGCTAAAAGAACCAAGCGGCATCGGATCATATTCGTAAACATGAATCTCGAATGGATCTTGTGCGCAAGCCGCGGCGGCGCACACCAGGAGCACGGCGATCGATCGCATCCTTTTCTCCTTGAAACGAGCAGGTCCGAAATGTGAGCGGACTCGCTAGGAGCGTGGAGGCTGATCGATAGGGAAAGCGATTCCCTGCAAAATGGCCGGGGAACATAGGATGGATGCTGGTTCATTTAACGCCAAAGTGATCTCGGCGCGGGCAGGTTGAGTAGTGCAGAAACCGCAGCAGCCGCATCCCAGGCAGCCGCAGTCGGCATGGTCCGTATGAGGCACGCCGTTGGAGTAATCGTAGCAATCGCAGCCGAGCACTACCTGGCCGCCGATCATGCACAGCATTAGAAGCGCGGCGAGCAGCAGCCAGCGGGATTTGGGCGTCTGTGACAAGGCTACCGGTCGAGGCTAGCATCAACCGCCCACAGCGCCAAGGAAACGGAGGTCACGTCGCGGTCAGTGACCGGTCACTTCGCCTTAATCTCTCTTCGCATCGGGACCCCTTGCTACTCTTCCGCGGTTGTCAATCCGCCAGTAGCGCAGCAGCAGCAAAACTGCAGTCAACGCTAGCGCTTGCCCGATCTCCACGCCGACATTGAAGCTGACCAGACTGCACCAGCCCGTTCGTCGCCAAGTCCAGTTCCTGGAGTTTGGTAGCGAGCCCAAACCCGTGAAAGAGCCCGAATATCAACACCGCGGCCTTTGTGTTCGGCTCAAAACCCAGTAGCTGGTTGACCCCTCCCATGTTATCGAAGGCCTTATCAACGACGGACAAGCCGACGCCTGCGTCAATACGGTAGGGATTGGCGCGTATCCCTCCGAGCACTCCCCGCAGGAGCGTTATGCTGTGGCCGACCGTGAAGAGGCCGACGCGAGAAACCACGTCTTTGATCCTGTATAAAAAGAAAATCACGCCCACTAGAAATGCAAGGTCATCATACAGTGCGATGTCCTTGGCGCCCAGGTAGAAGAACGAAGCGATTGCCGGGCCATGATTCGACTGAACGAACGATGCATCCCGCTTCGAAACGTTGTGGCCGCTTGCGAGAGCGACCCGCAACGCAATCAGCAGCAGAGCTGCTAGCAGAGTCTTTTCCAAGTGCACTTGTGTAAACTATTTTGATCCCTCACCGCCCGACGATAAGGGATTCAACACGGACTTTCCGTCGGAAAGAATAACGAGGTTGGCGTTCACCAAATTAGAACCATCCCGGGCTCTGAACCCTTTGATGGTGATCTCGTCGCCTTTCTTGAGCGAGTAGCGATTCCAGCCGATCCTCATCAAACCATTAGGGCTACCGAGTTCGAACTCCCAATTCTTGACCTTCCCAGCAGGAGAAGGCACGTCAAGATAGATCATCGCGTGGGGGTTCGTCCACTCTACGCGCGTGACCGTACCACGCAGCGTGACCGGCTGGTTGCGGTCATATTCCGCGGAGAAGGAGTGGTGGGCAACGGCGGGGATCGCCAAGAGAGCAAACCCTATGAAAACGACCAAGCACGTCTTCATGAGAGCCAGCTTACCATCGGTTGTGCGCAGGAGCGAGATCTTGGTGGTAACGTTCCGGTCAGTGACGACGGCTGCTGAACGCCTTCATGCGGCACTACGAGATGTCGGCTTCCGATCTCAAGCTGTTGAAACCATAAGGTCACTATCCGGTCACTGACCGCCTAATGACCCTGAAAGACACGGTTTTTAGCCCGCGCCGTGTTAGGGTCGAAACCATGGCACAAGTGAAGCCGACCGTTATCTGTCCATCTCGTCGGACGGCCGTAGTCCTCGGGATCGGTTTGATTGTTTGCGGTATACCGGCCGGCCTGAGCGGCCAGCCGCCTGCTCGATCGGCTCAGGGATCTGCGGCGCGAGTCGATGCCACTCTAGCCCAACTTATGCGCGGCATCATTTATCCAGCGTCAAACATCGTGTTCGCTGCCCAAAGTGATGATCCTGCAAAGTTCCCGGAAGCGAAGGACCCTGCTGCGGCCACAGACCTGTTGGCGAGCAGCTACGGAAAATGGACGGCTGTGGAAAACAGTGCCTTGGCCATGGATGAGGCCGCGAACCTCCTGATTCTGCCTGGACGCAAGTGCTCAAACGGGATCGCCGTCCCCATTGGCAACCCGGACTGGCCCAAGTTCGTGCAAGGACTTCGTGACGCCGCGATATTGTCATACGCGGCAGCGCAATCAAAGAATCAGGACAAAATCCTGGAAGCCGCGGACGCCCTGACCAACGCGTGCTCGGCCTGCCACGACAAATATCGCGAGAAACCAAATCTCGCGGACCGATGCAAATGAGGCAGTTGTTGATTTTCGCGTTGGCGCTGCCCGTTTTTGGGCAGGCGCTCAAACTGGAGGCGATCCCGAATCCATCGATGCAGGGCAGTCTGCAGTCGCACTGGGGGATCGCCCCGGACGGGAATCTGCTCCTCAGTTGGGTAGAACAAAGCAATGACTCCTACACCCTCAAGTACGCGATCCGGCGCGCGGGCGCGTGGTCGGTGGCTCGCACAATAGTCGCGGGCCGGCATCTTTGGCGGCATCCTGCCGAACTGCCTGAACTAGTGAGCCTGAGCGACGGGACCATCTTGGCTCACTGGATTGAGAAGGGTAAAGAGGAGGACGCTGAGGACATTCTGGTCTCTAGTTCGCGTGACGGGATTCACTGGAGCGAACCGGTGATGGCGCATCATGACCATAGCCCCGTCCAGCACGGGTTGGCGTCGATGGTCGCCAGCGGCCCCCACGAGGCGTCTATTTTCTGGCTGCAAGCGCTCAAGGGAGAGGATGGTCCGGTCTCCCTGCGGCGCACGATCATCGGCGCGGATGGCAAGGAAATTCGCGAGGAGGAACTCGATTCCGACGTCTGTTCGTGTTGTCCGACCTCGGTGGTTAAGACGGCCAAGGGCCTTCTAGTTGCCTACCGCGACCACACGCCCCAAGACATCCGGGACATTGCGGTGATCCGATTCGAGAACGGCAAGTGGTCTTCGTCAAAGATCCTGAATCCGGATCAATGGCAGATCAATGCGTGCCCGGTTAACGCGGCTTCAGCTTCGGCGAAGGACAACCGCGTGGCGATCGCATGGTATACGGAGGCGAGCGATAATCCCCGCGTCCAAATCATATTTTCATCGGACGCGGGGACAACGTTCGGCAAACCCGTTGTGGTTAGTACGAAGGATGCGCAGGGCTACGCCTCGACGGCTCTAACCGATGACGGAGCCATTGTTTCCTGGATCGAAGAAGGAGAAAAATCAGCGAGCGTCAAAGTCCGTTTCGTCTCGTCAGCGGGGGCGATGGGACCCGTATTACAGGTCGCCGAAGGCTCGCGTCAGAGCCTCGGCTATCCCCAGCTGCTGCGGGCGGGCTCGGAGACGTTGATTGCCTGGGGTGACTCCGCAAAGGCCAAGGTGCAAACCGCAATACTGACCAGGTAGATCCATGGAATTCATCTCACAAAGAGCAAATGCCAATAACACCAGTTATTTACAAACTAACCAATCATAAATCCAGAGAGGCGTCTTCCTTCGTATCATTTCGCTTCCGCGCAGGTTCGCGTGTCATGGCGGTCCTTTTGGCGCTGGCTTGCGCAGGAGCAGCCGACGCTGCGGTGACCGGCAAGATCGCCGGAACAGTAACAGATCCCACCGGCGCCGGTATCCCTATGGTGTCGGTCAGTATCACGAATACCGCGCAGGGAAGCGAGATAAGAGCTACTGCCGATGAGCACGGGGACTACATTTTTGCCACCGTACCTGTGGGGACCTACGACATCCTCTTTCAGGCGAAGGGATTTCGGGCGGAAAAACGAACCGGACTGGTGGTTGATACGAATGCGGATATCACCCAGAACATGACCCTGCAGTTGGCGGCGCAGAAGGAGGAGGTTACCGTCAGCGGCACCGCGACCGATGTGGAGGTTCACGTTGAGACGGCCAGCACCCAAATGGGAGACGTGGTAGCCGCGAAAACGATGACTGAGGTCGCGCTCAACGGCCGGAGTTACACCGATCTTCTGGCTCTCCAGCCCGGCATTGTCCCCATGTCCACCCAGACTCCCGATTCAGTCATCATGGCTGGGGCCTCGGTTCAGATACAGCCGTCCGGCGGGCTGAACGCCGGCAACCAGTCGATCAGCGGGCAGCGCGAAGACGCCAACGGCTACCTCGTGAATGGCGGGGACGTCAAAGAGCTGATGAACGGGGGAACCACAATTATTCCCAATCTCGACTCGATCGCAGAATTCCGGGTCCTCACCAACAACTTCGACGCCGAGTTCGGAAACTACAGTGGCGGCATCGTCAATGTGATCACCAAATCGGGCGCGAACACCATACACGGCAGCGCCTTCGAATTTCTGCGTAATACCGATCTTGACGCCCGCAACTTCTTTTCCCCGGACCGGAGTTTCTACCGCCAGAACCAGTTCGGCGGCACAGTCGGAGGCCCGATCCGGAAAAACAAGATTTTCTACTTCGGCGATTATCAGGCAACCCGCAGCAACCAGGGAATTGACACCGGTCTGATCGCGGTCCCCTCATTGGCGGAGCGCGCAGGCGATATCGGTGTCGCAAATCTGACTGGTTCGGTCAGCGGCCCCTATATCGCCAATCTGCTTTCCCAGAAGCTCGGCTACACCGTCACCTCCGGCGAGCCATACGCGCAGGTTTTCCCCAATGGCATCATTCCTCAGTCGGCGTGGTCGGCTCCGGCGCAGAACCTGCTGCAATACATCCCACAGCCGAACGTCGGTTCCAATGAATTTTCAACCGCGGCAGACGGAGAGACCACCCGCGACGACAAAGGAAGCTTTCGCTTCGAAGCCAATACGGACCGCTACGGCGTGTTCTCGGCCTACTACTTCATTGATGACTTCACGGTAAACAATCCTTATCCGTCCGGCCAGGGTGGCGCCACAGTGCCAGGCTTCAACGCCGTCAATCTCGGCCGGGGCCAACTCATCAATTTCAGCAACACGAAGGCCTTTGGCGGAACCATGGTCAACGAGTTTCACCTGAGCTTTATGCGGGACTCCAACAATGTCGGGCAGCCTCAAGGGGGGGTTGGCCCCAGTTTGGCATCCCAGGGTTTCGTTACCGGTGCACACACGACCGGGATTTACCCCCTGGCGCCCTCCATCGAAGGCATCGAGAATGTCGAATTCAATGCATTCACGATAGGGCTGCCGATCACCAATCTGAAGCAGGCGAACAATACCTACGGCCTGAACGACAACCTTTCGCGAGTCATGGGCGACCATTCACTCAAAGCCGGTTTCGAGGGGACTTATGAGCAGGTGGGCGTCAATCCAGACGCGATATTCAACGGTTCGTTCACTTTTGAGGGACAGGAAACCGGGTCCGACTTCGCCGACTTCCTGATCGGCACGCCGGAATACTTCAACCAGCAGGATTCGCAGTCCTACTATATACGGCACAAATATCAGGGGGCTTACCTGCAGGATAGCTGGCGCATTAAATCGAATCTGACTTGGAACTACGGCGTGCGTTATGACCACATGGAATTCTGGTCGGAACGATACAACCAGATTCCTACGTACATCCCGGGCGAGCAGTCGGAGGTTTATCCGAATGCGCCGCTGGGGCTGGTCTATCCCGGCGATCCCGGCGTTCCGGACACGCTTGTACCGTCGAAAAACCGCTTCACGCCGCGTGTCGGCCTGGCATGGTCGCCAAACAGTGGGCCTGGATTCCTGAAAAAGATCGTCGGCGGCCCGGGCAAGACCAGCATCCGCGCCGGCTATGGCATCTTCATGTCCGTGATCGAGGGCAACGTCATGGCGATCGACGAGCCACAGCCTCCCTACGGCTTGAGCTACACTAGCCCGGCGCCGCCGCTGTTTGACCAGCCGTACGTGGCGGCTGCGACTGGCCAGTTCCTCGGCAATCCGTATCCATTCGCGTTTCCGGTTCTGAGCGGTCACACTCCCAGCCATCCGGACAACGAGGACTTTTCGATTTTCTTGCCGCAGGCCGGCATGACAACGCCGGAACCGTGGGACACGTATCCTTATACCGAGAATTACTTTCTTTCGATCCAGCGCCAGATCACAGAGAATACGCTGTTCAGCATCAGTTACGTAGGTTCGCAGGCGCACCATCTGCTGCTGGTCTATTCGGCCGATCCTGGCAACCCGGCGCTGTGCCTCCAACTCAGCGTTCCTTATGGTCAGCCGGGGTCGATTCTTGCGCCGGGCACCCAGCCCTGTGGCCCGGGCCTTGAGAACAATACTTACCTTTTGGCCAATGGCCAGACGATTAATGGGACGCGCACGGGCCTTCTTGGAGTCACTGGTGACTACGCAAACGACGATTACGACGGGACCGTCGCCAACTCAAACTATAATTCCCTTCAGGTTGTTCTTCGCCACGCGGGCAAGGGCTATAACTTCGCTCTCAACTACACCTGGAGCAAGTCCATCGATCAGGCATCGAGCATCTCCGACACCGGCAATCCGTACAACCTCTCAAGCACGCGCGCTCTCTCGGCCTTTGATATCCCGCAGAACTTTGTCGCCAGCTACACGATAGACCTTCCTTTCGATCGTTTTTCCACCCACTGGCGGTCTATGACGCGCGGCTGGCAGCTTAGCGGAATCACCCGCATAAGCTCGGGCTTCCCCGTGACGTTGCACGACGATGGCGACAACTCTCTGCAGGGAAGCAGCCCCAACGGCGTCAACAACCACTATCTCGATACACCGGACTATGACGGTCTGCCGCTCGATATCAACTCCAACCCGCGCAACGGGCAGCCGTACTTCAACCCTGCGGCATTCACCCAAAATGCGCTGGGCGAGCCCGGAACTGCCTCTCGGCGTTCTTTCTTTGGGCCGGGCATGATTAACTCCGATCTGGCCGTGCTACGTAACTTCCGTGTCCGGGAGAGAGGCAGCCTGCAATTCCGCTTCGAGGCGTTCAATGCCTTCAACCATGCGAATTTCTTCGGTCCCAACTCAGTGCAGGGGGAGATTCTTGATTCCAACTTCGGTTATGTCATCAAGGCGCAGCCGCCGCGCCTGGTGCAGATCGCTCTAAAACTCACATTCTGATTTTGGGTGGGGAATTTGGTGGCGACTAGAAACCATTTCTTGGGGCTCTTTGTGTGGCTGGCCGGCGTGGCGCTGGCCCTAGCGCAATCCGGGCAGTACGGTGCAAGCCTCGTTACGAACTCCGCGGAGTTGTTCGCCGCTCCGCCGCAGGGCAGCGACTGTCCTGGCCGTAGAACTGTGCAGGCACCGGCGAGTTGCGCTTCGAACCCATCGGAGTTGCCTGACGGAGTCGCCTGGTTCGATACCTGGGTGGCGCGGCTGAATACGTCTAGCCTCTCGGAAAGCGTCTATGCAGACTTCCACATTCTGGACAGAGAGTGGCGCCGAACCGTCATCGAGCGGTTCATCCGCGACTACTTCCGTCACATTTATGTAAGCTACTTGCTCACGGTGGAATGGCTTCCGGACCTTCATTCGCTACGAGTCACCTTCTCCGACGCGGCCGGGCCGCCACCGGACAACCTGCCTCCGAAGGAAAACTGGCTGGTCACCTCGCCAGCGCCCTATTTGGCTCCCCAGATCGTCAAATAGGGCGACGAGATTTCCGTGCATCTCGCTACGGCGGAAAAAGGCGTTGAACTGATCGATTACATTCAATTCGCCCGGAAGGGCAAAATCGAGCCCCGCATAAGCGCGCCGAAGGACTTTTACGACGAGACTGCCGAGTTCACGCTAAAGAACCCGCGGCTCCGCGTAAACGGAGCGACGCAAAATTCCACCGCCTTTCCCGATACGGTTCAAGGCACGATGTTTTGGATTTATGTTCCCGGGCACGGCCGATACGTGCTGACTTTCTCGCCTCATCCTGAGCTTGGCCTGGAACGGGTGGGGGAACTCACCGGCAATCATATGATCGTTGCCTTTGGCGGGAACCTCTACCGAGTCGACTGTAGAGATCGGATCGCTGCGGGGAGCGGTGTCTACAACGTCTACGGATTTCGGGACGCGAATTGGAAGCCGCCCGATCCAAAGAACGGCGGCACCTTCATGATGGGCACTTCACCGAGTTTGGCAACCAGCCTCGGACGCTGATCAATTTACAGGAGCCAGCTTGGCCGCTTCAGAAAGTTTCGCATCCAGGCCCTTTGACGTGGAGATGCGCCGCGGGGACGGGCCGTGTGCGCAAGGGGCGCCTCGGGATAGGAACTGGCGGCTCAAACGGATGGTATTTCAGTTCCTGGCAAGCGTGCGTCACCGAAAAAGGGCCGTCATCGTGCAACACAACCTCAATACGGGAGCCGGCCAGGTCTCCGCAGGCTTTGTTGCTTCCAGACGGTAGCTCCCGCGGCGGATGCGGAATGTGAGGTCGGGGCCCTCGGCTGTAATCGGCGCTGCTGTGCTTAGAGCGCTTCACAAGGCTTAAGATGACGGGGCACCTTGGAACTCCCTCTCGGTATGCACTGCGGTGAGGAAGACACAACTCAACCTCATCTATCCGCCAGCCGCAGAACGGTAGGGTGGACACGACAATACGACCCAGGGCGGCTACGCTACCGAGTCTACACGTATTTGCTAAGTTGCTGAAAGCACGTGGTCACTCACCGGTCAGTGACCGCAATTGACCGCTTTTTGGCCATTTCCCTATAGGAACACACGCAAGTACGTGGTACCCTTTTTCGCTTCATCGAAAAAGAGGATAGAGAGATGCTTCTCCAGAATGCGATAGCGGATGCGCTCAATAGCGCCGATTGGGCGTTTGCGCTGGCCGAGTGTGTCCACATCGGCGGGTTTGCCGTAGGTGTGGGCTCCATCGCAGTCGTGGACTTCCGGATGTTGAACTTCGGGCTGCGGCACGAGACCGCAGCGAGGATTCTGCGGTACTCGGAGCCATGGACCATAGTAGCGCTGATTTTGGTGTTTTTCTCAGGCCTGGCGCTGTTCCTATCTCAGACCGACATTTACCTGGTGAACCTTGTTTTTCCCATCAAGATGTATGTTCTGGCAGCGGCACTCATCTACAATTTCACCGTCCATAGAAAGGTAGCGACCATGGAAAATCCATCGCCTACCCTGAGCAAATGGGTCGCAGGGATATCCCTCCTGCTCTGGGCGGCCGTCGTGTTTGGCGGGCTCTTCACGGGGTTCCTTATCTAAAAAGCATAGAGGCTATCCGGCGTGTCCATCGCTCATTCCATCCAAAGCATCGGCTTTCTCTCCAACTTCAGCGAATCAGTGCTGGCGTATCCGATCGTGATGTCTACTCATCTGCTGTGCATCGCGTTATTCGGCGGTATGATCCTGATCACAAACCTGCGTCTTCTGGGGCTTACCTATAAGAGCGTGACGATCACAGACATGATCCGTAGCTTCCGTCCCTGGAAACGCGTGGGGGGAGTCATCATGATCGGCACGGGCTTGCTTCTCGCAACCTGCGAGGCGGAAAAGTACTCGCCCAATCCCTACTTCTGGACAAAAATGATTATTCTGGGCTTGATTCTCGTGCACGGCCAGATCTTCCGCCCAATCGTCTACACCAAGACCGAGGAGCTCGATCAATCACCAGTCGTCCCGACCAAAGCCAAGATCGCCGCGATCCTGTCGTTAGTGCTTTGGACCGCCATGTTCACCATGGGAAGGCTCATCGCGTATTGGGACACCGACTAGCGTTAGGTTGCGCTGCGCTCCGTTCGACTGATTCCGGCCGTGCGGCGAGACGCGTTCTTCACTGCCGGCCAACCGGCCACCAGGAACGTCGAGGTGATAGCACAAACGGCCAGTATGCTCATAAGGCCCCACGCTTGAGGGCTCAGCTCCGCGCCTCCGGTTGTGCCCTGCACGGAGGCAGTGCCGGGAGGATAGAGTCTCCTCCCCTAGAGAATGGAGGCCGATTGGCTTCCTCCTTTTGAATCATGGCTCTACGATAGGGAATCCGGGGCAAGATAAAGCGATTCCGGGATGATCCCGAACGGTGTTCCGGGATGAATGTGAACACCGGTTCCGGGATGAAGCCGAACAGTTTCAGGCCAATCCCGTAACTGCGTTCGGCTTCGCCGAAATGATTTCCACAGGCACGTAGTAGCGCTGGACAACACAATGGCAGGCAGCCTCCCCTCGAAAGGGAGGATCAGCTTGCCAGCGAGGAGATTGCCCGTGCGCAAGATCAAAGAAGTTCTTCGATTGAAGTTTGAGGTGGGGGGCTGCGAGCGATCGCCCGAAGTTGCTCCATTGGCCTCGGGACCGCACATGAGTATTTGCAACGAGCCGAGGGTCCCAAGATTACGTGGCCGCTCGGACCCGAGTGGGACGATGACCGCTTGGAAACGGCATTGTTCGGCGGACCACCGCGCAGTCGCCCGACTCTGCTTCCCACGCCTGACTTCGCCGAGCTTCACCGGGAGCGGCAGCAACATCCACACGTAACACAACAGTTGCTTTGGGAGGAGTACCGGCAGGCAAACCCGGACGGCTACCAGTACAGCCGGTTCTGCGATCTGTACCGGCGTTGGCGGCTACTACAGCGTTCCATACAACCTGGTTCACGAACTGGTAGAGGTACGCTCGACGCCGCCGACCATCGAGATCTTCCACAAGAGCCAACGCGTGGCGTCACACCTGCGTGCGCACGGCCATGAGCATGCCGTCACGATTTCCGAGCACCGTCCGCGTTCCCACCAGGCTCACTTGGAATGAACACCATCGCGGACGGTGCGCTGGGCACAAGCCATCGGCTCGAACACCGCTCGTCTGTTCGAGCGCCTACTAGCCGACAAGCCGCATCCGGAGATGGGCTATCGGGGCTGCCTGGGTATCATCCGGCTCGCGGAACGCTACTCGACGCAACGCGTGAAAGCCGCATCCGAGCGGGCGCTGATTACCGGCTCTCCAGGCCTTCCCGGCGCAGAGAGTGGCTTCATTCTCCACACGTCATAACGCCGATTCGTGCTTCTGCTTTACCGAGAATTGATATAATTATCGTCTGTGATGTACCGCACGCTGCGACGCATTCGGAGCGATTGGGATCGATTTGCTGAGGCCGATCCGCTGTGGGCGGTCCTCACGCACCCGGAGAAGAGAGGTCGCCGATGGGACAAATGTGCGTTCTTTGAGACAGGAAGACACGAAATCGACGATCTGATGCATTACATCGGGACGCTTGGTGTCGAAATATCTCACCGACGCGCGCTCGATTTCGGCTGCGGAGTAGGTCGGCTCACGGGCGCTCTCGCGGGCCATTTCGATGAGGTCTACGGAGTAGACATCTCTCCAGTGATGCTGGACTTGGCGCGGGGCTATTGCGCGCATCTTCCAAACTGCACATTCGTCGAGAACACGAACCCGGATTTGTGTCATCTTCTTGTCAAAGATTTCGACCTGATTTATTCATGCGCGACTTTGCAGCATATGCCGCCGCGCTTCGCAAAGCGCTACTTGCGGTGCATGGCACAGCGGCTCCGGCCGGGCGGTCTGCTCGTTTTTCAATTGCCAGATCGAAGCTTATCGAGCATTGCCGGTCGTATTCTAGCCATCCTGTACGAGGAGATTTACCGTAAGCATATTTTGCGCACCGGACCATCCATGGACATGCATGGTATCCGCAAGCCGAAGGTGATCTCCTTGCTTGAAAACAACGGCTGTCGTGTGCTTGACACGGTGCAAAATCAGTACGCGGGTAAGGAATGGATCTGTTACCGTTATGCCGCAGTCCGGTACTGACGAACGGGGTGCCGCATATCGGCGGGAATACGTTCAAACAACCGGGCCGTGTGCGGACGTTCCCGTGCTCTGCACGGATATCGGCCAACTCCGCTTCGTAGTCGAGTGAGACCGATTCGCTTGGCCGTCGGATGCGATCCTGATGAGCGATCAAACTCGGCGCGAAGCGCGCGAAGATCTCGGGATCGGCCGGCTTCTCGAGACCGCCTTTTTCGAGGCGATCATCGTAATTGAGGCGGACACGAAGAATCTTCGGAGGCACGGGCCCAGGCGGTAGCACCCGGACCGAGTTCAGGTCGATTGCCGGCGATTGCGCCAGACTTGTGCCGGCGCAACAAGTCTGCGCCGTGCGCGATCAACTGGGGCAGGAGTGCCTGGAAATCCGCGATCCCTCTTCATGGCGCCATGCCAGCCCGCGCCTTCATCCGCGGCAATTCCCGGAACTCCAGAAACTTCAAAAAGGACGATGCGCATTGCTGAACTGGTCCATCTCCCATCGCGCTAAGACCAGCTCCTGCCGGATCTCGCCCAAAAGCACTTCCGCGTTGCATACCCCGGCCTTCAGCAGGTCTTCCAGATACGGCTTGTGCGGGTCCAGTTTGCCCGGTTGCGCCGCCCGCGGCCCGTAGCGCGGTGCCGCTTCCGGCGCCTGCAGGTACTTGCGGGGCGTCATGCGTGATCGAGGCTTCGGAACCCACGATTACCCGGGCGGGCGAGATGCCTTCGCAGGCTGAGATCCTGAGCGTCGGCGCGAATGTTGTCATGCAGGATCACGTCGACACGATGGGCATTCGCTTACTCCGGGGGCATTTGGTCATGGAAGCGTTTGATTTGCCTCAACCCGAGCCCGTGGTCGTGAATGGGGCGTTTGTCCGACGCTTTTTCCCCGACAGCGGCCCCCTAGGCAGACGCTTCGGAGGAGTACTAATATGGCGACGGCCCGGTAGTGGTTCACGTCCGAATGCGAGCCAAGCCGGAATCGATGATTCAACCACTGCGCCGCGCCATACCCGCCTTCGATCCCTCCATGCCGATCATCGAAGTCGATACGCTCTCCGATGAAGTTGAGGGCAGCGCATCCGCAGAACGGCTGAGCGCGAGTCTGGGCCCGATCTTCGCGTCGCTTGCGATTCTGCTGAGCGCGGGGGGAATTTATGGATTGCTCGCGTACACCGTGACTGAGAGGCGGCGGGAAATCGGGATTGGAGTGGCACTCGGCGCAACTCCAGCGAATATCGGCGAATTGATCGGACGACAAGGGTTGCTGATCGTTGTTGCCGGCGTCATTCTGGGGCCCGCAGTAGCTCGCGCGGCGGCACCACTGATCGCTTCTTCCTGTCTGGAGTGACTCCTGAAGATCCTAGTTCGCTAGGCTTTGCAGCTTTGATCGTGCTTGCGATGGCCGTGCTCGCCGCAGGCGTCCCGGCTGTTCGGGCCGCAGCCATCAATCCGGCGACTGCACTTCGCCAGGATCATTGACGCGAGTCATTTACCCAAGCTCAATCGATTTACTGCCACGTAAAAGGACGATCTGTTGTGCTAACCGGCATGGAGACGGAGGCGGGCGCGGCTCAGCTAATTCCTGGCGCCGGACGCTAGAGAGAGCTAGGGCATACCCCTTAGAAGGAACGTAAGGGCCTTTCTTTTGTCAGAAGCGGCGCGGCCCGCCGACTATCTATATGAATGGCATCAAAGCCCTCGGACCTGTACTCTCAATGCGCCATCGATTTTGGCCCGGCCATGGAGCGCATTGCTGCGGCCTATGAATCCGACTCTTCTTTGCGGCAGGATTTGCTTCAAGAACTCCACGTCGCCGTTTGGCGGAGTTTGCAAACTTTCGACCATCGCTGCTCGCTTAAGACTTGGGTGTACCGAGTGGCCCATAACACAGCGGCGTCTCATGTGCGCCGTGCGGTCCGCCACGATTGGGTGACGCTTGAAGATGCCGGGCCGTTGCCGATCTGGTACGATGCGGATCGTCTCTTGGCCCTTGGCGGCTCATGGGGCTGGTTCACCGGCTCCAACCACTCGACCGGCAAGTCATGCTGCTTTACTTAGAAAGACAAAACGCGTCTGAGATCGGCGAAGTTACTGGGCTTTCTGCTGCCAACGTGGCAGCAAAAGTCCACCGTGTTAAAGCCGTCCTCACACGCCAGTATCACGAAGGAGAATCATCGTATGGAACTAAGCGACATTCAGACCGCCTGGCAATCTCAGCCACCGCGATTGAAAGTTCCGACTACCGAGAGCCTGCGCCGGAAGGCTCGCCGGTTTAGGTTCGAACGGCTCGCCGGAACAATCAAAGCCTTAGACGCAGCATGATCTAGATTGCAATGCGCTCCACTTCATCGAGCGAAATCTCATCCTGCCGCCGGTCGTAGAGCTTCGTGGGTGCGCAAGCTTTCGTGATTGGCGATCAATTTCGGCTCTAAAGACTTCCCTGTGGCGTGGCCGAGAGAAGGATGCCAACCTTCCACAATCTTGGAACCGTAGTTACACAACCTCGAAGAAGAACGGCTCCGTTCTTCCGGCTGTCGCCAGTCTGCCGCCTCACCTTCCGCGGGGTCTTTGCCTCAGGGAAGTTGGAAGACCCACACGGCCGGAGCCCTGTCGACGTTTTGGATCTCGGGCACCAGGGCCGCGAATCCGGTCGCCTGCGCGCCGCCATTGCCGACTCCGATCGCGATGTACTGCTTGCCGTTCACGGTGTACGAGATCGGGGCGTTGCTCGGCACATCGGTCAGGCGCGTTTCCCACAACAGTTTGCCGGTCTGATCGTCGTATGCGCGGAAGAACCGGTCGATCGAGCCGTTGAAGATCACTCCGCCGGCGGTATCCAGCGTACCGCTCGACACCGGAGCGCGGTGGCGTTCCGTCCACACCACTTCACGGGTGAGCATGTTGACCGCTTCAACCCGGCCATACTTGCCATCCGATTCCGGACGGGGCCGCAAGCTTGGACGGCCACCCGCGGATAACAGTCCTCGGCCGCCGTCGGTCACCGGCGTCAGATCCATACATGCCTCGACCAGCGGTATGTACAGAATCTTCGTATTGGGATTGAACGAGCTCGGAATCCAGCTCTTGGCGCCGTCCACATGGGGGCAGACCATTTTCGTTAGCCCGTCGCCCGGCATCGTCTGCGGATTGATGTTCTTCTTGCCCGTCACGGGATCGATCGAGGTAACGATGTTTTGCAGGCCGAGGTCCTTCGAGAAAATGTACTTGCCGGTCTCCGCGTCGAGGACGTCATAGGTCGCCTGCTTGCCCGAAGTCATAATGACCGGACGAACCACGCCATTCACGGGCATTCGCACGATCTGGCGTTCGAACACCCAGTCGAGGTCCCACTGATCGTTCGGTAAATGCTGGTAATACCAAACGAGCTTCCCTGTGTCAGGATTGATGGCCAGTGTGCAGTCCGTGTAGAGGCCGTCGGTTTTGGCGCCGGGCCGGACGGGTTTCACCAGCAGCGCCGTGTCATAAGTCTGCGCAACTCCGAAGAACGCCAGGTTGAGCGCGGAGTCGTAGCTTCCCGCAGTCCACACGGAGCCACCGTTGCGCTCCTCGGCCTTATGATCGTTCCAAGTATCGCCGCCGGGTTCGCCGGGCTGAGCGATGGTATTGAATCGCCACGCGAAGGCTCCGCTTTCCGCGTCGAGCGCGACGATGTAGTTCTTGCCGCCGACCCGGCCACTGGTTCCGATCATCACTTTGCCCTTGGCGACCAATGGACCGCCTGAGACGTTGAAGCCCCGTTCTTCGACCAGCGGCTGGTCCCAGACCACCCTGCCGGTCTTCACCTCCAGCGCTACCGCGTGCACGTCGGAAGTCGCCATGTAGACCTTGTTGCCGTAAATCGCGATGGCGCGCTTGTTGCCGGCGTTGACGCCCGGGGGCAGGAGCCGTGCGTACTGCCACAGCAAGTCCCCGGTAGCGGCATCCAGCGCTTCCAGTTTGTCGCCCGGGCTGTGCAGGAACATCACGCCGTCATGAACCAAAGGAGTTGCTTCATTCGCGCCGGGCGAGAGCGTCCAGGTCCACGCCACGCGCAGATTGTTGACGTTCGCTTTCGTGATCTGCTTCAGTGGACTGAACCCCTGATCATCGAGGCTGCGGCGCCAGGTAAGCCACTCGCCTGCGGGCGGGTTTTCGAGCATCGCATCGGTGACCGGAGTGATTTTGTCCAGCGGGTTCGCCTTCTTCGGCGCGGGAGGCAGCTTCACGCTGGCCGATACGCCGCCGCCCAAACCTGCGCCTCCGCCGCCGCCGCGTCCACCCGGCGGAGCGGGAATCGTCACGGAAGCGAGCGCTGCCGCGTCCGATGCGAACTCTTTCCGGCCGGTGGCGAAATTGTTCTGCTGTAGCACGTAGGCGATGATTTGCGCGTACTCAGTCCCGGCCAAACTTCCAGGACTGCCCGGGGGCATCTTCGTACTCACATACGCAAATAAGTCCGCCGCAGGTTTCCCGGCGTATTTCCCGAGAAAAGCCGCGCCACGTAGCGGAGGAGCGGAGGCGCCATCATCGACATTCGGGCCGTGGCAGTCGGCGCAGTTTCGCTGGTATGCTGCCCTCCCCGCGACCGCTTGCGCTGATGTGAACAGCGCATCGGCTGGTGGAGTCCCGCCCCGCCCTTGACCGACCGGCGCCTGGGCATGCAGTTTTCCGCGCGGTTCAACCGTGATCAGGATTGCGAGCGCTGCACACAAAGCTGCAGAAAGTGCGGGTCTCCATCTCCTTTGAACATTTCTCGGCCTCATGTTGGAAGGTCCTCCATAGCGATCGCTACCTGCAAAATTGTACTACTGAATCCTCCACGCGACGTTTGACAGCGAGCGGCGTGATTCGCACCTTAGCGTCCCGTCTACGGCAGGTCACTTCAGGTGAGCTTGATCCTTCTCGTTCTCATTGCAGATGTTCTCTAGAACGTCGGAGTCCGGGATCAGAACCTCGGTAACTTGGAACGTGATCGGCTTGGAGTAATAGACGGGGTCGGTGACTGTCACTGTCAGATCCATGTGACCAAAATCGCGGCGGTGGAAACGCTCATGAACCTGCAACCGCTCGCTGTGCGGGTGACCGATAGAGTCCAGCCACGTCTTGTCATTGAAGCCAGCGGCATCGACCACCAGGACCTCGCCCTCCCATTTTCCGACGGAGTACCCTAGCCACGCCGGTTGAGGATCCAGGGGAAGTTTGCGGCCATCGATGTAAATCTGGCGATAAGTGTCGTCGACCTCGTAAAGGAAGGCGAGTTCGGTGCTAGTCTGAATGATCTTAAAAGGAGCGTAGGAGAAGATATCGGCGCGCGGCAGCCCCTGCGGCAAGCACCGGGCCGCCGGACTCAAGGTTCCCCGCTTTTCAATGTTCGTTGCAAGGATCTCCGCCGCCGCCGGGAGCATTGGCGAATCTTCAGGTTTGAAGTCTGAGAGGATGTCCAGGAAGTACTTGGAGAAAGTGCGTGGGTCGTCGCCGGGCACGACAAAGTCGCTGACCTTGCCGCCAAAAATCCGCTCGTTCTCAGCGGGTGGCGTCAGCGCCGTCCGCCAAACTCCGGAAAGATCCGGCTTGCCGACGGAGGTGCGAGGCGCCTTGGCCGAAAGGTTGGCTTTCCCATCCGGCGTCCGCGGCGTGCCCGGCGTGGCGTGGTCCAACCATTGAGCCGGCGCGCACACCGTCGCTGCTCCGAAAACGGCGGAAACCCAGGCGGTGCGAGTGCTCATAGCAGAACCTTTATTTTAGGGCTTGCGGATGTCTTAAGCGGCACGGCGCAGCCGGCTCCGACGCTGTGGGTTCTCACGCGACACAAGCCCGTTTTTCGGTGAGCCGGTGCCCATGTGACTTAGATTCCGGTATGCGAGATAACAGGCACCTTCGGGCACTTGAGGCTGAGAGCAATACGAAACGCCGCCACGCGGTCTACGCGCGCGTCGAAACCGAGTTCGTGCTTCCGGTTGCGGGCGGCAGACCGTATCCTGGCAGCGCTCAGCGCCTTTCCAGAGCCATCACGGCGTATGCTGTTGCCGCGTCTGTCATGAACCGGCCTGCGTCGGATGCGGGATCGCGCTGCTTGTTCGGCGACACAGCCTCCCATGAACCGGCATTCGGGTCTTGGTTGGCCATCAGCCACGCCAACCCCTGCTTCACCCGAGGATCCGTGCGCGCTAAGCCCACCTTCTGCAACACGAAGGTGACAAGACCCGTCGCATATCCGTCGCTCTTGGTTTCCAGTGCCGTGGAATCGCTCCGCTTCCATCCGGCGGGCAATAGTGACGCCGTGCTCCAGCCGCCATTCGGCTGTTGTTTTTCCACGATAGCGCTGATGATCGCCTCCTGTTCAACGCGCGTCAACAGGTTCGGAAGGCTGGCTGAGGCCCAAAGAAGGAAGGCTCGATTCAACAATGATTGGTCCCGCTGGTTACGCTGCAGATAGCCGTTAAGAGCCTGGATGCCGGCCACAACATGGGGAGACAAATTGTAATCCCCAGGAGCGTTTCCAGCGGCGATGGCAGCGAGCGCCGCTCCCCAAAACTGAGAATCATCTGCCTCCCACGGCTCATTATGAAAGTTGAGCCAATTCCATGCGCCACTCTTCAACTGCATGGACCACATATTGTCAAACGCGAGTTTAGTATCGGCGCTCAGGTTACCCCTCGGCGCATCATAGTTGCTGAGAACTAACGCGTAAATGACGGACTCCGTGCCTCGCGCTTCCGCTGTCTTCGGCGCGCCGTTCTTTTCGTCGCTATAGATGGGTTGTACTTCGTTCCAGAGCCGCACACGCTTCGCCGCGTTATCTAAGATCTTCTGTTCGTTCGGGGAGGGCACTTCCTCTCCAGAAGCTCGCAACGCGGGCCGGCCGAGAGCGTACGGAAGCGCAGTGTGACAGGAGATGCAAAACGTCCCCTGGTCGCGTGCCGCCGGTTTCCAACCGATCCACCACCCCGCCCGCGCATCGAGATACGCCCAGGCGCTCGCCGGATTCCAGCCTGAGTTATCCGCTTCCGCGGCACGTAGAACGATCGGTGCTATTAGCAAGGCGGCAGAAAGTAGCTTCATCGGTGCAATTCTCCTCGTGGATGACTATTAGGCTGCGCCGTTCCTTCAATATACTCGAACGAGAAATCAAGTCAGGAACGTGCAACCATGAAGCCATGCCCAATCCTGAAATCACCAGGCGGCAGGCTATGCAGACGCTCAGCGCGGCGGCCGCGGTTCAGTCCGCGCGGTTAAGCGCAGCTTCGGGCCAAGATCTCTGCTTTCTGACGGCTGTCGAAATGGTCTCGCTGATCCGGCGCAAAAAGCTCAGTGCCCGAGAGCTCCTGGATGCTCACCTGAAGCAAATTGATCGAGTGAATCCGAAAGTCAATGCCATTGTGACACTGGTGGCAGAGCAGGCCAAGGAGAGCGCGCGGCGCGCGGATGAAATGCAGAGTCATGGGGCTGCGCTCGGACCATTGCACGGACTGCCAGTGGTGCACAAAGACCTCTTCGAAACTGCGGGGATTCGCACCACCTTCGGCTCGCGAATCTTCGCCGACAATGTTCCCAAACGCGACGCAATCATCGTGGAACGAATCAACAAGGCTAGCGCGATTTGCATTGGTAAAAGCAATACGCCCGAATTCGGCACCGGATCCCAGACGTTCAACGCCGTTTTTGGCTCGACCAAAAATCCCTACGATCTGAGCAAGACGTGCGGCGGTTCGAGTGGGGGCGCCGCAGTGAGCCTGGCTTGCGGGATGGTCCCTATTGCCGATGGCAGCGACAGTGGCGGGTCGCTGAGGAATCCAGCGTCATTCTGCAACGTGGTCGGGATTCGAACTTCGCCGGGCCGAGTTCCCACGTTTGCCCAAGGGAATGCATGGCTGACCATCGCTGTGCAAGGGCCGATGGCGCGCACGGTGTCGGATCTGGCGCTGCTCCTCAGCGTTATTGCCGGCCCCGACTCCCGCAGTCCGATTGCGATTAGCGAACCCGGATCACGCTTTGCGGGGCGGTTGGATCGCGGCTTTAAGGGTGTACGGGTAGCGTGGTTCAAAGACATGGGTGGAATCCCGTTCGACCGAAAAGTGGTCGAGGCGGTGAACGCGCAGAGGAAGGTGTTCGAGAGCCTGGGATGCATCGTCGAAGAAGCTGAACCCGATTGGACCGGAGCCCATGAAGGTTATGACACACTACGCGCCTGGAACTACGCCGCGACGCAGTCCGAGAACGTTCGCCTTCACCGCGAGTTGATGAAAGACACGAACATCTGGGAGGTTGAACGCGGCTCCAAGCTATCGGGAGCCGATGTTGCCCGGGCCAATGCACTTCGCAGCCAGGCGTGGGAGCGAATGCGGACCTTCCAGGAGAAATACGAATACTTTATCGCGCCCACATGCCAGGTCCTGCCGTATGACGTGAACCAGCCATATCCCACCGAGATCGAGGGAGTGAAGATGTCGACCTATATTGAGTGGCAGAAGTCGTGCATCCTGATTTCCGCTCTCGAAAATCCAGCCATCTCAGTACCCTGCGGCTTTTCCAGCGAGGGTTTGCCGGTGGGACTTCAAATCGTTGGCCGCCACCGGGACGAATTCAGCGTTCTCCAGTTGGCGTACGCGTTTGAGCAGGCCACAAAGCAAGGATTTCGCAAGCCGCTAGTGGTTTAGAGCCGGAATGGGAATCGTCATTCGTGGTGACGGGATTGCAGCTTGCTGCTGCGGGCAGTTACTCGGCTCCGCCGGATTCGCGGTCATGCGCGAAGAGACCGGCCGAACGCCTGTGCCGGCGCTCATGCTGAGCCGCCGCACGCAACGGCTCATGTGCGATGTCTTTGACAAAGCAGATCTGTTCGATGGCTTTGCGCGAGTTGAAGCGCGCATCGTTCAATGGGAGAAATCTTCCAGCCCAGTTCGCATTCCACACTCGGCGGTTGTTATTTCAGAAGATGAGCTTCTAGGGAGACTGAATTTTTCAGCGGGCCACCAACGAAGCTCGGATTATCAGCCAAGCTGGACCGTCTTCGCGTCGCGTCCCCTTCCGTCGCCAATCGCAGAGCACCGCTTTGGCTCGCGGGTTGCGACCGTACTGCCGGCTGATCTTGCGGACGATTTAGAATCCGCGGCATGTTGGATTGAGTCGCTCTCGAATGGTTGGCTGTTCCTCCTGCCCGCTCCTTCGAGAAAAGGCTGGCTACTTGCCGTGGGCGCCGCGCACGACACCCTCCTGTCTGCGAGTCGCTTGGTTGCCCGGCAGATTCGGTCCTTGGGTCCTCCCGCAGGGCAGTTCCCGGCCTGTCCGGTCATCGCCGACCCATTCTGCGGACTCTTTGATCAAACCCGCTGGCTGGCGTGCGGAAGCGCCGCGTTGGCCTTCGATCCCTTGTGCGGGGATGGCACGGGCAACGCGCTCCGGGAAGCGATCCTGGCGTCGGCAGTCATTCGCGCCGCATTCCGGGGCGAGCCGGAGGCGGAGCTTCTCGACCATTATCGAACCCGGCTGCTGTACGCCTTTCGTCGCCATCTCCAGCTCTGCAACGACTTCTATACGTCGGCTCGCCAGGGACCGTGGTGGGACGCTGAGCTTGAGCTTATCGCGCGAGGCCTTGAATACTGCGAGCGCGAAAGTCGGAAGGCATCGCCGTTCCGCTACCGGCTGCAAGGGTTTGAATTACACGGCGTTTGACTTCCGCGCCCGGTGGATCATCGCGGAGCCTTTCGAAAACTCTAGCGGCAAATCCGGTCATGTTGGCGACGGCGAAACTGATGCCGTTCAGATTTCGCTCCGGTGAGACTCCCGGAATCGGGCGAGGGTAGCCGGACGCGTAGAATTCAGTTCCATTCCGGCAGACATACGAGTCGCGCGGCAGATCCCAGTCCACGCCCACGCCAACGACTTCCGGCAGAGTTCCCGGAAAAGATGGGCATCCGTTCACTTCCAGCGCCGAAACCAGCAAGCCGGCCCTGGGGATCAGCGGTGCGAACGCTTCAGCATGCGCGGGATTGGCAGTACCCAGGCTGAGGTTGATGATATCCACGCGCTGCGCCGCGCACCACTCGATAGCTCGAAGAAGGACGCCCAAGCTAGTGCGCAGTTCCCGTTGGAACACGCGAACGGCAAAGTATTCGGCATCCGGAGCCTTTTCCTGGATGGCCGCCATGACGGCTGTTCCGTGCCCCAGGAGGTCGACGTAGGAGCTTTCCTCGGAGTCATCCGTGACGGTCGCTCCACCGGCGACGCCTCTGATGTGCGGATGAGAAGCGTGTACGCCGCTATCGATGACGGCGATGCGGACTCTACGCCTTCTCATACCATTTCGAGCGCAGTCCATACTTTCCCTTCCCGAAGATTCACCACCTGGTCTGCAATCTCGGACAGGGCCGGCCGGTGTGTGATGACAATGACGGTCGATCCGCGGAGAGACTGGCGCAGATGGCGGGCAACAACTGCTTCCGTCTCCGGATCGAGCGCCGAAGTCGGCTCGTCCAGAAGTAAGAGGCTTGGCTTCCGCAGCAGCGCGCGCGCCAGTGCGATGCGCTGCCGTTCGCCCGCGGAAAGCGCTAATCCGCGTTCGCCGGTCGGAGTGTCGTATCCCTGGGGGAGCCGGGCGATCAACTCATCCAGGCCGGCCCGCTGCCCGGCTGTCTCGATCTCCGATCGTGAGGTATCTGGATTGGCGTAGGAGATATTCTCGGCGATGGTTGCATTGAACAAATGAGGCACCTGGTCAACCAAAACGACTTCGCGGCGCAGGTCTTCAAGCCGGACGTCGCGAATATCGTGCCCGTCGATCGTGATCCTGCCGGAATCCGGATCGAGGAAGCGAACCAGCAAATCGGCAATGGTCGACTTGCCTGCGCCGCTTGGGCCGGCGATCGCGCAAAAAGTACCCGCTTGCACTTCGAACGAGACGCCATTCAGGACGTTCTCACGATCATGCCGAAGGGTGACATTTTCAAAGGCGATTTTCTCGCGAACGGGGCCGAGGGGTAAAGCATCAGCGCGCTCCGCAACCTCGATGGGACTATCCAGGATCTCAAACATGCGCGCCAGCGCGGCGCGAGCCGATGCGAGGTTGGCGGCCATGCTCATCATTTTCTGCACCGGAGACAGCAACTGGAGCTGGTAGGCCATAAACGCCACCAAGGTCCCGATGGTCATCCGGCCATCGATGATCATCCGGCCGCCGTAAAGAAGCACCACCGCGGCAGATGCAGTCAGAATCGTTCCGGGAAGGGCTCCGCTGAGAAAGGAAGCAACCTGGAGTCTTAGGAGAGCATCGACAAAGGCGTGATTACGCTGGCTGAACCTTTGGACTTCGTATTCTGCGGCATTAGAGGAGATCACCGTTCGTATGCCGATCAGAGTTTCTACGAACAGGCTCCCCACGTCCGCGGCGCGCTCGCGCAATTGCCGCGCGAATCCGGTGAGTTTTTGCTGGTAATGGTGGAACGTGAGCAGAGACAACGGCACCAGCACGACGCTCAACACGAACAAGCGCCAATTCAGCCACAGCATCATGGCGATGCTCCCAAGGAGGAAAACCACATTGCTCACGACAGCGAGAAGGGTGTCGGCTGACACACGCTGCACCTCGCCGATGTCGTTATTCAGCCGTGACACCAGGTCCCCCAGCCGCCATTTCGCGTAGAAGCGTGGAGAAAGCTTCTGAAGATGGCGGTACAGCGCCACGCGCATATCGAAAAGCATCGCCGCCGCAACCCGGATGTACTGGTAGCTGGAAAGAATATTGAGCGCGAAACTGAGAATTGCGGCGCCGAACATTAGAGCCGCAATCCAGCACAGCGCCCGCCAATCGCGCCGCATGAGGGCAACGTCGATCAGAAGTTTGGAGATGTACGGCTGCGCCAAGCCGAGTCCGGTCGCCAACAGGCCGGTCAACAGAATGAAAGCGAGACGGCCGGAGTACGGACGCAGGAAACCCTTGAGCCGGCGATACTCACTCCATCGGGCCGGTGTGGCAGCACGATCCACGGCGCGATGATACCATGGCCTTACTCGTCGATTCCGTCCTGGGCGCAAGGAGGCAGCTTCGTGATCAGGCTTTCGATAGCGGTTGCCCTGGTAGCCGTTTTCTGCCCGCCCGACGCGCGTGGGCAGTCCAGCGAGCCCAAGCCCACCGAAGGCCTTCCCGTCACCGATCCGCTGGTGATCGCGAAGTGCAGCACCTGCCACAAGAAAGACGACAAGGGGAATCTGTCGCGAATTTCGTGGGAGCGGACGACGCCGGAGGGCTGGGAAGAAGTCATCAAGCGGATGGTCCGCCTCAACGGGCTGACCCTGACGCCCGATGAGGCCCGGAGCATCATCAAATCCCTAAGTGCGAGCCACGGACTTGCTCCGGAGGAGGCCAAACCGGTCGCTTACATGCCGGAGCATCGCATCGTCGATGAGGCTTATCCCAGCGAGGTCATTCACTCGGCCTGCGCCTCCTGCCACCCCTTCGGTCGAGTCGCCTCCTTCCGGCGGTCGCCGGAAGAATGGAAGCTGCTGGTTGACATGCACGAGGCTTTGTATCCGGTCACGGATCTGACCGCCTTCCATCGCCGCCGCAGCCCGGGCGCGGCTGCACCAGGAGATAACAGCGCGACTCCGGCAGGACCGCCGCCGCCGCAACCAGTCGACCAGGCCATCGAATACCTGACCAAGACCTATCCTTTAGAGACGCCGGAATGGGCAGCCTGGCGGGCGCGCTCGCGTCCTCCCAAGCTCGCCGGGAAGTGGCTGGCTTCAGCGCACATCGCAGGCAAGGGCGCTTATTGGGGAGAAGTCAACATCGGCGCGGGCGCCGCGCCGGACGAATTCACAACCACCATCAGGCTGGAGCCGATCGGAGGGGGACCAGTCATTGAACGTTCCGGCAAAGTTGCGGTATTCAACGGCTATGCGTGGCGAGGGCGATCCACTGGCGCGGCCTCCGGCTCCGCTCCCGGCGATATACCGGCGGAGATGCGCGAGTCGATGATGATCGATCCGGACCAATCGCAGGCCCAGGGCCGCTGGTTCTGGGGCTCCTACGGCGAATTCGGCGTTGACGTGAAATTGTGGAAAGCGACGGGCGTTGCTTCTATCGTGGGGCTGGACCGGCCGTCGCTGAAAGCGGGTTCGCAGACCCAGCGCATTCGTATCGTGGGCGACAGTTTCCCCGCTCAGTTATCTCCCGCCGATGTCGACTTCGGCTCGGGCGTCAGCATCCGGCGGGTTGTTTCGCACACGCCTCGCGAGGTGGTCGTAGAAGTGGATGTAGCAGCGAATGCGATCAACGGCAGACGGGACATTTCTGTTGGACAGGCGGTACTGCCGAACGCCATCGCGGTCTACGACCGGATCGATTCCATCAAGGTTATTCCCGGAACTTCGATCGCCAGGCTCGGCGGCGCGTCACAACGTCCCAAAGGATACCAGCAGTTTGAAGTGATGGCATACAATCGCGGCGCGGACGGCAAACCGGGAACCGCGGACGATGTCGAGCTTGGACCAGTCGAGGTGGCTTGGTCGATGGAAGAGTTCTATGAGACATTCGGCGACGATGACAAAGAATTTGTCGGTACGCTGAATCCATCCGGCCTGTTCACGCCGGCGCTTGACGGTCCCAATCCGCAGCGCAAGCAGATGCGCAACAATTACGGGACGGTCTGGGTGGTGGCGACAGCGAAGAGCGAAAAAGACCAGAACGGGAGGCCGCTCAGCGCGCGATCCTACCTGGTGGTCAGCGTGCCGCTCTTCATTATTTGGGATCAGGAGGTGGCGCCGTGACCGCGACGGAATCCATCTACCGCTTGGGCGAGTTTCATTCATTCGATGCGGCAGGAACGCGATTCCTTTACCTGGTCCCGAGCGGCGGAATCTTCGCGTTGGATGAGATCGCCGCTGCCATGATCGAGCGTCTCGAGCAGGGTGAGGCATCCCGTGACCGGCTTCTGGCCGATCTGACCGCCCGCGGTTTCCCGAGCGTTGAGGCTAGCGAGGCGATCGATGAGATGCATCGAACCCGGGCGCTGTCAAACGGTGAAGTCTTTCTCGACAATGCTCAATCTCCGCCCGCCGATTTCCCGCTCCAGACGCTGGTTCTGAATCTCACCAACCAATGCAACCTGGCGTGTCAGTACTGTTATGAGTTCGGCGATGACAAGGTCGCCACGCCGGAGGGCAAGCCGAAGTTCATGGATTTCGAGACGGCGAAAGGCTCGGTCGATTTCCTTCTGAAGCAATCGGCGGGCCGGCGCCATGTTCACATCACCTTTTTTGGCGGTGAAACGCTGATGAACTTCCCGCTGCTCAAGCGGGTGGTCGGCTACGCTACGGAGCAAGCGCTCGCGCAACAGCGCTCCATCGACTTCAGCCTCACCACCAACGCCACGCTACTGACGCCCGCGATCATCGAGTTCCTTTCTGACAACCGGATCGGCGTCACGGTCAGCATGGACGGCCCCAAGGACATGCAGGACAAGCTACGCGTCTTCTCGAATGGCCGCGGCAGTTACGATCTGGTCGAGCCAAGGGTCCGGGCGTTGATCCAGAATCACCGCACGCGGCCTATCACCGCGCGCGTCACGCTGACTTCCGGCGTGACCGACGTCGCGCGGATCTTTCGCCATCTGAAGAATGATCTCGGATTTCATGAGGTGGGCTTCGCCCTAGTGACCACCTCGCCGGATCGCCTCTACGCCATCAATGAACGCGGGATGGATCACGTCCTGGAACAGTTCCATGTCCTCGCCGACGAATATCTGGAATCCGCTCTGCGTGGCGAAATGCATGGTTTCTCGAACGTCAGCGACACGCTGGCGGAGTTGCACCAGGGCGTCAGTAAGTCGCATCCGTGCGGTGCGGGTCTGGGCTTGGTTGGCGTGGGGCCTTCGGGCGACATCGCTCCCTGTCACCGCTTCGTCGATTCCGACCGGCATGCGATCGGCCACGTGTCGACCGGCATTGATCGCGACCGGCAGGGGGACTTTTTGCGGCGCGGCAACATTAACACTAAATACGATTGCCACCAGTGCTGGGCGCGGCCGCTCTGCGCGGGAGGCTGTCACCATGAGGCGTTCGTGCGCTACGGCGACACCGGTCATCCCAACCTGCACTACTGCGACTGGATTCGCGATTGGACTGACAAATGTCTCCGCATTTATGGCGCGATTGCCGCGCAGAACCCTGAGTTCCTGGATCGATTCACTGAAAGGAAGTCCTAAAGTGAAACATTTGAGAGCCATCAACAAGAAGGCGCACCGCATCGACCAAATTTCCGAGTCGCCAGAGAAAGACGTTGTCGCGCTTCAGGGCGCGCCCCCGCCGCCGAAGATGCATGTGCCCATGGGTTGCACCTTTATCTTTACTCCGGGTTGGGAGGTTGACTCCGCGGGCGGCTCAGCCGGCCTGTGCCAGCCGGTGGAGCGCGATATCTACGATTGCTACGTCGATTGCTACTGGCCCGCGCAGGTTCCGGACCATCTCAACAACGCTCCGGATTGGGCAGCCAAGTGCGCCAGCGCGACCAAGGATTGGCGGAATCTGGACCTGATCTTTCCGTAAAGGCTCAATCGTCATGAAAGTGTCCTCCCTGGCTATTCTTGCGGCGCTCTGCAGCAAGGCGATCGCCGGCACAATCTTCCTCCCCGGCTATCCCGACCGTATTCTTGTCATCGACGAAGCAACCCAAAAAATCGTCGACAAGATCCCGAGCGAGATCGGAATCCCTACCGGTGTGACGCGGTCTTACGATCGGAAGAAGATCTACGTTACCTCGAACGATAACGACGGCGTTGCAGTGATCGATATCGCAACGCACAAAGTCCTGCAGCATTTCGTCCTCAACAGCGGGAGCCACAAATTCCGCATCAACGGCGTTGCGCCGGACCCGGAAGACAAGGTGCTGTACACGGTGGTGAGGGAAGTGGAAAAGCAGGCCGATCGTTATGTGGTCGGCAAGCTCAAATACGGGGTGATCGATCTGGCGCAGCAAAAGATCGTGCGCACGGCTGACATGACTCCGGAGGATCAGGAGGCGAATGGCTCCTATTACGGACGCAGCCCGTTTTACGTTTCTCCCGGCGGCAAGTACATCTACCAGTTTCGCGACAAAGTAACGATTCTCGATTCCAGCGATTTCCACGTCGTCGACCGGATCGAGCTGGCCAAGCCCGATTTCCCGGACCTGGAGGACGTCGGTATGGGAGCCGCGTTGAATACGCTGGATGAACGCGGCGCTTATGTCTCGGTTTTTAACGCCCAGGACCCGGTGGTGCATCGAAATCTTTTCGGAATCGCGCATTTCGATTTGAATTCGCGGCAATTCCAATTCACGGAGATCGGCCCCGCTCCCACCGGCATGATCGGCCTGCAGGTGTCGCCCGACCGCAAGACCGGCTACAGCGTGGTCGTAAACGGGGAGCACGGCAATCGCCGCTGCGAGTTTTGGGCGTTCGATATCGCCAGGAACCAGCGAACAATGACTTCCGAATTCCCTTGCCGCCCGCGCTTCAGCTTCGGCATTTCAAGCGACGGCAAGCACCTGTATGTGTATGGCGCCGGTTTCGAGATCGAGGTTTGGGATGCCGCAACGCTCAAGCTCGAGCACGTGATGGACCTTCAGAATGACGTGACCATGGGCGGAATCATCGTGGTTCCGTAAATCGAGGACCTTCCGAAGGAGGAAACCGATGAATTACTCCAGACGTGAATTTCTGGGCGCAGTGGGTGCGGTGTCCGTGGCGGGCGTGTCGCGCCTGTACGCGCAGGCTCCCGGCGCCGATTTGGTGCTTTTCAACGGAAAAATCGTCACTGCCGACGACGCGTTTTCCATCCGTGAGGCGATCGTCATCAAAGATGGCCGCATCCTGGCGGTCGGCGGGAATGAGTTGCGAAACCGCTACGCGGGAGCGCGGGCCATCGATCTGCGCGGACGAATGGTGATCCCGGGATTCCATGACACCCACATCCACTTGGGCGGCCACTCCCGGCGCTACATCGATCTTAACGACACCACGTCGTTGGCTCAGTTGAAGCAGCAGGTCGCGGATAAGGCCAAGGAACTGGGTCCCGGCGAGTGGATCACCGGCAGTGGATGGGACGAGTATCACTTCACTGAGCTGAGGAAGCCGTTGCGCGGCGACCTCGACGCAGCCGCGCCCAATAACCCCGTGGTGCTTACGCGAGCGGGCGGCCACAGTTCCGTCGGCAACAGCAAGGCGCTTCAATTGGCAGACGTCAACAAGGCCACGCCTGACCCGGATCGCGGTCTGATCGAGCACGATGCATCGGGTGAACCGAACGGCGTCATTCGCGAGCGCAATGACCTCTACACCCGCCTGGTTCCGAAGGACAAGCCGGCCGACGTTCGCGATAGTCTGCTCGAAAACGTGCGAGAGCAGTTAAAGCTGGGAATCACCAGCGTGATTGAGGCGGGTTCTTCAGTCGATCCCGGCGTTGTCGGCTCGTTTGCGGAATGGGAGCTCCTGTACCAGAAGCACGGAACGGAGCTGCCGCGGGCGTCGGTCCAGGTCGGCTACCCTTCTCCCGCGGGACAGGCGAAAGAAGGCGCCGCCAAATTGAGGGAGTTCGGGAAAAAGACCGGGGATGGCGATGAGCGGCTGCGCGTAGGCTCGATCGGCGAAATGGCGGCGGACGGCGGATTCACGGGCCCCACGGCGTGGGTGCTGGAAGACTACAAAGGCCAGCCTGGATTCCGCGGGCGCGCATTTTTCACGCCGGAGCAGATCCACGCGAACATCGAGGCCGGTCATCTATTGGGCTGGCAATTCGGAATCCACGCCATCGGCGATGCTTCGATCGCCATGACCGTGGACGCGCTCGATCAGGTGCTCGAAAAATATCCCCGGGCGGATCACCGTCATTACCTGTGCCACTTCACGGTTCTTCCGCCGGAGCGGACCATGCAACTCATGGTGAAGGACAAGATCCTGATCGCTCAGCAGCCCAACTTCACTTACAATCTGGAAGGCCGCTACGTTGAAGCGCTGGAGGGCAAGCGGCTGGCGACAAACAACTCCTTAACCACTCCCATCAAGCACGGAATCTTCATGGCCTTCGGCAGCGACAATTTGCCCATCGGGCCGTTCGTAGGTCTCTATGCCGCTGTCACGCGCAAGGGCGAAAGCGGCAAGGTATACGGACGCGAAGAAGCCGTCAGCATGAAAGACGCCATTAAGATGTACACCCGCAATGGGGCATTCCTGACCCGCGAGGAGAAAATAAAAGGCACGCTGGAGCCTGGAAAACTCGCGGATATGATCGTGCTGCCGGAAGATTTGCTGGCCGTTTCGCCAGAGAAGCTCCTGACGATGAAGGTGGACATGACGATTGTCGGCGGAAGGATCCTCTACGATCGGAACGCCTGACAATCCGGCAGCAGACCAGCGCGCCGATCCGGGCCACGGTCTGGTTCGCAGCCTGAGCCTCCTGGATTCGACCATGATCGTCGCCGGATCCATGATCGGCACCGGCATATTTATCGTTGCCGCGGAGATGGCGCGGCAGGTCGGCAGTGCTGGTTGGCTACTGGCCTCCTGGGTTATCACCGGTCTGCTGACCATCGCGGCGGCGCTATCCTACGGGGAACTGGCCGCCATGATGCCTCATGCCGGAGGGCAATATGTGTACCTCCGCGAGGCCTGGTCCCCGCTTTGGGGATTCCTGTACGGCTGGACTTTGTTTCTGGTCATTCAAACCGGCACGGTCGCCGCAGTTGGCGTGGGTTTTGCGCGCTACCTCGGCATTCTTTGGCCGCAAATTTCAGAACAGAATTACCTGGTTGCGCCGATACACATCACCCGTACCTATGCGGTGTCTCTATCCACCGCCCAGTTGGTGGGAATCCTCTTGCTGGGACTACTCACCTGGAGCAACGCGCGGGGCATCTATTACGGAAGAATTATTCAAAATGTGTTCACGTCCGCCAAGATCGGTTCGCTGTTAGGCGTGATCGGCGTGGGACTCGTAGCAGGGTGGAGCGCGATGGCAGTGCGCGAGAATTTCACCGGAGCGTGGACCCCGCGCGGCTTTACTCCTCCCGCGCCCGGACTCTCGCCCGAGACTGCCCTTGGTCTCTTCGTTGCCCTCTGCGTGGCGCAGGTCGGTTCGCTGTTCGCGGCGGATGCGTGGAATAACATTACGTTTACAGCCGGAGAGGTCAAGCATCCGCAACGCAATCTTCCGTTGTCGCTGCTGTTCGGAACGCTGATTGTCATCGGTCTGTATATCTGCGTAAATTTCGCCTATCTTGTGGTCCTTCCGTTGGACCAAATACAACATGCGTTTGCCGATCGGGTGGCCGGCGCCATGCTTGCTGCAGCGCTTCCTGCGGCGGGCGCCGCGCTCATGGCCCTGGCGATCATGATTTCAGCGTTCGGATGCATCAACGGCATGCTGATGTCCGGCGCGCGTGCCTACTACGCCATGGCCAGGGACGGCCTGTTCTTCCGCCGCGCTGCGACGCTGAATCGGGCGCGCGTTCCGGGCGCGTCGCTGGCGATGCAAGGAGCTTGGGCCGCATTCCTGGTTTTGCTCCGTACTTATAATCCGGCCACCGGCGAATACGGGAATCTGTACAGCAATCTGCTCGACTACGTCGTTTCCGCCGCGCTATTGTTCTACATCCTCACCATCGCTGGATTGTTCCGCCTTCGCGCCCTGCGTCCGCAAGCAGACCGGCCGTACCGTGCCTTCGGATATCCGGTGATCCCCGCGCTTTACCTGATGGGCGCGTCACTCATCTTAGCGGTCCTTTTTGTCTACCGGCCGTTGACTACGTTTCCCGGCATGATCATCGTTTTGATCGGCATTCCTGTATTCTTCGCTTTCCGGCGCGGCGCTGCCTTCCAACTTGCCACCGTCAAGGCTGCTTTCCCTGATGAAGCCGACAACTGAATCATCCATTCATCTGGTTACTCCCATTCCCGGCCCGGTTTCGAGGGAACTCCAGCGGCGGCGCGAAGCCTGCGTCCCGCGGGGAGTCGCATCCACGCTGCCCATATTTGTGCGGCGCGCCCACGGCGCGACGATTGAGGACGTCGATGGAAACCGTCTGCTCGATTTCGCCGGTGGAATCGGATGTCAGAATGCCGGACACTGCGCACCCGAAGTGACCGCCGCGATCCGCGAACAAACCGAACAGTTCGTTCATACCTGCTTCATGGTGACCCCTTATGAAGGCTACGTCCAGCTCGCCGAAGAACTGAACCGGCGCACACCCGGCGATTTCCCGAAGAAGACATTCCTTGTGAGCAGCGGCGCGGAGGCAGTGGAGAATTCAGTCAAGATCGCGCGCCATTTTACCCGCCGTCAGGCGGTGATCGCATTTGAAGATGCCTTTCACGGACGCACTCAGCTTGCGTTGAGCCTCACCGGAAAATCGAGGCCCTACAAATCCGGGTTTGGCCCGTTTGCAGCGGAAATCTACCGGATGCCGTATGCCTACTGTTACCGATGCCCTTACAACCTCACGCATCCCGCTTGCGAAGTGAAGTGCGCTCAGGAAATGGAAAGCATTTTCAAACGGCATATCGAGGCAGAAGCAGTTGCCGCAGTGATTTTCGAACCGGTGCTCGGCGAAGGCGGGTTCGTGGTTCCGCCGCCTGATTGGTTTCAGGCCATAACCAGCTTGTGCAGGGAGCACGGCATCCTCGTCATCGCCGATGAAATTCAGACCGGTTTCTGCCGGACCGGTCCGCTGTTCGCCTGCGAAAAATTCGGCGTCGAGCCGGATCTCATCTTGAGTGCGAAGTCCATTGCGGGAGGATTGCCGCTGGCCGCGGTTACGGGGAGGGCTGAAATCATGGATTCGCCCGGGCCGGGCGGGCTGGGAGGCACATTCGGCGGCAACCCGGTTGCGTGCCGGGCCGCGATCGAGATACTCAAGGCCGTCGACTCGCTGCATCTTTCGGAGTGTTCTGAGAGAATTGGCAGGCTCTTTGAATCGGCTACTCGCTCGTGGCCGGTTCGTTTTTCTTTGATCGGCGACATTCGAGGCGTTGGCGCCATGCGAGCCATCGAACTTGTCCGGGATCGCATTACAAAGGAACCCGCGGAGACCGAGACGAAAGATATCCTCGCTGCCTGTCACAGCCGCGGGTTGTTAGTGATTTCGGCCGGCACGTTCGGTAATGTAATTCGTTTGCTGGTTCCCCTGACCGCGACCGACGGTCAGATCGCGGAAGGGCTAGAGGTGTTAGAGCAGGCTCTGATTGAGTTGCACAAGACATAGGAACAGCGCGGAAACCTTTCGAACGTGAGGCCGGTTTCAAGATTGCCCCCCTCCCCTTTGACGTGTCGCAAAACCCTGAAATTAACTCCGAGTGACTTATCCGCGCGGCTTATCGAACTGATCAGCCCGAAGTGGATGAACTTCGGGGACGCGGGCGCCCATGGCGAAGGCGACGCGCTGGTCGTGTATGAGGCGTTCATGAAAGTTCTCCCGAAAGATACCAAGCGAGGCTGGAGAACGATGCTACGGGGTGCGGAACGAAAGATCGGCATTGAGTGTCGCGACCGCTGAGGTGGAAGATTCAAGGTGCTTCTCGCCGTCCTGGAAGGCTGGCATGACCTCTCGGGCCAACAATTCTGTGGTTCGGAGAGAGGCGGCCGCCGGAAGAGTTCCGAAGGCAATGCCGCAGGCAATATAATTTACGCCGGCGCCGGCGATCTGTTGGCGAATGAAGTCGCGCGCTCCGGCCGCGGTCCCGGCAAATCCTAAGCCAGCTCGCTGGTATTCGTCGAACTGAGTTGGGAGCGGGAGCGTAAACGGAACGCCGCGCTGTATCCAGAGCAGTTCCATATTCGTGCGCCACGCGGGATACGCTTGGCGAGCCTCAGCCTGGGCCTCGTCTTCGTTTTCGGCGAGGACGATGTGCCGCGCTGCACCGAGTTTCGGCAGCGCGGCTTCCCTCTTTCCGAGACGCTGCCATTCGGCGCGATATCGATCCGTGATCGTCCGCAGGCGCGCTGCGGGTAGGAGCCCCATGATATTTACGTCGTTGGCGGCAGCCCACAGCGCTGTATCGGGGTTGCCGGTACCATACCACAGTGGTGGATGCGGTCGCTGTGCCGGCTTCATGACCATCGGCACGCGGTCTAGAGAATAGAATTTGCCGCGGTACGTCAGGACTTCACCGGCCAGTCCCTTCAGAACGATATCGAGCACCTCCTGATACCGGGCCATGCCTTCGGCGGAATCGATACCATAGAAACCCTGTTCGATCGGCGAGACGCCGCGGCCTACGCCCAGTTCCAAGCGTCCGCCGCTCATCTGGTCCAACATGCAGATTTCTTCAATCAGCCGGAGTGGATGATACAGCGGCAGCAGGAATACCAGAGGACCAAGGCGAAGACGCCGGCTGCGCTGAGCGACGGCCGCCAGAAAAATGCCAGGAGAGGGAGCGAAGCCGAGCGACGTACCGTGATGCTCGGCTATGTGGTACGACTCGAAGCCGCACCGGTCATAAGCTTCGACTAGACGCAGCCGGTTCTCGAAATGCTCAGTTAGCGGCAAACCGCTGTCATCCAAGTGATCGAAGATTCCGAAGCGCAACGTTTCCTTCTCCTGAGAACCGCAAGCCGGGCCCGGCGAATCCAGGCCGGCGGCAGACCCGTCTATCTTAGCGCTCTGCGAAATCGTCCCGTATCACCGTGCCGCCCTTCATCACGAAGCGTACGCGCTCCATTTCGGTGATATCGGTGAGCGGATTTCCCGAAACCGCGATGATGTCTGCGAACTTGCCCTTTTCGACCGTCCCGATGTCCTTTTCGATTCCGTAATTCAGCATGTGGGCGGCGTTGAGATAAGCGGTTTGGAGCGCCTGTGCCGGCGTTAATCCCCATTTGGCGTAAAACGCAAATTGATTGGCCTGCTTGCCGTGCGGGATGACGGCCGAAGTTGCGCCGCTGCCAAACACGATCGGCACGCCCGCGGCAACCGCCCGCCGTACGGCCTGCTCGGCCAGCTTCATGCGCGAGTTCCGGCCGCCGGTCATCTCCAGGTCGCTTTTCTCGAGAGAAATCAGATCGTCCAGTGTGGGCACGAACGGCAGTTTTTTTTGCAGCAGGACCTTGATCCCATCCTGGTCGAGTTCGAGCAGATGGTTGGGAGCGTCCACGCCCGCATTGATGCAACTGGCCATGCCTTCGCCTCCGTAGGCGTGACACGCGACTTTCAAGCCCAGCCGGTGCGCTTCGTCCACAATAGCCTGCACTTCTTCGAAAGTCAGCGAAGGGGAATTGACCAGCTTCGCTTCCGGCGTCCACATATGCATGGTTCCGGCGAAATCCTGCGTGGTGTAAATTTTCACCCAGTCCACGCCGTGCAGCTTGGCTTCGCGCACGGCCGCACGCGCCAGCCACGGGCCATTGACGTTCTTATTTTCGATGAAGCCTTCCTGAAAGCGGCCTGTACGGATATCCGGGTAGTAGTTGGTCGCACGAGGGTTGAGCGATTCGCCCACCACCTGCATGCGCGGCCCCTGAACGCGCCCGGTACTGATCTGGTCGCGAATGTCCACCGTGTTGTAGCCGCCGCGCGAATCCATATCGAGAAGGGTGGTGAATCCAGCGGCGAGGTCGATCTGGGCGTTGGCCAGCGCGATCAACGTGCGTTGCGCTTCGGTGTCTCCTCCCGTGTTGATGTGGACATGGGCGTCGATCATGCCGGGCATGACGGTGGCGTTGGAGAGGTCGATCACCTTCGCGCCAACAGGAATGGCCAGTCCCGAACCGGCCTCCGCAATGCGATCGCCTCGCACGATGACGATTTGACTGGTGAGCAGCGTGCCGTTACGCGCGTCGAACAGCCGGCCGGCACGGATGGCGATCACCTGATTCGGCGGCGCGAGGTACTTTCCCTCGGTTTGAGCGAGCCCTGGGAGAGCCGCCAGCGCAGCGAGGAACAGAGCGGACAATTTGATGCGCCAGTTCATGGAATTCCTCCTACCCCCCCGCGTTTCTCTATCCGCTCCTTGGGTTCTTTCCAGGGAAACATGCTCACCTCGGCCTTTGGAGCGAGCATCGCGCACTCCATGGCGACGGCGTAGGGGTGCGCGGGGACTTCGTCCGGCAGGATCAGGACCGGGTTCTGGCAATTCCGGACGAAATCGCGCGTCACCGTGAAGACAAAATCGGGGTTGGTCTCAAACATTCTGGTGACGAATTGATTGGTCGTCTGGAGGGGGATCTCGGGCCGCTTCGCGACCAGCGTGGCGCCCCAGGTCCGCCAGAAGACGCCTGCGTAGGCGGGGTCGCGCATCTCCGGCCGCCAGCCCACCGGCTGCGCCAGCACGGCTGCGGTAATCCGATTGGGCGCGCGCTTCAAAAGACTCCAGATGAAGGGACCGCCGATGCAGAAACCCATGACCATGAACTTATCGATTCCCAGATGATCCATCAAGCCGAGTTGGTCGTCAGCATAGGATTCCCAGGGCCGGTCGACTTCGACAGGGCCGGTGGACTGCCCGCTTGGGGCGTTGCGCAAGTCCGCGGTGATACAGCGGTACTCTCCCTTGAATTCCTCAATGGCGTTAAAGGGCGAGTTGCCGGCGAAGAAGGAAATGGTCGAATTCAAGCCGCCGCCCGGGATCAGCATCAGCGGGATGCCGGAACCGGCTTCGTCGTAATAGATGCGTACGGAGCCTCGTTCGTACAACCGGCCCGTCGATTTTTGCTGGGCAAGCACGCGGGGCACAGCGGCCGTTGCCGCCGCGGCGGCTCCGGCTGCCAGAATCGTGCGTCTGGTCGAACCCATAGTCAGCCTCCTCCTTGATGCTGGATTGCAATGACGCTGGATTTTGAATCCCAGGCGCAGCGCCCGCGGATGCCAGCGCTCCATTAACGGAAAGCATCATAGCACAGCCTCTTCCACGCCGAAGGTCCGGCGATGCCCTGCGCATAACACGTTAGATTAGTCCGGAAAAGGGGCTGCTCTCGCAAGACGCGGCGAGTGTAAATCCTGCACGCTGGCTCGGTCACCCGCTTGACACGGTTCCGGTTAGTTGACAGCATCACGAGATGCAGACCAAGGCTGCGCACGCCAAGCGACCGGCTGCGAGGGCTTCGTCTCCCGCCGCCGTTCTGTTTCTCGCGTTGGCCACCGCTTCTGTTATGCACGCTCAGACCAGCGTCTCGCGACAAACTGTCTGGGGTGGCGTTTACACCGAGGCTCAATCCTCTCGAGGTACGGCGGAGTTCAGCCAAAGCTGCGCGGGCTGTCACGCGCTGGCAGCTGACGGTAAGGCGCCGCTCGTGGGTGACCAATTCTGGAAGAGCTTCTCGCAAAAAACCGCAGGCGATTTGCTGGAGTTCGTCAGCACTTACATGCCAAACGGCGCTCCCGGCACCCTAAGCGCGGAGACGTATCAGGATGTTGTCGCGCTGATTCTGAAATCCAACGGCTTCCCTGCGGGAACGGCGGAGCTTAACCCCAAAACCAGCGCCGGCGTGCAGATTGTCCCGAAGGACGGAAGCACTTCGCTGCCGTCCAACGCGCTCGCCCGCGTGGTGGGCTGCCTGGCTCGCAGCGGAGCCGACTGGGTCGTCACCAACGCAACCGTGCCGGAGCGTGCCGAACGCGCCTCCGCGGACGCAGAAGACGCGGCTCTGAAAGATGCCACTCGGCCCCTCGGCACGCGTACCGTGGCGCTCAAGTTCGTCGTAACCAAGCTGGATTCCTTGGCCGGATCGCGCATCGCCGTGAGCGGGCTCCTGATCGGAGCGGATGGCGTAGACGGACTGAACGTAACCGAGGTACACCGCGTCGCTCCCAAGTGCCCCTGAAAGGTTTAGGGGGCCCGCAAAGAGCCGCTCGCGGCCCGCGACGCGCGTTCATGTCGGTTCTGCGCGACCCAGGCCCCGTTTTGCGGGCTGCTAGCTTTTGCGGGCTGTTAGTTACAGATCGACTCTGCCCGTGCTCTCCGGCAGACTGTCGATCTCCACGCCGCCGACGTGCGCTATCGCCAGCAGCAGGTTGGCGGTCGGCGTGTCCTTCGCGACGATGTGACGGTTGCCCTTGAGCCTGCCGCAGCCGCCGCCTACCAGCACCGCGGGCGGATTGTTCCGGTCATGCGCATTGCCGTTGCTCATGCCGCTGCCCCAGTACAGAACGGCGCGATCCAGCAACGTTCCGTCGCCCTCTTTGGTCGCTTTCAACTTCGCGCAGAAGTCCGCAAACTTCTGGATCTGGTACGTCGCGATTTTCGCGTACTTCGCCAGCTTCTCCGGATCGTTGCCGTGATGCGAGATGGTGTGGTGCTGCTCCGGAATGCCGATGAACGTGTAGGCGCGGTCGCTGGCCTCATGACCGGTCATGAACGTAAAGACGCGGCTGATGTCGCCTTGATACGCCAGATGCATCAGGTTGAACGTCACGTTCATGTGATCGTCGAACGCTTCCGGCAAACCCACAGGCGCCTCCGGATTACCCGTGATGGTTCCCAGACGGCTTTCCATGCGTTCAAGCTGCTGTTCCACGTCGCGAATGTTCCCGAGATACTCGTCCAGGATGGCGCGATCGGGTGCTCCCAGCGATTTCTTCAGCTTGGCGGTTTCCTCGGTCACCGAATCGAGCAGGCTCTGCTTCTGCTTGAGGCGGGCAAAGCGCCGCTCCTTCGAATCGGTCTCGCCGAACATCCGCTCGAAGGTGACGCGCGGATTGATCCCGACCGGCAGCGGACTCACGTCGTCGCGCCAAGCCAGCGTATTAAAGAAGGTGCAGGCAAAACCGTCGCATGCGCCGACGGCAGTGCCCATATCCTCGGTACCAACTTCGATCGACCGCAGCGGCGTGTCGCCCTCCACGCGGTCGGCAATAAACTGGTCGATGGTCTTTTTGGATTGGATTTTTCCAAAAGCGGAGGACGCTCCGTCGGCCCGGCCATTGGCGGGCCCGATGCCGTTCAGGAACGCCGAGCTGGCGCCGAGATGCACCGACGATCCCCATGGCGCCTTCATCTTGCTGATCGTGACCAGTTGATTGCGGAAGGGCTCCAGCGGCTGCATGACCGGCTTGAACTCGAAATCGCTGCCTTCTTTATCCGGATGCCATGTAGCGGGCCACACGCCGCAGGGAAAATAGACCGCGCCGAACCGGAACGGCGAAACCGGCGCGGCGGAGAGCGCCGGCGCCATCGCGTCCAGGAAAGGAAGCGCGACCGTGGCGCCCAAAGCACCACGCATTAACGTTCGGCGAGAAAGACGCTTCTTCGTGATGAACATGGCTACTCCTTGCTTGAGCCTACCTGCCTCGATCCTGTCTTGCTTGATATTACACCTTTGCTTGATGCTACATCTTTTGCTTGCACGACGGTACCGGTCCCGGCCGGCTCATTCGCGGCCTCCGTGGATTCCAGTTTCGTCCGCATCTGGAACGGAGCGCTCTCGATAATACCCAGGACGATCGAGGAAAGCCGATAATCGTTCTGGGCGGCTTTCTTTACAATCCGGCGAACCACCGGCATGTCACTCGCTTCCAGACCGCGGCCCAGCGCGTAGGTCAGCATCTTCTCTGTAATCACCGTAACGAAGGCGTTGGGCCGGCTAAGAATCGCTTCCCGCAGCTCCGCCGGACCGTTGACGTGCGATCCGTCTGCGAGCGTGCCCGCCACGTCGAGCGGCGCGCCATCCGCACCGGTATCGCGCCAGCGTCCCACGGGATCGAAATTCTCGAGCGCGAAACCCGCCGGATCGATCACGCGATGGCAGGATGCGCAAACCGGGCTGCTCCGGTGCAATTCCAGTTGCGCGCGCACGGTCTTGGGAACCGATTTCGCGCCCTTATTGCTTTCGTCGAGAGTGGGAACATTCGGCGGCGGCTGAGGCGGCGGCGTGTTAAGGAACGTGCTCAGCACGTATTTGCCGCGGAACACCGGCGAAGTTCTGTTGGCGACGGAAGTCATCGCCAGGATGCTCCCATCTCCCAGCAGACCGCGGCGGTTGGGGTCGGGAATCTTCACCCTCCGGAACTGCGGACCGTAGACGCCGGGAATGCCGTAGTGCCGGGCGAGCCTTTCGTCGACGAACGTATAATCCGCGCTCATCAGCTCAAGCGCGCTGCGATTCTGGCGCAAGATATAGCCGAACAGCATCTCGGTTTCCTTGCGGAATCCCTTGCGGATGTTGTCGTCGAAATCCGGAAACATGAGCAGGTCCGGAACTACCTTCGCTTCCAGATTGCGAAGTTGCAGCCATTGCCCGGTGAAATTTTCGACCAGCGCGTCCGCGCGCTCATCGGACAGCATGCGTTCCGCCTGCGCCGCCAGGATTGCCGGTTCCCGCAGCCGCCCCGCGATCGCCAGGTCCAGCAGCTTATCATCGGGGATGCTGCTCCACAGGAAGAAAGAGAGGCGAGACGCCAGTTCGAGATCGCTCACGGGATGGGCCGTGCCGGGCCGCTCAGCCGGCGGGTCCGTTTCGATTCGATATAAAAAGTAAGGGCTCGAAAGAACCCGTGCAACACCGGCGCGAATGCCGTCGTCAAAACTGCCGCCGTTTTGCCTTGCCTGTTTGTAGAAGGATAGCGGAGCTTCCAGATCGGAGCTGCCAACCGGCCGGCGGTAAGCCCGGCGCGCGAGAGTCCCGAGGATCTTAGTGGCGCAGGCCGTCTCCTCTGAAGCGGCCACGGGATGGCACACATACAGGCGCCGCCGGCTCGGGCCCTCGCTAAGTCCATACACGTTGTAAGGGCCGTCTATCGACACGTTCCTCAATTTCGGAAGGCCGCCGACCATATGCACTTCCTGGCTTTGGCGCGCCGCAGGCTCCCAGACGTCCTGCAACTGGAACGGCCGCCCGATCCAGGTAAAGCCGACGTCGTGCGGACCGGCCGTCACCCGCACTCGTCCCGTCATCCTTTTGTCGATGATGGGCTGCGCGGCCGCCAGATCGGCGGCTTGCATCTCGTGGTCCTTGGGACCGCCGATCGGAGCCGAATAAACTTCCGTGCCGTCTACCGTGATGACAAAGGTGTACGGAACATCATTTCCTTCCACGCCGGCGTAGCCTTCCTGAACGCCACGCACCAGCCGCCCAGAAAGTTTATATTCGGCGTCAGCCGGAAACACGTGATGGACCACCGTGCCGCCAACGGTCCCCAGCGGCAGCCCCTCGACGTAGCCATTCTGGCTGAATTCCCGGCTGATCGAATACTCGGTGGTCCCGGGATTGACCTGCGGATCGCCCACCGCCATGTCGCTGACTCGCTGCGCCGCGTTCACGTACCCCTCCAGCAGCAGCGGCGAAGTCTTCAGCGCGCTGGCGATATTGTCGAATCCAAACTCGGCGCCGTCGGTCGGCAGCAAGTCGGATACGTCAATGTCGACGTCAAGCAGGTCACGAATGGCATTCGCGTACTCGGCGCGATTCAGGCGATGCAGCACATAGCGGCCCGGCGTGCTCTTGCCTTCCCAGGCGCGATCGAGCGACGCCGCGAGCCAATCGGTAAATCCCGCGTACTCGGCCTCGGAGGGACGAGGCATGCCCGGCGGCGGCATGGCCCTCACGCTCAGCTTCCGGAGGACTCTCTCCCAGGTGTCGGCGCGCGAAAGCAGATCGTCAAAGCCTCCCTCCAGATTGACGGGGGCATCCGCCGGCAACAATCCTTTTTTGTTGTGACACCCAACGCAGTACGTATCCACCAGCGCCTTGTACTTGACGGCGTCGGCCGCGGCCGCGTTTGCATTCGTGTTGGGGGCCGCGGTGGCTGCGGTCCTAGCCGGCGCGGGAGCTTGGGCTCTGCCCGCGCTTCCGGTCTGCCCGGCGAGCACTGCCGCGATTCCCAGGCAGGCAATGCTGGCACAAACCGGCGCCGGTGTGATCATCGAAGGTCTCATTGCTCGCTCACCGCCACGGCTGCTGCGCTGGCGTCCTTCTTCCCGTTCTGATCCGAACTGACTTTCTTGGGACCGGCTCCCGCCTCCTTATCACCAGCTTTCGCGTCGCCGCCTTTCTTCTCGTCCTTCGCCAGCGGCGGAGGCTGAGGAGCCGGATCGTTGGGACCCAGGTGCATCAACTCGCGCAAGGCAGCGATCACCTCTTGCTTCGAATTTCGCTTTGGTTTGTATACGTCCAAATCGCCCATGTCGGCGGGATTCGGCTTTTCGGGCGCTTCGGCTAACAGCAACGGCGTCAGATTGTCCTTATTAACGGCGTCCAGTTTCCCGCCCGCCGCGGCGAGCGCACGAATCATCCCCACGTGCTTCTCCACTACGGCTTGGTGAAGCGGCGTCGAACCGTCAGCCGCCTTCGCGTTCGGATTTGCGCCCGCTGCCAGAAGGAGTTGAAGAGCTTCCAGCGGGTCGCGGCTGCCGGGCTCGCGGAACTGCGGCGGACCGATGCGGGTGAAGCCGGGCCCTCCCGCGATCGGCGCACCTTGTCCGCCCTTTATGGCCACCATGAGCGGCGTCCGGCCGGCGTTCGGATTCGGACGCGCCGGAGCCTTGCCGTCCTTGGGCTTAACGTCAGTCGGGGTCCACTCCATTTGCGCGCCGTGCGCCAGCAGCAGCTTCAGGACTTCGACGTCGGCTGCCGTCGCGGCACGGTACAACGGGGAACTGTTGATTGCTGCGCCGCAGCATAAAGTGGTCGAGTGTAATGCGCCCACAAACGGTTTGTTCACGTCCGCCTTCAGGTCGAGCAGCGCCTTGACCAGGTCCAAGGAAGTGAGCTTGTTCGGATGGGTGGGCTGCAGCCGGGAACCGTCATGCGCCCGCATATCCGTGGTCGCGTCGTGCATGTCCACGGCGAAATACAAAGATCCGTCATTGGGGTCCGCGCCAAGGTCGAGCAGCTCTTTGGCCAGATCGAACCGGTCGTTGGCGATGGCAATGATAGTCGCGGTCACCCCGTCGGCATTGGTCAGCTTCAGATCCGCGCCGCCTTTGACCAGCGCCTCCACTACGTCCACGTGCCCATTGCGAACGGCGAACATCAGCGCCGTAAACCCGCCCGAAGGATGGTCCTCATCCTTGCGGTCCGTTAGCAACGATACGTGCGCCTTGAGGTTCGGATCCGCTCCCGCGGCCAGCAGCGCCTTCACAACCTCCAAATGGCCTTCCGCGGATGCCCACATCAGCGCCGTCTCTTCCTGATAGGGATCCGAGGCATTAACAAACGACCCATGAGAAAGCAGCAATTGGACCGCTTCCAGGTGGCCCGTGCGCGAGGCCGCCATGAGAGGCGTCTCACCCTCCGCGTGCCAACGTGTAGGTTCCGCGCCGGCATCGAGCAGCGCACGGATTACTCCGGCGTCGCCGTTTCGGCTCGCTTGAAGAAGAGGGGTCACACCGTAATGGTTTTCGGCGTCCACCAGGGCTCCGGCTGAAAGCAGCGCCTTCGTCATTTCCAGGTCGGAATGATAGGCCGCCCACAACAGCGCCGTGGAACCGTCATTGGCGGCCGCATTCACGTCCGCGTGTTCCTTCAGCAGCTTCGCGACAGCAGGAAAATCGTCGGCCTTGGCCGCGTCCACCACGGCCGTCCTGTTGGACGCCGTTTGCGGCAGCGCTTGGGGACTTAAAAAAACGAACCCAAGGATCAGAGGAAGGGAGCGTAGCTGCCACGTGAGTCTTACAGTCGCTTTTTTCGTCGATTGCGTCACGATAACCCTCGCAATAAAGATATAGCGTGAGCACGAGGCGTGCAAGGTCCACCCATGTCTTGTGTCAAGCCATGTCTTGTGTCCACCCATGTCTTGGTCCACCGGCATCATTCCGGGCCCTTTCGGGCTCGAAGACTTTAAGAGAATGGTCGAGCCGGTTAGTCTGGCTGGTCAACGCCGTGGCTGGTGCTTAATCGAGATAATGCTCTGCATTGAATGTTTTTTGCGAGATTGAACAGCGATGTCATGCGCTCCAGGCTAGAGCCGGGGAGGCGAGGGACTGCGGACGCGTAGTTATGTGGATTGGTAGCGGGATGCTATCGCTCCGAGAGTCTCGGCATAACCCTAAGAGCAGCAGGCGGTGCCGCTAGCCCCAACGTGCATCGGCGCAAACAGATAATTTCGAGCTTGACGTTGTCATTGCAGCCACGCGGCGAACTGCCATGGAACTGTTTGGATTACGCCAGCAACTATACGGCGGCCGCGCAAACCACAGCGGCGGGAGTGAGCTCTTGGGTTCGTTAGGTGCGAATCAGTTGCCCATCTTTTTCAACGGTCCGAGTTCCGATTGCAGCGTGCCGTCATTGTTGGGTAGGAGCGTGAGGTAATCGACGGGCTTGAATTCGCCCTCCTCGAAAAACTGGACCTGACCGTCCACGATGAAACAATCGTACTGTTTGCTGAAGCCGGTGGGATCGCTGATGGTCGCTTTTCCGCCGCGGAAAACGATGCGCGTAAGGGCGGGGTTTTGCTCCCAGCGTCCGTCGTACTTGTTTCCGCAACTGGTCATGCCTGCCTTGGGCGCTTGCCCTGCAGCGCGCTTTGCCGGAGCAGGGGGCGGGGGCGTGTTGGAGATGCGGATCTTATCGGGCGTCGCCGAAACCAAGTCGCTATCGAAGTCCCCGCGATAGCCGGGAACCCTAACGTCGTAGAGATTGAGGTTCTGCCCCCGTACCTCGCCTTCCATCCAGCGGCCGTTCACCAGTACTTGCACGCGATCGCCCGCGTCGTATTGCCCAACGGCGTGATCCTGCGCCGTGAGTTTTCCGACTCTCCGGACCTCCACGGGCCACATCTTCGAAACATCCACTCCATTGGGCATGTGCACGAGGTATGCACTGCCGTGGACTTCGAGGATTCTTGCTTCCACCCACCCGTTAAAGAGCACGCGCACCGTGTCCCCCACTTTGAATCCGCCTGCTCCGACTTGCGCGCCAGCTTGGGCCGCCGGCTGGGCAGCCCGCACGCCAGCACGCCCCGCGGGCGGCGGGATCTCGCCGCGCTGCGGATTGGCCCGCGCCTCCGCCGGAGTCTGCACGTGGCACTTCGACACCAACAAATCGGTGAGCTGCTTGCGCAACAACTGGCCTCGCTGGAAAGCTTGTCCGTTCCGGTAATTCTGAAGCTCGCACGCAGCCTGATCCTGCGTGCTAGTGCACGAAAAGACTTTGAACGCCACGCCGTCGTTACAGATGTATATCGTGTTCATCTGCAGGGCCGGCGTCTGAGCGATCAAGTTGACCAAAGGCAAAGCGAAGAGCAGACTTTTCGATAGGGGAATCCGCATCTGAGTTATGCCTCCTCCTGCTCGTTACGCTGTTACCGAGCGCGTCGCGAGCCCCTCGAATTGGTGAGATCATAACACAAACTCGACAGTCTGAATCATCCACACCGGCCTCGATCACGGACTTCACTGTTGCGGTCTAGCGAACGCCGGTTTGAGCGCACCATCGGCCTCGCCCTAGTTGGGGCGGGGGCTGGGTAAGCACGAGACAGCACGCCCCGGGCAGGCCTAGATAATCGTTGTCGCGAAGGCGTTGGACGCCGACGCCATCGCCATGCGCTCGGCACAGGGCAACACCTCTGTCCCGTGGCGCCTCATGTACCGCGTCACCTACTCACAGCGCTTCCTGCCGCCCATCTCCAACGCCTCCGCCGCCGTTCCGCAGATCACGCCGGTCATGGCGGTTCCCGTCGCCAACCCGGCCGCGAACTTCCTCTTCCAACTCCCGGGCAGCGCCGGCCCCGCGACTACGACCCCGCCACCAACCCTGGCGACGAGTGGCGCTACTAACTCGTCTCCGGCGCAAGCGCCGGCATGACCTCGGAACCCAGGGTCAGCGGCAACGGCGTCTTCGCCGGGGAAACAGCGCATTTACCGTAGCGGAAGCGCAGCACGATAAAACGGCAATAGCCAGGTGCTGGGCTCCGTTCCGATTAAGGGCATCCTCCAGTGGCCGCACGTGAATTCCAACGCCGAGATCTTTTCCGACGTCCTGGTCTACAAGGCGATGAGCCTCTTCGACACGTTCCCCATCGGCGACCCGGAGGTACTCACCAACTACCTCACCGCGCAGTACCCCGGCGCGCCCTTCATCGCCACGCTCAACGCGGATATCGTCGACGCCTTCGTGAACAACATTATTTCCTACTTCAATTCCGCACAGGCCGCGCTCAACCCGCAGTAGCGAAAGGGTCAGCGCTCACCGCGTTGCGAATCGGCGCGGCCAGCTCACCTTCGGCACCGCCTTCGGTTTGCGCCGAGGGCGCTTCCTTGCTTACTTGCGGAATCCAGGGAAATGTGAAGAGGCGTGCCCGGAAATGGTGAATAACGATTCCGGGAAAGCCTGGAACGGGATCATGACGCTTTGGCTCCGGAGCAAAAGCTCAGAGGTTCGAATCCTCTCGGGCCTACCACTTCCCCCAGCAACACTTCGTTGCGACTCAGCCACCTCCAGTCCCACGGCGGCGTGAAGTTATTCAAACATTTTGCCGAAGTTGTCAGTAGAGGGCACCCATGCGGATCCTGAAAATGGCCATTGCAGCTATTGTCGGCCTCTGTATATACGCCGCGGTACTTCAACGGCAACTGGCCACGGCCATGGTCACGAAAGCGTTTGGCGGCGACGAGCCGTGCCCCTGGGCCAAGCTGGCAGACTATCCGTGGGCGGAGGCACGGTTCGCTGAACTCCAACGGGAAGCGGCAAAACAACTCAAGGTCGGAGTCAGGACCCCAGTCTGGGAATCGAGCTCATCGCCACCGCAGGCCGGTCATTCTGGATCAAGAAAAACGGCGAAGATATGGACGGGAAAGCCACCCTCGCTTATGTGCTGGCGGAGCAGACCTGGATCGCGGAAGCGGCCCCCGAGGACACCGTCCGTCCTGGAGACATCGTCATGGACGTCGGGGCACACATTGGCACGTTTGACGCCGATGCTTTACGGCGCGGCGCGGCCAAGTGCATCCTGGTCGAGCCGGACCCTGTGAATGTGGAGTGCATCCGCCGGAATTTCCCCCGTGAGATCGCGGAAGGCAAGATCGTGATCATTCCGGAAGGCGCTTGGAGTTCTGACTCGACTCTCGATTTTTCGGAGGACGTTGGCAATTCCGGAACAGGCAGTTTCGTCCTGCACGAGGAAGGCGCAAAAATCATCAAAGTTCCTGTCCGCCCCATCGACGAAATGGTCTCTACGCTAGGGATCCAACGGGTGACCTATCTCAAGATGGACATCGAGGGGGCCGAACGCGAGGCGCTCAAGGGAGCCGCGGGCACTCTGGCGCGCTGGAAGCCGACGCTGATGATCGATTCCTACCATCGCTCCGACGACAACGTTGTCCTTCCGCGGGTGATTCATGCGGACAACCCTGCCTATCGCGCCTCCTGCGCTCTCTGCTCCCCAGACCGCTTAGGGAACCAAAACCGGATGGTTCCTTACGAAGTGTTCTACCGCTAACGGGAAGCGATCCAGCCGCTGCAAATTCGTTTGGCGAGGTCCTACGTCCGGATTGCTGGCCATCGCGTTCTTACGGGGTCGCCGCCTTATAAGTCACCATGGAGCGGACACGCCGCTCCATATAGTTTCGCTGGCGCACAACGGCTGGCGTCTGTGCCCCAGATCAGTTTCGCTGGGGCACAACGGCTGGCGCCTGTACGCCAGATTAGTTTCGCCGGCGCACAACGGCTGGCGCCTGTGCGCCAGATCAGTTTCGCCGGCGCACAACGGCTGGCGCCTGTGCGCCAGATCAGTTATCCGAAGGCTTCTCCACCTTATCGATGACCATGACATCGACCATCGCCTTGCTCGATTCCAGCTTCAGCCCCAGTTGCTCCTGAAACGCCGCGAAAATATCCGGCGGGGCGTCCGGCCCCGGCTCGGGAGCGGGACCGGGAGGCCGCAAGCCCAACATCTGGGTTGCGTCCGGCGTGAACTTCAGAATGAAATCGAACTTTCCCTCGAGCCCCGTTTGATCCACTACCGGCTTATCCAAAACGACCCCCTGCAGGACGTTCGCGACGTCTTCAAGCGTCTGATTGCCGACGTTAAAGTTCACGCCGCCGTCGGGAGATCCGCCGAACAACGCATGCGGAGGGCTATCCGGAGCGCTCGCCTTCAGCTTCGATCCGCTCTTGAGCACCGTAATGATGTAGGCGCCCATCTCCTTCTTCTCGTTGTGGAACTTGAGCTGAAAGCGGTCGGCGAGCAGCTTCTGGTACATGATCTTAGACTGGGCATTGTTCGGCGCTCCGGGCGTATCCGGGCGGCCGGTAATGTCGAACTTGTTCGAGTCAGCCCACGACGGCGCCCCAACCACCTGCTTGGAGTGGAGGCCGTAGGAGAAGATAATCAAGTCATTCAGCGTCGTGTTGATCGTCATCAGGTCCTGGCCTTGGCGCGTGAACAATTTTCCGGGCCGGTTCGGATCGCTAGGCTTGATCGTGGCGACGGCGAACGATGGATCGGCCTTGGCCGCCATCGGCGTCGGCGGAGGAGGAGGCTCCGGAATGGTCCACGCGGTTTCGGGGGTCGCGCGGGCAAAGTTCAACGGAAGCGCCGGCCCGCCTTGAGTCCAGGTGCCAGTGATCGAATTGCTGTCCGAGCTTACCGTCCCCTCATAAGTGCCGTTCAGCGGAGCGATCGTAATTTTCAACGCCGAACCCTTCAGCGTCACGGTGCTGGCATTGAGGGGCCTCGGATTCTGATCGATGCTGTAAAACGTGGCTTTCAGGCTTTCATCGTCGGCTCGCGAAATCTTGAACACGGTACGAAGGTTGACGGCCCCTTGGGGACCGTTGACTTTCAAGGTTCCCTGCCAGGTGCCCGTAACGTTCTGGGCCAGCAACGGCAAGGTGAAGAGTGCGCACAGAGCGATCAGCAGTCGGATCACACGATTCATAACCCAGGCTCCTTGTAGGCACAATTGTCGCACGTTAGCGGCGTGCGCCGAATGATATGATCCGGCTTTGAGGCAGTCCGCGCCGCCTGAGGCGGGCATTTGCCCGCGCCGTGGAATAAAATGTACGGTGTCTGCCAGGAGCTTCCTTAGCGGCTCCAAATCGGTCATACTGCATTTGATAGGGAACACACCTTGACTACCTTCAACATCAAAAAGACTCCCTTATGGGCCTTTGGCCTCGTCGCCGGTCTCACTCTCATTTCCGCGGGCATCGCGCAGCAGCCGCGCACGGTCGACGCGAAAATCCTCAGAACCGCCGGCACGGCCAAGGACGCGATGCCGGGCACCTGGCTCACCTACGGCCTGTCGCAAAACGAACAGCGCTACAGCCAGCTCAAGCAGATCGATGAATCGAACGTCGCCAAGCTCGGCTTGGCCTGGTCGGCTCCGCTGCCTGCGGCGGCCGGCGCACGGGGAGGCCGCGGGGGCACTGAAGGCACGCCGTTGATGTGGAACAACACGATCTATCAATCCATGGACAATAGCATCGTCTACGCGCTCGACGCGCGCACCGGCGAGCAGAAGTGGATGTACGACGCCAAGATCGATCCCGCTACCTCGACCCATATGTGCTGCGGCACGCATAACCGCGGGCTCGCGCTTTCCGAAGGCAAGCTCATCCTGGCCGCCAACGACGCTCGGCTGATCGCGCTCGACGCGATTACCGGCAAGGAGCTGTGGCAGAGCAAGGTCGCCGACATCAATCAGTATTACTCGATGACCATCGCGCCGCGCATCGCCGGCGACAAGGTGATCGTCGGCGTGGGCGGCGGCGAGTTCTTCATCCGCGGCTTCTTCGCGGCCTACAATCTCAAAGACGGGTCGCTGGCGTGGAAGTTCCACACGGTTCCTCCCAAGCCGGGCGAGCCGTTTGAGGACAAGGCTCAGGAGGCTGCGGCCAAGACCTGGACCGGCGATTGGGCCAAGTACGGCGGCGGCGGCCCGGTGTGGGACGGCCTGGTGTACGACCCCGAAGATAACCTGGTGATCGCCGGAACCGGCAACGCCGAACCGTGGCCGCAGGAAATGCGCGGCATCCCGAAATCCGAGTGGGGCAAGTGGGACAACCTCTATACCTGCTCCATCGTGGCCGTGGATGCGAACACGGGCAAGCTGAAGTGGTATTACCAGACGGTCCCCACCGACAGTTGGGACTTCGACTCGGTGGGCGGCTTCATCATGGCCGATATTCCGATCGACGGCAAGACCCGCAAGGTCATCATGCAGGCTCCTAAGAGCGGCGTGTTCTACATCCTGGACCGCACCAACGGACAGTTCATCTCGGCCCAGCCTTTCGTCCCGGTGAACTGGGTGACGGGCTTCGATAAGAAGAACAACGGCAAGCCGATCATCAATCAGGACGCTTACTACAACCAGGAGAATTCCGTCGTGATCTATCCGGGCGGAGGCGGCGCGCACAATTGGGCGCCCATGTCCTACAACCCGAACACCGGCTTAGTGTACCTTCCGTACGCCGCGGGCAGCTACACCTTCAACGCGGCAGCCGAGCCCGATCCGCACGCCGGCGGCGGTGCGCACGGGTTGGGCCGCGGCGGACAGGACCACAAGTCGACGCCGATGCCTATCTGGGGCCCTGAGAACGTAGGCCGCAGCGGTCTGCAGGCGCGCGATCCCAAGACGAATACCATCAAGTGGGTGAAACCCGGGCGAGGTAGCTCGACCGGTGGCGGCACACTGACCACGGCCAGCAACCTGCTCTTCCAGATCGCCGGCACTGCGCTGTACGCTTACAAAGCGGATTCGGGTGACGAGCTCCTGGCGCTGCCGTTCAACCTCCCTGGCGGCGCTCCGCCGATCACTTATATGGTCGATGGCACGCAGTACATCGGCTTCGCCACCGGCACCCGGTTCATGGCTCTGAAGGTCGGGGGCACGGAGAAAATGCCGGATGCTCCTCCGCGCGGCGCCGGCTTCGGACGTGGCAGAGGCGGCCCGAGGGGTGGCGCTGCGCCTCCTCCGCCTCCTCCTCCAGCGGGCGACGGACTGCACGGCCAAGACAAGCAGTAGGGGATGAGCGCGCCGATTTAGGGCCGCGTACCGTCATCGGTGCTGCACTGCTGCACCCTGATTTCAGAGCACCAACGGCAGTAGTTGCACTTAAGCGCAGGAGTGACGGCCTTCACTTCGATCAAGTGCCAGCGATGGAATCCGAGGGCGCAAATCGCATCCCTCAGCACGCTCGACTCGTGTGTCCGATTTGGCCAGAACCGTTTCAGCCCCAATTTCAAATCCATAGGTAAGTCGGTCTCTTCGAGCCTCTGCCCTTTGGGGTGATTTTTCATGCCTCCATCATAATCAAGGTCTGACTTTCCCTCACCGCAGCGGGCACGGGCTCCGAAACATTTCCTACACAATTTGTTTTATGATCGGATGGAATCCCGATTGCACGCCAAGATTCAGCGAGAAACGAGGATCGTCATGAAACCCAGGCACTGGATGTTCACGACCCTGGCCGCACTGGCGGTCTTGGGTTGTTCCGACACAGCTTCTGCGCAGCCGCAACTCATTGTCATGCCCGCCACCAGTGCAGTGAGTCCGCTGGCGTTCAACGATGTTCCCGCGGGAGGTGTGAGCCAGTCACAATCCGTGACCGTCGCCACTCAAGACTCGACCACCTCCACGGTCATCATTCAGGTCAGCCCTGCCTCGCCGTGGCTGCAGGTGACGCCCAGCGCCAGCGTGAATATTCCCGCCACGCTCAGCGTCGCGTGCAACACCACGCTGTTGAATTCCGGCACCTATAACGGCTCCTTCACCATCACCGTGGACGGTGCTCCGCAGGACCAAGTCACGGTGTATGTCAGCCTCACGGTCAGCGGAATCTCCGCTCTCTCCGCCACGCCTCCCACCCTGCAGTTCACCGCGCAGGCGGGAGCCACCAGCGGCACGCCGACTTCGGCCACGGTCCAGATTGCCAGTAGCACCAATCCGCTCAACTACACCCTGGCGGTCAACTACCTTCAGCCCTCGGGGAACTGGCTGTTGCTAAGCACCACCGCGGGAGCCACCACTGGACCTCCGTTTACGGTGAGCGTGAATCCCTCCGTCGTGGCGGCGACGCAGTATCCGGCCACGTTCCAGGCGAACCTTGTCGCCTCTAGCACCACCACTGCCGATTCCGTGGTGATCGGCGTGCAGCTTACCATCACTTCCGCCGCGACGCTCACGGTCACACCCGCAAATCCGCAGCCATTTCTCTACCAAGCGGGAACCACATCGGACCCTCCGCCGCAGCAACTAAGCCTCAGCACGAACGAAGGCCCGCTCACCTACTCGATCCAGGAAAGTCCTCCGGTCACTTGGCTGGTATTAAGCGCGCTGGGCGGAACAGCCAGCACCACGCCCAGCACCATCACCCTCAACGCGACTCCGTTTGAGCAGAGCCTGCAACCCGGGACCTACACCACCAGCCTGATCGTGACTCCCACCGACGAGCAGGCGCTCACGCCTATTCCCATCACACTGTACGTGGCCGCCCATCCGCTGCTGAGGCTCTCCACCAACACGCTTTCCTTCACGGCGGCGTTCGCCGGAGCTCCGGTGGCCGCGCAGACGGCGATTGTCGCCAGCTCCGGAGCCACTCAGGTCGGCTTCACCGTCACATCGAGCCAGAGTTGGCTGACAGCCAGCGCCTCCGCCACTACCACCCCGGCCACGCTCACCGTGCAGGTGAACCCGACGGGCCTGAGCATCCAAACTTATACCGGCACGCTAACCTTGGCGCCCACCAACGGCGACAATTACACGGAGACCATTACCGTCACGCTCAACGTGACCAGTCCCAGCCAGTTGGAAGCGGCGCCGAACGCGGTGCTGTTCAGCTACGAGACGGGAGAAGCTCCGCCCGGCTCGCAGACCATCGAGATCACCAGCACCGGCCAGCCCTTGCAGTTTCTGGCCACGGCCAACCCCACCAATTGCGGGTCCAACTGGCTCACGGTAACGCCGCCTTCGGGAACCAGCACCACCAGCATTTCTATTGGAGTCGTGACTGCCGGGCTTTCGCCGGGCACCTGCTCCGGCAACGTAAGTTTGAGTTATACCTCCGGAACCGGCCCCGCCACGCTGGTGATTCCCGTGACGCTGGTGGTGAGCAATACGGCTGTGCTCACCATCAACATGGCGCCGGGGTTTGGCCTGCCCCAACCGGTAGAATTGGGCAACGGGCAGTTCGTGCAGCAGATCTCGCTCACCAGCACGGATCCCAACACGCCCGTCGATTTCAGCGCCAACGTGATCAACGTCGGCGGCGGAGCGTGGCTGGGTATCTCCGGGGCTACCACCGGAAACACGCCGCAGAACCTGAACATTCAGTTCACGCCCGGAGCGCTGTCCATCCCCGGCACCTACACGGGAACTCTGGTAATCAGTTCCAGCACGCTGGGTGCGGCGCAGCTCTCCCTCGAGGTGACGCTCACGGTCACCACCGCCACCACCGTCACCGTCACGCCCACGGCATTGACCTTCTCCGAAAACCAGGGCGGATCGCCGCCCGCCGCACAGACGCTGACCCTGGCTACCAGTCCCGGCACGGCGACATACACCGCCGTGCTCAACTACCTGAACAACACCGGATGGCTGCAGATTTCGCCCAATAGCGGCAACGCCAGCGGACCCATGACGGTCACCGTGCCGCAAAACACGCTTTCCGTGGGCCAGTACAATGCGCAAATTCTGTTCTCGTTCCAGAACTCGGCCACCACTTCCCAGATCGTCGATGTCACGCTAAACGTACTCCCGGCGCAGACCATCTCGGTCTCGCCGTCCTCGCTGAACTTCACCTATCAGATCGGAGGGGCGACTCCCGCCAGCCAGACGCTGACCATCACCAGCACTAGCGGCTCCGCGACGGTCGCGGTTATGCCGAGCTCCAGCGGCTGGCTTGCGGTGAATTCCTCGGGAGGCACGACGCCCCAGACCATTACCGTCTCGGTGAACCCGCAGGGGCTCGCGCAACAAAACTACGCCGGCTCAATCGCGGTGACCGCTCCCGGAGCGTTGAGCTCGCCCATCAACATCCCGGTTTCCTTCAACGTGAGCACGCCTCCGGGTCCGCAGCCGGTCTACATCATCAACAACGCCACCGGCGTCTCCAGCGCGATTGCGCCGGGAGAGGAAATTGCCATCAAGGGCACCTTCCTGGGCCCGGCGACTCCGGCCAACGGAACGCTGTTCTCGGTCTCCAACGGCACGGTGAGCAACACGCTCGCAGGCGTGCAAGTGTTGTTCGACAGCATTCCAGGCACGCCCATCTACGTCTCTCAGAACCAGATCAACGTAATGGTTCCCTACGAGATCAATGGGCGGATCAGCACCAACATGGTGGTGGAATTCGATGGCGGAATGTCCTCTCCATTTCCGCTCGCCGTGGAGCCGGCAGCCCCGGGGCTCTTCACGGATAACTTCACCGGCGCCGGCCAGGTGGCCGCGGTCAATCAGGACGGCAGTTTCAATGGCTCTTCCGGAAGCGGAGTCGAAGCCGCGCCGCGCGGCACCGTCATCTCCCTGTACGGCACTGGCGGTGGGCAAACCAGTCCCCCCAGCGTAACCGGAAGCGTCACGCCGATCCCGCAGAATGCTTCGCAGTTGCTCAACATTGCGGGCGTGACGGCAACCATCAGCGGCGTTTCCGCGCCGGTCACCTTCGCCGGAGCGGCGCCCGGCTTAGTCACCGGCGTGATACAGGTGAACATCATGATTCCGTCCGGTGTCACTCCCGGCGGCGCCGTGCCGGTCACGATCTCAGTCGGCGGCATCGCCAGCCCGGCTGGGACTACCATCGCCGTGCAGTAACGTTCCCGCACGAAGCGCGCGCGTGCCCCGCGTAGCGGGCAACGCCGCTGCTTGCTCTGTTAGGGTAGGTAGATGTTCGCTATGGCGTGGTTCACGCGGCAAAAGCCCGGAGTCGAAGGCTCGCCCGAAGGCGAGGAAAAGCGTGTACGCACCGAAGGCTTGTGGCAGAAGTGCGAGAGTTGTTCCCAGATCATCTGGAAGAAGGCACTGGACGAAAACTTTCAGTGCTGCCCTAAGTGCAACCATCACTTTCGGCTGGACGCGCGGGCGCGAATCGCGCTGTTGCTTGACGGCGAGTACCAGGAATTCGACCAGGGCCTTTCATCCACCGACCCCCTCAAGTTCGTCGATTCGCGGCCGTATGCCGAGAAGTTGAAAGCCGCGCAATCCTCCACCCAGCTTTCCGACGCCGTGGTCGCCGCTGCCGGAAGCCTTGACGGAAGGCCCGTGCAAATCTGCTCCATGGAATCCAAGTTCATCGGTGGAAGCATGGGCGCTGTGGTCGGCGAAAAGATCACGCGAACCATCGAGCGCAGCCTGGCCTCGCGCCAGCCCCTGATCGTCGTCTCCGCCACCGGCGGCGCGCGCATGCAGGAGGGCGCGATCAGCCTGGTGCAAATGGCCAAGATTTCCGCGGCTCTGATGCGCCTGGACGACGCGCGCATCCCTTACGTCAGCGTCCTCACCGATCCCACCACCGGAGGCGTCACCGCCAGCTTCGCCATGCTGGGTGACCTCAACATCGCCGAGCCGGGCGCGCTGATCGGCTTCGCCGGCCCGCGCGTGATTGAGCAGAGCATGCGCACCAAGCTCCCTGCAGGTTTCCAGCGTAGCGAGTTCCTACTGGACCACGGCTTCCTGGACGCGGTGGTGAAGCGCGCCGAGCTGAAAGGCTACATCGCCCGCGCGCTGCGTTTCTTTTGCGATTGAAGCGGCTTCTACTTCCGCCGGAAGACGGACTCGTCTTCGAGCAGCTTCTCGTAACGCTTCAGGTCGGTGTTATTCTGCTCGCACTCATACTCGCGCAGGCGGGTCCCCGGGCGTAGCATGATGGTGGTGCGGATCACCCACGGCTTGGTCAGGACTTTGGGATCTGTGAGCGTGGCCTCGTACTGAATGGTGTTGTAATCCACGCGGGTGAATTTCTCCACGACGTGAAGCTGGTCGCTATGGAACGTCCCGGTTCCGGCCAGCCAGGTTTCGTCGTTGAAATTCGTCACGTCCACCACCAGCGTGTCGCCGTCCCAGTGCCCGACCGAATTGCCCATGTAGGTCGGCTCCGCATCGTCCGGATGCGGCTGATCGATGGGGATCACCCGGAACACGTGGTACACCTCGAACAGCATGATGATCTGCTTCGGAGTCTGGACGATCTGCATGGGGAACAGACCCATGGTGGTGGTGCGCGGAACTCCGGGAGGGAGGCAGCGCGCGTCGGGATCGTCAATGCCGCGCCGGTTGAACGACTCCAGCACTTTGGCCGCGGCCCAATCCTGATACGGCGCGGGCCCTCGCGAGGGTTCCACCGGATGCGCAGTGCGCGGAGCGTTGCGCCCGCCGCTTGCGCCGTTCACTTCCTCCCAAGTGCCGATGCGATCGCTGCCCGCCTGCCAGACTCCGGTGAGGTCGGGCTTGCCGTCGGAGGCGCGCGGCACCGGAGGATAGTTTTGCGTCTGCGCGAAAGCGCTCGCGGCCAATGCGGCACTGACTCCGAAAATCGCGAAAGAATGCTTCACGGTGCGCCTCCCGTTACTTCGCGGCTTGCTGCGGAACCGCCACGGCGGGAGTGTTGCCGCCGTCGCCGGTTCCGGCGGGAGGTCCAAGGAATAGCTTCTTGCCGTCCTGGAACGTGACTTCGCGCGAGTGACCCCAATCGCCGCCGTCGCGCGCGCGCCAGCCGGTGACCGTGATCGTGTCGCCGACCTTCAAGGTGTTGCGCGTCCATCCGGTGCGATACAGCACCACCGGCGGAAATCCCTCCAACTTCCAATGGACCAGGTTGCCGTATTTGTCCTTCACGTCCAGGTACAGGAACGTATGCGGATTGGTCCACTCCACGTTGGTCACCGTGCCGGTGAGCGTGATCGGCGCATTCGAGTCGTATTCCGCGCCGAAGGAGTGGTGCGCCGCGAGCGGCAACGCCGCTGCAACCAACCCAGCCAAGCCGATCCAGAGTTTCATGGGCGCAAACCCTCCGCCATCCACCTTAGACCGCGCCTCGCGCCGCGTCAACCGCGCGTTCAATCTATTGGACAATGGGTTTTGGCCACGACTTCCGCCACCAATTCGCTGGACCGCGCCCTGTTGCTCCTCAAGACCGTGGAGCAGACCCCCGGCGGCCTGCGCCATGCCGAAATCAGCCGCCGCCTCAAGATCCCCAAGAGCACCTGCTCCTATATCCTCAGCCGGCTGGAGCGCGAAGGCTACCTGTTTCGTGACGCAGAATCCGCGCGCTACCGGATCGGCTTGGCGACTCTCGCCCTGGCTTACGGAGCGTTACGCGAAACCGGAATCCACGCCGCGGCTGAGCCGGCTCTGTATCGCCTGACCAGCGAAACCGGCCTCTCCGCGGGCATCGGCGTGCTGCAACGCGGCTGCGTTCTGCTGGTGGATCGCGTGGAAGGACCCGGCCTGGTGAACCGCGCCATCGAAAAACGCCCCTACCCGGCGCGTGCCCTACGCGACATCGGCCGCGAGCTGCCCGCGCATTCGACTGCGCTGGGCAAGGCTCTGCTGGCCTACCTTCCGCGCGAGCAGGTGAACGCCGTGATCACGCAGAGCGGCCTGCGGCGTACACCCGCAAGACCAATATCAGTGCGGCTCGCCTCTTTGCGGAGCTAGCGCAGGTTCGCGAGCGGGGCTACTCGATCGCTGACGGCGAAGCGTACTCTGACCTGCGCGCGCTGGCCGCTCCCGTGTTCGATGGCTCGGGCGCCGTGCGAGCCGCGGTCTCGGTCAACGGCAGCCCGAATGATGCGGTGTGGGGCGATCTCGAAAAACTGGTGAGCTCCGTGCGCACCGCCGCACTCGACATCTCCCGTCGGGCGCTGTTCTAGAGGAGAGGAAGGATCACGTCAGCTAGAGGAGGTCGTCCAGCGGCTGTGTCTCGCCCCGAGCGTTTTCCTCAAGCGCTTCGCGCGCCATGCGAAGGATCACGTCGCGCTTTTCAGCGAAGCGCTTTTTCCACTCATTCTGGTCCTCGATCGAGGCGAGGATTTGTGATGCGATCGCATCCTGCTCGTCTTGAGGCAGCGCGGCGACTTTCTCCAGCGCCTTTTCGAGCAACGCAGACATGCGTCCATGTTATCAGGGATAATCGCGGGAGAACGTCACGCTCCGCGCAACGATCGATAGGAGGACAATGGCCGCCCAAACAGATCCCTCGCCAAGCAGCTTCTACTCGGCGTTTCGCCGTGTGGTTGGCGCGAATAGCGAGCTACTGCTTCAAAAGTGGACCGACAGTCACAGCTATACCGATGTCATTCGCGATGTGATCCTGCCGGCGATGGCAGCGGAACTGAACATGGGATTCCATCTCGAATGCCAAACCCTTGACGCGGCGTTCTTCCAGGCTACGGGGGAGACGTGGGCCAGGTACCTCTCGGTCGCCATAGAGCACGAAAATGATTACTCCACAGCGGTAGAGGAAATGTACAAGCTCCAGCGATTTAACGCCCCATTGACAGTTCTCATCACCTACCCCGGGCGTCCCGAGATCGGCGAGCGGATCCTCAAGAAATACGCCGCTATCATTAAAGCCGCGGACGTGTTCGGGAACGCGACCACCACCGCCGGCCAATCGTGATCTTTGGATACAGAGGCCCTCGGTGGGAGGCCTTCGTTTACGCAGACGGCGATTTCACTTCGCTCGACGCCGCGCTGGCTCAAGGCTCCTAAAAAAGCAAGCCGAAATACACCACCAGCCCGCGCCCGCTCCGCTAAACTTGGAGTAGACCCTCCGATGATTCAACTCCAAGGGGCCGGAAAACGTTTCGGCCCTAAGCTTCTCTTCGAAAATTGCGACTGGTTGATCACTTCCAAGGAGCGCACCGGACTTGTCGGCGCCAACGGCACCGGCAAATCCACGCTGCTCAAAATCCTGTGCGGCATGGAGAGCCTGGATTACGGAGCGATTAGTTTTCCCAAGGGCGTCCGTCTCGGCTATCTTCCGCAGGACGGCCTCACGCTCGCCGGCCGCACGGTCTTCGCCGAATGCATGACGGTCTTCGCCGGCCTGCGCGAGATGGAGCAGGAGCTCGAAACCCTGCATGAAAGCCTGGCCGAGCTCGATCCTTCCAGCGCCGAATACGCCGCGGCCGCCGACCGCATGCATTACATCGACACCGAATTCCGCAATCGGGACGGTTATGCCATCGAGGCGCAGGTGGGCGCGGTGCTGGACGGCCTGGGCTTCCGAAAGCAGGATTGGGATCGCCGCACCGAAGAGTTTTCGGGAGGCTGGCAAATGCGTCTGGCGCTGGCCAAGCTGCTGCTCGAGAAACCCAACCTGCTGTTGCTCGACGAGCCCACCAATCACCTGGATCTGGAAGCCCGCAATTGGCTCGAGTCCTATCTCTTGAATTATCCGTTCGGCTACGTGCTGATTTCCCACGACCGTTATTTCCTGGACGTCACCGCAAACAAAATTGTCGAGTTGTGGAACAAGCGCGTCAATTTCTACCACGGCAACTACTCGAAATATCTGGTACAGAAGGCCGATCGCAAGGCGCAGCTCGAATCCGCCTACCGCAACCAGCGCGAGCGCATCGAGCAACTGAAAGCCTTCATCAACCGTTTCCGCTACCAGGCCACCAAGGCCAAGCAAGTGCAATCGCGCATCAAGGAGCTGGAAAAAATCGAGCGCATCGAGATTCCGAACGAAGAGCAGACCATCCATTTCTCGTTCCCTCAGCCCAAGCCCAGCGGGCGCATCGTGGCCGAGTTCAAGAACGTCGCGAAGAATTACGGCGACAAGCACGTGTTCAGCGGCGCGAACTTCGTGATCGAGCGCGGCGAGCGCGTCGCCCTGGTCGGCGTCAACGGCGCGGGAAAATCCACCATGATCAAGCTGCTGGCGGGCGCGGAGCCGCTCACCTCCGGCGATTACACGCTGGGCCACAACGTGCTGCCGGATTATTTCGCGCAGGATCAATACAAGGAGCTCGATCCGAACGCCCGCATGCTGGACGATTTAAGCTCCGCCGCGCCGCGCGCCAAGACCACGGAGCTGCGCACCCTGCTGGGCTGCTTCCTGTTCAGCGAAGACGACGTATTCAAGAAGATCGGCGTGCTCTCCGGCGGCGAGCGCAACCGCTACGCCCTGGCGCGCATCCTGCTGGCGCCCGCGAATTTTCTACTGCTGGACGAGCCCACCAATCACCTCGACATGCAAGCCAAGGACGTACTGCTGGAGGCGCTGAACTCCTACACCGGAACCGTGGTGTTTGTTTCCCACGACCGCTACTTCATCGATAAGCTGGCTACGCGCATTTTCGAAATTGAAGACGGCCACGTCCACATTTATCCGGGCAATTACGAAGATTATTTGTGGCGCAAGTCAGGCGGGCCGGAAGCGCTGGCCGCGCAGGCTCCGGAGCCGGTCGAAGCGCCCGCGCCTGTTCCTCCCAAAGAATCGGAAAACGGCGCAAGGCGCGTGAATCCGATGAAGCTCAAAAAGCTTCAAGACCGCCTGGGGACGGTGGAAAAAGAGGTCGCCGCACTGGAATCCGAAATCGCGTCGCACGAAGCCTCGCTGGCGGATTTCAAGAGCATGGAGGAGACCATGCGGCTGACCGATCTGGTGGCCGAGCGCCGCAAGACGCTGGAAGCCCGCATGGCCGAATGGGAGCAGCTCTCGGCCGAGCTGAGTTAGTCCTCTGCATAGACCTCAGCAAGATCGCAATCCTCGTTTCGCAGCGACAAATTCGGATTGAAGTACGGATCGCCCTGGGCGATCTGATTGCCCCAGCGCTCGGCGAACCGGTCGAGTTCTTCCCATTTGACTCCGCGTACACGGCTGCGCGATTCGTCATGGCGCAGGCGCGCCGCCGCTTCCAGAATCACCTGATATCCGGCCCTGCCCGCGCGCAGGCATAAATCGACGTCGTTATAATTCACCGGAAATTTGAGATCGAATCCGCCGACCTCCTCAAACACCGCGCGCCGCATCGCCAGGCACGCGCCGGTAACGGCAGTCACGTTGCGGGTCGCCAGAGTCCACGGCCAGAATCCTCCGTCGAACTTTCCGCGGCGCGGATGTCCCACGTAGCCGCTGATCCCCAGCACGATTCCGGCGTGCTGGATGGTGCCGTTGGGATAAAACAGCAGAGCGCCCGCCGCGCCCACCTCCGGCCTTTGCGCCTGGGCTACCAGAGCCTCCAGCCACTGGCTCTCGAGCGGCTGCACATCGTCGTTGAGGAAGACCAGCACCTGACCATTAGCAGCCTTAGCGCCGCGATTATTCATCGCCGCGAAATCGAAGCGCCCGGAATAGCGGACGGGCGTGTAGGATGCGCCCGGCAACAAGCGCGCCTCACCCGTCACATGCTCGACCACGATGATCTCGCGATGCGCGTAGCCGGTTCGACGCTCGATCGAATCGAGGCAGCTCTTGAGCAGCTTCGCATTGCGCGAGCAGATGATGATGCTGGCCAGCGGAGTTCCTTGCACCTGGCGCGGCCGCGGCTTGGGGAACACGGAAGGAGGTTCATCGAATTCCGCCAGCATGCTTGGCACGTGCTGGAATCGCGCGCCTTGCCCGGCCAACTTCCGGGCGAGTTCGGGCAGATCGCGGAACCAGCCGGCGGCGGCCATCGCGTCTGTGTCTGCCGCGTCTTTGTCTAGCGCGTCTTTGCGGACCGCAAGCACTCGGCCAGGATACGTCGGCGACCGAAGCAACTCCGGCGACCAACCCGGCTTGAACAGCGGCATGGAGCCGCAATCCTCGTCGCCGTACAGCACATCGTAGCGCTCCTGCTGCACCGCTTCGGCGAGGTCGAACAGAGCGCCGGACGTAAGCTTTCCGCCCGGAGCCAGGAACACCAAGTAGTCGGCATCCGGCACACGCTGGGAATCCCGGACAACGTGGAACCTCGGCTGGCACTTCAGCGCTGCGATGTCGAGCTCGCCCCACGTCCGGCTCTCCAGCCAGCTTCGATACTCGTTGCGCTGCCGCGCAGCCTCCGCTCCAGGCCGCAGCCAAGCTTTTATCGAACCCGTGAAGATCCCGATGCGCTGCAAGGCGCGGAAGACACGGCTATCTTCGAGAGTCCATAGCCGGGCCTCCATCTCGCGCTGCAGTGCGGTCAACCGCTCCACGCGGCGGCGAAGCTCCCTGATCTCTTGGGACAAACTTCAATCTTACGAGACTTGCCAGTAGATTGAGTAGCGCCTGCCGATGAGCGTGTTGAACGGGACCAGCGTCACATCTTTCGATTGGCGGGCGGTACGGAACGTAAGCGGCGCTGCTGCGGGTTGGATCCAGGAGCTCAACTCTGCCGCGCCCCGGAAACTGGGGATCTCCAGCGCCGGAGCCTGCCGCAGCGCCGGGCCCATGGCGCGGATCGAGTCGGTTTCGGTCACTCCGTCCGAGCCGAGATCGCCCCCCAACACCAGAGGCCCGAACAAGAAGGCCTGCGTATGCGGATCGTCCGGCATGGCTTCGGAATGCAAATGCATGGGCAACTCCATTTCGAGTTTGTCGCCGTTTTTCCAGGTTCGGTTGATCGTCAGGTAGCTGCCCGGCGACGCCGTCGCCTCCAGGGTTTTGCCGTTCAGCTTGACGGTGGGCCCTTGCGCCATCCAGGAAGGGATGCGCAGGCGCACGGCAAGTTCCACCGGCTTGTCGACATTGATGGTGAAACGCGTGGCTTCTTCTGAAGGGAATTTCGTTTCCTGCCTCAGACGGAATCCGCGCTCGGCCCAATTCAACTCCGACGGGATGAACTGATTCACGAACAGCCCCGCGGCGTCGCGCCAATAAATGCTGTCGTTCAATTTCGAATATTCTTCGACGCCCGTTCCGGTGCAACACCAGAAGCAATGATCGTCATCGCAATAGGTGCGCCACGCGCCGGGCGTCAGCGACAGGTAATACTGCGTGTGCCCGGTCTGCGGATGAATCGTGCCCAGGCGATGATTGAACAGCGTGCGCTCATAATAATCCGCCAGCAGCGGCGAGGGATTCCAGGAATACAAATGCCGCGAAAGCTTCAGCATGTTGTAGGCGCAGCAACACTCGGCTGTATTTGAAGACAGCTTCAGCTCCGCGGCGAGCCTGCGCGGCCCCACTTGCCAGGACTCGCCATTGCTGGTTCCGTTGGTCACGTAGGATCGCGCGGTGCTCACTTCATAGAAGAAATAATCGGCAACGTCGTGGAAGCGCATGTCGCCCGAAATCTCATACCGGCGCGCCGCGCCGGTCACTTGCGGAATGTGCGTGTTCACGTGCAGGCCGCGCAGCTCATCCCGGCGCGCGGCCAGTGGATTGAAGAAGACTTTTTTCGTGAAGCGGTCGCCGACCGTGGCCCAATGATCGTTGTTGGTGGCTGCGGCCAGGTTGTAGAGAACTTCATTCATGCCGCCGTACTCGGTCTGGAGAATCTGCTGCATGTGCTCTTCAGTCTTGGGCGCGGTCCACTCATCGGCCCACGCGGCCATGCCTTCCAGCACCTGCAACGCTTGGCTGTTTCCCGCGAGCCGGTACATGTCAAACATGCCGGCCATAATTTTGTGAATCGTGTAGAAGGGGGCCCACACATTTTTGCGTGCGTCCAGCCGATCCCAAAATTCAGTAGGGAACGCGCTCAAATATTTTCCGCCGAGCGCTTGCTGGCACTTCGCCAACTCGCCGACGATCTCGTCTCCCTTGGCCTTCGCGTCATTGTCGCCGGTGGAGGCGTACAATTGCGCACTGGCGGATAGAAAATGGCCGGTGAAGTGGCCGCGCAATTCGCTGGAGCGCTGGCCGTTGGCGGGCTGCTCCCATCCACCGAACGGTTGCTCCGGAGCTCCCGGCAATCCGGCGTTGGCGCGGAAATTGTAGACCAGTTTGTCGACCGGCAGACGCGACATGAACCCGCGGTTCCAATCCTGCGCGTCATGGAACGGACCGGGGAGCAGGCGGACTTGCGTCATCGGGAACGGCTCGGCTTTGAGGGCGATATCTTTCCGAGAGAATTCGAGCGGAGCGTCGAACGCGCCCGTCTCCGGAGGGCGGCCGCGGCCTTGCGGAGCGGGGACCGTCGGAGCGGGCGCCGTTGTTTGCTGAGCAAGAAGAACGGGAGATCCTGCGATCAGTGCGGTGAAGTGTCGTCTCCTCATGGCGTTCCTTTCAAATCAGGCGCACAACGGAGCTTGGCGGCCCTGTGCGCCTAACAGTATGTCACCGTTTTTTGGGCATCGGGTGTATCATCCGAACTGATGCCGATTACGCGCCGCGGCTTTCTGCGAAGCGCTTCCGCCGCCGCTCTCGCGAGTTCCCTAGCTGCGCAAACCGCCATGAAAACTGTCCGCACTCCTATCTTGGAAATTGGCTACGAAGAATCGGGCTCGCCCACCGGCTTCCCCATCGTGCTGCTGCACGGCTTCCCCGACGATGCGCACGCCTTCGAGGATGTCGCTCCGCCGCTCGCCAAAGCCGGCTACCGCGTGCTGGTGCCGTATCTGCGCGGCTATGGGCCGACGCGCTTCCTTGACGCCGCGGCTCCGCGCATGGCGGAGCAAGCGGCAATTGCTCAGGACCTGGTCGATTTCGCGGACGCCCTCACGCTTCCTCGCTTCGCCGTCAGCGGATTCGACTGGGGCAATCGCGCGGCCAATATTGCAGCCGCGCTGCATCCGGAGCGCGTTCGCGCCGCCGTTTTCGTTCACGGTTACTCCATCCAGAACGTTCTCGCGCCGCAGCGAGCCACTTCGCCAGAGGCCGCGCACAATATCTGGTATCAGTGGTTCTTCAACACCGAATCCGGACGGGCGACTCTGGAGGCGAATCGCAAGGGGCTGTGCAAGTTGCTGTGGCAGCTCTGGTCTCCGACCTGGCACTTCACCGACGAAACTTACGACCGCACCGCGGCTTCTTTCGACAATCCCGATTTCGTGGATGTCGTGATTCACTCCTATCGCCATCGCATCGGAAACGCGGCAGGGGAAGAACGTTTTAAAGCCGTCGAGCAGCAGCTTGCGCAACGGCCCAAGATTGAGGTCCCGTGCATCACGATGTACGGAGCCGACGACGGCATCGCGCGCCCGGCAGCACAAGCTCCGGGAGAAAAGAATTTGTTCCCGAATCTGGTCGACCGCCGGGTGATTCCAGGTTGCGGCCATTTCCTGCCGCGCGAAAAACCGGAGGCAGTTTCGTCGGCGATGCTGGAACTGCTGGCGGCAACCAAGTAAGCAAGGACACACTACGGCCGTAGGAGCGCAGTGCGAACGCATTCGTTGCGGCGGCCGGGGCTGCGACTGTTCATCGCGCGTACCGGCCGCCAATTAATCGACCGCCTTCCGGGAGGATTGGACGAAGGCTTATGAGGCGCTGAAGCCAATCCAGACGGAAGATGAGTCACTGAAGATCCGCGACGGCAATCACCCTCCGGATGTTTTCAGGATCGATCCCAAGGTCTTCCGCCGGGCGATACGCGCTTATCCCGCACAAAAGTCCAGTTAATTGATTACGGCCTTGTGGACCGCACTGTGCAACGCTTCCTGGCCAGGAAGTAACTACGCGACCAGGATGACGGGCGAGCGCCGGGCGCGAGGTCGAGGGGAATGGGAAGTGGCGGAGCGGGTTGGAGAAATAGACTCGCGGCTTCAGTCGTCGTCGTGCTTGCCGAGGTAGCCGTCCGGATATTCCGGATGCGGCACCGGCTTGGGCTTGTGCCTGCCCTCCACCGGCGCGAGGAACGAAGAGATCAACTGCTCCAGCTTGCGCTTGCCGCATTTGGGGCAAGCGACCTTTTCAGTGGCCGGCTTCAGCACCAGCTTCTCAAATCTTTTTCCACAGTCCAGACAGCGGTACTCGAAGATCGGCATACCTTTCTAGTGTTGATCTTGAGCGTGCGCCGGTCAACTGCCGTGAGAAGGTTCTGGCGGCACGCGCACAATGAGTCCGATGATTTGCCCTCGCAGGACCCTCCATACTGAAACAGGCGGGCCTGCCATGAGCAAGTACCTGATCATTTATGAAAGATCCAGCACGGGCTACGGAGCCTACGCCCCTGACCTCCCGGGCTGCGCGGCCACCGGCAGGACGTTGGAACGAACCAAGCGGCGGATGACCAAGGCAATCGAGATGCACATCGCTGCGATGCGTCAGGATGGGGATGAGATCCCGAAGCCGTCGAGATTCGATTTGGTCGAGGTCGCTTAGCGTGCCAGCGCCAACCTGGAACTGGACCAACGCCGGAGGCGAGCCGGTCGGTCGCTGCCGTTAAAGCAGAGACTCGAGGATCGTGGGCAAACTCACGTTAGAGGATTTCGAGAATCGACTTTACCGTAATCGAGCGAGTCGCCGCTACTTCCGCGATGATTCCGTGCAATGTTCCGACCTTCAAGGGATCATGCATCGGGACGGTGACGGAGTGCGCAGGTGGGCCTTCGTAGCGCAACCTGACGTGGCTTCCTTTTTGGCGAACGACACTGTATCCGAACCGGTCTAAAGCGCGGACGAGCCGCTCCCCGGACACGCCCCGCGGGAGCCTCATGCGGCTTCGATGGGAATCAGTTCGTCCTTCACGTAGTGGAGCTGCACGATGCGCGGGCGAACGGCAGCTTCCTCGAAGTGGAGCGAGACGGCCTCTAGGACGTTCGCCCGGAGTTGGTCCCAGGTGTCCCCTTCGGTGAAGATGGGCTGGCCAAGCGCCCGAGCGTAGTACCCTCCTTCCTCGGCCTCGCGGACTTCGAAGATCAGTTCCATGCTCTTAGGGTACGCCAAGAGAAAGGGTGCACAAGATTTGGTCATTTTACGAGAGCTCCTAAACTGGCTACAGCGCGTACGCCCCGGACCTGCCCGGCTGCATAGCGACTGGCAAGACCCTTGAACAAACCAAGCGGCGCATGACGAAGGCCATCGAGATGCACCTCGCGGCGATGCGCCGGGACGGGGATGAGATCCCGAAGCCGTCGAGGTTCGACCTGGTCGAGGTTGGATGAACCGCGTGGTGGAACTCCCTGGTCACGCGGGCCCCACGAAAGCTGTCACAATGTAGTCGATGACCATCCAGATTCCTGACGAATTGGCGCGGAATCTTGAGTCTATTGCCGCTGCTTCCCACAAGAGCGTCCAGCAATTGGCGATCGAACGTTTGGAAACTCTCGTTAAAGTGCCGGAGACTCCGGCGGACCTGCTCGACGTCGTTCGCAGAATGGAGCATCCGAGCGCAGCGGCGGTGGACGATCTGGATGCTGCTATTGCCGCCGCGAGGCTGCCGGTGGCAGACACGTCCCCTCTCCAGCCCTAACCTGAATTGACTCACCTTCTCGACACCAACATCGTCAGCGGCCTGATGAGGTCGGATGCCAAGGTAGAGAACTGGATCGCGGGACTGAATCAAGGAGATCGGCTGGTTATTTGCCCGATCGTGCGTGGGGAGATCCTATTCGGGGTGTCGAGACTACCCTTCGGGCGGCGGCGGACCGAGCTAGAGCAGACCGCAGGACGGTTTCTGGCGCTCTTCCATTGCGAACCAGTTCCCCCGCAAGCTGCGGACTTCTACGCGGCCGTGAAGCTGGCTCGCTACCAGGGCGGCCTTGCGCTGGACGAGAACGATCTATGGATCGCAGCCACGGCACTCGCGTTGGGCGCGACGCTGGTCAGCCGGGATAGCGGCTTCTCCGGAATCGGGAACCTGGCGCTTGTGACGCCGGGAATTTAGAGAGTATGGACGAATCTGATTACGGCCTTACGCCAGATATCAAGAGGGGCCTCGACGCGGAGCTCGCCAAGATCGATACGCGCTGTACTCGGCTCAAGCTAAAGAGCCGAGGGCTAGAGCCCGACGGCCCGTTACCCACGTTATTCCACTACACGAGCGCCGAGGCGATAAGGAAGATCCTGACGTCGAAGTCTCTCTGGGCGACCCATGCGCAGTTCTTGAGCGACAGAACCGAGTTCCGTTACGGAATCAGACTAGTGCGCAAACTTCTGTCCGTGGTCGGACGCAAGGACTCCTTTTTGTGCCTTGTGATGGAACTTCTGGAAACTTGGCTTGGGGATCCCGATTCCGAGCCGTACATCGTCTCTTTTTCTTCCGATGGCGGAAACCGCCTCAGCCAATGGATGATCTACGGGGATCGTGGGGAGGGTTTCTCGACTGGCTTCGAATATGAGAAGCTGAGACACCAGTTCCGTGAGATTGTGGTTGCGAGAGTGCTGCCCGTGACCTACGACCCGAAGGTCCATAAACAGATACTGGCGACCGAAATCAACGGACACTGGAGGGTGCGCGAGCGCGCTGTCAGCAAGTGGCCGACCTTGCAAAAGAGGATAGATCAGTACTGCCAGATCAACTTAGTCTCGCTTCTTGTGACGGAGTGCACCGCGTTTAAACATCCCGGTTTTAAGGAGGAGCAGGAGTTCCGACTTATCGCCAGACGGAAGCAAGGCCGGCCCAAGCCCGAGTTCAGGGCCGGCAGATTCGGGATCACACCCTACTTGGACTTGAAATCGCCCAACGGACAAAAGCTACCTGTAGTAAAGATCACGCAGGGACCAACCGCCGATCGGGAATCTGCTCAAAAAGGCATCGAGATGCTACTAGCCGACCTCGGTTACGAGGGTGTTGCTGTGGAAGTTTCAGATATCCCGCAACGTTGAGCGCCTGAGCCCGTGCGCTAGAATGAAGCTGCACCTGCTTCCCAAGTCCCAACATGTTTGACACCTTAAGCGACAAACTCCAGCGAGTCTTCAAAAACCTCCGCGGGGAAGGAAAACTCAGCGAGGCCAATATGGAGGCCGCGCTGCGCGAGATCCGCGTGGCGCTGCTCGAGGCCGACGTGCATTTCCGCGTCGTCAAGCAGTTCATTGAAGCGGTCAAAGAAAAGGCCATGGGGCAGGAAGTGCTCACCGCGCTTTCGCCCACCCAGCAGGTGATCAAAATCGTCCGCGACGAAATGGTCAAGATGCTGGGCCAGCATCAGGCGCGCCTGCGCACGGCAACCGAGCCTCCCAGCGTGTTCCTGATCGTCGGCTTGCAAGGCTCCGGCAAGACCACGTCGACCGCAAAGCTCGCGCGGTATCTGGCCAAAGAAAAGCACGCGCCGATCATGGTGTCGGTCGACGTCTACCGGCCGGCGGCGCGAAAGCAGTTGAGCATTCTTGCGAAGGATTTGAAGCTGCCGATTTATGAAGGCACGCCTGAGGAAGCCAAGCCGCTGGATCTGGCCCGCTCCGCGCGTAAAGAAGCGGTGCAGACCGGGCGCGACATTCTGCTGGTCGATACCGCCGGGCGACTGCACATCGATGACGAGCTGATGACCGAGCTCAGCTCGCTCAAGGAGCTGCTCAACCCGACCGAGATTCTCTTCGTCGCCGACGCCATGACCGGCCAGGACGCGGTGAAATCCGCCGACGAGTTCCATAAGCGGCTTGGCATCACCGGCGCGATTCTCACCAAGATGGATGGCGATGCGCGCGGCGGCGCGGCGCTGTCGATCCGCTCGGTCACGGGCCAGCCGCTCAAGTTTGTCGGAATGGGCGAGAAGCCGGACGCCCTCGAAGCCTTCCATCCCGACCGCGTGGCGCAGCGCATCCTGGGCATGGGCGACATGCTCAGCCTGATAGAGAAGGTCGAGCAAAGCATCGACCAGAAGTCGGCCGAGGAGATGCAGCGCAAGCTGATCGAGGACGAATTCACGCTTGCCGATTTCCGCGATCAGATGAAGCAGTTGCGCAAGCTGGGGTCGCTGGAATCGATTCTGGGGATGATGCCGCAAGTCGGCCCGCTCAAGGATTTGAAGAACGCGAAAGTGGAAGAGAGCGAGATCACCAAGATCGTCGCGATTGTGGATTCGATGACCGCGAGGGAACGCGCCAATCACATGATCATCAACGGCGCGCGCCGCCGCCGCATCGCCAAAGGGAGCGGCACCAGCGTGCAGGATGTCAACAACCTGCTGAAGCAATACGCCCAGACGCGCAAGATGATGAAGAGCATCACCGGGGCGGGCGGATTCCTGGGCAAGCGCCTGGGCAAATTCAAGCTCCCAGGAATGCCCGGTTTTGGACAATAACTGTTTTTGGGCAATAATGGTTACTGATCCATTCAAGGAGTAACTCGACCAAATGCTGATGATTCGTCTGGCGCGGTTCGGCGCCAAGAAAAGTCCCGCCTACCGCGTGGTGGTGATCGATAAGGAACGCGCACGCGACAGCCGCGCTGTGGAAGTAGTGGGCACATATAACCCAGTAGCCAAGCCCAAGGCCGTGAGCTTGAATCATGAGCGCATTGCGCACTGGATCAAGAGCGGTGCGCGGCCTTCGGACACCGTGGCTCGCCTGCTCAAGACCAATCCTGCCCCGGCAGCGTAAAAAAAGCGCCGCCCTGCATACAAAGCTCGCCTGATCTGTTAGAATCAGTGCAACAGGAGGGTGAAACGGGTGAAAGACTTGGTGACAGAGATCGCCAAAGCGCTTGTGGATATTCCAGATGAAGTGTCGGTTCGCGAAGTACAAGGCGAACAGGTCACAGTCCTCGAGTTGCGTGTGGCGCCAACCGATCTCGGCAAGGTCATTGGCAAGCAGGGGCGAACGGCGCGGTCCATCCGGACTTTGCTGGGCGCCGCCGGCATGAAATTGAACCGCCGGTTCACGCTGGAGATTCTCGAATAACCGAGGACGCTGCGTGGGGATTGGTCGGGCGCCTGGGCCGGACGCGAGGAAGGCTGGGCGAGCTCAAGGCTGAAATCTTTAGCAGGCAAGCGGGACGCGCGGAGCGGCTGGGCGAGGTAAAGCTGCAAAAGGGCCCGCACGCTCGTATTACGCGCGTGGAATCCGTTTGGCTGCATGACGGCACGCCGGTGCTGAAGCTCGCCGGTATCGATTCCATTTCCCAAGCCGAAGCGTGGGAAGGCGCGGATATACTTGTGCCGCCGGCTGACCTGGTGCAGCCGGAAGTGGGCGAGTATCTGCACACGGAACTGATTGGCTGCACGGTGTGGGACGAAGAGAAAAGCCGGCTGCTGGGCACGGTGCGCGGGATTCAGGAATACGGCGGCGCACCGCTGCTCGAAGTGGATGCGGATGGCCGCGAGGTGCTGGTTCCCTTGGCGCGCTCCATCTGCCGGGAAATCGATATCGCGCATAAAATCATCCGTGCTAAGCTGCCAGAGGGATTAACAGAACTTTAATAGGAACCGCCGGCACAACGGAGCCTGGAGCGGCGGGACAGAAGGTGGCTCCTACTTTGATTGAGGTGCCGCTCCGGCCCTGTGCCGGCGAGCCTCGGGCAGCGATGACCTTCCACATTCTCACCATCTTCCCCGAGTTTTTCCACGGACCCCTGGATCACGGTATCATTCAAAGAGCAAGGGAATCCGGCCGGATCGGAATCGAGATTCACGACCTCCGGCAATGGACCCGCGACCGGCACCGGACCGTTGACGACCGCCCCTTCGGCGGCGGCGAAGGAATGGTGCTGAAGCCGGAGCCCTTGTTTGAAGCGGTTGAGTCCATCTGGCCGGAACGAACACCGGACCGGAGGGTGATCCTGCTCTCGGCCCAGGGCCGGAAGTTCGATCAGGCGCGGGCGCGTGAACTGGCTCGCGCGAAGGAGTTGTTGCTGATCTGCGGCCGGTACGAAGGCGTGGATGAGCGCGTAGCCGAGCATCTGGCCGACGAGGAGTTGTCGATCGGAGACTTCGTGCTGAGCGGCGGGGAGCTGGCCGCGGCCGTGGTCATCGACGTTGTGGCGCGGCTGCAGGAAGGCGTCCTGGGAAACCAGGACTCGGCCGTGTTCGAGAGTTTTGGAGAGGAAGGCTTGCTGGATTGCCCGCAATACACGCGGCCGGCGGAGTTCCGGGGCTGGAAGGTTCCGGAGACTCTGTTGAGCGGCAACCATGAAGCGATCCGGAAATGGCGAAGGAGCGCCGCGATCGAAAAGACGGCGCGGCTGAGGCCGGATTTATTACAAGTTTCTTAAGAGTTGAGGACAAGCAAATGAACCACCCCCTGTTGAACAAGATTCTGGTGAAGAACCAGCGCAACCATCCGGATTTCCGCCCGGGAGACACCATCCGCGTCCACGTCAAGATCAAGGAAGGAGACAAGGAACGCTTGCAGGCGTTTGAAGGCACCGTCATCGCCCAACACAACACCGGCATGGGCAAGTCCGTCACCGTACGCAAGGTCAGCTTCGGGCAGGGCGTGGAGCGCATCTTCCCGCTGCAGGCTCCAGTAGTGGATCACATCGATGTGGTGCGCACCGGACGCGTGCGCCGCGCCAAGCTGTATTACCTGCGGGATCTGAAGGGCAAGGCAGCACGTCTGCGCGAGCGGGAATCGAAGCCGGAACAGAAATAGGCCTCGAGCTCCCGTCTCCATGCCCACCAGCCGCCATGAGCGAGCCCTGCGGCGCGCCGGCTTTTGCGCCGTCGCGGGGGTCGATGAAGCCGGAAGGGGAGCCTTATTCGGACCGGTGTTCGCGGCGGCCGTGGTGCTCGACCCGGAGCGGCCGATCCGCGGGCTGGACGACAGCAAAGCGCTGGATCCGGAGCGGCGTGAGATTTTGGCCGAGCGCATTCGCGAACGCGCCCGCGCCTGGGCGATCGGGGCGGCGGACGCGTTCGAGATCGACCGCTGGAACATCCTGGAGGCCTCGCGCCTGGCCATGCGCCGTGCCGTGGAACGGATTTCGGGCCGGTGCGATCATCTGCTTATCGACGCCATTCGTATCGATGTCGCTCTGCCCCAGGTCGCCCTGATTCGCGGCGATGCCCTTTCCTTCTCCATCGCCGCCGCGTCGATCCTGGCCAAAGTCGCACGCGACCGCGTCCTTTTATCGTGGGATAGGGTTTTCCCTGAATACGCTCTAGGACAAAATAAGGGATATGGGACACCGGACCATCTTGCGGCGCTCGACCGTCTGGGGCCAACCGCCATCCATCGTTTCAGTTTCGAGCCGGTGCGCAGCCGCCATCGGTTGACCTTTTGGAGCGGCTATCCCACCCCCGCCGGCCCTCCACAACTTCAACAATGTGAGTTGTTTGCATGTCCCTAAGCCCGCAACCTCCCAGCGGGCTCACGGCCCCTGATTCGAATTCGCACTCGGACCCAGGCGCTGCGCCGAATCCGAGGCCCATGATCGGCTGGCAGCGGCGCTTGCTGCGCATCTCAGTGGCGCTGTTTACTTTTGAGATCGGCATTTTCCTGACCCTCTTCCCCTGGACCGAGAGCTGGAATCTAAATTGGTTTCAAACACTTACGCCATTCCTCCAAAACCTCTGGCAGCAAGGCGCCTTCAAGGGTGCCATCACCGGCCTGGGCTTCGTCAACATTTACATCGCCTGCCTGCTGGCGGTCCACGCCTTCCGCAAGAACTGAACCTTCCGCAAGAATCCAATCGGAACTAGAACCAAGTTGGTACTAAGGGAAAATCCTATATTCTTACCTAGGCGACGCCTTAGTACTATTAGGATGTTCTTTTTAGAACGCAGTAAGTTTAGTTCCTCGCGGAACGGTAAAGGTTGGTGTTTGGAATGACTAAGCCCCGTGGGCTGTTCGCGATTTGTGCTACAATTTCCTTGGCGTTTGTTTTGGCGCTTGCAGTTAGCGCCATGGCTTACCGCAGTGATGTGTCGAAAGCGACCGTACCGAGCGTGACGACCGCACCGAGCGGAACGACTTTGGCGGGTAATCCTCCGCCGCCCGATGATGAAGAAGATGGTACCAACGTCAAGCTTGCCGGGAATCCTCCTCCCCCGGATGACGAAGAGGATGGTACCAACATCAGGCTTGCCGGGAATCCTCCTCCCCCGGATGACGAAGAGGATGGTACCAACATCCGCATCGCCTTCGTACCCTCTCACCTTTCGTTGCAGTAATCAAGATTCCACCCGGCTCTCGGGCTATCCGGGGGCCGGGTCATGAGTTCCTTCACCCAAGCCCTCTATCACCTCGACACCGCCCTAGAGTTGGTTCTGCTGGCCCTGCTCATATGTGGGCCGTTCCGTAAGCGAATTCTTTTTTCAACCTACATTGCTGCGACGGCATTACTGGATGTAATTGAGTCAGCAGCGTACTACCGCCTTGGTTGGAGGAGTCCTGCTTATCGCACCTTGTATTGGACCGATAGGGTCGCCCTTGATTTACTCCTCTTCCTATTGGTGATTGTGCTCACCTTTGAGGCTCTCCGGGAGAGCCCGATGCGAGGCAAGGCGTCCAAGACCATCGGCGGAATCGTCAGTGTGGCCTTGCTGCTGCCCTTCGCCCTCCTGCGTTATCACCACGGCAGGGTGCACGGGTACTTTGACAGCCAGTGGTTCAACCATGCCAGCCAGATCTGGAACTTCGGTGCGGCGATCATGAATCTGGTCTTGTGGGCGGCACTACTGGCGAGCCGGCGCCGCCGTGATCCACAGCTAGTTACGCTCAGCATCGGGCTCGGGATCCTCACCTCCAGCGCCGCAATCGCCTGGGGCGCGCGCCAGTGGCTCTCGGAACAAAACCGCTGGCCAGTGGATATATTTGCGGCGATGGCGCATATTGCGGCATTTGCTCTGTGGTGCTGGTTATTCCGTCCAAAGACGGCGCGAAGGGCGCCTCCCCAAAACGCTGCCCCGCCGGACGCGTTGACGACTCCTTCTTAAACTTTCGAGTCTTAAACTTTCGAGTCTTGCCCGGCGCTTGCCGACAGTGGTAGCATGCCTCGTTGACCCCCGCGGATACAGCAGGCTCTTTAGAACGCTCGAACACCCGTGCCTTCGCCGCGCAGCTGTTCGCTCCTGTCGACATCGCCTCGCTGGTCTACATTCGCGTTCTGTTCGGCGCGATTTTGCTGGCCGACGTCATTGCTTTCTTCAAGAACGGCTGGATCGAGATGGAGTTCATCCGCCCGCGCTTCCACTTCACCTACTACGGTTTCGAGTGGCTGCATCCCCTGCCCCCGGCCGGCATGTACGCGCTGTTCGGGGTCCTGGGTATGGCGGCTTTCTTCATCCTGATCGGTTTCGCTTACCGCATCAGCGCCGTCGTCTTCTTCCTCGGCTTCACTTACATGTTTCTGCTGGAGGAAGCGCTGTACCTGAACCATTACTATTTCGTGTCGCTGGTCAGCTTCCTCATGATTTTTGTTCCAGCAAACCGGAAGCTATCGGTGGATGCGTGGTTGCGCCCGGAAATCGGCTCGGACTTCGCGCCAGCGTGGAGCCTGTGGATTCTGCGTGCGCAAATGGGCTTCGTCTACTTCTACGGCGGCATCGCCAAACTCAATTTCGATTGGCTGCAAGGCTGGCCGCTGCGGATCTGGCTGCCTAACGATCTGCGCAACTTCCCGATTCTGGCGGCGTTCCGCAACGAGGTTTGGCTGGCAATGTTCTTCAGTTATTCTGGCCTGTTTCTGGACCTGTTCGCGGTGCCGCTGCTGCTGTGGCGCAAGACGCGCCCGTGGATGTTCGCCGCTCTGGCGCTGTTCCATCTGACCAATCTGAACCTGTTCGACATCGGAATTTTTCCGTGGTTCGCGACGGCGATGACGGCTCTCTACTTCGAGCCGGATTGGCCGCGGCGCGCGATCGCCTGGATCGTGCGACGTCTGGGAGGCAGTCCGGCGTCTGCTCCAGCCGCGCCCGCGGCCTTCGCGGTGCAGTTTCGAGCCGCGACAACCGCAGCCCTGACCGTGTACTTCGCGATCCAAGTGCTGGTTCCACTGCGCCACTGGCTGTATCCCGGCAATGTCGCCTGGACCGAGCAGGGGCATCGTTTTTCCTGGCGCATGAAGCTGCACGCGAAGGAGGGGAGTATGGCGTTCCTGCTGACCGATCCCGAGACGGGTACGTCCTGGGAAGCCAACATTCCTCGCTACCTGCCGCACTGGCAGTACATGGAGATGGCTCTGCGCCCGGACATGATTCTGCAGTTCGCGCATTACCTGGCCGATCAGGAGACCAAGCCCGGGCATCGCCGCCTGGAGGTGCGCGCGGAGATCAATTTATCGCTGAACGGGCGGCGCGAGCAGCCGATGATCGATCCCAACGTAGATCTGGGTACCGTGCAGCGCTCGCTGCTGCCGGCGTCGTGGATTACGAAGTTGACGGCCCCGCGGCGCAAGTCGCTGCTCAGGAGTAGCCGCTAACATTGAGCCGACATACGATCGAAGCATATCGCGCAAATCCATCTGACCTATGACGCCCGATATGTTCCGGCCGAGGATTGACGGAACCCTGATCACCGCAACGGGTTTCATTCCTTGTTCCACAAGGACCTCAATCCCGCCTCGGACGCGCTCTAACACTTCAGCTTCGCCGTCATTGGGTAGATCGGAATAGTAAACCTCCCGCTCGCGGGCCTGAATCGTCGCGGCCTGCGCAATATTCCGGGCCTTCTCGTGAAGCCGCTGTAGCTATGAAACGGGCTGCCCTTCAGAGCCAGACCGCTAGCTTAGGAGCCCGGCAAGGGTTTGACTGGCACCTGGCCACAGAGCAGACAAAGTCGCGGCGGGCATTGGAGCGTCCGCCATCTGCTAGTTTGAGACTGTACCTCGCACCATGGAAGATTCCCGAAGGCCAAAGCGGTGGCTGATCGCAACGGCGGCGGTTGCGGCGACGCTCACCTTGTACTATTACACCGGTTCTTGGGTGATGGTCGCGCTGTTTCTGGCAGCCATCGGCGTGTTCGTGTTTCTCGAGCGTATCCGCGCCGCGAAGCCCTCTTCCAACGTATGCCTTCGCTGTGGCGCGCCGCTAAACCGGAACGCCCGGCAATGTAGCGGTTGTGGAAGCGCGAGCTGGACCACCAGGGTGAACTGAGCGACGCATGCGGCCGGCGATCAGAGCTCCGCGGGCTAGCTTTTGCGGATGCTGATTCCGAGCTCGCGCAACTGGCGTTCCGGAACCTCCGCCGGGGCTTCGCACATGAGATCGGTGCCCTTGGCGGTTTTGGGGAACGGAATGACCTCGCGGATGGAAGTTTCCCCGGCCAGGATCATTACCAGACGATCGAGGCCGAGCGCGATGCCGCCGTGGGGCGGAGCACCGTATTCCAGGGCTTCGAGCAGGAAGCCGAAGCGCTTGCGAGCTTCTTCCTCGGTGAAGCTGAGGGCCGAGAAAACCTTGGACTGCACGTCACGGCGGTGGATACGAATGGAGCCCGAACCGAGCTCCGTTCCGTTCAACACCAGGTCGTAGGATTTGGCGCGGCAGTGCGCCGGATCGGAGGTGAGCTTATCGATATCTTCGTCGTGGACGGAAGTGAAGGGATGGTGCGCGGCGTTCCAGCGGTTTTCTTCGTCGTCCCATTCGAACATCGGGAAATCGACCACCCAGAGGAATTGGAAATTTTTGGGGTCCAGCAGCTTATGGCGGTCGTTGTACTTTTGCGCGGCGTGCAAGCGAAGCTGGCCGCAAGCCATCAGCACGCTCTCATCGGGCCGCTGGCCCTTCGGCTCGCCAGCCCATCCGGCGAGCAGCAGCAAGTCTTCTTCGGTTGCGGTTGCGCGCTTGCGAACCTCGGCCATCGCTTCCGGAAAATCGCGATCCAGCCGCTTGACGTCGTCGTAGACGCGCAGCCCGCGCTCGCTTCCGAAGGCTTTCAAATCGTCACGCTCCTTGCGCGACACCGTTCCCGTTTTCGGGATCGCGATCGCCACCAGAGGTAATCCCTCCAGCGTCAGATTCTGGCCCTGGAATAAATCTTCGACGCAGTGGAAGGGCGGAATGCGAAGATCCGGCTTATCGATGCCGTAACTGCGCATGGCCTGCGCGTAGGTGAGCCGCGGAAATTTCGAAGGCACCTGATAACCGGCCACTTTGCACACCGCGACGATCAGAGGTTCGATGGTCTGGTAGATCTGTTCCTGCTGCGGGAAGGACATCTCCAGATCGATTTGGGTGAACTCGGGCTGCCGGTCCGCACGCAAATCTTCGTCACGGAAGCAGCGCACGATCTGGAAATATTTCTCGAAGCCGGAGATCATCAGAAGCTGTTTGAAGATTTGCGGCGATTGAGGTAGAGCATAGAAAGTACCGGGATTGACGCGGCTGGGGACCAGATAATCGCGGGCGCCCTCCGGAGTCGAGCGGGTCATGAAGGGCGTCTCGATCTCCAAAAATCCCATGCCGGTCAGGACTTCGCGCACGGCGAAGGCGATTTTCGAACGCAGGATGATATTGCGCTGCATGTGCGGACGGCGCAGGTCCACATAGCGGTATTTGAGGCGCGCGTCCTCCTTCACGTCCACGGTTTCTTCCATGGGGAACGGAGGCGTGCGCGAGGTGTTCAGAATCCACAGTCTTTCGGCGACTACTTCCACTTCGCCAGTCTCGAGCGCGGGATTGATGGTCTCTTTGGTGCGCAGGGCCACCGGACCTTCGACCGCGATCACGTACTCGGAGGAAAGCTGGTCGGCTTTGGCGTGCACCAGAGGATCGCCGTCGGCCTTGAAGACGATCTGCGTCACGCCTTCGCGGTCGCGCAGGTTCACGAACAGCACCCCGCCATGATCGCGGCGGCGGTACACCCATCCCATAAGCACGGCTCGGCGGCCCGCATCGGAGGCGCGCAACGCTCCGCAGCTATGCGTGCGGCGAAGCTCGCCTAAAAAATCCAGGCTCACTTCAGACGATTTCACTTGTTCAGACATTTTTTCACTTGTTCCAAAAGTTCTCCGCTAGGCGCGGTCCACTGCTCCTGCTTGGCGAGATCCTTCAAAGACACGGTGCCGGCGGCCACTTCATTTTCTCCACAAATCACCGCCAGGCGGGCGTTCAGCTTGTTGGCGGTCTCGAAAACCTTCTTGAGTTTTCCTTCGCTCACCTCGACCCGGATTCCGGCTTGGCGAAGCTGGCCCGCAGCGCTCAGCGCGGCATTGCGCGTAGCCTCGCCCGCCGTGAAGGTTACGATCACCAAAGCCTCCGCCGTTTGCGCAAGGGTTCCCTCCACCGACATCACCAGCCGGTCCTCGCCCATCGAAAATCCGACGCCCGGCGCGGGGACCTTCGAGCCAATGCTTTCGGCGAGGCCGTCATAACGCCCTCCGGCGAGCACGGTGTTTTGCGATCCGAGGCCCGAATGCGTGATCTCGAAAGTGGTGCGCATGTAATAGTCGAGCCCGCGGACCAATCTGGGGCGTACTTCGTACACGATGCCGCGGTGATCCAAGACGCCGCGCACGGTATGGAAATGCTCCGCGCAGGCAGAGTCTAAGTGATCCAGGATGGAGGGCAATGTTTCAATGATGGGCTGATCGTCAGGAACCTTGCAATCCAGAACGCGCAAGGGATTGGTCACCGCGCGGCGTTGGCAATCGACGCACATCTTCGGCGCGAGCTCGGAAAGCTTCTGGCGCAGGAGCTCGACGAACGCCGGCCGGCAGTTGGGGCAGCCCACGGAATTGATCAGAAGCTGAAAGTTTTCGAGGCCGCAGCGCGTGAGGATCTCCACGCTCATCTCGATCACCTCGGCGTCCACCAGAGGCGACTCCGATCCGATCGCTTCCCCGCCAATCTGGTAGAACTGCCGGTAGCGGCCTTTTTGCTGCCGCTCTCGCCGAAACATCGGGCCGATATAGTACAGCTTCTTGACGCCCGGCAACTGATCCAAGCGGTGCTCGATGTAGGCTCGCATGACCGACGCCGTCGCTTCCGGGCGGAGGGTGAGGGAGCTGCCGTCGCGGTCCTCGAAGGTGTACATCTCCTTGCCGACGATGTCGGTTTCGGCGCCTACTCCGCGCGCAAACAGAGCTGTTTCCTCCAGGATCGGCGTGCGGATTTCCTGGTAGTTATAGGCGCGAAAGACCGAGTACGCGGTTGTCTCGGCGAAATTCCAAATGCCGGTTGCGGGAGGGAGAATGTCCCGCATGCCCTTCACGGCGCGGATCATTGCTGAGTCTCTTCCCGATACGCCTTGGCTCGGACGACGTAGTTGTTGCAGTTGACGCGGAAGCGCTCCTGCTCGTCTTCGCTCACGGGGCGCTTGGGCTTGGCAGGAACGCCCATGGCGAGCATGCCGGCGGGGATCTCCGCGCCTTCCGGAACCAGGGCCCCGGCGGCGACCACGGCTCCTTTGCCGACCTTGGCGCCGTTGAGCACGATGGCGCCGATGCCGATCAGCACCTCATCTTCGATGGTGCAGCCGTGGAGCACGGCCATGTGGCCGACGGTGACCCGGTTGCCGATTGTCGCCGGAAAACGCGCGTCGGTATGCACCACGGTGCCGTCCTGGATGCTGGTTTCATCGCCAATCTGGATGCGCGCGATATCGCCGCGCAGGCTGGCCGAGGGCCACACGCTGGACCGCTCCCCGATCACGACGTCGCCAATGACGGCGGCGTTCGGGTCGACATAGGCGGAGGGAGCGACGCGGGGCCAAACACCGCGAAAACTACGAAGCATAGGGATTCGGGAGTGAAAGTTTCATGCTACCAAAGGTCGGCACGGCGGCGTCCGGCTCTTCGGGCCGGCGGCCCCCTCCATGATGCTCTAACTCTGCGCCGCGCGAAGCGGTGCCCGCTGTTCGTCGAGGTATGCGGTAACTTCATCCGAGTATTGGCCGTCGAGTTCGAAGATGGGCAGGCCGTGATCGATGAGCGCGGCCGTGCATGCGCAGCCGCCTGAAGATCCCGCTCCGAACGTATCTGCACGTTGATTTTGAGCGGAGCAATCTTTCAGTCCGCATGGGCATGCGCCGCTTGGCTCGCACCAGGGTAGGAGCTGACGAGTTCCCGTATCGCTTGACACACGCCTCCGAGCAAGAAATGGAAAATCGCCCGGCGATGATTATGCTCTGGTTTGCTTTCTGCAACTTCTGTCTCATACAAGAAAGTCGCTTAAGAGTGACGTGATTCTGGCCCAGCCTTGACAGCATCGGTGTTATTTTGATAGACGTTACCGGACACGCCTTAGAGCAACCCAGGTAGCCTTTGTGGCACAGTAGGGTCAGATGGCACTGTACGCAGTCATAGCACTGAAGGAAGCGCCCGCTGCTGTCGATGAAGCAGTGGAGACGAAAATCACGGCTCCTAACTCCCTGTACAAAATCGAAAGCGGCAAGTGGGTGGTGAAGGACGACGTGGCGACGGCGAAAGAGTTGTCTACGAAACTGGGGCTGGCGAGTACTACTTCACACATTATTCTTCCCATCCGTGGATACTTTGGTCGGGCGCAGCCGGACCTGTGGGAGTGGTTGGCGAAGACAGATGTCTGAACGAGAGCAGAGCCGAACGCGTTCGAAGGGAGCCCAGACCACCCCTGAGGATTTTCCAACGAATCCGCATCAATCGTACCCCTCGGGCGACTACAGCTACATCCTTGAGATTGTGATGCGAATGCAGGAGTCCATGGGCCGACTTGGTGAGGCGGTAACTTCTTTGAAGGAGACATCCAAGGCTCACGGGGAAAAACTGGATTCCATCGGCAAGGATGTTCACGCCGCCAAGGTGGTGATTAGCGTTGTTGGTGGCCTCCTCGTGCTGATTGGGGGCGTCTTCGCGTGGCTGGTGAACACATACATTTCGACGCATCCGGCACACTAGCCCGCAGAGGCGCAGATTTAGCGGGTGCTCTCCTGTGACACTTGACCGTGAGCGGGTATCCTCAAGTTATGGGCCGAGTTCTGTGCCTGTGTGCACTGGCCATAACGCTGCACGCGGCGGACGACACACAAAAGATGCTGGCTCGGGTTTCCGAGGAAGCGGATGCGTTCCGGCGCCTGGCGCCCTCGCTGCTGGCAACCGAAACGCTGGAGCAGAAAGCGCGCAAGCCCACGCCGCGCTTCCGGCCTCGTGTCGGAGCAGGGGCGAAGTCGCCTCCGCCGGTGGTCTGGCAGGACCGCCAGATCGTCTCCGAGTACGGTCTCACAACGCTAGGCGGCGACGAGGATGCTCTACATGAGCTGCGCCGCGTTATTTCGGTCGACGGCCAGCCGGTGAACGATAAGAAAAGCGAGGACTCCCTAGCAAAGATCATTGCTCTCAATGACGATCAGCGCGAAAGAGAACTGCTCACGGAATTCCAGAAATACGGCCTAGTGGGCGCGGTGACCGATTTCGGTCCGCTGCTGATGTTGTTCACGCCGCGTGACATCGAGCATTTTGAGTTTTCGCTGAAGGGTTCCCAAACTCTGGGCGCAACGCGAGCCCTGATCTTTCACTACATCCAGATTGACGGCGCTGAGCTGCTGAGCTTATTCGAGAGCAAGGACAAGGATCACAAACCGCATCGCCTGCGCGTCCAGGGCGAGCTATGGGTGCGCGCCAGCGACTACCTGCCCCTGCGCATCACTTTGGGCGTCGGCGAGGGCCAGGGCGCGTCCACGGTGCGGGAAGAGGCATCCGTCGATTACACACCGAGCCAATTTGGGGTGCTGGTGCCGGCGGCGATCGATCATAAGGAGCTGGTGGGAGGCCAGCTCATGGTCCAGAACTCTTTCATCTATAAAGACTTCCACAAGTTCGGCGCGAATTCCGAGATTCAATTCAGGACTCCTCAGTCCAACCCGCCTGGTCAGTCCACCCCAGTAAAATGACGCGGTATGTTTACTTGCACGGTTTCGCCTCCTCGCCGCAATCCGGCAAGGCGCAATTCTTTCGCAAACGGCTCAAGGAAAGGGGCGCGGAACTGGTCATTCCAGCGCTGGACGGCGGCGACTTCGAGCATCTGACCATCACCGGCCAGCTACGCGTAGTCGATGCGGCCGTGGCGGGCGAGCCTGCGATCCTGTTCGGCTCCAGCCTGGGCGGCTACCTCGCGGCTCTGTATGCCGCCCGGCATGCCAACATCGAGAAATTGATTCTGCTGGCGCCGGCTTTACAGTTCCCGGAGCGCTGGCGCCAGCGCTATTCCGCAGAGGAACTGGAATCTTGGAAACGAAATGGATCGGTAAGCGTATTCCATTATGGGCTCCAGCGGGAAACGCCGTTGGGGTATGCATTGATGGAAGATTCGATGGCGTATGAGAGCGAGCCGGAATTCCGCCAGCCGGCTTTAGTATTACACGGCGCGGGCGACGCAGTGGTGCCGTTTCGCATTTCCGAGGATTACGCCAGCCGGCATTCTAATGTGACCCTCCGGGTGTTCGATTCCGGCCATGAACTGACGGATGTTCTGGAAGACTTGTGGGAGGAAACCTACCGATTTCTGGATCGGGTTCCGGAGGGACGCCAGCCAGCGTCAGATCGAGTATGATGGGGAAAGGATGAACCATCCTCGGGAAAGGGTAACCGAAAGCCTACGGTTCAACGTCACTTGCATTGAGGCAACGGACTTATCAAGGAGCTGCGATTGACGCGGGGGTAGAGATATGCCGGATGAAATGAAGCTTGATCCTAAATTCCATGTACCGGAGGAGGATCCTGACGTTCACTTGCAGCGATTGCTGGCGCCGCAGGACTTGGACGAGCCGTTCTTCAAGAGCCTCGCCAAGACCTTCAAAAACATCATCCACCCGCCACCTCCGCCTCCTCCCTTGGAGATCACTTCCAAGCCCGTCGATCCGGCCGAGCTGAAAGGCCTGAGCGGGCTGTATGCAGGAAACGAGTGGCGCGCCGGAGTCGGCTCGATTCTAGTCCATTGCGCGGTAATCGCGCTGCTGATCTTCATCGGCACCCTCAAACCGGTGCAGAAAGCGGTCAAGGAAGTGGTGACGCTGGTAGCACCTGTTCCGTTGAAGCCCGCTCCGAAAACGGGCGGCGGCGGCGGTGGCGCCCGCCAGCCGGAGCAGAAGAAAGCGGACCTTCCCAAACCGCGTAAGGTGTACACTCCGCCCACTACGCAGCAATTCCAGACCAAGCTGGAGGTCCCCTCGTCTCTGTTGGATGTCCAGCTCACCAACGACCCGACCGATATCGGAGCTCAAACCGGCCTGACCGCGCTTAACGGCGCAGGCTTTGGCGGCGGAATCGGCAACGGTAAGGGCGGCGGAATTGGCAATGGCAACGGACCAGGCGCCGGAAACGGCAGCGGCGGCGGATCTGGCGGCGGCGTCTACAAGCCCGGCGGCGATGTAAGCAATCCGATCCCGATCAGTAAGCCGGAGCCACAGTATTCCGAAGAAGCTCGCAAGGCGAAGTGGGGCGGCACGGTGCTGCTCTCGCTAGTAGTGGATGAAACCGGCCACACCAAGGACATCAAGGTGGTGAAGCCTCTGGGCCTGGGCCTGGATGAGAAAGCCATCGAAGCAGTCTCCAAGTGGACTTTCATCCCCGGCAAGAAGAACGGCAAACCAGTGGCCGTGGCCGCGCAGATCGAAGTGACGTTCCGTCTACTTTGAGGCGCGCACAACGGCACGGGCGGCCTGTGCGCTCACTTTGAGGCGCGCACAACGGCACGGGCGGCCTGTGCGCTCACTTTAGACATCTTTAGATACCGGCCAGCCGCTATAACCGGAATCTCTCTTTAACTGCTAGCATGATCTAGAGCGCGCAGCGCGGTGGGCTGTGCGTTTCCTGGAACAATGCTGCCGCGTCCCGCAGAACGCCCGCGCCTCAAAGGCCGCCTGATCCTTCTGGTGGTGATTGTAGTGGCGCTGCTGGTGTTCGGCCGCTCCATTTGTTCGACCATCATCGACTATCTGTGGTGGAAAGAGATGGGTCAGGTCTCCACTTGGGTCCGGGGGCTGACCTACGTTTACGGCACCAACGTCGTGGAGTGGGTGCTGGCCTTCGCGGTGCTGTGGTTCGCCCACGGGCGGGGCATGAAGTATGCGGGCGCGAGTCTGCGCGCGTATCGCCTGTATGCGCGACTGGCGGCACTGGCGCTGGCGTTCGTCGCGCTGCTGATCGCCGGAGCTTCGATGAGCGGATGGGTGGTGGCGCGCTACGTGGCTGCTCAAGGCATGGCGGCGAGCCCGTGGAGCGATCCGGTCTTCGGCCGCCCTCTCAACTTCTATTTCTTCGAGCTGCCGTTCTACACCAGCATCATCGGCTTTCTGGAAGCGCTGGCGCTGGCCGGTGCGCTGGCTTACTATTTGTCGGCGCGCGGCTGGCAGATCAAACGGGAGTTTCCGGACATGGCCGCCTCCGGCCGCTTGGATTTCGATCGCCTGCGCGAGCTGGGACGCCTGGAAACCGGCATGCTCCAGTTGCTGATCGCCGGATTCCTGGTGGCGCTGGCGGTGAGCTTCTGGCTAGACCGCTATCAGTTGCTGTACTCCGACCACGCCAATCTGCTTACCGGCATCGACTATATCGACGAGAAGCTCGGCCTGCCGTTCCAATATCTGAAGGCGGCGGCTTCGATTCTGGCGGCCGTGCTGGTGCTGGCGCGCAAGCGTCTGTGGGCCGTGGCTTGCGCTATCGTGCTGGTGCTGGACGTGGCCATTCCGCCGCTGATCAGCAACCTTTACGTCAAGCCCAATGAGCTAACTCTGGAGCGGCCGTACTTGCGCCGTCATATCGAAGCCACGCGCTCCGCTTACGGGCTCGCCAAGAACGAGCGCGAAGAGAATTTCGACGCGCACAAGGAAGGGCCCATCGATTTTGTCCGCAATCAGCCACTGCTCGACAACGTCCGGCTGTGGGACTGGCGGGCGTTTCACGATACTCTCAGTCAAACGCAGCCCTCGCGGCCGTACATGTACGCCGACACGGATGTCGACCGCTACATCATCGACGGCAAATTGCGCCAGACGTTGCTCGCACCACGCGAGCTCGACCTGAGCCAGTTGGGCGATGCGCAGAGCAGTTGGGTGAACGTGAACACAACATACACGCACGGCTATGGCCTGGCGCTGGCGGAGGCCAGCCGCATCAGCCCCTCCGGTCTGCCCGATTTATTGATTCGCGATTCTCCGCCGATGATCTCGACGCCCAGCCTGAAGCTGACGCGGCCCGAAATTTATTTCGGCGAGCAGGCGCATGAGCCGATCTTCGCGCCTTCGCAGCAGCTCGAGTTCAACTACCAGGCCACGCCGGATAACAAGATTCACTACGATGGCGCGGGCGGATTCCCCATCGCGTCTCCGATGCTGCGCATCCTCGCCGCGATCGCCGAGGGCGACTGGAATATTTTTCTTTCCGACGCGGTCCGCTCCGACACGCGCATGATGATTCACCGCAAGGTGGTGGATCGCGTGGGCACGCTGGCGCAGTTCATCCGCTGGGACGCGGACCCGTACATGGTGATCACCGAGGGCGGGCGCCTGGAATGGATCATCGACGGCTACATGACCAGCGACCTGCATCCTTATTCGCGGGAAGTGCAGACCGCCGACGGCGATTCGTTCAACTACATTCGCAATTCGATCAAAGCCACGGTCGATGCTTACGACGGCACGGTGCACCTGTACGTTTTCGATCCGGACGATCCGCTGATTCAGGCTTACCAACGGCTGTTCCCGAGCCTGTTCCAGCCTGCGTCGGAAATGCCGGCGGATTTGCGCGCGCACACCCGCGCTCCGGAGGATTTATTCGGCATTCAAGCGGAAATTTACCGCACCTATCACATGCGCGATCCGGACTCGTTTTACAATCGCGCCGATTTGTGGGACCTGGCGACTTCCGCGCAGAGCCAGACCGCCAATGGCGGGGGCACACAGGCCGTGGCTCCGGTTTACATGGTGCTGACGCTGCCCGGCGAAACGCAACCGGAGTTCGTGCTGACGATTCCCTTCACCCCGCGCGGCAAGCAGAATCTGATTGCACTGATGGTGACGCGCTGCGACGGGCCGCACTTGGGTGAGATCGTTTTCCTGGAGCTGCCCAAACAGGAGATCATCGACGGGCCCCTGCAAATCGCGGCGCTGGTGAATCAGGATCAGGTGATTTCGAAAGACATCACGCTGTGGGGGCAGCTCGGTTCTGAAGTGCTGATGCCGCCGATTCTGACCATCCCCATCGACAACACGTTCCTGTACGTGGAGCCGATTTTCATCCAGGCCAAGCAGGCTCGCATGCCGCAGTTGCAGAAAGTAGTGCTGGCCGTGGGCACGACGCTGGTTTACGAGGATACGTATGAGAAAGCGCTGGCGAGCCTGGCGGCGGTCCAGCAAGGCCATCCGCCGCCGGCTGCTACGCCGGTGACTGCTTCCGCGGCAACGCCTCAACCCGCCGCATCCTCGCCCGCCGCGAGCGATGCGCAAATGAGGATCGAGCAGATCCGCATGCATTTGGATCGCTACAAGCAGCTCTCCGCACAAGGCAAGCTTGCCGAAGCGGGAAAAGAGCTGGAGGCGATCGAGCAGGCGGCGGGAAAATAGACTTGTTCCGGTACTGGCGCGGCCCCGTTCCCGGGAAAACGGTAGCGGGCGCTTGGAGCAGCGTGCCAGGTTGCCTGTTCCTCGAATTCGGGCCTCTCGCGAGACAGACACCATATCGCCGCGCGCTTCCGCCGAAGCTCTTTTGTCATCGAGCAGACCGCGGGGGAGCTATTTCTACTTCGGCCAGTTGGTCGCCATCGACAGAAGCATCAGCACTATGGGTGTAACTGGAATCCAGACCAGCGCCGGCTTGTTGCGTCGATATGCGTAAGCGACCCCGACCAGGATCGGGTACAGCCAAGCAAGTGTCAAGGAATAGATGGCACCGGCCGTGATGCCGCCCTCGAATGCCATTCCGCCCATCAGAAGCACTGGGACATCAAGGAACAACAGAACGCACCACAGGGTCAGGAGGGACTTTACGGTGCCATCAAGGGGCTGCTCGTCGCCTAAGGGACTCGCCGGCACAACGGAGCCTCGGGCGGTGGGGCTCAGGCGAGCTTCTTCCCGTCCCGAGGGCCGCCCTGGCCCTGTGCCGGCTCCTAAGCTATCGAACAAAGCCATGCAGGAACCATAACGCAAAAAGTTCCATGTGTCAGCCGCCGGAAATCGGCGAGATTTACTTCGGATGAGGAATGATGTCCACCAAATAAAACGTGCCGCCGTCGATCAGAAACTAGAATCGCCAGCTTCTACTACACGCGCTTGCCATAACCCGCGGCTCTCGTCATATTCTTTGGCGCGAGGGATGGTGGAAATTCTGAAGTAAGAGCAGAGACTGTTTGTCGAATGCCCGCTGGACCACGGGAGGCGCGTTGGCGTAGCTTCGCTCAAAGCGGACACTCCGGGCCAGCCTCATCCGCCCGAGCGCCTGGGTTTCCGTTGTCCCGATTTCTTAGCCTCGCGGTGCAGTGAGGCGATGAATTCGCGGTGCGTCGTGAAAGGTCCGCGCACGCGGCAACTGCTGACCGCTCTTGAATCCAGCCTTTCTACGCACCGCAGGAGGAACCACCAAAGGCGACTTGTTGTCGTTCTTGACGGCGACAGTCATTCCACCCATCACGATAGCAGGCTCAGGCAGCCCGGTAAATCCGGTATCCTAAAACCCAGCGGTGGGGTTCGCTTAACGCCGCGCGTCGCTTGTAAGGCGATGCGCGGCCAATGACTCCTACGGGCGATTTCGCTCCATGGGGGTTGCCGTCTTAATCCTCCTCCGGAGCGGACGCCGCAAATTGAAATCACGGAGGGACGACACCTTGAACGGCTACCTCATGGTACTGCTCGGCGGCGGCGCGGGATCGCTGGTGCGATACGTGGTCTCGACCGTCATCATGGCCCGGACCGGCGGCCGCTTCCCTTTCGGCACCGTGGTCATCAACATCACGGGGTCATTTCTGATCGGACTGCTGATGACTCTGCTCACCGAACGCCTGAGCCCGCATCCGAATCTGCGCCTTCTGCTGGTGACCGGCTTCCTGGGCGGTTACACCACCTTTTCCAGCTTCGAATGGGAAACTCTTTCACTGGTGGCCGACGGCGGCTGGTGGCTGGGTTTGGTGAACCTGGTGGGTAGCGTGGCTCTGGGGTATAGTGCGGTGTGGCTGGGCGCGCTGATGGCGCGGCGGTAGCGGAAAGGAGAGACGCGAATGCTTGCAAAAGGCGCGGCAAAGAAAGTCACGATCTATGTGAACCAGGACACGCGCGAGCACCTGACGCCGGTGTACGAATCGATTTTGGATTTCCTCCTGCACAAGCGTGTCTCCGGCGCCACCGCCACGCGAGCCCTGGCCGGATTCGGCGCACATCGCCTGGTGCACACTCCCAAGGTGGAGGTGCTGGCCGACCATCTGCCCGTGCGCATCGAATTCATCGACACCGCGGAGAAGGTCGATCAGCTTCTTCCCGCTCTGTACGACATGGTCACCGACGGCCTGATTGAAGTGCAGGAGACCACCATCGTGAAGGTCGCGAGCAAGGAAAAGCCGGCTGCGGAGCCGAAGGCACCGCATCTCCGCCAGGCGGGTAAAGCGAAAATGATGCGGGTGTATCTGGGCGAGGCCGACCGCTGGCCGGGCGGAGCCCATGGAGGGAATTCCGAGCCGCTGTACGACGCCATCGTCAAGCGTCTGCGCATGCTGGATATCGCCGGCGCGACGGTGTATCGCGGCATCCTGGGCTACGGAGCAAAAGGCCATACGCACAAACAGGGCTTACTGCATCTGAGCCGCGATCTGCCGATCATGATTTCGGTGATCGAGACGGAAGAGAAGCTGGCGCGCGCCGCCGAAGAGATCGAGAAGATGCTGGGCGACGGCTTGATTGCGGTATCGGACGTCGATATCGTTCGGCTGGTGCATTCTCTCCCGGAGGCCGCCGATGCCGGATTACCAAGCAGCTAAGCTGCTGCGCCTGCACTTCACCCAGGAGGACCGCTACCGGGGCCGGCCTCTGTATGAGGCAATTGTACAGAAGTGCCTGGAGCTGCACATTGCCGGAGCGACGGTGTTCCGCGGCCTGGAAGGTTTCGGCGACACGGCGGAAATCCACCGCTCGCGCGTGCTGGCGCACGATCTTCCCATGGTGATCCAGATCGTGGACAGCGAAGAAAACATCCGCCGTCTGCTGCCGGCGGTGGAAGAGATGATGGACAAGGGATTGGTCGCGATGTCGGATGTGATGATCCGGAGAGTGGAAAAGGGCTAGACCTTTTAGGCCGCGAATCAACACGAGTGCACGCAACTACGCTTCACTCCTTGGCGGCGATCCCGAGCGCTTTCATTTTGCGATATAGATGGCTGCGTTCGAGGCCCAGCATGTCGGCGGCGCGGGTGACGTTGCCCTTAGCCTCGTCGAGTTTCTTCACGATGTAATCGCGCTCGGCGGCTTCGCGGACTTCGTGCAGGCTGCCGAAGGGCTCGGCGTGGCGCTCGGGCGAGCCGCGGCGGGTCCGCTCCAAGGGAATGTCGCGGGCGTCAATGCGGGGCTGCCGGTTCATGATGACGATCCGCTCCATCAGATTGCGCAGCTCGCGGACGTTGCCGGGCCAGGGGAACTCTTCCAGCGCCTTGAGGGCCTCGTCGGTCAATTGTTTCGGTTTTCTCCCGTAAGCGGTGGTGAATTCGCGCAAAAAATGCTCGGCCAGCAAGCGAATGTCTTGGGTGCGCTCGCGCAAGGGCGGCACGTGGAAGGGAATGACGTTCAAGCGGTAGAACAGGTCTTCGCGGAAGTTGCCGCGCTCGATCTCCTCTTCCAGATTCTTGTTGGTGGAGGCCACCACGCGTACGTCAACTTGAATCCACTCCGCCGCGCCCACCGGCTCGAAGCGATGCTCATCCAAAGCCCGCAGCACCTTGGCTTGGGTCTTGAGCGACATATCCCCGACTTCGTCCAGAAACAACGTCCCGCCGTTGGCTTTTTCCAGCTTTCCGATTTTGTCTTCCAGCGCGCCAGGAAGGCTGCCCTTGCGATGGCCGAACAGCTCGCTTTCGATGGCCTCTTCCGGAATCGCGGCGCAGTTGACTTCGACGAAAGGCTCCGCCGCGCGCGGGCTGGCGGCGTGAATGGCGCGGGCGATCAGCTCCTTGCCGGTGCCGCTTTCACCGAAAATCAGCACGCGTCCGTTGGTTTCGGCCATCAAAGCGAGTTGCTGCCGCAGGGCCTTCATCGGAACGCTGTCGCCGATGATCCGCGGCGCGAAGCCGCTCGACTCCTTGAGCCGCGCCACTTCCAATTCCAGCCGCCGCTGCTCCACGGCGTTGTGAATCACCACCGTGACCTTTTCGAGGGTGAGCGGCTTTTCCAGGAAATCGAACGCGCCGATTTTAGTGGCTTTCACCGCAGTCTCAATGGTGCCATGGCCGGAGATGATGATCACCTCGGGCCGGTCTTCGAGGGGGATTTCCTGAATCCGCGCCAGCGTCTCCAAGCCGTCGATGCCGGGCAGCCAGACGTCGAGCAGAATCGCGTCGTAGGAGTTGCGCGCGAGCTCCTCCAGACAAGCCTCTCCGCTAGCCACCGCGGCGCAGACAAACCCTTCGTCCGCCAGAGCGCCGCTCAGCGATTCCCGGATGCCCGGCTCATCGTCGACAATCAGGACGCGCATGGGCTTCACGCCCGGGCCTCAATCTCCAGGCTTACGCTCTCCGCCGCGGCTACTACGGGAACTTCAATATAGAAACGGGTGCCGCTGGGCTTGTTGTCTTCGACGCGAATGCGGCCGTGGTGCTCAGCCAGAATGTGGCTCACGATGGCCAGCCCCAGTCCGGTGCCCCGGCCTTTGGTCGAGAAATAGGGCAGGAACAGCTTCTCTTTATCGCCGGCCGAAACGCCGCATCCGGTGTCGGCCACCATGAGCTCCACCGCATCCGCGCTTATACGAGTCGAGACCAGCAGGCGCTTCAGCGGCGCGTCGCGCATCGCCTCCGCGGCATTATCGACAAGGTTGACCAGCAGCCGCTTGAACTGCTCCGGATCGGCGTTGACCAGCGGAAGATCCCGCGCCAGATCCACGCGCAGATCGATCGCATCCAAGCGTCCGGCAAAAACATCCAGGGCGTTGTACACCACCCGGTTAAGATCCGCCGGCACGAGTTGCGCCGCGGGGAAGCGCGAAAATTGCGAGAATTCGTCGGCCAGCGCCTTAACCGACTCCACTTCACGCGCGATGGTGCCCGCGCATTCGCGCAAGATCCGCTGCGACTCCGGCGGGAACCCTCCGCGATCCAGCAGCCGGCCGATACGCTCCGCGGAAAGCGCGATGGGGGTGAGCGGATTCTTCAGCTCATGCGCGATGCGGCGCGCGACTTCATGCCACGCCGCAGCCTTCTGCGCCCGCAGGAGCTCGCTGGTATCCTCCAGCACCAGCACGAATCCCGGCGCGGTTTGGCGAGTCTCCGGCAGCGCGGACACGGTCACGGCAAGGTGCCGCGTGTGCCCGCTCGATTCCAGATCGAACTGGCTGGCCGCCAGGCCGGTCCTCTGTGCGCGTTTCATCAAATAGCGGATCTCGGTGGTGTCCTCGGGAGAGAACAAGTCTTCCAGATGCCGCGCGGCCTCGATCCGCTCCGGGGGGAACAATCCGTGCAAGGCGCGATTCACGCGCCGGATGCTGCCGTCGGCGGTAAGCGAGATCACGCCGGTAGGGATGCTTTCCAGAATCGCTTCGGTGAACTGGCGCCGGCTTTCCAGCTCCCGGCTGTTGGCCTCGAGCGCCTGCATCATCTCATTAAAGGCGCGAATCAGGCTGGCCATCTCATCGATGCCCTTCTCCGAGACGCGATGGCTCAGGTTGCCTTTGCGCACCTGCCCGGCGGCTTCGAGCAGAGCCGAAATCGGCACGCTGATCTGGCGCGCCAGCACCAGCGCGATCCAGGTGGCGACGAACAGAATGAAGAGAGCAATCAGCGTGAGGTAGAGAGTGTACAGCTTGCGGACGTTCTTCTTTTCCGCGGAGAGGCGGAAGTACTGATCGGTCGACTCCCTGATGCCGCTCATCGCGTCGGCGATGTCCCGGAGCGGACGGACGCGCACCACGATCGCGCCCCCTCCCGCCAATTCCGCTCGGCCGACATACGCCAAGCCTTGGCCCTCATCCGGGCACAGGACCTGGCCCACGCCGCGCGAGTTCTCGACGGTCAGCTCCGCGATGCGGTTATTGAGGCAGACTTGCGCGAGGCCCGCGGCTTCATTCAAAGCCTCGGGTTGCGCGGCCAGCCAGTTGGCCAAAGCCTGCGCACGGCCCTGAACCTCATTGCCCAGCGCGCGGGACGCTTTGCTCAGATCCCCGCGAATGTTATCGCCGGGGGCGCTGAACCATTTGTCGACGGACCGATTCAGAATGACCCAGCCGAACAGGAACAGAAACACGACCGGCAGGAGGCTGAGCGCCAGCGCGCCGAACACCAACTTGGATTTGATGCGGGAGCCCTCGCGCCCGCTCTGCCGTTCCAGGTACAGCCGGACGGAGATCTTGACCAGGCGGGCCAGCAGCCACACCGTAAGGATGAAGATGAGCGTGGAAACGGCCCAGAACAGAAATGTTTGGGTGGCATCCGCGGGTCCGTAGCCGCCGAAACTGAAGGAGACCTGCCACACCACCAGCGTCAGCAGCAAGAGGAGGGGCAGGGCCGCAAGTACGTAGCGTTTCCGCATGCGTATTCCAATTATGCCTCTAAAATCACGATCGCCAAGGCTTGTTCGGCGGTGTGGGTCAAGGTCAGCGAGATATTGCGGACGCCCATCCGCTCCGCGATTTGCGCTGCCACGCCGTGCAGCCGCAGCGTGGGGCGGCCGGAAGAGAGATTGGCGACCTCCAGGTCCTGCCAGCTCAGGCCTCCGCGCCAGCCGGTCCCGAGAGCCTTCATCCCGGCCTCCTTGGCCGCGAAGCGGGCCGCGTAGCGCTCCCAGCGGTTGGCTTTGCTCTCGGCGTAGGCGATTTCGGCGGGAGTAAAAACCCGCTCCCGCAGGCGCGCGCCGTAGGGAGCCTCCATCGCGTTCTCGATCCTCTTTACCTCGCACAGATCCGTGCCAATACCGGCGATCATAGGCCTCAGCGTAGCATCCCACGCCACTGAGCCTCGGATGTTAGACTGGCCGGGAGGTTGAGCGAGGGTGTTCCGGACGAGCCTATTGAGTGTGCTGATCGCGTGCCTGCCCGCCGCAGGGGCCGAGTTAGCGACACAATACTTTATCGCCCCCTATGCCGGGTACACTCCGGGGCCTCCGGCTGCCGTACCCATTGCTCTGAACCAATACCTGGGCGAGGTTTCGGCGATCGCCTGTAGCGCGCTGGGGGTGGTGTACTACGCGACCGATACGCAGGTATTCCGTTTGAACGCGGACGGCACAGACACGTTGATCGCGGGCAGCTCCTCCACGGGGGGAACATTTGTGCCGGGCGAAGCAGCCGTGAATGCTTTCTTGCCGGCGATCATCGGGTTGGCGTTCGATCCGCAGCAGCAAAACTTGTACATCGTCGAAAATGGCGGCAACTGTGTGTTCAAAGTGTCGCTCGAGGACGGGACCATCTCGATTTTTGCGGGAAACGGATCGGAGGTGACCAAGGCGGGGCTGAACGTTGGCCCGGGCATTCCCGCCACCGCCACTCCGCTCAACGTAAACTCGATCGCGGTCGGCGGCGACGGCACGGTTTACGTGTCCACAACGACGAATCCGCTGGTGGATTATGGGATCGTCTCCTTCTCAGCCGATGGCCAAAACTCCGCCCTGCTGGCCGGCAACTTTATCAGCCCCGCCGATTACATGGCCATCTCGGGGAGCTTGCTGTATGCGGATCTGGATATTTACGAGGTTGCCATCGACACGCAGACTGGCTCGGTGAGTCAATTTTTATCGCGCTTGTTCGGTTTCGGAGGGCCTTTTGCCATCGGCGCCAATGGATTGATTTACACTGCCACGCGGAGCGGCGCGATCGAGGAGGTGAATCCGGGCTCCGGCACGGTTACGCCCGTGCCCGGCGGAGGCGACACACTGGCGAGCGGCGTGGCGTTAAATCCCGCCACCGGCGATCTGCTGCTGTATAGTCCGGGGATCGTCCAGGATCTCAGCCCTTCCGGCTCCATTCGAACCATCGCCGGCTACAACTATTCCGGCGATGACGGTCCGGCTGCCCTGGCGGTGCTTCAGGGGACCACGGGTCTGGGAGCGGACTCGTCGGGCAATCTCTACTTGTTCGATTACGGCCGCATCCGCAAAGTGACGCCGTCTTCGATCATCACGACTATCGCAGGCACAGGGATACCGGGGGACACCGGCGACGGCGGAAAGGCTCTTGACGCGGAGGTTGCGGCCGCGGATGAGACCGCGCAGGTTGAAATTGCCGCCGACCGCGCCGGCGATCTTTACTTCCTCAACAATTTGAGCGGGGACTCTGCCAGCATCCGTGAGATCGACTTGAACGGCAATATCAGCACGATCGCGGGCGGAGGCAGCGGCACCCTGACTAACGGAGCCACGGCCACGGGTCTCACGCTCAATCCGGGCTGTCTTGCGGTCGATCCCGAGGGCGACGTGTATTTTGGCCAAGGCGAGCAGGTGTACGAGATCGTCTCCGGCCAGACGATGTTAGTGGCCGGCAAAGGCAAGTACACGGCGAGCGTTACCAACGGAACAGCGGCAATCACGGCGGGCCTGGGCAGCATCTCCGGCCTGGCGGCGGATGGCTCCGGAAATCTTTATATCGGCGACAGTGAACACGGCATGATCTGGCTGGTGAATCCGCAGGGGATCATATCGCTGTACGCGGGGATTTCTGTCTCGAACCCGGCGGATGTCTCGCTCGCTTCCGGGCCGGCTACGAGCGTGAGCGTGGGTCAACCCGAAAATTTGGTGCTGGACGGCCAAGGGAACTTGTATTTTTACCCGAATACGGTCAACAATAATCCCGAAATCGCAGCGATTGACGCCTCCGACAATCTGACACTGATCGCCGGCGTGTCGACGGCCAAAGGGACCGATCCGGGCAGCACCGGCGACGGGAGCAATGCGAACATGGCCTCGTTCACGCAGATCTGGGGACTCGCGGCGGATGCGTCGGGCTCCGTTTATGTTGCCGATGGAAAGTTCCTGGTGCGTAAAATGTCGCTGTACGATCCGAACAGTCCGCCGCCATTTATTTCCACTGGCGGAGTGATCGGAGCGGGTGGCAGTGTGCCTCCGGTGGGCGCGATTTCGACGGGCGGCATCGTGAGCATTTTCGGCGCGAACTTCGTCAGCGCGGCGAATCAGCATACCGTCGGTCCTGGCGACCTGGTGAATGGCCAGGTGCCGACGCAGCTCGCCGGAGTGTGCGTGAATTTCGGATCGACGCCGGCGGCGATGCTGGGCGTGTATCCCAACCAGCTCAACGTGCAGGTGGGAACGCTCACGGCGAGCGCGGTGACCGTTCAAGTGATCACCAACTGCGGAACGGGCTCGGCAACGGCGAGCAATTTCAGCGGAGCTCCCGTGCAATTTGCCGCGCCCGAATTTTTTTCCTTCAAGCCGGATCCGGCCGCGGGGAACAATCCCGTCGCGGCTGTGGATAAGACGACGGGAATTTATGTCGGTACGCCGGGTTTACTTTCCGGTGCGACGTTCGCGGCGGCGAATCCAGGGGACATCATAGAGGCGTATGGCACAGGCTGGGGGCCGACGATGCCGGCTTTCGGGCTGGGGGTTATTCCGGGAGCGGCGGCAACGCTGAGCTCGGCGTATTCGCTCACGCTGGGCGGAACGCCCGTGCCGGCCGCGAATATTTTGTACGCTGGAGTCTCGCCGTGCTGCGCGGGTCTTTACCAGCTCGACTTCACCCTTCCCGCAGGAACCGCCGGCGGAAATCTCCCGCTGGTTTTGACTGTTGCCGGAGAACCGTCGCCTCCGGCCGCGTTCATCGCGGTTCAGTAAGGGATTGCGCGCCAATTGTTAAGATGGCGGTAGCCGGCCCGAAAGCCTCCGATGCATATACCTGACGGATTTTTGAGCACTCCGGTGTGGTCTACGCTGGACCTGGCGAGCCTCCCGGCGATCGGCTGGGTGGCGCGCCGCGCTCATCAGGATGCCGCACGCATGGACTTGGGCGACCGCAGGATCCCGTTGATGGGGGTGATGGGCGCGTTCGTTTTCGCGGCGCAGATGATCAATTTCCCGATTCCTCTGGGCACCAGCGCGCACCTGGTGGGCGGAGCACTGATGACCATCGTGCTGGGGCCGGCCGCGGCCTCGGTGGTGATGACCGCGATCCTGGTGATTCAGGCTTTCGTTTTTCAAGACGGCGGCGTCCTGGCGCTGGGAGCCAACGTCATTAACATGGCGCTGATCGGAGTCCTGGCCGGCTACATTCCGTATCGACTCTGGCGCTCGCATTGGCGATCCGCGGCGATCTTTCTGGCCGGCATGTTGAGCGTGCTGGTGGCCGGCTGCTTCGCCTTGTCCGAGCTCGCCTTGTCGGGAGTGCCGATGCCGGGACGGTTGATTTGCATCTCGCTGGGTTTGTTCCTGGCCGCTGCGTTGATGGAAGGCGCGATCACGCTGGCCGCGGTGCGCGCAATCGAGCGTCTGAAACCGGCCGCCGCGGCCGAGCCGGAGGCGCAACCGGCGGGCTCGCGCCTGATCGGAGCCATCGCGATTGCAGCCGTGCTGCTGACTACGTTCGGAATCCTATGGGCCTCCGCCGCGCCGGAAAATCTGGAACACGTCGCGGCGCAATTCGGCATCACGGCGCACGCGCCGGTGTGGATGCACGCTCCACTGGCCGATTACGAATGGCAAGGCTCGGCGTCGCTGTGGTTCCGCAGGGCTTCCGCGGGACTCGCCGGGCTGGCTCTGATCTATGGCATCTGCGCCTTGACGGGGAAGCTGCTGACGCGTCAAAGGAGCGCCTGATTTGCACCACCTGGATGTAGAAGGCTGGAGCCAGGGCGCAAGTCCCTTGCACCGGCGGGACGCCCGCTCCAAGCTGGCCGCACTGGCTGCGTTCCTCATCGCCGTCTCGACCACCCCGATCCATATTTCCCCGACCCATGGCGATGCCGCGCGAATCCCGGCCGCGTACCTGGGATACGCGGCTCTGCTGATCTTTGCGGCCGCGGCCTCGCATGTTCCCTTGGCGGGCCTGGCGCGCCGGGCGGCTCTGGTGCTGCCTTTTTCGGCGACCTTGGCGCTGCTCACCTGGTGGTCGGGAGACGGCGCACGGGCTCTGGCGATCGCGGAGAAGAGCTTCCTCTCCGGATGCGCCGCGCTGCTGCTGATCGCAACGACTCCGTTGGCGCAACTACTGGCCGCGCTGGAGCGGTTGCACATCCCGCGCATGCTGATCCTGGTGACGCAGTTCGTGTACCGCTATCTGTTCGTCATCTCCGAGCAGGCGCAGCATATGCGCCTGGCGGCGCTGTCACGCGCGAGCTCCGGAGCCCCCGCTGCACGCCGCTTCCAGGCCGCCGCCGGAGCTCTCAGCGTTCTGTTCGCGCGATCCTGGGAGCGCGCCGACGGCATCTATCGCGCGATGCTGGCGCGCGGTTTTTCCGGACGCTTCGCCGCCAGCGTGCGCCCGCATTTTCACATGGCCGATTACGGATTCCTGGCGGTTAGCGTCGCCGCGCCGATCGCCATCCGGCTGGCCGCATAATGAGAATCCTTACCGTCCGCAATCTTCATCACCGTTACGCCGACGGCACGCAGGCGCTCAACGGAGTGGATTTTCATCTCGACTCCGGCGAATGCGTGGCATTGCTGGGCGCGAACGGTTCCGGCAAGACGACGTTCGTGCTGCATCTGAACGGGCTGCTCGAAACCGCGCCGGAGCAGGGCTCAGTCGAAGTTTGCGGCGTGCCGGTCAAAAGAGACACGGTCGAGCAAGTCCGCGCGAAGATCGGCCTGGTGTTTCAGGATTCCGACGAGCAGCTCTTCATGCCGACGGTGCTGGAAGATGTCGCCTTCGGACCCGCGAATCTGGGCTTGAGTCCCGAGGCCGCGGCCGCGCGGGCCAAAGAGATGCTGGAACGGGTGGGCATGACGGGCGCGCTGCGCAAAGCGCCCTATCATTTGAGCGCCGGCGAAAAACGGCGCGTGGCGATCGCCGGAGTGCTGGCGATGGCGCCGGAGATCCTGGTGCTGGATGAGCCGACTACGTTCCTCGACCCTCCGGGCCAGCGCGACCTGGCCAGCCTGCTGGCCGGTCTGCCGCAGGCCAAGATCCTGGTCACGCACGATGTGGAATTCGCGCGCGCCCTGGCGACCCGCGCGGTTTTTTTCGAGCGCGGGCGCGTAGCGGGTGAGGGTTCAGTGGACGAAATCATCCGGCGTTTTGATTGGGCCGTGGGGTTTCGACAATTAAAGTGACCGGGCCGTCATTCAACAGCGAAACGGCCATGTGCGCCTGGAACACTCCAGTGTCGACGCGCACTCCGGCGCGGCGCGCGGCTGCGACGAAATGCTCATACAAGGCTCGCGCTTGGCCGGCTGCGGCGGCGTGATCGAAGCTGGGCCGGCGGCCCTTGCGGCAATCGCCGTACAGAGTGAATTGCGAAACGGCCAGCATCGCGCCTCCGGTCTCGATCAGGCTCAGGTTCATTTTGCCGGCGCTATCGGCAAAAATTCGGAGCCCACAGATTTTTTCCGCCAGGTATTCGGCGTCAGCAGGCGCATCCGTCTTCCCAACCCCAAGCAGCACCAGCAGTCCCGCGCCGATTCCCCCGACCACGGCCCCGTCCACTTCTACCTTGGCGTTCGTGACCCTCTGCACCACCGCGCGCATAGGGGAAGTGTAGCGGAATAAGGCTCTCGGGCGGCGTGCTTAAAGGATTCGCCCTATCGTCTCCGTCTTGGTCCCGGCGAATAATAGATCTAGCAGACCGCGAGTACCGCGTGATTGACGGGCAACCAATGATTTACGGCAAACAACGCAAACGGAACCGGCTCCCCGGCGGCTACTTCCATCTGGAAGAAGAAAAGAGCAAGACTCGCGTCTCTGGGTACGGCCATGGCGACAGCATCAAGCTCAAGGACGAGTACGGCAACATCTGGCGCGGCTCAGCCACGCGCGCCGATGACAATTCGATTGAATACCGTTTCCGCGACGGACGCGGCAACTCTTTGAGCGGCGTTTCGAGCGATGCCGTGGTCACTTTGCGCGACGAAAAAGGGAATACTTGGAAGGGCTTTATCGATTAGGGCGCGAGCGCCGCGCCTAATTGCCGCCAGCGGTCTCCAGCACGATCTGCCACAGCAGCTCCACTCCGTCGTCCAGAGCCTTGGGGCTGATGCGCTCGTCCACTCCGCGGACGCGCGCGTCGCCGGGCTCGCGCAGGAAGAGAGGGACGCCGTACACCGGCATGCCGCGCGAGCGGAGAAACCCGCTGTCGGTGAAGCCGCGCGAAAGAAACGGGGCGACCACCGCGTCGTGCGGATAGATGCGCTGGATGGCCCGCTCCATCGCCAGGTAGAGAGCCGTATTGCGCGGGCTGGAGGGGGTGGTGGGCATGGGCGGACCAGGCGCGAAGCTCACCTCGACGGCGCTATCGTTGACGATCTGGCGCAGCCGCGCCAGCACGTCCTCGCGCGACTCCGCCACGGGCAGCCGGCGCACGTCCATCACGGTTTCGCCGTTCTGCTGGCTTACAAAGGAGACGGTGGTGTGCAGCATCGCGTCCAGTTCCTCGTCATGTATGCGGATCTGTTCGGCCGCGGCCTGGGCCGTCGCGGCGTTCTCCAGTTTCGGCAGCAGCGGTTTGAGCCACGCGTAATCGGGCAATTCCGAGATCGCGCTGAAGTAGCGCCGCGTGGTGGGGTTCATATAGACGGGTTGCTCCGCTTTGGCCAGGCGCGACACCGCGTCGGAGACGTGCACGATGGGATTGTCGCGCCGCGGAACCGCGCCGGAACCCACCGTCCCGCGGGCAGTGAGAATAATGCGCACGGGGACTTTTTCAATGGTTTGGATTCCGAAAATCTTAGTTCCGTCTTTGGTTTCCGTTAACGAACCGCCCTCATTCAACGCGAATTCCGCGTCGATTTTCGACCATGCATTTTGAATGAGCCACTGGATGCCGGTCATACCGGCCTCCTCATCGGCCTCCGAGACCAGGATCAGGTCGCGGTTCAGCTTCAGGTTGCGGCGCTTGATCTCCACCATCACGGCCAGCTCCGCGGCCAGCAGGGATTTGGCGCTGAGCGTTCCGCGGCCGTAGATGTAGCCGTTTTTGAGCTCGGCGCCGAAGGGATCCGCGGTCCATTGTTTGCGTTCGTCCGGCGTCACGGGAGCCGCGTCACTATGGGCCAGCATCAACAGCGGCCGGCCCTTGCAGTTGCACTTCAGCCGCGCAACGAAGTTCAAGCGCCGCGGATCGTTGCCCAGGCGTTCGGCCGGAATGCCGAAATTATCGGCGACCTGTTTTAAATAGTCCGCGACTCGCGTTTCGTTGCCGGGCGGATTGGAAGTATCCAGCCGCACCAAATCCGCCAGGTATTGACGCGTGCGGTCGCCGAGTGAGCGATTGTCGTCGGCCCCCGCGGCCGCCGCAATCAAGACCAGCAGCACAAGAAACACAAGAGCGCAGGCACGGCGCATTCGACCCGATCTTAGCACGCCCGGTCGCGCGGCAACCGCTAGGCGGTGCGGGCTCCACGCGCCTGGCCAGGCTTGTCTTTGAGGATCTCCTTCCACAGCCTTAGCCCGATGTCAATCAGTCCGATGAGGCCCATGACAATCCCGAACGCGACACCGAATGCCTCGATCTGCTTTTGCTTCTGTTCGTCGAAAGTCATCAACATCGCAACCAGAAGGAATACATAAGCTGAGCCCAGCAGGAGCGCGTGGCCCAATGTTCGGCGATCCCACTCGCCCAACAGTCCCGGATTGTTGGTCTCCGCCACCAGGCTGCTTCCGCCACCACCCTCTCCGTGCGCCAGAATCTGCATGAAGAACACCGCCCAAAGAATCTTCAGGCCGCCCAGGGTTATGTCGACCACCGGCTCATATTGCAGGATCTTGTTGCCTGCCGGCGTGCCGGCAACCTGCAAGTCGAGCGCGTAGGCCACCGGCTGGATAAACGCGTACACAAAACCGATCGCCACCACCAGCACGGAGTTGAAGCGCAGATACACGGCGCATCCAACCAGAATCGGGCCCGCCGCGCTCATGCACAGCGACCAAGCATCATGGATCCCATAGCTGAAATCCAAAGTCAGCCAGTAGGAAAGGCCGTACAGGATCGCATATCCAGCCGCCATGGCTCCGGCGATCAGAAGAAAGGTAGGGAGGATCCGCTTACTGGAGAACCCGTCACCTCGAGTGATGGCAAGAAATACCAGCACCAGGAAGATGACGTTGAGGTTGTCGAGGAGCAGATCCGGGATCCTATGGAGAATGGCGGCCCTGGCGGGAACGGATTGGCCGTTCTCGATCGCTTGGCGGATACCCGTCCAGCACCACAGAAGCGTCCAACATAGCCAGGACGCCCACCAGCAGACGTAGGCGCAGTGCCGGAACGGCTCCGGCGATATCCCATCCTTCTGTGGCCGACGGAATGGAAGCCATGCCAGCACGCCGTACACGGTAACGAGGAGACAAATCAAAAGGTTTGTGGCGACACCAAAATTTTCCTTGGTCATTCGACTCGCATCACCCTCCCTCGCACGAAACGTAGGTCGATTATATCTCGATTCCCGAATAATTTTCGTCAAGATTAAGCTACGGAGGCGGATTTATGCCGGAGCCGCAAATGGGCCAACGCGAGGGTCTGCGAACGGGTTCCGGGCCCTGGCGTCGAGACTCCCGCGCGGGAGTGTGTTAGAGTGCGGAACATGGCTAGCCGTAGCGTCAACAAAGTGATCCTGATTGGGCATCTCGGCCGCGACGCCGAGACTTCCTACACCGCGTCGCAGACCGCGGTCACCAAGTTTTCGGTGGCCACCAATCGCCGCTGGAAAGATCAGCAAACCGGGGAGTGGAAAGAAGAAACCAATTGGACCAACGTGGTGATGTGGCGCGGAGAGAACGTCGCGCCGTATCTGACCAAGGGCAAGCAAGTGTTCGTCGAAGGGCGGCTGCAAACCCGCAGCTACGACGACAAAGACGGGAAGAAAGTCTGGACCACGGAAGTCGTGGCGGAGGACGTGATCCTGCTGGGCGGACGGGGCGAAGGCGGAGCTCCCGACGAGTATTCGCAGGAGACGCAGGGTATGCGTAGTGCTCCACGGTCCCGGCCCGCTGCCGCGCCATCCGCTCCGCCGGCTGAGGGCATTAGCGAAGACGACGTACCGTTTTAGGCGGCCCGGGAACTTCGCGCCCGATAGGGGTGTCTAAGCGGCCATGCTTCGGGACCTGATCCATTCTTTTCGCTGGCTGCGTACGCATCCGTTGTTCGCGATTTCCGTGACCGGGATTCTAGCGCTGGGGGTCGGAGCCGACACGGCGGTATTCAGCATTGTGGACGCGGTGCTGCTGCATTCGCTGCCCTACGAATCATCTCCAGGACTGGTGCGCATCATCGGCGCCAGCGCCAAGCGGGCCAATCTCGCTCTTTCCGCCGCGGATTACCTGGAGTTTGCCGATCGCCGCGATCTGTTTACCGTCACCGCGCCGCTGATCCGCGACTACGGCGTAACGCTTACCGGCGCAGGGGAGCCGTTTCAGCTCACCGCCCTGCGGACTTCCGGCGCGATGTTCACCATGCTGGGCGTACATGCACAACTCGGCCGGACGCTCCTCGATGCGGACGATCAGCCCAACGCGCCCAATCTCGCGGTCTTGAGTTACGGACTCTGGCAGCGGCACTTCCATGCCGATCCGGCGGCGATCGGGCGTAGCGTTACTGTGTCCGACGGCTACTTCACGATCATCGGCGTCATGCCGCCGGAGTTCGATTTTCCCGCTCCGGAAGTCGAGATGTGGATGAACGTGCATCTCACCGCGGCCTCGCCCGGTCCGGCGCAAGTGGCCGCGCGGCTCAAGCCAGGCATCACTGTCTCGCAAGCGCAAGCCGCGCTCGAGCCGGTCGCACACCAACTGGAACAGCAGAAACCGATTGACCACGCCGGATTGCGGCTCGAACTCACGCCGTGGAGCGACGTGATCCCGCGCCAGAACCGGCTCACGCTGATCTTTATACTGGCCGCGGTCGGACTGGTGCTGCTGATCGCCTGCGCCGACGTGGGAGGGTTGTTGCTGAGCCGCGCGGTGGAGCGGCAAAAGGAGATTGCGGTGCGCGCGTCGCTAGGCGCGGGGTTATGGCAGGTCGCGCGCCAATTGCTCGCCGAGGGCTTGACGCTTGCCGTGCTCGGCAGCCTTGTAGGGGTCGCCGTCGCGCGCGGCGTTTTAGCGGTTCTGACCAACCAGCTCACCGGGCTGCCGGTGAATCTTCCGCATCTCCAGCGCATTTCGCTTAACGGCCGAGTGCTGCTGTTCAATACGGCTCTCTGCCTGGCCCTGGCGATCCTGTGCAGCCTTGCGCCGATGCTGTTTGCGCGCAAGATCGACCTGCAATCGGTGCTACGGGCCGGAGGAGGCGTGCGGCAACAAGGGTCGGCGCGCCTTTTTTCGACACTCATCGCCGCCGAAACCGGCTTTGCCTTTTTGCTGTTGGTCGGCTCGGGCTTGATGCTGCACAGCCTGATCCGTTTGGAACAAACCGACCGGGGGTTTCATCCGGATCACGTGCTCACGTTGCGCGTTCCACTCGGTGGCGGGACGTCGGACCAGAGCAAGGGCAAGTACGACACCAAGCCGCGGCAGATGGCCTATTATCGGGCAATTCTGGAGCGTATCGAGCGCATTCCGGGCGTCAGGGCCGCGGCGTTTGTCAACAATATTCCGCTTTCCGGCGCGAGCACCATGCTGACCTTTCAAAAGGGAAGCGTCATGGTGAGCGCGCGCACCATCAGCGCGCACTACTTCACGGCGATGGGCATTCCGCTGATCGAGGGCCGCTTCTTCACCGACGTGGAGGAAAACAAGCCGCCCGGCGTCGTCATCAACCAGACTATGGCGCGTCAACGATTCCCGGACCGCGACCCCCTCGGGCAGCACCTGGACGGCGAAAAGGGCCCCGGCACCGGCCCAGAAGTGATCGGCGTGGTCAAGGATTCGTCGCTTACTAATTACGATTCGCCCGCCGGTCCTGAAGAGTACGTCTCCTATCAACAGGTGCTGTTCGGAACATTTCTCTCAACTTTTGTCGTGCGCACCACGGGCGATCCGCTGAAGCTCGGGGACACGATACGCAAGGAAGTCTGGACGGTAGATCCCGATCAGCCCGTGGTCAAGGTCGAGACCATGGACGACATCGTGGCCGATTCCATCTGGCGTCCCCGCTTCTCGGCGTGGCTGCTGTCGGTATTGGGAGCTCTGGCGCTAGTACTTGCGTGCGCGGGGATCTATAGCGTTATCGCCTATACGGCGACTCTGCGGGCCCGCGAAGTGGGCATTCGCGTGGCTTTGGGAGCGACGCCAGCCAAGGTTATCGCGTTGATTTTGCGCGAGGCAATGTGGCCGGTGGCGCTGGGACTCGCCGCCAGCCTGGGCGCGGCGCTGGGGCTGGCGCATCTGCTCACGGGCCTCCTGTACGAGACCGGCTCCAGCGATCCCGCGGCTTACCTTGCCTCCGGCGCGCTGCTTCTCATCGTGGGAGGGGCCGCCAGCGCCCGTCCGGCCATGACCGCGGCCGCGGCCGATCCAGTACAATCCCTACGCAGCGAGTAGTTTTTAATTCATCTGTAAAATGTTGCGGCTAGGGCGCCGATATTAAGATGTGCCCCTGTTCCTGGTAGCGTCGGCCCTGGCCATATTGGCCGTGGTCTGCGCTCTCGTTTGGCGGCGCATGGGGCAGCGCCTGGAGGAATGCCAGCGCGAGCGCGCTGCGCTGGAAGTCTCCTCCAAGGTTCTGGAGGAAGAGCGCCGGGTGCTGGAGTTAGTCGCCAAGGGAGCCTCGCTCCAGGAAGTCCTCGATGCGCTGACGCATGGGATCGAGCGGCTGGCGCCGGAGTGCCTGTGCTCCATCCTGCTGCTGGACGAAGACAAGAAGCGGCTGCTGCGTGGCTCCGGCGGAAGTCTTCCCGAAGAATACATGGGCATCGCGCACGGCCTTCCCATCGGCCCCAATATGGGCTCCTGCGGAACCGCCGCGTACCTCAACGAGACCGTGGTGGCCGAAGACATTGCCACGGACCATCGCTGGGCCACCGCTAAGGACTTGCCACTGGGCTTCGGTTTGCAAGCCTGCTGGAGCGTTCCCATTCGCGATTCCAGCGGCGGAGTGGTGGGCACTTTCGGCATGTATCATCGCCAGCCCGCGAGTCCGCGTCAGGGCGACCTCCGGCTGGTAGAAGCCGCCGCGCTGCTGGCGGGCAACGCGATTGAACGGCTGAGCGCCGAAAAGCGCCTGCAGGAAAACGCCGAGCGCACCGAGATGGCGGAACAAGCGGCGGCCTTCGGGGTTTGGGATTTGGATTTGGCGAGCGGGGTCATGAACGCATCCGCCGGCCTCTCGGCGCTGCTGGGCACGGGCCGCACCGCGCGCCGCATGACCCTGGCCGATTTCCGCGATCTGATTCATCCCTCCGACCGGGACTTCGTGCACGAGACCATGAACCGGGCGGTGGCCGACGGAGACCGCTTCGAAGTGGAGTTCCGGGTGACGCCCGCGGACGGCACGATTCGCTGGGTCCGCGCGCAAGGCCGCGTGGAGCTGGAAGAGGGCAAAGTCCGCCGCGCCATCGGCGCCACCATCGACATAACGGCGCACAAGCAGATGCTGGCCGTGCTGGAGCAGGCTCTGGAATCGGCCGAAGCCGCCGCGCGCGCCAAGAGCGAATTTCTGGCCAACATGAGCCATGAAATCCGCACGCCCATGAACGGCATCATCGGCACCATCGGCCTGCTGCTGGATTCCAACCCGAACGCGGAGCAGCGCGAGCAACTCGAAACCATCCAGCAGTGCGGCGATGCGCTGCTGTACCTGATCAACGACATTCTGGATCTCTCCAAGATGGAGGCGGGCAAGCTGAACCTGGAGCGCGCCAGCTTCAATCCCGCCGCACTGGCCGCCGACGCGCAACGCATTATCGCCCCCCAGGCCGCCATCCGCGGCCTGGAAGTGCACACGCGAATCGACTCCCACGTTCCTCCGGCCGTCACCGGAGACTCCCTGCGTCTGAAGCAGGTGTTGCTGAACCTTCTCTCCAACGCTGTGAAGTTCACAGAGCGCGGTTCCATCACCGTGGGCGTCTCCGTGACGCGCCGTCTGGCGGATTCCATCGAGCTGGAATTTTCGGTCGCCGACACCGGCATCGGCATTCCGGCCGAAGTTCGACAGAAAATCTTCGAGCCCTTCAGCCAGGCCGATAGCTCCACCACCCGCCGTTATGGCGGCACGGGCTTGGGGCTGGCCATCTGCCGCCGTTTGGTGGCGCTGATGAACGGCCGCATGGAACTGGACAGCGAGCCGGGCCGCGGCAGCACGTTCCGTTTCCTGGTGACTCTGCCGGTGGCCAGCGCCTCGGCTGCAGCGGCGCCCGCTCCGCCCCGGCGCGTGCGAGCCGCGGCGCGTTCCCTGCACATTCTGCTGGCGGAGGATAACTACGTGAACCAGACGGTGGCGGTGGCGATGCTGAAGCGGATGGGGCACAGCGTGGACGTTGCTTGCGGCGGACGGGAGGCGGTGGAGGCTGTCCGCAAGAGCGCGGACAACTCGTCCTACGACGTGGTGCTGATGGACTGCCAGATGCCGGACATAGACGGCTACGCTGCCGCGCGGGCCATTCGGGCTCTGGGGCCTATCGGCGCTCTGCCCATCTTTGCCATGACCGCCAACGCCTTTCCCGAGGATCGCCAGCGCTGCCTGGACGCCGGCATGGACGACTACGTGGCCAAGCCGGTCTCGAGCGAGCAGCTACTGAACTTGCTGGAAAAAGTCACGCCGCCGGCTGTGGAGCCGGTGGCCAGCGCTACGTAACGGGCGGCGCCAGAGCTGTGCTCGCTTACGCGGCTTTTTTTGAAGCTTCCCGCTTACGCGGCCTTCTGAACCTTCCCGCTCCTGATGCAGGCGGTGCACACACGGATGCGCTTGGGCGCGCCCTTCACGATCGCGTGCACTTCCTGGAGATTGAGGTTCCAACGCCGCTTGGTCACATTATGGGCGTGGCTGATCCGGTTGCCGAATCGGGGGCCGCGTCCGCACACATCGCACACTTTCGCCATTGCCTGACAAAGCTCCTAGTACTATTTAACTTCAACAAGTCTAACATAGCCGCGCGGCGGGTGGCATAATCGGGGCGAGAGCAGGCGGCTTTAAGACACGGCTTCCGCGCAGGCTTAGGACACCGGCAATGGACCATCGCTACATCGACGAACGTTCGGTGGCCCAACGCTATCTCGACCACACTCTCCCCGCCGATGAGCGCGCCGATTTCGAAGCGCACCTGGTGGACTGCCAGGAGTGCACCGACCGGCTGCTGCTGGCCGAAATGTTCCACGCTCGCAATGGCGCCGCAAAGCCGCAACCGGAGGAAGCGCCAGCGGCGGAGATACCAGCAGCGGAAATAGCAGGACCCAAGGCTCGGCGGAAAATCCGCTTCGTGGGGAGCTTTTCGCCCTGGCTGTTCTGGATACTCACCGCGACCGGAGCACTGCTGGCCCTGGCTGCGGCGTCATTGCTGGTCTGGATGCTCCTGCGTTAGGCGCAGCATTCAAAGGCCGCTAAATTTGGACTGCGTGCTCAGGCGAGCGCCGCTGCAGCGCGCTTTCCAATTCCAGCACGTACGTCCGGTCCTCCACCAGGCAATAGTGCCCGATCAAGCGCGATCTGTGGTCGTGGACGCACACCAGCAGCACGTTGGCCTTGGCTAAGGTGCCATCGATGCGCTGGACATCCGTCTCCACTGCCGCTTTGCCCGAAAGCAGCGACTGCCGGTAGGCCTCCTCCACTCTTGCGCGGTCCCTGGCGGGGAAAAGCACGGTCCAGCCCGAACCCACCAACTCCCTCGGAATGGCCGCCAGAGTCTTGGCCAGGGCGGGGTTCACCGATCCGATCGTGCCGTCGAACCTTACCCACGCCACGCCGCTGTGCACGTGGTCGATCACGACTTGCTGCGAATAGATTTCGTCGCTGAGCGGCGTCAGACGCTGCAGGGCCCTGCGTAACGCAATGCTCAGGAAGGTAACAGCTCCCAAAAGATACAACCAAAACGACGGACTACGCATCGCCGATTCCTGTCTCCAGTTCCTCTATCGGCAGTTTTCCACCTTGGGATTAAGTAAGAACCGCGATTTTGTCTAAGGTGGGGTGTTGTCAACGCGTTGGGGAAAGCGGTCCGGGAGCGGGGCGCCGCACAACCGCGATTTTCCACGCCGCGACGTCGCGCTTCATCACGAATAGCAACGGCACCGACTGGGAACCTGTTTGGTCTGAGTAGATGAATTCGCCGTCGGCCAGGGCTACATCGGGGCTGACGAATTGCACTTTCCCGGCGGAGATTCTCGGGTTCACCGCTTCCATCGCCGGCAACGGCTGGCCGATTCGCGCTTCGCCCCAAGGCTCGTGCGAAACGATTACGGTCATGGAGTCCGGCGAGGCTGGTGGAGCAAGAAGCCGGACGCGAATTCGTTTCCCGCTCCACAATTCATCGAGGACCGAGGTGTCTGCGCTTTCTTCGAATAATTCCGCCGCCTGAGGGGACTTGTTGAGCGCGAGGATCACTTGGGCGATCCCGGCGCGATCGGCGGCCTCATCGGACCAAGCCGGCGCGCTCAACACGAGCAGCAGAATCGAGAGGAGTCGCTTCACGTCCGGGTAATGCCGCCGGGCGCGAATTCCTTTCAGCGGTGTCTCTCAGCCGATCAGGTCGCGGAACTTAGGCTGGCTATAACCCGGAAAGACGCTGGCGATCTGACGGTTGCCCAGGTGCCGAACCACCAGCTCGCCGAGCACGTCGCGGAAATCCGTGGTCAGGTTCAGGTCGCGGCTTTCATAGAGTTGTTCCCGCTCCATGCCCGGCCAGTCGCCATAAACTTTGCCGCCTTTGATGCCGCCGCCCATGGCGAACATCACGTTGGCGTGGCCGTGGTCCGTGCCGCGCGTGCCGTTCTCTTTTGCCGTGCGCCCGAATTCGCTCATGGTGACGACGCTGACGTCGGCCATGCGATCGCCCAGGTCGGTATAAAAGGCCGCGAGCGATTGGCCGAAATCGTTCAGCAGATTCGCAAGCTGGCCGACGGTGGGCTTTGCGCCGACCTCGTTGACGTGGTGGTCCCAGCCAGTGACGTCGGTGAACGCGACTTCGAGTCCGACGTTGGCTTTGATGAGCCTCGCAATTTGCATCAGGTTCTGGCCCAGCTTGCCGTTCGGATATTTCGCGCCGCCGGCCGGCGTGTAGGGACTTTTCTCGACCGCCTGCACGCGCTTGACCGCGTCGAACGCCTCGCGACCGGTGCCTTTCAACACCTGATCGTGAGTGTCGCCATACATGGCTTCGAACGCCGAGGCTCCGCGCGCGTCCCCGACCTTGAAGCTGTTAAGGCTGTCGATCGCGACCGCTTCATTGTGCCCGCGCAGAGCGTGCGGCAGCTCCGGCCCCAGGCTCACGGCGCGCACCGGCGACGGCTTTCGCTCCTCCACCAGTGCGCGATTCAACCAGCCGTCGCTGGTGGTCTTTTCGCCCGGCGTTCCCGATTCCATGAAGTCCTGCGCATCGAAATGCGAGCGCGTCGGATCCGGAGATCCAACGGCCTGCACGATCCCCAATTGGCCTGCGTCATAGATGGGCTTGAGCGGAGCAAGCGAAGGATGGAGGCCGAAGAAGCCATCGAGGTCGATCACGGAATCCGGAGTCCCGTCCGGCCGCGGGATGGCGAGATTCGGGCGCAGAGCATAGTAGGCTTTTTCTCCGTGCGGCACCACCACGTTCAAGCCGTCCATCGCTCCGCGCTGGAAGATGGCCACCAGGATTTTCTTGCGGGGGCTGGGAGCATCCGCAGCGTACAGTGCTCGCGAGAGCCAGGCGGGCGCGGCGCCGGCGCCGAACATCGCCACCGCCGAGGATTTCAAGAACAAGCGTCGGGAAAACATACTTCATCTCCTCTGAAAATCGGGTGAGCCGAGCAGCATGCCCGCCACTACGGCCGGATCGGATTGCGCTCCGATTGCATCCAGCGTCTGCTGCGATGCATTGGTGAATAGAAGCTCGCGCGCGGCCTGCGCTGGATCGGCGGAGAATTTCGAATCGTCCACTTTCACTCCCTCGACGCGGTTGGCGGTGAGATCCATGGCGAAGTTCATCCGTTCGACCAAGGCAGCCGAGTTGATCCAATCCTCGCCGGCGTTGGAATATCCAGTGGGCTCGACTTTGCGGTAGAGCGGCTCACCCAGGGTTGCGATGCGCTGGGCCAAGGCCGCGCTGTTGTCCACGGCCGCTCCCGTGGCTCGCATGGCGCTCACCATCATCTCGAACGGCGTTTTCAGCTTCGCGCGGTAGGCGCCTTCGGAGAAGAACTCCGGTGAGTTGAACATGGTTGCGAGCACGGCGCGGATATCGCCATCGGTATCCCGGAATGTTTTGGCCATGCGATCCACCAGCGGCTGCGGCGGATCGTCGGCGACGAAGCGCTGGGCGAGCTCGCGTGAGATGTGCCGCGCGGTAGAGGGATGGCGCGCGAGAATGTCGAGCACGCGTTCGCCGTCGGATTTTCCTCCGCCCGCCGGAATGCGCACGCCCAGCACGATCTTTTCGCCCTTATCGTGCACGGCGTCCCTGTAAACGAAGGGACCGTTCAGCCTTGGCGTTTGAACGCTCCAGCCGGTGAAGCAGCGGGCGACTTCGGTCACATCCTTCTGCGTGTAGCCTCCGTCGACGCCGAGGGTGTGCAGCTCCATCAGCTCCCGCGCGTAGTTTTCGTTCAGGCCCCGGCCGGCCTGCTTGGGACGGTTGCGATTCACCGCCGCATCCGGCGAAACGCTCTGCCAGTTGTCGAGGTAGAACATCATCGCCGGAGAGTTGGCGGTGGCTTCCAGCAAGTCGCGGAAATGCCCAAGCACGTGGGGACGAATCACGTCGCGTTCGTAGGCCGCGGTCAGAATCCGGTCCGCACCCTTGCCGGCATCGACGTTGAAGTGATTGAACCAGAAATCGGTGAGGACTTCTTCAAGCTGGCGGTCACTTTCCAGGGCGCGGTAAAACTTCGCTTGCGCGAGCTTCTGCCCGGCCTGTTTGCCGTTCGTCTTGACCGCATCCACAAGCGGTCCACGAGCGGCGGCCCGCACTTTTGCCTGCAATTCAGGAGTCAGCATCGCGATCACGCGCTGCCGGATCAGAGGCATCGCCGCCAGCACCTGCACCTCCTCATTTTCGGGAAGGCGCGAGAGCATGAACATATCTTCTTCGGCTGTGGCGCGGCGCAGGGCGTTGGCCTGCCGGGGACTCAGCGGAGTCCGCGGCCTCTGCGCGAGCGCGGCCGGCGCAGGAGAATCCTCCAGCGACTGGGTTCGCGCGGCCAGCTCCGGATCCCGCGGAATGCGGTCCGGGTGAAGCTGCAAATCGATCCACCGGTTGAGTCCCATTTCCTTCACCTTCTCGACGTCGCCAGGCCGCGGGCCGAAGGTCAGCCGGCCGAGTGCGTGCAGAACCGCCTGATCGCCGGTGATCGGCTTGGTGAATTGGGGGCTCTCCTGATCGGCGGGAAGAATCGCGTCATTGAAAAGAATCGCCGCACCGCAGGACAGAATCGCGATATTGAAAAACTTGCGCATACTACCTTCTTTGGAAATCCGGCGACCCGATCACGAGGCCCGCGATCAAGCCCGGATTGGCCGCCTGGTGCGGATTCTTTTTCTTTTGCTGGTCCTTTTTCTTTTGCTCGCGGAGGGTCTTGTCGATCGCTTCCAGGGTCTGGCTGCTCGCGTTGGTGAATAGAATCTCGCGCGCCGTGGTTGCCGGCGAAGGCGAAAACTTCTTGGGATCGAGCTGCAAGCCTTGCACGCGGTTCTGCCCCAACTGCATCCCGAAGTTCATTCGATCCAGCAGCGCCGAAGAGTTAACCCACTCCGAACCGGCGTTGGAATATCCGGTCGGCTCAACCTTGCGATAAAGAGGCTCACCCCAGGTGCTGAGTTGGTTGGCGAGCGGCATCGCGTATTCGACACTGGCGCCACTGGCGCGCACCGCGCTGACGATCATCTCGAACGGAGTTTTGATCTTGGACCGGAACGCGCCCTGCGAAAAAAACTCCGGCGAAGCAATCATCGTCTCCAGCACGGCGCGAATATCGCCGCCGCTTTCGGCGAACGTCTTCGCCATGCGCTCGATCAGCATCGGAGGAGGATCGTCGGCGACGAAGCGCTGCGCGAGCTCGCGCGAGATGTGCCGCGCGGTGGAGGGATGGCGCGCCAAAATGTCCAGCACCATCTCGCCGTCCTCCATTCCTCCGCCCGCCGGAATGGTGACGCCGAGCACGTGCTTTTCGCCTTTGTCGTGGGTGCGGCCGTTGAAGGTGAACCCTCCGCCGTCCTTCGGTGCCTTGATGGTCCAGCCAGTGAAGCAGCGCGCGACCTCGATGATGTCCTGCTGGGTGTAGCCACCGTCGACGCCGAGCGTGTGCAGCTCCATCAGCTCGCGTGCGTAGTTTTCGTTCAACCCACGGGTGCTCTGCCTGGCTTTGGGGTTTTTCGGGTTCGGCTGCTGCGGGGCGACGCTCTGGTAGTTATCGAGATAGAAGAGCATCGCCGGGCTGGTGGCGGTGGCTTCGAGCAGCTCGCGGAACTTGCCGAGCACGAACGGCCGGATCGAATCGCGCTCATAAGTCGGCACCAGGAAGCGGTCCGAGCCTTTGTTCAAATCGACGTTGAAGTGGTTGTACCAAAAGTCAGTGAGCACTTCCTCGAGCTGCCGGTTGCTGTAAATCGCACGGTACAGTTTGCCTTCGGCGAGATCGGCCGCGACGACTTGTTGCGGATTGTTCGCCAGCATCAACTTGCGCCGGAGCTCCGGGCTCGCCGAGGGCAATAGTTGGTTGCGCAGATTGGCCGGAAGCGCGATGACGAAATCATCGATGGTCGAGGGGTCCAGCGAGGCGAGCAGCGCCCGCCGGGCATCGACGGATCCGGAGCGCAGGATGCGAATCTGCTCCGGCGTCAGCAATTGCGAGAGCGGAATCTTCGGCTCCAGGGGCTGGTCGTCAGGAACGTGGCGCTGGGTGTCGAATTTTTCGACCTCCCGTTCCACCGCCGCGCGAGCCACGGGGTCCTCCGGCATGGGCTGCTTGCCGAACGCCACCGCGCGGATCAACTGCGGCGGAGGATATTCGGCCACAGTGTCGGCCTGCGTCATGCGCAGGGACTCGAGCGGCTGGAGCCTCCGGCTCAATTCAGGGCTCTCGGGAATCTGCTCGGGGTGAAGTTGCAGGTCGATCCACTTGTTCAGCCCCATCTTTTTGACCGCCGTTACGTCGCCGGGGCGCGGGCCGAAAGCCAGCCGGTCGAGCGCGTGGAGGATCCGCTGATCCTTCGAGAGCTTTTTCTCGAAGCGGCTATAGTCGGGTTTCGGCGACGGGTCGCCCTTTTCCGCGGGAAGCAAGCTCGCCGAACATAAAACAGCCCCCAGCAGGAATGTTTTCCTCATACCGCTATTCATTAGTATGAACCCGGTTGCGGGGAGAAAGTTGCCCCCCAAGGTTGACGCTCGCCGCCCGATGCCCGAAGAATTGGAAGAAGCGCGGCCAAGGTCAGCGCGTTGATCGGGTGACCGGCGCCTTGGGAACGGCCACCGAAGTTTTCGCACAGTAGTTTGCTCAGCTACCCCATTATCGGCACATCGCGCTATTCGGGTATCGCACATTCTCGGCCACAAAAAATGCGTGGCGAGGATAGATCGAGGGTAAAGGCCGTTATGCCGGACGAGGATAGGGCCTACACCGTCCGCGTGGGGATCTTCGCTGCGTAGGATTCCAGATACTTGAGTCCCGAGCCGGTGTTGTAGAGGACGATTCGATCTTCGGGCGACAGGAATCCGTTAGCGAGCAGTTTGCGCAGGGCCGCCACGCAGACCGCGCCCTCGGGAGCCGCGAAAATGCCTTCGAGCGAGGCCAGTTCGAGGCCGGCTTCGAGAATCTCGGCATCGTCCACTGCGACCGCTGTGCCGTGGCTGGCACGAACGGCGTCCAGCACCAGCGCATCTCCGAGAGGCTTCGGCACGCGCAGCCCCGCGGCGACGGTTGAGGCGTTCTCCCAGAACTCGGCGCGCGCTTCGCCGCGTTCGAAGGCCCGCACCACCGGTTGGCAGCCGGCGGCCTGTACGGCGATCATCTTCGGACGTTTGCTCCCGATCCAGCCGAGTTGCTCCAGTTCGTCGAAGGCCTTCCACATCCCGATCAACCCGACTCCGCCGCCGGTGGGATAGAAGATGGCGTCGGGCAGTTCCCAGCCGAACTGCTCGGCGACTTCGTAGCCCATGGTTTTCTTGCCTTCGACGCGATAGGGTTCCTTGAGCGTGCTCATGTCGAACCAACCCTCGCGGTCCTTGCGCTCGGCCACGATTCGGCCGCAGTCGCTGATCAATCCGTCGACCAGAGTCACGTGCGCGCCCAGAGCCTTGCTCTCAATGTAGTTGGCTTGCGGGACGTCGGCGGGCATGAACAGATGGGCCTCGATTCCGGCCGCGGCGGCGTAAGCGGCGGCCGCGCTGGCCGCGTTGCCGGCCGAGGGCAGAGCGATCTTTTTGATCCCCAGCTCAACGGCCATCGAAACCGCGCAGGTCATGCCGCGAGCCTTGAAGGAGCCGGTAGGATTGAGCCCTTCGTCCTTGACCCAGAGGTTTTTCGCTCCGATTTTTGCGGCGAGGCGCTTGGTCTGGATCAGCGGCGTCATCCCTTCGCCCAATGAGATGATGGCGGCGGGATCGCGCACCGGCAGGACGGGCGCGTAACGCCACAAGGTGGGAACCGCGGCCCCAACCGATTCGCGTTGCCACGTCCTGCGCACCGCGTCCAGATGGTAGCGGACCAGCAGCACGCTTCCGCACGAGCACAAGTTGTGGATCTTCCCGGCTTCGAGGTGCGCGCCGCAGACGCTGCACTCAAGATGGCTGACGTTGGGCATACACAGGAATGGTAACAGCAGCTTCCCGAGCCGCCAATTCCGCGCGTTCGCTCAAGCCCTCACCTGGGAAAATCCTGCGCCGGGATGCGGCACGGCAGGTTACGATTCGGATTCGAAGAATTCGCCCACGCGGACGGAGAAACCGGGGAGCAGCTCCGGAGCCTCCAGGACATCCTCGCCGCGCAGCAGGCGGTCCGCGCCCGAGGCTTCGAGCACGTGAACCTCTTGAGCTTCCGGATAAACGATCCAGACGGTGTGGCATCCCGCCGCGAAATACTGTTTGACCTTGCGCATCAGTTGTGCCACGGAATCGGACGGCGAGAAAATCTCCACGGCCAGGTCGGGAGCGCCCTTGGCGAACCCCTTGCTCTTAAGAGCCGCCACGCGCGCCCGCCTCACGAAGGCAACGTCTGGCGAACGCACCGTATCCTCACGGAGCCGGAAGCCAGTATCTCCGGAAAGCACCTTGCCGAGGCGATGCTTCTTGACGTAGTTGCTGAGAATCCGGCCGATTTCGATCTCGGAGTCACCGTGGTCCCATCCGGCAGGCGGCATGCTGATCAGTTCCCCTTCGTCGAGCTCGGTTCGCACCGAATCGTCGTCGGGCATCAGCTCCAGCTCATCGGCTGTGAGGAGCGTCTTGCGGCTCATGTCCAGATTTTACCTCCACCGTCAGCAGAGCTTCTTCAGAATCGTCTGGGCTTCCTTGAAGAATTCGAACCGCTGTTCGGCTTCCTTGAATTCGCGGGTGTGGACGCAGCGGCGGGCGCCGCGATGCTCGGCCGGATGCTTCAGATGCAGCATCTCGTGGTACAGCACGTACTCCACCGCGATGCGGGGGATCTCCGGGCGATCCAGAATCCGGCTCAGCACGATGGCGTTGTGGGAGGGATCGTAATGCCCCAGCAGAGTGCGCGAAGCGTTGGGGCTCCAACCCAGCCGAGGCTGGGCCATCAAGCCGAAAAAGTAGCGGAAATTCAGATCCTCGAACATCTGCTCCAGGTCATAGGCGTTGCCGTGAGGATGCTCCACCTGCTTGCGCCCGCGAATTTGCCGGACCAAATCCAGACCGCGGCGCACGTCGCGGCGATTCAAATAACGGCGGTAGCGCTCATTGCTGGTGCGCGGAACCGGCTTACGGAACAGCTTCGAAAGCAGGATCTCGGCCAAAGCCTCCAGCACGTCGTCGGGAGCGCCCTCCAGAGTATCGGCCAGGCGCACGCGCAATACTCCGTTTTCCCAGTGGACCTGCGCGTTGGCGTTGGCGTAGCGCTTGAACTCGATGCGAATGTCGGGGAGCGGGGTGCGCGGCCGCATCTGGCGGAACACGCGCTGGTAGATCTCGGCACGGTCCGCTTTGGGCGTAGCCTCTTGGGGCGCAACTTCTCTGGGCGTAATCTGGGCGCTTGCCGCCGGGATGTGCAGTTGTTCCAAAGAAGAATGTAACATAGCTTCTTATGTCCTCTGTCCCGGGAACTCCGTCCGCCCAGGCGCCGATGGGAGCGAAGATCACGGCTCTCGGCTGTTACGTGCCTCCGCGCGTGCTGACCAACCACGACCTGGAAAAGCTAGTCGACACCAGCGACGAATGGATTCTGCAACGCGTCGGCATCCGGGAACGGCGCATTGCGCCTCCTGAAATGGCGACCTCCGACATGGCGGTTCTGGCGGCGTGCGCCGCGCTCAGCCAGCGCGGCATCAACGGAAGCGACATCGAGGCGATTCTGCTGTGCACCGTCACCCCCGACATGATGTTCCCTTCCACGGCCTGCCTGGTGCAGAACCGCATCGGAGCCAAGGGGGCGTGGGGCTTCGACCTGGTAGCCGCCTGTTCCGGCTTTGTCTACGGCTTGACCACCGCGGCGCACCTGGTGATAGCGGGCGCGCACAAGAAGGTGCTGGTAATCGGCGCGGACACGATGTCGCGCATCATCGACTACACCGACCGCTCCACTTGCGTGCTGTTCGGCGACGGCGCGGGTGCGATGCTGATTGAGCCTGCCCAGCCCGGCGAAGGTTTTCTCGGGTTCCTCAACGAGATCGACGGCTCCGGCGGCGAATACTTGAAGATGCCGGCCGGGGGCAGCCGCAAACCGGCGAGCGCGGAAACCGTGGCCAACCGGGAACACTTCGTCAAGCAGGAAGGCCAGCAGGTGTTCAAGTACGCGGTAACTAAGATGTACGAGGTCTGCAAGAGTCTGCTGGAACGGCACGGCATGACCGCGCAAGACATCAAGCTGCTGATCCCCCATCAGGCCAACTTGCGGATCATCCGCAACGCGGCGGAGCGGCTCGGCCTGCGCGAAGACCAGGTGGTGATCAATATCGACCGTTACGGCAACACCACCGCCGCGACCGTCCCGCTGGCGGCGCGCGACGCGGTGGAATCGGGAAGGCTGGCCAAAGGCGATCTGGTCATGTTTGCGGCCGTGGGCGCAGGTTACACCGTCGGCGCGAACCTGTGGCGCTGGGAGTATTAGATAGCTGGGTTAGTTCGAGGTGCAACGTGAAACGGTCAGGAACGTTAGTATCCTTCTCCCTGCCGCTTGCCGCGGGAGCGTTTGTCTCTGCAATCGCTGCGATTTCCCAAGCCGCCGGCGTGCCCACCTCGCTGGCGATCACCAACGGCAACAACCAAACCGCCCCCGCGGGCACCGCATTGCCATTGCCGTTGACCGTTTCCGTTACGGACAGCTCCGGGGCAGGCGTGGCGGGCGTGACGGTCAATTTCGCGGTTACCTCCGGTATCGCGACCCTCAGCTCGAGCGGCCTGCAGACCGATGCCAACGGCAACGCGAGTGTGACTCTGACCTTCGGTCCGGTGGCCGGCTCGGTCACGGTGACGGCGGCTATCGGCGGCTCGGCGGTCTTGCCCGTCCACTTCGCGGAAACGGCCAGCGCTGGGACGACGACGACTTGTCCGATCGGCCCGCCGCAGATCAGTTCCCTCAACTCGGCCACCGATTTCGGCCGATTCTCTTACTTCGCCTCCGGCTCTTATCTGGAGGTCAAGGGAATCAATCTGGCCGTGGATACGCGGCAGTGGGCTACATCGGATTTCCAGGGCTCCAACGCACCCACCGGTCTCGATGGCAGCAAGGTCTCCATCGACGGTCTCCCCGGCTACGTCTCCTACATCAGTAGTCAGCAGATTAACGTCCAGGCCCCCGCCGATTCCGCCACCGGGCTGGTGCCCATTGTGGTAACCAACTGCGCGGGAACCAGCAACACAGTGACGCTACAGAAGTATCAAATCGCACCGGCGATGCTGGCGCCAGCGCAGTTCTACGTCGGCAAACAATATCTGGTGGCCTTGTTCGCATCCGACCTGGTCCAAGGCGCGGTCACCTACGTGGGCAACCCGGGGCTGGTGCAGGGCGCGAATTTCCGGCCGGCGAAACCTGGCGACTTGATCGTGGTCTATGGCCTCGGATTCGGCCCGGTCATCCCGGCCACGCCACCCGGAGTTGTCGCCAGCGGCATTACGAATCTGCCCGGAGTCTCCGTCAGCTTCGACTCGACTCCGGCGCAGATCAGCTACGCGGGCCTGTACCCGGGCTTCGTCGGACTGTACGAGTTCTTTGTGACCGTGCCCGACGTCCCCGACGGCGATTCCGAGATCGGCGTCAGCGTCAACCAAACGGCGGTTCCGCAAACCTTCTATCTGACGATTCAGCAATAATGCGGCAATGCGGCGTGAAAACCCACCCTGGCTGTTCGGGATTCTGGCCGTGCCCAGCGGGGCCGGCTTCTGGGGCGTTCAAGCGCTGCTGATCCCGTTCCTGCTGCGGCAGCACGGAGTCAGCGTGGATCGCATCGCGGCCGCGGTGGCCATCGCCCAGCTTCCGGGTGTATGGGGCTTTATCGCTTCCCCTCTGGTCGACCTCGGTCCAAAGCGGCGCACCTGGATTCTGGCGACCTTCACACTGTCGGCGATCGCCAGTGGCCTGGCGATTCTCGAATCGGCTCACTCAGTGGACTTGGTCACGATTCTGCTGTTCATTGCCTGCGCTTTGTTCAACGTCGCCATCGCCGCGGTCGGCGCGGTCATGAGTTGCGTCCGGCCGGAGGTCCGCGGGAGGGCCGGTGGATGGACCCAGGCTGCCAATATCGGCGCCGGGTCTCTCGCCGGCGGATTGGGCATTTGGATGGCGGGATTTTGCGGACTGCCCGCCGTTGCGATGACCATGGCAGCCATTCTGGTGCTCCCCGCGCTGGCCGCTCTCTCCATCGCCGAGGATGCGCGTCCCCGCTTGAGCCCGCGTCCATTATTCGCCGATTTGGGTAGCGATCTGTGGGACCTGTTGCGGTCGCCGACAACCCTGGTAGCTGCGGTGTTCTTTCTTTCGCCAGCCGGATGCGGCGCTATCATCGGCTTGATTTCCGGCGTGGGTCCGGATTATCACGCGCCGCCCTCGGAAGTCGCGTGGGTGGCGGGCGCGGGGGGCGGCGTGTTGCTCGGTGTCGGCGGACTGGCGGGCGGATTCGCGTGCGACCGTCTGCACCGCATGACCGCCTACGCGCTCTTCGGTTTGCTCGGCGGCGCTGCCGGTTGCTGGCTGTGCCTGGGACCCGCCACGCCGTTCACTTACGGAGCGGGTTTCGCCGCGTACGCGTTCGTTACCGGACTCGCCTTCGCGGCTTTCACCGCACTGCAGCTCGATGTCCTGGGACACGGCCGCCGCGCGGCGGGGACCGGCTACGCTTTGCTTTTCTCGGCAGGCAACTTGCCGCTGGCCTACATGACCTGGCTGGACGGCATCGGCTACAAGCACGGAGGAGCGCGCGGGATGACGGCCGCCGACGCCGTGGCGAATTTGGCCACGGGAGGATTACTCCTCCTGATCGCACGATATTGGGCGCGGAGGACCAAAACGGCTCCGGCCCAAGCGGGAATCGAAACGGCGCTGTAAACATCCCTCCTTTAGCCCGCTCTTTTTACTGGGTTTTGGGGATAGACCCAAATTCCTTCACACACATCCAATGGAGTGGAAAGGCAGGAAAAAATATGCGGCTATGCAAAGCAATCGCAAGCTGTGGCTTGGCGTTGGCCCTGGCCGGGTGGTTGTGTCTTCCGGCATGGGCGCAGGCGGCGAACTATCCGCCTCCGCCACAAAATTCGGTGCCTCCGCCGGGTCCCCAGCAGGCGGCCATGCCCCAGCCTGGGACGGTGAATTATGTGGAAGGTCAAGTGACGCTGGGAGGTAGGACACTGACGGAGCAGTCGGTCGGCTCGGCCCGTTTAACTCCGGGAGAAACGTTGGCCACGCAAAATGGCCGCGCGGAAGTGCTATTGACGCCAGGCGTAATGCTGCGGGTGGATAGCAATAGCGCCGTGCTGTTGGACTCGACCGGGCTTCCGGACACGGTAGTAGCGATCCAGCACGGCCGTGCGATGGTGGAGGCCGATCAGGTTCTTTCGGCCAACCACATTGTCATTAACGAAGCGCCTGCTTCCGTCCAGATTGTGACGCACGGGCTTTACGACTTCGCCGCCATGCAGGGGACCGTCCGCGTATTCGATGGACGCGCGGAAGTAACGGTCGCGGGTAAAGCGCATACTCTCCAGAAGGGGCACCAGTTCGATCTAAATGCGCCCAAGCTGAAGGCGCGCGGCTTTGACAAAAAAACTGAACAGGATGCGTTCTATCGCTGGAGCAGCTTGCGGTCGGCCTACTTAGCGGAAGCCAATGCCGATGCAGCGCGGGGCTTCGCGCAAGGTTACTATAACTCTGCCTACGGGAATTCCTATTCAGGGAATCCCTATTACGCCGGTTATCCGGGCTACTACCCTTACGGGTACGACTATGGCTGGTATTGGGATCCGTACTTTGACGCTTACACGTGGCTGCCCTGGGACGGAATCTTCTTCAGTCCGTTTGGCTGGGGCTTTTATTCTCCCGCTTTCGTGTATGCTGCGCCGTTCTACGGCCGCGGCGGCTACGGCTTCCGTGGCGGTTATCACAACTTCGGCCCCGAATTTCGTCCGTCCGTAGCGCCGCATCAGGGCGGCTCAGCGCAAATCGCCGGTAACGGATTCCGCGGCGGATTTGCGGGCGGCGGGATGGGGGGAGGCGGATTTGCGGGCGGTGGATTCCACGGCGGCGGCTTCGGCGGCGGTGGATTCCACGGTGGTGGCGGAGGAGGAAGGCGCTAAGCCGACGCTTCTCTCGCTTGTAACTGATGCCCGGACGGGCCGAGTCTCGTCCGGGCTTTTTTTGTTTTGGCGGCGCACATTTGGTGGCGCACGTTGGACGCGAAGTCTCTACTGCACTACACTTGCATCGGTGAGGGAACGGCCCCTACATGGGGAGTCAACTGCTCCATCGCGGCGCTGTACGCGTCGCCGGTCCTTCTTGTGTTCGTCCTTCTCGGGAAATGAGAATCGGCGCGTCCACATGCAGTGGGCTGGTCGTTCTGGTGATAAAAACGCGTTGGGATTTGAGACAACGTTTCTGGTTTTGGATTGCACTCACCTTCGGGTGTTTGCTCCAGGACCGGGATGACTATACTCCCGTTTGCGGCTTTGTTTGTACTATGGTGCCGTGTACGGATGCGTCAAGCTGGCCGAGATGCTGATGATGAGGGGCGACGGGGCTGGTTCCCGTTCTTGGGCGCCCGTGCAGCTCTTGGCCCCGGGTGGGATAGCGTCGTCTATGCGGCCGAGAGGTCTGGCTCTCCCGTTTCTTATTGATGCGCGCCGCTGGGAAGCGGAGGGACGACGATTTCTTTCGGTCCGTCGTCCAGGCCCACAATGCGGACGACCTGCGGCTGGGGCGGAGGCTCGGGTTTGAGGTCAACCGGTTTCGCTGGAGGCGGATCCGGCGTGGGAGCGATCGCCGGAACGAGTGGCACGGGGGTCGATTGCGCTGCCGGGGCTAGTTTCGCCAAAGGGGCGGGACTTGGGGAGGGTTTTGGAGCTGGGGCCGCGGCTACGGCGGGTGGCGCGGCGGGGTGCACAGGACGGAGAGCAGCCTCGACATCCTCCGCAGTGGCTTCGAGCTGGATGTTGACGGTGCGGCGGTCGGAAGTCGCCTCCAGGTTCTGGGCGAAGGCTGGCAGCGACTGCGCTTGCTGCTTCAACTGATCGGCGATCGCGGCGGCGGCATCGGTCGAAGCGGCGTCAAAAGAGGCTTCCACGGACAGTCCGCTACGCAACGAAACTTGCCCTTCGAATTCATACCCTTGCGCGTCCAGAGGCACGAAGAGGCTGGCCAGCGGATCCGGAATTCGTACGGCGACCACCCACAGGTCGCCGGTTTCGGCGAAGCGGGCCGCATGCGGCAGCAGACCGGAATAGGGACGGCCGGTCTCGATCAGGCTTCGGTCAACCGCCGACTCGAGCGTCTTGCGCGCGCCCACCAACACGATCTGCTCGCTCATTTGGGCCACGCCCGGTTTTTCCGAATCGCCGGGAATCCATAGCGCCACGCCGCGATAGACCTGGCGATGCAGACCGGCGCGCTGCGCCTGCTCCTTGACGGAGGCGGCCGGGAAGCTCCCGGCTTCAATGGCCAATAGCTCGGGAGAGGAGATCACAATTTGGCGCGCGTTTTTGAGGCACTCCAAATCCGGGAAGGCGAGCGGGCCGATGCTGGACAACTCGGCCTCGATGGCAGAGGCGAACGGCGAGTTGCGCAGGTTGTCCCAGTGGATGCCAACCAGGGCCGTGGCTTCTGGCGAAGCGTAGGTCCACCAGCTCGGGTGCGATTGTGCGCTCGCTAAAGCGGCGCTTAAGACGAACAGTGATAGGAACTTCACTCTTCTTTCATCGGATGGCGGCGGGATAGGAATTACACTCCGGCTGAGGGCACGATAAGACATGGCCCAGAGACGGCCGTGCAGTAATTTTTGCAAGGCGGCAGCCTGCAATAAGAGATTTAAATGATTCATTCTAAGAGAGATAGGCAATGGCAAGACGGTTGCAAAAGGCAAGTTATGATGAAGCGGTCTGAGTACGCAGAAGCGTTTGAAGCCGGATATCCGGCAACGCGGCGATTCCTGCTTTCGCGTGGAGCCGCACTTGAGGAAGCCGAGGAGATCGCCCAGGCTGCGTGGGTGCGCGGCTGGGAATTTCGCGATCAGCTTCGGGATCCGGGGCTAGTCGGTTTTTGGGTGAATTCGATCGCGCGGAATCTGTTCCGCGCCAAGTTCCGCAGCAAGACCACGGCATCCATGGAAGGCGTGGAAGCGCCTTACTGGATGAATCTGGAGGAGATTGAGCTTCACCGCCTGCTGGACCGCTGCTCGGGACGTGACCGGCAGTTGCTGAAGCGCAGTCTCGAAGGCTACTCGGCCGAAGAGATCGCGCGGGTGGAGGGCATCACCTCCACGGGCATCCGGGTGCGCCTGCTGCGAATCCGGCACTCACTGCGGCAGAAGCTCGCGCTTCAGCCGGTGTAGGGAGCCCTTACTGCCCTAAATCCACGCGCCTCTCGACGGTCGTTCCGTCGTGGATGTCGACCGCGATGGCATGCCGCTCCGAGCCCTTCACAATTTCGATGCTGTGCGGGCCGGGCGCGAGAGTGAAGCTGGCGGGAGACTTGCGCGCCTGCTCTCGCCCGTCGATCAGGATGGTGAGCCCGGGCGGGTTGGTGATCAGCGTGAGCATCCCGGACATCTTCTCCAGATTGACGATCAGCCCGGTGTCGCGCGGGATGTCGATGATGCGGTTGGCGTCGCGATAGCCGGCCATCTGCACCACAAAGGTGTGGCGGCCGGAAGCAAGCGTCATGCTGCAGGGCGTCACGCATTTGAGCGAGGGGTCATGATCGAAGATGGCCATAGCGCCTTCGGGCGTCGCGGTGATCTGAAACGTGCCCTGCGCGGGAATCACGGGAGCGAGAGAGGCTTTGGGCGGACCGGTCTTGGCGCTCTTGGCAGCGGCCACCGGCGCGGGAGTTTCCTGGGGCGTCTGCGTTGCGGCAGTGGAAGTGTCCGGAGGCGGGGGAGCAGGCGTGGCATCAGCAGCAGGCGGAGCCGGCGCGGATTGGGTTTCCTGCGGAGGCGTAGCCGGCGCGGGTTGCGGCGGCGGGGGCGACGGCTCGGGAGATGTTGGTGAGGATGCGGCCGGTTGCGAGACCTGCGGCGTGGCGGAGGCGGACGCCAAACTGTTGCGGTAGCGCTGATAGGAGACGAACAGAACTCCGCCGACGACGGCCAATCCGGCGAAGAAGAGAAAAATGTTGCGCCCGGTGTGGCTCGGCTCCTCGGACAGGCGGCGGCGAGGCTCCCACACCGGAGGGGTTGCCTCGGGAAGGATGACTGGCGGAGCGGCGGCCGGAGGCTCAATGCCCAGGGGCGGTGCGGCCGCAGGCGGCGGAGTCGCGGCGGCCATCGCCGAGACGGGCGTCGTCGAGACGGGCGTGGAGGCTTCGATGCGGGGAGGCTCGGCGGGAGGGGGCGGAATCGTGGCTGTCGCTTCGGTGCGGTATGAGGCGGTCTTGAAGCCTTGCGGCGCGGGATCGGCGACAGTTTCGGCGAGCCCTTCTTCGGAACTCGCCGTGGGCATGATGTGGCTGGCGCCGCGAGGAATGGGAATCCAGCCCGGCGCGGCGTTGCAGGCCGTAGCCAGCGCGCCGACGAACTCCGTGCAGGTTTCGTAGCGATCCGCGGCGCTCTTTGAAAGAGCTTTGCGCAGCACCGCCTCTACTTGCGAAGTCAGCGTGGTGTTCAGGCGCTGCGGCGGGACAGGCTCCTCGCGCACGATGCGATAAAGCAGAGTGGGCAGATACTCGGCGGTGAACGGTTTTTCACCGGTTAACACTTCGTAGACCATCACGCCGAGCGAAAACTGATCGGTGCGGCCGGTGATTTCGCCGCCCTGGATCTGCTCCGGCGACATGTAGCTGGGCGTGCCCATCATGGTGCCCGCGACGGTCATGTGCTGAGAAACGATCTTGGCCACGCCGAAATCGGTGATCTTGGCCGCGCCATCTTCGTGGATCATGATGTTGGCGGGCTTGATGTCGCGGTGGACGATGCCTTTTTTGTGGGCGTAGTCGAGAGCGGCCGCGGTCTGGCGGAAGATGGTGAGCAGCGTTTCCTTATCCGGAGTCTGCGCGGACAGCAGCATTTTTTCGAGCGGCGGCCCGTTCACGAATTCCATGAAGATGTACGCCATCCCGTTTTCTTCGGCGATGTCGTAGATGGTGACGATGCCGGGATGCGAGAGGATGCCGGCGGACTGCGCTTCGCGGAACAGGCGCTCGCGCAGACGGTCGCGCTCCGCGTCGTCGGTGAGATCCTTCAAGCGGATGCTTTTGATCGCAATGGTCCGCCCGATAGCGGGATCCAGCGCACGGTAGACAATCCCCATTGCGCCCCGCCCCACCTCGCCGACGATGTGGTACCGGCCGATCTGTTCCACGGCTCGTTTGTCCATTATTTTATCGCGCGCCGGCGCGCCGGTGCTTTAACGGGCGTTAATGAAACGCGCAACGTGATAGCCTCAGTACGTGCGAAGCATCTTGTCCCTGGTGCTGGCCGTCAGCTCCACCGGCATGGCGTGGGCAGAGGAACCCGCGGCCGTGGAGGCAGTGCGCGAATATGCGCTCAATTATTCGCACAGCCTGCCGGATTATACCTGCTTAGAACAGACCACGCGATTCGCCATGGGAGGGGATATGCGGGCTGGACAGATCAGCACCGACAGGATCGAAGAGGAACTCAGCTTTGTGGGCCAAGTGGAGCACTACAAAGTAATCAAGGTGAACGGGGCAGATGCCAAGAACCTTTCGCATGAGCAACTCAACGGGGCGACTTCAACGCAAGAGTTCGCCGGACTCCTGAGGCAGATCTTCGATCCGAAATCGGCGACGGCTTTCCGGGCGCAGAGCTCGGGAAAAATTCAGGGCCGCGCGATGACCGTGCTGGGCTTTCGCGTGCCGCGGCAGACCGGATACAGGATCCAGGACCACGGGCTGCAAGGCTACCTGACAGCGGCATTCGAAGGGACGGTTTGGGCGGACGCGGAGACCAACGCGGTGATGAAGATCGCAATGAAGCTGGTCAAGATCCCGGAGCAGAGCTCGCTCGAGGACACAGAGATTACGCTCGAGTACAAGCAGGTGGATTTGTCGGGGCAGCAGTTCATTCTACCTTCGAAGTTCGAGTGGAATTGGCGGGAGCGCGCGGGGGGAAGAGCCCGGGAACTGAGCGGCTCCAATCAAATCAATTTCACGGACTGCCGGAAGTTTACGGCGGAATCGAATATCGACTTCGGCAAGTGAGGCCGTGGGCGGACTTACTGCGGTATGCTGGAACGCGGCGGCAAAGGAGGCTATATGAAATCGATCGGCATGTTTGCGGTAGTGCTGGGCGGAGTGGGAGCGGTGCTGGTTCTGCAACATGCGCTGGTGCAGCAAGCAGCGGCGCAGAGTGCACCTAAAACCACGGGGCCGGGCGTGCAGGCCACAGCGGATTCGAAAGAGCCGGATTTATTGAAGACGTGCAAGACTCCACCTCCGGCTCCGGCGGCTCGAGGCGGATTCGGGGCGAAGGGAGGGCCGAAAGGCGGCGCCAAAGGAGGTCCCCGCGGCGGAGGCCAAGCTGAGGCCTCGCCGCGAGAGTACTCGGTGACGGAGATCCCCGGCGTGATCGCGGCGGGCGCGAAGTGGACAGACGTCTGGAGCGGGACGGGCAACAACTCTGACGGCATCATCGCCAGCGGTGACGGCGGCATCCTGATCGCGCAGAACGACAACAGCGACGTGCTCAAACTGGACAAGGAGGGCAAGACCTCGGTGGCTTTCTCGGGCCTGAACACTTCGGGATCAGTGGCCAGGAGTGCGAAGGGGGCGTTGTTTGTTGTGAATCGGGGCCTCAACGAATCCATTGAAGAGCTCGAACCGCAGCGCAAGGTGCTGGCCAACAAGCTTACCAATGGCGATCCTATCGATTGCGCCGGCGGCGGCGTGCTCAACGATCTCACCGCCGACAACAAGGGCGGTGTCTACTTCACCATGGGCACTGTTTATCACGCCGACTCGAAGGGCAACATCACCAAATACGGTGAGAACCTTTTCACCAACGGGATCATGCTGAGCGCGGACGAAAAGCACCTGTGGGTGACGAACGGCTCGGCGCTGGCGGAGTTTGACGTGGAGAAGGATGGCTCGCTCACCAACCAGCGTGAGTTCGCCAAGCTCCAAGGCGGCGGCGACGGCAGCACGTTCGACGCGGCGGGGCGGATGTATGTAACGGTGGGCGGCGCGAATCCCGGAATCGACGTGATCTCGCCGGAGGGTAAGGAGCTCGGCCTGATTCCGACTCCGCGCGGAGTGATCAGCGTGACGTTTAGCGGGCCGGATCGGAAAACGCTTTACGCCGTCAGCAACGACCGGCGGAACGATGTGATCATGACCATCCCGATGATCGCGCAAGGCCCGAAGGGCCGGGGCAAGTAGCGACTCGCTTATTGCTGGCCGCGGCCGAAGTTGCCTTGGCCTCGCGAGGGAATTCCGCCCAGCGGGATAACGGTCTTGCCGTCGGCGCGGGTCAGGCCTCCTGCCCAGGCGTGCTTGGAGCCGTCTTTGGCGGCGTAAGCGGTGACAGTCACGTCCTCTCCCGTGCTCTCGAGAGTCTCGTAGATGCCGCGGTCGAAGCCGTTGCGCCGGAGCACGTTGGGCGCGGGGAGCTCCAAAGCCCAATTGACCACGTGGCCGTCGGAGTTCTTGGCGTCGAGATAGATCCAGCCGTGGGGATTGTCGGTGAGCACCTTGGTGATTTTGCCGACCAGGGTCAGCGGCTTGGATTGATCGTACTCGGCTTGAAAGGAGTGATGAGCCGAAGCCGGGAACCAGGCGCAGAGCGCTCCGGCAGCAAGAACGTAAATGGGGAGATTCTTCATGGGTTCACCTCTGAGGCGCGCACGCGGACGACGCGGAAGCCGATATCGCTGACTCGTAACGTTGGCCCGTAGTAATGATAGCGGGCCGAAAAGCGGACGAATTCGGCGTTGTTATCCCAAGCGCCTCCGCGCATGATGGGGAGCTGGCGCATGCCGCGGCCGCGCCCGCCTGGGCCGCCCGCACCGCCGCCGCGAAATCCTCTGCGGCCTCCGAACCCGCCGCCGCGGCCGCCTGCACCCGGCGCAGGACCCGTGGGATCGGCGGCGGGACTGTTGGCGTAGTAGTCGCGAGTGTAGTTGTCCGCGACCCACTCGCGCACGTTGCCCAACATGTCGAACAGGCCCCAGGCGTTGGGTTGCTTCTGGCCGACGGGATGGGTGGAATCACCGGAGTTGGCCCCGTACCAGGCGACGGCGTCAAGCGATGCAGGGGCGGCGCTGGTACCGGCGCGCGCGGCGTACTCCCATTCGGCTTCCGTCGGCAGGCGGTAGAGATAGCCGTCGTGAAGGTCGTTCAGCTTGGCGATGAAATCTTGCGCGTCGCTCTTAGAGATGGTCTCGACGGGGTGATCTGTGCCCTTGATGGTGCTGGGGTTGGATCCCATTAGGGCCTGCCATTGCGCTTGCGTCACTTCGAATTTGCCGATTTCGAAAGGCTTGGTGATCTGGACGTGGTGCGCGGGTTTTTCATCATCGGTGCAGGCGGCATCGCCCTCCGAGCAGCCCATGGTGAACTCGCCCGGCGCGATCTTGACAAACTCCATGCCGACGGAGTTTTTGCTACTGGAGTTTGTGGCAGGCGCCGGGGCTTGCGCCAGGGCGCATAGGGCAACGAGGAATCCGGCGGACCAACGCATGAAATTTGCTCCAAAGGCCGATCTCAGTATATCGAGACGGGGATTTCCGGCGTTGGGAGTACGAAGCGACTGGGCGCGTCCAGTAAGATGGAAGTGATGGAGGGAGCAGCGATTCGCGCCGTGAACCTGGGCATGGTGTACCGTTCCGGCGAGGCGGACCTGGCGGTTTTCGTGGGCCTGAATTTTGAAGTCGCGCGGGGCGAAAAGCTGGCGCTGGTGGGCGAGTCCGGCGCGGGCAAAAGCACGCTGTTGCACTTGCTTGGCGGTCTGGACAGGCCAACGGAGGGTGAGATATACTTCGGGCAGAAAGACATCTGCAAGCTGTCGGAATCCGGCTTGGCGGATTTCCGCAACCGTGAGGTGGGATTTGTCTGGCAGATTCACTCGCTTCTGGCCGAGTTCACGGCGCTGGAGAACGTGATGATGCCGTTGCTGATCCGGGGCGTGCGCAAGGAAGCGGCCGAACCGGTAGCGCTGGCGAGGTTGGAGGAAGTGGGCCTACACAACCGCGCGTGGCACCGCGCAGGAGAATTGTCGGGCGGCGAGCAGCAGCGCGTCGTGCTGGCGCGGGCTTTGGCCGGCGATCCGCAGGTTCTGCTGGCTGACGAACCCACTGGAAGCCTGGATTACCGCACCGGGGAAATGATCATGGACCTGCTCGAGGACCTGCACCGGGCTCGCGGGCTGACTTCGATTCACGTCACGCACAATTTGAATTTCGCCAAGCGGGCGGACCGGGTGCTGCGGCTCGACCGGGGCTCGCTGGAGACCGCCTATGTTTGAGCGCTACAGCGAGAAGGCGCGGCGCGTGATCTTCTTTGCGCGCTACGAAGCGAGCCAGTTCGGCAGCCCGCACATCGAGACCGAGCATGTGTTGCTGGCGCTGCTACGCGAGGATCGTGAGTTGATGAAGCGCTTCCGCGTCTTACCTGGAGACGGTGAAGAGATTCGCAGGCAAATCGAAGCTCGGACCAAACTGCGGGAGAAGATTTCCTTATCGACGGATTTGCCGTTGAGTCATCAGCTCAAGCGCGTGCTGGCCTACGCGGCGGAAGAGGCCGAGCGGATGGGGCGCAAGCAAATCGACACGCAGTACCATTTACTGGGGTTGATGCGGGAAGAAAAGTGCCTGGCGGCCGAGATCCTGCGAGAGCGCGGGCTGCGGCTGGAGCAGGTGCGCGAGGAGATCGCGCGGACCGCGCCGGCGGACACATCGCTTCGGCACGAGCCGGGATTGGGTGCGCGTCCATTCAGCGCCGACTGGGGCGTAGGCTGGATGGGGGTGCTGCAGGATGCCGTGCGGACCGCGGCCTTGGCGCGCCGGGAGGCGGCACGGCGTAACAGCGCCTGCATCGAAACCACGGATGTGTTGGCCGCCCTGGCGATCGAAAAAGAGTTTCGCGACCGTTTCCCGGAAGTCGCGGCGTCCTTGCAGGCTCGTCCAAAGGAGCCGGCGGGTCCGCGGCGCGAAGTGGTGTCGCCCACGGAGCTGCCGTTTACCGAGGTTTGCAAGCAGGTTTTTCTAGTGGCCGCGCAGGAAGCAGCGCGGTTAGGGCAGCATACCGGTCCCATGCACCTGGTGTTGGGAATTCTAGGCGTAGAGACGTGTGCGGCAGCCGAAGTTTTACTTGAGTGCGGATTGACGGCGGAGGGAGTCCGGGCGCAGTTGTCGTCTCCCCCCTCCGATCCAGAACAAGGTAGGTCTTATGTTTGAACGTTATACCGAGAAAGCGCGGCGAGTGATCTTCTTCGCCCGCTATGAAGCCAGCCAGTTCGGCAGCCCGTGCATCGAGACCGAACATTTACTGCTGGGCCTGTTGCGCGAGGACAAGGCGCTGGCCAACCGCTTTCTGCGATCGAGCGCGTCGGTGGAGTCGATTCGCCGGCAGATCGAAGCGCAGACCACTCTGCGGGAGAAGGTGTCCACGTCGGTGGACTTGCCGTTGAGCCATGAATGCAAGCGCGTGCTGGCGTACGGCGCCGAAGAAGCGGAGCGGCTGAACCACAAGCACATCGGCACGGAGCATCTGCTGCTCGGGTTGCTGCGGGAAGAGAAATGCTTCGCGGCGGACATTTTGCATGAGCGCGGGTTGCGGCTGTCGCAGGTGCGCGAGGAAATCGCGAGGTCGAGTTCGGAAAAGATGTCATCCAACCGGCCGAAAGAAAGTTCGCTGTTGAGCGAATTCAGCCGCGACCTGACGCAGGCCGCGATGGACGGATTGCTGGATCCACTGGTGGGACGGGATTACGAACTGGATCGCGTGATCCAGATTCTGTGCCGGCGGACCAAGAACAATCCGGTATTGATCGGCGAGCCGGGCGTGGGCAAAACCGCGATTGTGGAGGGGCTGGCGCAGCGTATTGCCGACGGCGACGTGCCGTCGTTCCTGTCGGAGAAGCGGATTCTCGCTCTGGATCTTTCGTTGATCGTCGCCGGGACCAAATATCGCGGGCAGTTCGAAGAGCGGCTTAAGACCATCATGAAGGAATTGATGGAGAGCCAGAACGCGATCATCTTCATCGATGAGCTGCACACGCTGGTGGGCGCGGGCTCGGCGGAAGGGTCGCTGGACGCCGCGAATATCCTGAAACCGGCGTTATCGCGCGGCGAAATTCAATGCATCGGCGCGACGACACCAGGCGAGTATCGCAAGTCGATTGAAAAAGACCGGTCACTGGAGCGGCGCTTCCAGGCGGTGAAAGTTCCGCCGCCGAATGAAGCCGACGCGATCCGGATTCTGTTCGGGATCAAGGAGCGCTACGAGAAATTCCACGCGGTGGCGTATACCGATGAGGCGATCGAGAACGCAGTGTATACATCCTCGCGCTTCATTCCGGACCGCTTCCTTCCGGACAAGGCGATCGACCTCATCGACGAAGCGGGCGCGCGCGTGAAGCTGCGGCAGACCACTCTGCCGAGCGAGGTGGCCGAGATCGAGAAGCGCATCAAGTACATCGTGCACAGGATGGAGAATGCGATCGCGAACCAGGAGTTCGAGAAGGCGCGCTTCTATTCGGATGAAGAGCGCAAGGAGCGCGAGAACCGGCGCCAGATGCGCGAGAAATACAACCTGGATGAAGCTTCGACCGGGGTGGTCACCAAAGACGATATTGAAGAGGTTGTCGCGCGCTGGACCGGCGTGCCGATGACGGCGATTCGCGAAGAGGAAGTCGCCAAGCTGCTGCGCATCGAAGAGGAGCTGCACCGCAGGGTGGTCAGCCAGGAGAAGGCCATTTCGGCGCTGGCGCGGGCGATCCGGCGATCGCGCGCGGGACTGAAATCTCCAAAGCGCCCGGCGGGATCGTTCCTGTTCCTGGGGCCGACCGGCGTGGGCAAGACGGAAGTAGCTCGGGCTCTGGCGGAGTTTTTGTTCGGCAGCGAAAAATCGCTGATCCGCTTCGACATGTCGGAGTTCATGGAGAAGCATTCGGTCTCGAAGCTGATCGGTTCGCCTCCCGGATATGTGGGCTACGAAGAGGGCGGACAGTTGACCGAGCGCGTGAAGCGCGCACCGTATTCGGTGATCCTGCTGGATGAAATCGAGAAGGCGCATCCGGACGTGTACAACATCCTGTTGCAAGTGTTCGAAGACGGCCAGTTGACCGACGGGCTGGGCAACACGGTCGATTTCAAGAACACCATCATTATCATGACCTCGAATCTGGGCGCGCGGTTCCTGGAAAAGCGCAGCCCAATGGGTTTCTCCGCGCCGGGCACGGGATTGCCCGCGAAGGTCGAGGACCAGGTGATGACCGAGGTGAAGAAGGCGTTCAACCCTGAGTTTTTGAACCGGTTGGATGAGATCATCCTGTTCACTTCGCTGACCGACGAAGACCTGCTGAAGATCATCAACCTGCTGGCCGAACAGATCAACAAGAATCTGGAATCGAAGCAGATGAAGATCCGGCTGGCCGAAGACGCGGCCAAATACATCCTGGAGAAGACTTGCACGGACCGCAGCTACGGCGCGCGGCCGCTGCGCAGGGCGCTGCAGAAGTACATCGAAGATCCGCTGAGCGAGGCGCTGATTCAAGGCTCGCTCGCCAAGGGCGGTGAGTTCGAAGTGTACCTGGGCGAAGGCGGATTGTACTGCCGTCCGCTCCAGCCGCAGGAGCAGCCGGTGGCGGCGGGAGGAGTGGCCGAGGAACCGGCTCCGCCGGCTCCGGGAATGCCGCTATACATTTTCGACTAAGGCTTCGGGTCAGACAAGATGACGCAAGTGTGCTCCGCTTGCGGAGCAGCGGTCCCGGCGGCAGCCCACATTTGCGGACGTTGTGCCCAGCCCGTGGAGCGGCCTCCGGCCGCCTCGGTGTCAGATCCACGGCAGGCGGGCATGGCCAAGCCGCAGCCCAAGTGGATCAAGAAGCTCGGGCCCTTCGGGGCCGTCGCGGCGGCGGGGCTGAAGTTCAAAACCGCGATCTTGCTGCTGCTGACCAAGGCGAAGTTCCTGTTAGTCGGACTGTCGCAACTGAAGACGTTGCTATCGATGTTCGCGTTCTTCGGCGTCTATTGGGCGCTGTACGGCTGGAAGTTCGCCGCCGGCTTCGTGATCGGGATCTACATCCACGAGATGGGGCACGTGTGGATGCTCAAGCATTACGGGCTGCGCGCCAGCGCTCCGATGTTTATTCCCGGGTTCGGGGCGTTCGTGAGCCTGTATGACAGTCCCGCGGATGTGAGCGAAGACTCGCGCATCGGGTTGGCCGGTCCGTTGTGGGGCGCGGGGGCCGCAATCAGCGCGTTGTTGCTGGCGGCGGCGTACCCGCAGCACCCGGTGTGGCTGGCGGTGGCTCGCGCGACGGCGTATATCAACCTGTTCAACCTGATTCCGGTGTGGTCGCTGGATGGAGGACGGGGATTCCGAGCGCTGGATCTGCGCCAGAGATGGATGTGGATCGGGCTGGCGGCGCTGCTGTGGTACTTGACTCGCTCAGGCTTATTCGTGTTGCTGCTTCTGGGCGCGGCGTACCGGGTGTTTTGGAGGAAAGACCCCGCGCCCCGGCCGGACACCGGCGCATTTCTCGAATTCGCGGCGCTGCTGGCGCTATTCGGCGCGCTGCTGGCGTGGCTTCCGCTGACCGGCGGCGGATTCTACGGCCAATAAGCCGGCCGCGCGCGTACCACCGCGCCCTTGGGCCTTCGCACCTGGACGATGATGCGATGCAAGCCGGTATTCGAGTTGGGAACAGGCTCGAAGCTCAACAGGTACTGGCTGTGGACTTCCCCGCTGAGGCGCGAGACGGCGTCCTGCAAGCCGGGCAGACGCTCAAAGGAGAGATGGCGGCCGCCGGTCCACTTGGCGAACTCGTCGGCGGCGTTGCGGGTGGTCATGCGCATGAGCTCGACGAGGGCTCCGCCGTAGTCGGGTTCGATGGGCAGCGGAACGGTGTCGTCTGAGGATGCGGTCCAGGCCGTGCCTTGAGCCGAGTAGGTGACCGGGTACATGGTCACGTTGGCGCGCTGCACGGCTTCGATGGCCTGATCGAGTTTGGCCATGCTGCCGCGGTCTCGCGATTCGCCGAGGATCAGCATCATGCGGCGGTAACTGGCGGGGGTTTTCGAGAGCATGTCCGCGCCCGCCATCACGGCGTCCAGCATGCGGCCGACCTTGATGGTGCGGCCCTCCACGGACTCAAAGGCGCGCGCGATGTTGGAGGAGTCTCGCGTGAAATCCTGGATCAGGCGAACGTCGTCATCATAGGCGATCACGGCGGCTTCGCCCTTTTCGCCGGAGATGAGAGGCTCAAACATTCCGCCCACTTTATGGATTTTTTCGAGCGCCGCTTCGGAGATGCCGCTGCACTGGATGGCGATGACCAAGGCCACGGGCGCGAGCACGGTGTCGGAGGAATCGACCTGAAGCTGGCGCTGCGGAGCTCCGTCGTCGTAAAGGACGAAGTCGCTGGCGGAAAGACCGTCGATGAATTTGCCCTTGTTATCGGTGACGGTCACCGGAACCAGAACCAGGTGCACGTTGGTGCGGATGGTGGTGTCGGACTTTACGGTTGCTCCAGTCTTGGGGGTTTCGCCGTTCTCAGAATTGGAGTTGGGTGAGTCCTGCGCCAAAACGGTGGCACAAGCCAGCGCAACCGCCAGAAGTGGCGCTAACCGGCCGTAGAGGGAAGTTCGCCCGCGAGGCATAGCGGAGTAGGTTTGTGGCGCCGGAGCCGCGGGCACTGTGCGGCTCGGCACATTCATGGGACGGGGGGCGTGCAGACTTGGTTACCTGCATACTATTGTCGCTAATCCCGTGCCGGCGATAGGGCGGCACGCAATCGCGTTAACCTGGATGTTCTATGTCTGACCGAATGGAGGAGTTACGCCGGAGACACGCCGCGGCGGAGGCGGGGGGCGGCGAGGAGCGGCGGGCGCGGCAGCACAAAGAGGGCAAGCTATCGGCGCGCGAGAGGATCGACCTGCTGCTGGACGAAGGAACGTTCGAGGAAACCGACAAGCTGGTGCGGCACCATTCGCACGACTTCGGCATGCAGGAGCAGGTGATCGACGGCGACGGATTTGTCACGGGTTGGGGCTCGATTCATGGCCGCACGGCGTACGTGTTCGCGCAGGATTTCACGGTGTTCGGAGGGTCGCTTTCGGAGTCGAACGCGAAGAAGATCGTGAAGATTATGGATCTGGCGTTGAAGACGGGAGCTCCAGTGATCGGGCTGAACGATTCGGGCGGGGCGCGGATTCAGGAGGGGGTGCTGTCGCTGGGCGGCTACGCCGATATTTTTCTGCGCAACACGCTTTCAAGCGGCGTGGTGCCGCAGATTTCGGCGATCATGGGGCCGTGCGCCGGCGGTGCCGTGTATTCGCCGGCGATCACCGATTTCACTTTCATGGTGGACCAGACCAGCTACATGTTCATCACCGGTCCGGACGTGATCAAGACCGTGACACAGGAAGACGTGACCAAGGAGGCATTGGGCGGGGCGCGGACGCACAATTCAGTGAGCGGCGTGGCGCATTTTCTCGCGCACGATGACGCCGAATGCCTGCGCATGATTCGCGAGCTGCTGAGTTACCTTCCGCAGAACAACCTGGATGGGCCGCCGAAGATCGCGTCGAACGATCCAGCCAATCGCGAGGATGCGGCGCTGGATACTCTGGTTCCGGCGGCGTCGAACGTGCCGTACGACATGAAGGATGTGATCCGGAGGATTGTGGATCACGGGCAATTCTTCGAGGTGCAGGAGCACTGGGCCAAGAACATCGTGATCGGGTTCGCGAGGATGGACGGGCGCAGCGTGGGCATTGTGGCGAATCAGCCGGCGTTTCTGGCCGGGTGCCTGGATATCGATTCGTCGGTGAAAGGCGCGCGGTTCGTGCGCTTCTGCGACGCGTTCCAGATACCGATTCTGACGTTTGAGGACGTACCGGGATTTTTGCCGGGCACGGCGCAGGAGTTCGGAGGCATCATCCGGCACGGCGCGAAGCTGCTGTTCGCTTTTGCCGAAGCGACGGTGCCGAAGATTACGGTGATTACTCGCAAAGCCTACGGTGGAGCGTATTGCGTGATGGGGTCGAAACATCTGCGGACGGATGTGAACCTGGCGTGGCCCACGGCGGAGGTCGCGGTGATGGGTCCGGAAGGCGCGGTGAATATCGTGTACCGGCGAGAAATTGCGGCGGCGGGATCGGCCGAAGAGCAGGATGCGGTGCGGCAGGCCAAGATCGAGGAATTTCGCGAGCGGTTCGCCAGCCCGTTTGTTTCCGCCGAGCATGGGTTCATCGACGATGTGATTGAGCCGCGCCAGACGCGGCCGAGGGTGGTCCGGGCTCTACGGTTGCTCGAGACCAAGACCGACACGATGCCGCGCAAAAAGCACGGAAATATTCCGCTGTAGAGAGGGCTCCGTTGGGGAAACGCGCTCGATCGAATGAATCCCGGCGTGAAGAGGCCGCGGCGTCGCACGGCGTGACGCGCAGATCCGGTTTCTGTACGGACGCGAGCAGGAATATTCTCAAGTGGTTAGCGGGTTGCTCAAGTCCGCGAGGTGGCGCATCGGACGCATCTTTACAAAGCCGGTGAAGCGGCTGCTCGGCCGATAGATGGCGGCAGGACTTGATCGGCAGTGAGAGAACCTCCCACCCGCAGCCACTAATCTGTACAGTGGCTGAACCTCATCGAAAAGACGCCTCGGACGAGTTCCACGCGCTGCTGGAGAAGCAGCGGTTGGAAGGCGAAGCCAAACTGAACGTATTTGTCGAAGCCGTCGCCGAAGGTATCGTGGTGGTGTCGCGGGACGGCAAGATCCAGATTGCCAACCGGCGGGTGCAGGAGATGTTCGGCTACACGCGCGAAGAACTGATCGGCCAAGGCATGGATATTCTGGTGCCGCGGCGCTACCGGCGTTCTCATGTGGAGCAGCGCAAGGAATATTTTGCGGAGCCGCGTATCCGCGCGATGGGCGCGGGCCGGGACCTGACCGGGTGCCGCAAGGACGGCACGGAGTTCCCAGTGGAGATCGGGCTGAGCTACGTGCAGACGGAGCAGGGGATGCTGGCGCTGGGTCTGATTACCGATATCACGGAGCGCAAGCGGATCGAATCCGAGATTACGCGAATCAACGCGGAGCTGGTGCGGTCGAACACGGAGCTGGGCCATTTCGCTTATGTGGCTTCGCACGATTTGCAGGAGCCTCTGCGCATGATTACGGGCTACCTGCAATTACTGGAGCGGCGCTACCGCGACAAGCTGGACTCCGAAGCGGTTCAATTCATTCACTACGCGGTGGAAGGGGCCGTGCGCATGAAGCGGCTGATTGAAGACCTGCTGGCCCTATCCCGCGCCGGAACGCAGACGGCCAACTTCCGGCCGGTAGATTCGCAGACCCTGTTTGAAACGGCTCGCACCAATTTGGGCGTCGCCATTGAGGAGAGCCGCGCGGCAGTGACGGCGGGACCGCTGCCCATGATCGTCGCCGATCCCGGCCTGCTGACCCAGGTTTTTCAAAACCTGATTGGGAACGCCATCAAATTCCGCCGCAAGGATCGGCCGGCGCACGTGCACGTCACGGCGCAAAGCTCGAAGGACGGGTACATTTTTTCGATCACCGACGACGGCATTGGCATCGAATCGCGGCACCTGGAGCGGATTTTCGGAATCTTCGAACGCTTGCACAGCGCGGACCAATATGAGGGCTCCGGCGTGGGACTGGCCATCACGCGCAGAATCCTGGAACGGCACGGCGGACGCATCTGGGTCGAATCGAAACCGGGCGAAGGCTCGACGTTTTTCTTCCAAATCCCCGCCCAACCCCATGGCGTAGACGCAAGCCGGGCGGCTACCGGGAAGTCCTAAGAGTTCTAAGTGAGAACAGCGCCACCGGTGGTCCACTACTGTTCCGCGATGCCGTACTCGCGATTACGCTCACAACCCGTCGAGGTTCTCCTGGTGGAAGACAATCCGGGTGACGTCCGGCTGCTTGAAGAAGCTTTCAAGGATGGCAAGTTTCAAGGCCGCCTACACGTGGTCCGCGACGGGGAACAGGCGATGGCCTTTCTGCGCCGCGAAGCCCCGTATGAGGAGAGCCCCCGCCCGTCGTTCATTCTTCTGGACTTGAATCTGCCGCGTAAGGGCGGTCATGAGGTTCTGAGCGAAGTGAAGCAGGACAGCACATTGCGCCAGATCCCCGTCTTCATTCTTTCCACCTCCACCGGCTCCCAGGACATCACCACATCCTACGATCTGCACGCCAACTGCTACATCCCCAAACCAGTCGATCTGGAAAGTTTGGTCCAGATGAGCCAGCGGCTGGAGGCGTTCTGGCTGAAGACCGCCGTGTTTTCCGCCGGCTAGCGCCGTTAGGGAGTGACCAGCTTTTCGAAAAACTTCTTGATCATCATCTTGGCCGTGGCGTCGATCAGGCGCTGTCCCACGGCCGCCATGGTCCCGCCCACCTGCACGTCGCCGTCATAAGCCACTTGCGTTCCACCCTCCGCCTGGCTCAGCTTTAGCAGCCCCTCGCCCTTCATGAACCCAATCTTGCTCGTGCCCTCGACGGCGAGTTTGAAGCTGGAAGGGGGCTGCTGGTCGGTGATGCGGACCTTGCCTTCGAAGGCGCCGGACAAGCTTGCCAACGCCATCTTCATCTTCATGCGGTATTCGTTGGGCCCGATCGATTCCAGGCTTTCGCAGCCGGGCATCGCGCGGGCGAGTACTTCCGGGTCCTGCATCATGGCGTAAGCCCGATCGGGAGGCAGGGCGAGTACGGTTGACCCGGAGATCTTCACTCGTCGATCCTTACTCGGCTCTCGCCAGAGCCTTGGCCAGAGCGCGCGCGGCGTGGAT
>JASHNT010000047.1 GCA_030041495.1 Bryobacteraceae bacterium | reverse complement strand
TCCAGATGGTCGAGTTTTCGCCGGCCTTGCCATACCACGGTGCATTTTTCTTCCTCACGAACCAGCAGGGTTCATGCTGGAACCAGTAGAGCGTGCGGGTGAGGACCGTCCGGGTCTTGTCCCAGATGATTTGCTGGTGGTGCACGAAACCGATGCGCAACAGACCGTCGAGCACTTCGCGAGTGAACTTGCTCGCGTGCCAGACGTAGGCCGCCTCGAGCGAGGGCACCAACGCGAAGGCCTCCGACCAGTCGGCCCGCGTGTCACCGGAGATGGTGGTCTCGGTGTGGCCGGCGGTGCGCTTCTTCATGTACGACGGCTCCGCGGGCCCGTGGCCGTTGAGTCCTGCACGATCGCGCCATTCTGAGTCCAACTCGATCCCGTAAGGGGGATCTGTCACCATGAGCTTCGGTTTCCGGTCGCTCAGCAGTCTGGCGACGGCTTCCGAGCTCGTAGCGTCGCCGCACAGGATCCGGTGCTTGCCGCAATGCCACAGGTCGCCGAGATGCGAAACCGGATTCTCCGGCAGCGGCGGGGCAGCGTTGGCGCGCTGCTCATCGTCGATCGCGAGCAGGCCATCGATTTCGCCGGGATCGAACCCGCTGAGGCTTAGATCGAAATCTGCATCCTGCAGGTCCTGAAGTTCGAGAGCGAGCAGCTCTTCGTCGAACTCCGCCCAGGTGGCCGATCGATTCACCAGCAGCCGGAACGCCTTCACCTGCGCCGGGGTCCATTCATCGCACGGCAGAACCGGAACTTCCGTGATGCCGAGCTTCCGCGCGGCCTTCAACCGCAGATGCCCGTCCACCACCTCGCCGTCGCTGCGGGCCAGCACTGGAATCTTGAATCCGAACTCACGGATCGAACCGCACATCCGATCCACCGCGGCGTCGTTCTTCCTCGGGTTGCGTGGGTAAGGAACCAGCTTCTCGATCGGCCAGATCTCGATTTTGGCGGCTGAAGATGCGGTCATGCTCCTTCGATAGCAGTTGCGACGTTCAGTCGTCAACAGATAACCGCATCGATTGGATGGGGCGGGGGTGGGGTTCCCTATATAGGAGAAATCAGTTTGTCTCGCGAAACAGAGAACAACAAAATCTCAGCAGGTGGCTACCATGGATACCATCGCATTGAAGAGCAAAGACATAGTTCGACAATCTTGGCTCCCACGATGGCTACCACGGCTACCACGAACGCAGCCGCACCGGAGTTGGACTCCGTTTGGACTCCACGGAGAGGCACCTACGGCTCGGAATTCGTTGTAAGTTGTTGAAAAGATATGGTGGCCAGGGACGGAATCGGTCCCCCTAGCCCCTCTGATAACACGTAAGTTACTGTTTCTTCGTCGCACCAGATGGGCTAGAAGCGCCAGTTTTGCAGTTTCCTGGCACACTTTTGCCACACTTTGCGTTTCCGGCTGATGCCGTTTCTTGTCTCCGGGAAATTGAAGAGCGCCGCTGGCGGGCGGCTCATGGAGAACGAGCATGCTCGCCGCGCGCGCATTCGAAACCAACGACGCACCGCGCCAGGGACCAACCCGGGCCGGTGCTTTAGAAGTCGGTCAGCCGTTCAATCCCTGGCGGGTTTCTTGCGGCTTCTATCCCCCGGATTGCCTGTCCCGGCTTCGTGGCGTCGTAATCCTCGGAACCCGCCACCGCCTCACGGACGGACACAAGAACCTGTTCATACGCCTGGTTCGTCGCGCCGGCCAGGACGGTCGCTGCTTCCCTTCCTACGCGTCGTTGGCGGCGGACCTTGGGCGATCAGTCCGCCAGGTTAAAACCTGGGTGGCGGACCTCGAGGCCTTCGGTCTGATTCGTCATCGCCGACGAGGCCGTGGACACGGGGGCCGCGGTCTGGAGAACGAGTACACGTTCCTCTGGCACCAGATTTACGAGGTCCGGCCCCAAACGCGGATACGGATTATGAAGTGCAATCCCGGCAATTTTGAAGTGCAAGATTCGCCCGTTTTGAAGTGCAAAAACGAGCACCCTCTATATAAGGAAGAAGCTCGTACAGAGGAAGCACGTACATCTTCCTCGGATCAGCGGAGCGGGCCGGCCGAGGCGCCGCCCTCCACCGGGGTGTCCGCGCGCACGCGCGGTGACTCCGAAGCGAACCCCCAGCCTCCGTCTCCCGTATGGCCCATCGGCGGCTGGGCGAGTGAGGCGGACTTCGATGCCTGGTGGAACGCGCTAGTCTGGCGACACCCCAACAGAAACCGCAATGCGGAGGCGAAGGGCAAGGCCCTCGACCTGATCCTCGCCGGCGTGCTGGCACGAGCCGACTTCGACGCGGGTTATGCCGTGGCCAAATCGCAGGCTGGCGAACGTTGGAAGGAGCAGGGCGGCCGCTTCGCTCCCAACCTGTCACGGTTCCTGGAAGACCGGGCTTGGCAGCATCAACAACCGACGGTAACTGAGACCGCTTTCTGTAGCGCGGACGAGTACTGGCGAAGGCTCATGAACGAATGAAAACCCACCTCGATGCACTCTTCGAAAGCGGTCTGCCGTCATCCCCTGACGCCGAAAGATACATCCTGGCGTCCCTCTTGCTCGGCCATCAACCTGTCGAGAACGTTGCAGCAACGCTCCAGCCCGGCGACTTCAGTCTTGAAAGACACAAACGCATCTACCTGGCGATCCTCCACCTTGCCGAGACAGGCACCGCTATAGACTACGTCACCGTGGTCGACGAACTGGCGCGGCGGGGACAACTCGAATCCGTCGATGGCATGTCGTACATCACCTCGTTGACCGAGGGGATGCCGGAACTGGCACACCTGGATAGCTACGTTTCCATGGTTCGAGACAAATCGATTCTCCGGCAGGCCATCATCCGCTACCACACGCTCATCCAGGACTGTTTCCACGCCACCGACCCCACAAGCGAGATCCTGGCTCGCGCGCAGCAAGCGATATCAGATCTCACCGCGGAGACTGTTCCGGCGGGCTTCCGAACGCCGATGGAGGTGGTGAACCGCGCGGGAGGCATTACAACAATTCTGTCCCCCGACAGCGCCCGCGGGATCCCGACACCATGGCCCGGGCTGAACCGAATGCTGGTGGGTGGTGGCCTTTTGCCTGGGCAAATGACCGTGATCGGGGCTCGACCTTCCATGGGGAAAACGGCGCTGGCTTGTCAGATCGTGGGTCACGCAGCCACACACGGCGTGGGAGTCGCGTTCTTCACTCTGGAAATGTCGGACGCGGCGATCCTGATGAGAATGGCGGCTGCACGCGCGGAAGTGGACACACTGAAGCTCACGCAGGGACTTGCGATGGAATCCGAGAAGTTGGCGCTGAGCTCGGCATACGCGGACCTCACGGACGAGGACGGATGTCGACTCTGGATCGACGATACGACCGGCTGCACCATTCCAGCGATGCGTTCCGCCCTTCGCCGCCTTGCGGCCCGCCACAACATCGGCTTGGTCGTCATCGACTACCTTCAACTCGTGGAGACCAGTGGAGGGTCCGAGCGACGCCGCTACGAGCAAGTGAGCGAGATTTCGCGGGGGATAAAGCGGTTAGCTCGTGATTTCAATCTCCCCGTGGTAGTTCTGGCCCAGCTCAACAGGGACCTGGAGCGCGAGGATCGCCGGCCACGGTTGAGCGACCTCCGCGACTCCGGGTCCATCGAGCAGGATGCCGACGTCGTCTTGCTGCCGGCCCGACGTGCCGGTCAGGAAGATCAATCCAACGTCGTTGAAATGGATTTGATCATTGCCAAGCAGCGCAATGGCCCGCAGAATGTTTCAGTCCCGCTGAGGTTCACGAAGCGACATGCAAAATTCGTGGAGCGCGGGGCTTGACGGATTTTCTTTTTTAACTGATAATATCAGTCGTGGCGGAAAACCAAACAACACTGGTCCAGCTGCCTCCTGATCTTCCTACGTTTGGCGCGGCAATGGAGAACCTGGACCGAGTTCCTTTGATCCTTTATCAAGCCCTGGAGTTTGGGGCTGCAAAAGTAGCAGCTTACCGTGATTCTGAGTGTCCAGGGGAGCGGATCGATGAGGGATTTGCTGCATCGATGCTACGCTTCCACGCGACACGACTTCTCAAGGACAAGGGGATCGATGCTCAATTAGAGGACGACTGGACGGTGGACCCTCTTCCCTTCCTAGGCCTCTCGTTTCACTACGGTAGATACCACGTCAAGATACTGAAAGGCGCTGGTGGCGTGCTGCCTGGGTGCGGTACGTCTCAACGGAAAATCGCCTTTTACGGCCAGATACCTTCCTTTTATTTGGCTGGTAAGAAGTCCGTGCAGACGACCGCAAATCTGCTAGTCCTGTGGGACTTTGATTCCGTCTACGGGCTATCCGGTCTATGGCTCGCCTTGCCTGCAATCGGCGGGTCGAGGGCTGGCGACGTCTCCGCTTTTTGGTGCGAGCGGATGCCACGTCCAGAAGAGGGCTTGCGAGGTGTTCCTGCGCCACCGATTCCGCCACTGGACGATCTCGATGGCATCTTGGTTAAGTTATCCGAAGAAGAGAGAAAGCGAAAGGCTGGTAAATGAATGGCGAGCGCCTGCGACAGGCGCGCGAGCTGTGCGGCCTAACTCAGCAGGGACTGGCGGATCTTGCGGAAGTTGCCCAATCCACGATTGCTCAGATCGAGGCCGGCTTGTTTCAGCCTACGGATACGGTCGCAGAATTACTGTCCACTCACACTGGCTTCGACCTCAGGTTCCTGAATGATCCAAATCCGCCGGAGGAGTTCCCCGTGGGCTCGCTCCTCTATCGTGGTAAGGCGAAGGTCTCTCCAAAGGACAAGACGAAGGCACACAAGCTCGCGCAGTTGGTTTTTGAGATTGTGCTCTCTCTGAAGGCGCGATTCCGTCCGATTCCCGTAACACTGCCGAGGTTTGGAGCGGAATCTGCAACAGAAGCCGCCCGTTTGACGCGTAGCCACCTAGGCTTGTCTCCTGACACTCCGATAAAAAACGTCACGTCTGTTCTAGAACGAGCTGGAGTTCTAATAATCCGCGTGCCCTTGGACATTGATGGCCTGGACGGATTTTCGGCATGGGTCGGCCGGGATAAGGACGTCCCCGTGATTTGCGTTGTCGGTCGGGGAGTTGGATACCGAGATCGTTACACCAGTTCCGAGGAGGTGGGTCATCTGATAATGCACGCCCCCCTGCAAGGAACCGTCGCAGAGGCTGAAGAGGAGGTAAAAGCCTTCGTCGGCGAGTTTGTATTACCCGAGGAGGCGATGCATCGGGAGATGATTGCCCCCGTCACCCTGGCGTCACTAGCCTCACTCCGACACAGGTGGGGGGCGTCGATTCAATTCCTGGCAAAGCGCTCTAATCAGCTAGGGATCACTACGGATAACCAGTTCAAGTACCTGATGCAGCAGGTCTCCGCTAAAGGGTGGAGGACGGCCAAGCGAGAACCTGGGGACGATGCGATTCCACAGGAGAGTCCTCAGCTACTGCTTAGGATGCTGGAGTCCACTTATGGGAGTCCGATCGACCTTAGGAAAGTACGGCGGGACTTAGGCATACCCATGTGGCTACTGAGGAGCATCACGGAGGCACATGGAGTAACTTCGGTTCATTCGTCCGCAGTGGTTCAGATGAACTCTCGGTAGCTATTGGAAGCCAGTCGACGACGCGATTTCTGTTGACGACTGAACTTGGCAATTGCTATCGAGGGATCATGACGGCACCCGCTGTAGCCAAAATCGAGATCTGGCCGATCGACAAGCTGGTCCCCTATCCGCGCAACCCGCGCAAGAACGACGCCGCAGTCGACCGGATGTGCGGCTCGATCCGCGAATTCGGTTTCAAGATCCCAGTGCTGGCGCGCAGCGATGGCGAAGTCGTCGACGGCCATCTGCGCCTGAAGGCCGCGCGGAAGCTCGGCATCACCGAGGTTCCGGTGCTGCTCTGCGATGAATGGACACCGGCGCAGGTGAAGGCGTTCAGGCTGCTGGTGAATCGCTCCGCGACGTGGGCGGAGTTCGACGAGGAACTCCTCGCGCTCGAACTGCAGGACCTCCAAGCTGCGGATTACGACCTCAGCCTCAGCGGGTTCGATCCCGGCGAGATCGATGGCCTGCTCGCGATCGACGATGAGGAGCGCGCCAACGCTGCGCCGCCCGTTCCGGAGAATCCCGTCTCCCGCCTCGGCGACCTGTGGCTGTGCGGAAAGCACCGGATTCTGTGCGGCGACGCGACCAGTGCGGAAGCGGTTGCCAGGCTGCTCGGCGACCGGAAACCGCGACTCATGGTCTGCGACCCGCCCTACGGAATTCTACTCGACGGATCCTGGAGGGACCGCGCAGGATTGAATGGCTGCGGACCCGCTGAACCGGCGTACCTGCTGAACCGCACATCGGGTCACACGAATACGACCATCTCGGGCGATACCCGTGCCGACTGGAGCGAGGCATTCGAGTTGGTTTCAAGCCTTGAGGTCGCTTATGTCTGGCATGCTTCCGTACACACGACCGAGGTATTGAACGGCCTCGTCCGGATCGGCTTCCTCTATCCGCAACAGATCATTTGGGACAAAGGCAGAACGGTTCTCACGCGCACGCATTATTGGTATCAACACGAACCTTGCTGGTATCTACGAAAGCCGAAGGCTCCTTGGTTCGGCAAGGCCGGCGAGAACTCGACTATCTGGAATTCGCCGTCGCCGAAGTTCATCATGGGTGGCAGCGACGAAGACAAGTACGACCATCCGACACAGAAGCCCGTCGAGCTGATGCGTCGGCCAATCCTGAACCATCTCCGGCGCGGCGAGCTCGTCTATGATCCCTTCCTCGGCTCGGGCACAACAATGGCGGCTGCGGAACTGACGGAGCGCGTCTGTCACGGACTGGAGCTCGATCCGAAGTACGTCGACGTCATCGTCCAGCGCTGGCAGAGCCTCTCCGGCAACAAGGCGACGCTCGACGGAGATGGCCGTACGTTTGAGGAGGTCGCGGCCGAGCGCCAGCGGGAGGCTTCGTGAATCGGGATTGGCGGGAATCTCCAGAACGAGCAACGCCGCCGGGACGGAACCCGGCGGCGCATGTGATTCAAAATTGCGATGATTCAGGCTTGGATGGAGTAGGTGCGCTCCCCGTCCTCGCCCTTGGCGGATACCACCGTCAGGCCCATCTTCTTGCCGACCGTCCCGGACAGGAATCCGCGCACGCTGTGCGGCTGCCAGCCGGTGGCTTTCATCAGTTCCTTGGCGGTGACGCCGCCCTTGCGCCGCAACAGGTCCAGGATTTTGGCCGTCTTGCTGCCTTCGCGGGCTCCCTTGGCGTCCTTGCCGCCCTTGGCTTTCTTCGCTCCCTTGGGCGCTTTCTTGGCCGGCGTGGCCTTCTTCCCCGCCTTTCCCTTTTTGGGCGCAACGGGCGCGCGACGTGGCGAACGTGCGGTCTTCCTGCCAGCTTTGGGCCCTTCCACTGCGGCCGGGGCATTCGCGTTTTCTTCGGTAAGTGTCGAGTTCATGGTTTCTCCTTGCGCGGTGATCACCGCGGTCACGACATGAATCCCTCCGGTCGCTTCGAAATGCAAGGTAATTCTGCTCAAGCCGCCGCGGGCGATCGAAGGGCGATGAATGCAGGCTATGCCGAGCGCGCAGCAAGGAGCAAAGTCTGATGGCGCGCCGTCGGGAAAAGTTAGGGCGCAAGCAAGAGGAAGCGATTGCGGCTCTGCTTTCCCAGCGCAACGCCGAGGAAGCTGCCCGCTCAATCGGGATTGCGACTCGCACGCTGTTCCGTTGGTTGCAGGAGCCAGCGTTTGCTGCCGCCTATCGCGAGGCCAAGCGTGCGGCTTTCTCGCAAGCGATCGCACGCATCCACACGATGACGACCGCGGCCGTTTCCGCTTTGGGCAAGGTCTTGGTTGACCCCAGAGCGCCTGCTGCCAGCCGGGTCCGAGCGGCGACGAGCATCTTAGAGCAAGCCGCGAAAGCGATCGAGATCGAAGACCTCGAAGCACGGCTGGTGGCGTTAGAAGAGGCTGCCAAAGACAGTAAGGAATGAGATCCACTTTTCAGCAACGAGTCGCGCGTCTGGAATCGGCTGCTCTTCAAGAACACGCCTCTCCCTCGGGACCTGTGAGCGCGCATTCGTTCTTGAAGCAAGTAGAAACACGGATGCGATTGAAGCGTGAGAGCCTCGAGCAAGCCTTTCAGGCATTGGTCGTTCATCTGGAAGATCACGAGCTCGATGCGCTCTTGGCCGAAGCTGGCATCTCCCCGGAGGACGAGCCGGAATGAGGCAGGTCAGGCTTGACTCTGCCCCTCGGGGTGAGCCATGCATGACTCTGCCTATGAACTTCCGCATGGTGTGGATGGGACCGGAGGATGACCCGCGCCCAGAGAGCTTGGGGCGAAACACTTCCGCCATCGCACGCTCGTCCAAAGCCCTGCCTCCCTATGCGGAGCGCGGCGGCGAGATCGTCCGGCAAGAGCGGCTCAGGAACGGGTACCTGAAGATCACCACACTGGCGAACTTCCGGGCCCGCATCGTGAAAGACATGCTGCTCGACGATGGAGAACAACATCACCGGGAATTTGAAATCGAGGTCGAACTCGGCGGCCTGAAGCTAGCCGTCACGGTCACCGCGGCGGAGTTCAACCGGATGACATGGGTGCTGAAGATGCTCGGGCCGGAGGCCATCATCTATCCTGGTCAACAACAGCACGCTCGGGCGGCGATTCAGTGCCTTTCAACCAACATCCGGCAGGAACGCGTGTTCACGCACATGGGTTGGAGAAAGCACGGGGCCGATTGGGTGTATCTACACGCCGGCGGAGCGCTGGGAGCAGATCCAACTGCTTCCGAAGTTCAAGTGCGTGTCCCAATCGCCCTGCAGGAGTATCGGATTGCCGAACCCTCCGATCCGGACCCTGGTGTCCGAGCGATCCGTGACAGCTTGCGCATTCTCGATGTGGCGCCGGATCGGATCACGTTCCCGCTGCTGGCGGGCGTGTACCGTGCGGCGTTGGGAGGCGCTGCCTTTAGCCTTTTTCTTGCCGGGCGCAGTGGGGTCTTCAAGAGCACGATGGCAGCCCTGTGCCAGCAGCACTTTGGAGCGGAGATGGATGCAGCGCATTTGCCCGCCAATTTCGCCTCGACTGCAAATTCGGTGGAGATGCTCGCGTTTCTAGCCAAGGACGCGCTGCTGGTGGTCGATGATTTTGCTCCGACCGGGCTGCCGGGGGATCGGGAACTTCGTGGCATCGCCGAGCGAATCTTCCGGGCCGCCGGCAATCAGCAGGGACGAAGCCGAATGAGCAACGGGCAGACGTCAGCTTCGTCGCAGCCACCACGCGCATTAGTTCTGGCAACGGGAGAAGAGGTTCCCAAGGGACTGAGCATCCGCTCCCGGCTGCTGATCATTAATGTAAACCCCGGCGAGGTCGACACAGTCGCGCTTACAGAGTGCCAGGAAGCCGCTCTCCAAGGACAGTTTTCGATGGCCATGGGCGCGTTCCTGATTTGGATGGCTGGACGCTACGACTCGCTCCGGCAGAGGCTGCGGGCGCGAGCTGAGGAATTGCGGCAGTCCTTCGGAGGCGCCGCCCACCGGCGGCTGCCGTCGGCATTGGCGGAACTCGAATCCAGTCTTGAGATTTTCCTGGAGTTCGCCGAGGAGACGAACGCAGTCGACACCATCGAGCGCGAAGCGCTTGCACAGAGAGGCGCCCTCGCTTTGAGCGAAGTGCTAGCGCGCCAGGCGAAATATCATCAAGCTGCCGACCCGGCGCAACAGTTTCTCAGTCTACTGAAGACGGCTATCGCCACCGGCCGGGCGCATGTTTCTGATCGTGAGGGAAGGCCCCCGGAAGGAGATTCCACGGCCTGGGGGTGGCAACGCAAGTCGTCGGTTCGCTGGGTGCCCCAAGGGCCCAGACTCGGGTGGCTGGCGGGTTCCGATTTGTACCTCGAGCCGACCGCTAGCTACGAACTCGCCCAGCAGATGGCCGGCAGCGATCGGTTACCCGTATCCGAGCAGACACTGCGGCATCGGCTTCGCGAACACAACCTTCTGGCCAGCGTTGACATGGCTCGTCAGGTGCTGCTGGTACGTCGCACGCTGGAAGGCCGTCCCAGGCAAGTCCTCCACCTGAGGGCCCGGGACCTGTAATTTTCCCCCGTCATGCGGAAAGCTAGCGCCGCAAACAATCATCGCTGCCATCTCCGCTGGCGGACACCAAGCTCCAGCCCGCCTCACGGCTTTTTTGCGGGGATTTTGGGGCGACATTGCAAGATCCGCGCCCTTACGCGTAAGAAGAACTCGATTTCTGGGCCGCCACTCGTTTCGTAGCGGATATCAATGTCAGGAGAAAAGCACCGATCAACGTGGACCGAGCTTGGCCTGTAGATCTTGAAGAAGGTTCTGAAGTAAAGCCGTATCGTAACCGCGGAAATATTCCTTCAGCGCGCCTTTATTGCTCATGGCTATCTCTCCGGCGACTTGAAGGCGTACCTTATCGACGGTTCCGGGTGTCGGCGGGTTAGCTTTCGAATCACCTGGAGTGTAAGAGAATTTCACGCTGACCTGAACTTGGTAGACCCAATTTCCGTTGAGCACGACAACGCCGGTGTTTTGTGTCGTGCGAATGTAGCCGGAATCCTTGTCCATCGTGGCCACGTCGAAATTGTTGTCGAGAAGCGTGTTCACGGCGGACTGCCAGCAGCGCTCGTACTGGTTCTGCAAATCTTGACGGATCGGAAATTCGCGCCAAACGGGATCGCCCACAACAAACCGGCTTTTCAGTGGCTTCGGAATATCCGCAGATGACAGTAGAGTTGTCGTAAGCGCAAAGGACGAGCAGAGAACAAGGGCCCGCTTCATCAACATCGGTAACAACACCTCCTTGCATAAATGCAGTGTGCTTTTGCGCAAGCATACTCCATACGCTGATGGCGTTGCAAGACGCCGAAAAAATAGTCGGGGAGACGATTCGAAAGATTCGTCGCAAGAAGGGTGTAACGCAAGAGCAGCTCGCCGACCTGGCTGGGATCAACCGCACCCACATGTACCGAATAGAAAATGGCCAGGTGAAGACCACCATCGGCAGCCTGCAACGCATCGCTAACGCGCTTCAAGTCCGAGTTCGCGACTTGGTGAGGAACGTCTAGGCGTGGAACGCCCGCACTCAAACGCGCTGCAGCCAGAGACACGCCCTAGGTTCACCCTGCTATCGATCCGGCGGAGTGCACCCGCCCCAACCAGGCTACCGAGGCACCCATCAGCCGCGCCGTCTCCCGGACAGCCTTGTATAGGTCCACCGCATCAAAATGTCGGGTTTGTCAGGTCAGAGAGGTCCCCTTCGCGGATGTCAGAAGTGTGGACTAAACCGGAGGCAAAGTTGCGAAAAGTGCGGTCTTCTGACCGATCTCGTGCACTTTCGTGCCGTTTTTGGTCCACTTCGCGGCCAAATCGTGGTTGCGGCTTATTCTCCCCTCGTTCGAACCCCAAACGCTTGGCTACCAGTCGCTTAGAAGCTGAAGAAGACCCTAAAACTCTTCCATTTGATGTCAGGGGGTTCGGGCACGGCGCTAAGCCAGAAAGCTTCTATCTGTCAGATTCTCTTTAGCTTATCAGCTTGGGTAGGGCTACCAAAAAATTCAAAAACCTGACATTTCGTGACATTTGCGGGCCTTGTCGACGTATTCGATGCTGGTCGCCGGAATCGTCACGCCGCCGATCCCTGGCGAGTACGCGTTAGTAGCATTCCCGCTGCTCCCGGAATCACGCCGAGCCCATATGCCGGCGAAGTAGCACCAAAACCCGTAGGGTAAACTTGCGGTTCCCTGCTCAGTCCCTTGCCCAACGGCAAGAGCACGACTCGCTGGTCGGCCCCGTGAGTGTGCAAGACAGTCCTACGATGAGCGCCGGCAGCGGCTGCCCAGCAGTGCATGTTGGAGTTGGGGAGTCGCCGTTGAAGCGTGAGCTGGCTCACCCTCGCATGATCGGCTTCCGCCGCGCCCCAGTTTTCCAGGCGTGCCCGTTCGAAGAAATTGTGGCGTTCCAGCCACTGGGCGCACTTCGCCTGGAAGCCCGGCGATACTTTACCGACGTCGTGTAATGCGGCGAGGCAGGTTGCTCCCGCGGGCGCTAAATCGCGAGTGTGTTGTGGGAGGGCATCGACAATTTCTTGTGCCACGCAGCCCACATTAAGGCAGTGATCGTAAGCGGTTATTCCGGGATCGCCCGTGGCCGTGGTTTTGGCCCAGCAGATTTCATGAGATGGGCCCTCCTCTGGCGGGGAAAACCCAGGGTTGGCTTTGGGCGCGGGCACGATCTAATAACACTAACAAAAGGGCGGTGAACTGTGTTCCTACGGGTAGCTTCGTCCGGACAATAACCTCTGTACATGCTCGCACGCAATTTCATCGCGCTCGCGTCCCAGAGGTGACGCGATTCTTGAGACCCTCACGGCGAGGGCGCCTACCGCGTGTGAAGGGGAGCACGCTTGACTGCGGCACAGTAGGTGCCTGTTGTTCCGTATTATCGGTATCGAACATTCGTGGCATGGTATGTTTGTCTCGGAAACCCTTTGGGGGATTCCGCGCGTCATGAGGTCGGCTCTCCAACGCAGAATCGCAGACTTGGAATCAGCAGCGCTTTCGAAGCGATCTTCCTCTTTGGAACCTCTGAGTGCACAGGCATTCCTAAAGCGTGTCGAGACACGAATGCGATTGACGCATGAAAGCCTCGAGGCGGCTTGCCAAGCACTGGTGATTCATCTCGAAGACGACGAGATCGATGCCCTAATCGCTGAGGCCGGGGGAACCGCTGTTGAGCACGAAGAATTGCCCGAGGGCCAATAGAATTGGTTTCACAAACCTGATGCAGGCAGGGAGCGCGAAATGAGTTCTAACGCTACCGAACCTCGCCGAAGGCTCGAAGAGAAACTCGTTGACGCGTTTGAACGGCTAGAACTAGCCCGAGCGCAATTTGACCAACTTCCCACGTCGCACAACGGCATTGTACTTGCGGCGGCCGAACGGCAAGTTCGCGAGATCAGGGAATTGCTGAAAGAGACTCAATCGGCGTCGAACGCTGCAGCGGCCCGAAAAGTAGAGATCATAAAGACCGCGGACACCGTCAGCAGGGAAGTGGTTGCGCACCTGGGAAAGAAGCCTCGGGGTCGGAGCCCGGCAGGTCACACGGATGCCATTTTTCAGGCCTGGATCGATCTCGGGAGTCCGTCGGTTATAAGAGTCGTCTGCGACGAGTTGGCCAGAAAATTCTATCCCGAGGAGGTCGCCGCGGCGGGAACTCGGGGACGTAAACGCCTGAGAGACAGAGTGCGCGGAGCAATTCTTCGAGCGCAAAAATCGGGAACTAAACTGCCGAGACCATAGATGCCAAGAAAACCATGGACGCCCGTTTCCAGTCAGCAGCCGAGGCTCTCGTGGCCTCAATTCTGGGCTGTACCGGAGTACAGCGAGTGGATGCAGAGGCTGTTTACCATCCACGGTCACGAAGCCAAGGTTAGCATCGGCAGCCTGCGAGAGCTTCTATTTCAACCCACACCGTTTGCTATAGCCGCAGCGCAACTTAAGAAAACAGAATTCGGAAGGATCCTTAAGGCAGCCTCCAAGGAAAACAGCCCAGATGTCTTTAGGGACATGATCAAGCTATTGCTTCAGTACCTGGACGCGCCTCCTCCAGAGGGCGTAATAGTGCCGAGAGCCAACCTGAGAGGGCGACCTCCGGCCGACCAATCCCTAAAGATTCAGCAGGAATGGGAGAGGCGGGGACGCCCCGTTCCCGAAAAGGAAGTTCTGAGCAACTTCGCGGCGCAGTTTTATCCGGAAGAGTGGTCCCGTGCCACAAGAAAGCCCACCAGGCAAAAAAAATTGCGTGACCGCGTTCGTGGGGCTATCTACCGCCAGATGTTCACGCTACGAAATTAGCTTGGAATTCAGTAGCGGCTATTAAATTCGGGGCTATTTCAATCGCAAACCCGGTTGCATACGATTGAGTATGCCAATACCAACCCAACCTCTTCCAACCCAAGGAATACTGGGGTGCACAGGGTTCTGCGACGAGCGGGCGGCCGCCTCATATTTGTGCCTCTCCGTCGAGACGTTGCGCGCTTGGCGTCGGCAGGGCCGCGGACCGAGGTTTCGCAAAATCGGTCGCTGTGTTCGATATTTTGGTCCGGACCTCGCCGACTTCATCAGAGAGTTGCCGGCCGGCGGAGGTCGGGCAGCATGAGCCATCCAAGGTCGCGCGGCCGTTCTTCGAAGCCAACACGTTCAGACGAAGCCCGTCTGACAGATGAGTTGGCACGCACGATCCTGGGTTGGCGGTCCGCCCCTGGGAGGTATCTGACCTCCGGCCGCAGCTGGATCGCGAGATCGCGGTTCCGTCCATTTGAGCGCGTCGAACACGCGATGCAACTGCTGAGCAGCGCCGCGAGCCGATACAGTCTATCGAGCACTCCAGAACGAGGCTTCAGCGCGCTTGTGCGCGTCGGCCGGAATACAGGTAGGGCTGTCGGCAGCGACAAGGCTCGGACCATCACCCTGGCGATCGCGTCGGCCCTTAGGTTGGAGGTGAACCAGTGATCGGGTCGATGAATCGCGTTGTCGATCCGCAGCCAGTCGTGGTCGACCAGCACTATTCACCGCAGTTCTTGGCTGAGCTTTGGGGAATCAGTCCCTCCTGCGTCATTCGCTGGTTCCAAGACATGCCTGGCGTGCTGAAACTCGGCGAGCCGGCAAAGAACGGGAAGCGGTCGCGCGTTGAACTGCGGATTCCATACTCGTTGGCGATGCAGGAATACCGTCGTCGGACCCAGAGCTAAGGTGTCAGTCATGCTAACACTCCAAAGACGGCACTCACCAAAGTGCCCCGACGAAAATAAAGGACCCAACTATCTCAAGTGCCGAGGGAAATGCGTCCTGCATGCCGTCGGCACCAACGAAGCAGGCCACAGGATCCGACGCACACTAAAAACCCGCGATCTTGCCCGGGCAGCGAGGCGCCTCGAAGAGATGCAAGCCGGCGCTCTTGGACGTCCCCGGAAACGCATTCTCGATGCGGTAGCAGCCTTTCAGGCGCAGCACCAGGGGAACGCAGAGGAAACGAAACGCCGCTATAAGAGGCTCCTCCGCTATTTCACAGAGTTCTGCGCGAGGGAGTCGCTGCACTATGTCGATCAGGTCAACGTCGAAGCAATGGACCAGTACGCGGGGATGCGCGGCGGATTCAAATCGTGGGTGAAAGACGTCGAACTGCTCCGTCAGTTGTTCGAGTTCTGCCGCGACCGCGATTGGGCTACGAAGAATCCAGCCAAGGCTATCAAGATTCCACGTGTGCTTGAACCCAACCAGGTCGAACCGTACACCAGGGATCAGATTATCAAAATCATCTCCGCCTGCGACCGAATCGGCACGAGTAGTTACGAACGCCGGCGGGCGAAAGCGATGATCCTATTGATGCGCTATGCCGGCCTGCGGATCAGCGACGTCGTCACCCTGTCCCGCGACCACATCAAAGGAAACCGCCTTGAAAAGCGCGCAGTCAAGAACAAGAGGATCATCCGAGTGGAGTTGCCCAGCTCCGTTCTGGACGCGCTCGCGGTTCTTCCGCACCCGAGAGAGGCCGCCAAAGACAATCAGCGATTCTTCTATAGCGACGCGACGGGCCAGCGCACCCTGGTAAAGGCCGCCTGGCGCACCCTGCACGCTGTCTTCAAGCTGTCTGGTGTAGCGGGCGGCCATCCGCACCGGTTTCGCCACACGCTTGCTTCAGAACTCTTGGGGAAGAAGGACGGGTCCATCGAGAAAGTAGCAGCCATTCTCGGGGACAGCCCCGCCATCGTCCGCCGGTACTACGCGAAGTGGACTCCTGAGTATCAGACACAGCAGGACATGCTGATCCGGGAAATCCATGGCACACATTTGGCACAGACGGAGGAGCAGACAGCTAAGTGTTGAAGATCGAACGGGTTAGGGTGGTGGCCAGGGACGGAATCGAACCGCCGACGCCAGCCTTTTCAGGGCTGCGCTCTACCAACTGAGCTACCTGGCCGCAGGGGGGTGCTCCAAGAAACTTCCTCATTTTAGCAGAGCGAAGCTTAAGGCCGCGCGCCGCCATAACAGTGTCAGCACGCTCCCGATCAGGATTAACGCTAGCGACAGGCCAGTCCACAGGCCGGGCGCGCCCCAGTTGCGGCCGAAGCACAGCCACACGCCGACCGGCAATCCGATCAGCCAGTAACCGGCGAAGTGGCACAGCATGGGCGTGCGCGTATCGCCGGCTCCGCGCAGTGCGCCGGTTGTGACCACCTGCAATCCGTCGAAGAGCTGAAAGAAGGCCGCGATGCGAAGCAGCGTGGCGGCGCCGGCAATCACACCCAGCTCCGGCGTAAACAGACGGGCGATCGAGCGCGGAACGGTGAGCAGGATTACCGCCGCGGCCGACATCGCGGCAGCTCCCACACCCACGGCCGCCCATCCGGAGCGCGAGGCCGAGCGCGCATCGCCGCGGCCCAGAGCCTGGCCGACCCGCACGGCTGCGGCCGAGCTCAGGCCCAGCGGGAGCATGTACGTAGTGTAGACCGTGCTCAGCGCGAGCTGATGCGCGGCGAGCGAGAGAGCATTCAAGCGGCCCACCAGTAAAGTGGCGACGGTGAAGACTCCGTATTCGACGCCAATCTGCCCGGCGGCGGGAAATCCTAGCTTGGCTAAGGCCCGGATGCCGGAGAGATCGGGGCGCCAGTCGGTTTCGCGAAGGATGCCGGGGTCGATGCGGCGAAGAATGACGACGAGCGCTGCAGCCATGTAGAGTCGCGAGACGAAAGTGGCCCAACCCGAGCCCACCGCCCCCAGAGCCGGAAGGCCGAAGCGTCCGAAAACCAAAATCCAGTTGCCGGTCAGATTCACCAGGTTCGCGGTGAGCAGCACCCACATGACCGGGCGTACCACGCCGGCGGCCTGGAGGTAGCGGCGCAGGCAGAAGTACAGTAGTAAAGGCGGCGTGCTCCAGTTCAGCACGCGCAGGTACGGGAGGCCTCCCCGTAGTACTAGGGGATTTACCCCGAATTTGGCGAGAAACGGTTCAGAAACCTCAACAATCCCTATCACGGAGGGAACGAGAAGGAGCGAGATCCATAAGCCCTGCACCAGGGAATGGCGAGCGCGCTCCCGATCCTTTGCGCCGAACGCTTGCGAAACCAGAGTGTCCATCCCCAGCAACATCCCGCTGGCGCAGATGGCTACCGTATAAAAGATGGTCGTTCCCAAACTGACGGCCGCGATGGCTTCACCGCTGACGCGGCCCACCATCATGACGTCGACGTTGCCCATGGCCATCCAGCCCAGCTCGGCCAAGACGATGGGACCGGCCAGACGCAACGTCCCGGAGAGTTCGCTTTCAGCCATGCGGTATTTCCGTCCGATACGCCGCGTGCTTTAAGGTTGGAGAATCTAAGGTTGGAGAAACTAAGAACATGAAATCAGGATACAGGGGCATAGGGTTTTTGAGGAACACGCGCAAAACGGATTGCGGCGCGAAACAGTTCCCGATTCCTCCGGTGGTGCGCGCCGCAACCTACTCTCTACTAAGTCATTGCCCGCAAAACCCGGAACAGGCGAGCTCCGCCCGCGGGCAGCTTACTTGTCTGGAACGCGGGTGCCTGCGCGCCCTTTGCGGCATGCTGATGCTCGCTGTCGCCGCCAGGGCTCAAGTGACAACGGCGTCATCTTTGAACGGGGAGTACTTTTTCCGTGAGGTGGCCCTTCAGACCAGCAGCGGCGCAACGGTCAGCCAGACGCTGAGCGGCGAGGGCACTTTGACCTTCGACGGATTTGGCAATTACACGGTGACCGGAACGCAGCTCAGCGGGACTGGTGCGGCGACGAATCTCTCCGGATCGGGAACCTTCACGGTGAATGCGGGCGGATTCGTGACCATGTCAAATCCCTTGCTTCCGGGAGTCAACATGAATCTGCGGCTGGGGGCAGAGGGATTGGTGGGATCCTCCACCGAAGCGGGACCGAACACATTCGACCTGCTGATTGCGATTCATGCGTCCACTGAGGCTGCGAGCAACCGTGCATTGCTGGGCCCGTACTGGGTCTCCAGCCTGGAATTTCCGAACGGCGGCGTGACGGATATCCGCGAGACGAACTTCACATTGACCGCGAACGGCTCGGGGAGTTTCGCGGAGGATACGGTGAGCGGGCAGGCAGCCAATTTGGGCAACACACAGATGACGCAGACGGTGGGGCCGATCACCTACCTGCTTGGCACCCAGGGTAGCGGCACCATGAATTTCCCGGCGGCTTCGGGGCTCGACGTTACCACGCAGCTCATCGAAGGGATGAAGGACCTCTACGTCTCGGCCGACGGCAACTGCTTCATCGCGGGGTCCAGCCAGGCGGGAGGGCATGGCATCATTATCGGCATTAAACAATTCGGCGGACAGTCGGCCAACAGCGCCAGCAACGCGAGCTGGAGCGGGCTCTACTTTGGGGCGGGCTTGCGCTACGACACAGCCACGACGGCGTTCACCGCCGTGGTAGGATCGGTGAATCCCACCAGCCAGGGCGCGGTGTGGGAGCAGCGGACGCACACGTCGGCGAGCTCGGCACTGACGGATGCGACCATGTTGTTGCCGTATTCCCTGAACGCGGACGGGTCAGGCACATACTCATCGACGCAGGAGCGGCTCGCGCTGGCGTCGAACACGGTGGTGTTTTCGACCACCGGCGCTGCGGGGTCGACGGCGTATGAATTATTCGCGGGGACCAGCGTGCTGCCGCAGTCGCAAGTCGGGCCGCTGCCCTTCCTGAATCCGCTGGGAGTGTTCAACGCAGCGAGTTACGCTCCCCCGGGATATCCGGTTTCGCCGGGAGGCTTTGTGGCCCTGTTCGGAACGGGACTGGGGATCTCGCAACAGGCCGGCATTCCGTTCCCGAATTTTCTGGGGCAGACCACGCTGACGGTGAACGGCATCAATGCTCCGATTTACGCAGTCTCCGCGAACCAGATCAACGCCGTGGTTCCGTATGAGGTCACGGGATCCACCGCGACCTTCCTGGCGACGGTGAACGGGGCGCAATCGAATCCGGTGACGGTGCCGCTGGCGCCGACCGCTCCAGGTGTGTTCAGCTTGAGCGCGAATGGATTGGGAGCGGGGGCGATCACGCACGCGGATGGAACGGTGATTTCGCAATCCAGTCCGGCGCAGACAGGCGAAATCGTGGGGGTGTATCTGACCGGTTTGGGCGCGGTGAGTCCAACGGTCGGCGATGGAATGGCTGCTCCGTTCAAGCCGCTGGCAATGGCGACGGCTCCGGTGAGCGTCACCGTCGGCGGGATTCCGGTAACCGACATCCAATTCGAAGGGCTGTCTCCCGGCCTCGCGAGCCTGTATCAGCTCAATATCCAGATTCCGGCGAACACTCCTTCCGGAGCACAGATGATAAGCGTGCAAACCGCCGATGGGAGCACGGACATGGTCAGTGTCTGGGTGGCGGGCTCCTAAGTCGCTGCCTAAGACGATTTCAGCCCTAATTTCCTACCCAGCGGCAGCCGATCAAGGGTGAGTGGGACTGCTATTCTTGATCGCGTTTGCGGCTGGTGGGGCGATTGCGCATTCGCCTGAGATTTTGAAAACTGCCGCCGGACCTGCTCCGGCTCCCGCTCCGGAGGTCACGTTTAAGATGACCCACCTGGAGGGCAAACCGCTCTTCGTCCGCATCGTCTACCTGGACCAGCCCACTCTTGAAATTCCTGTCCCTCCTCTGCCGGTCCACAGCCCGGACGCATCCGCACAGGCAACGCCAGACCCGGCGGAGCCGCAAGTGGTGGTCATCACCAATACAGCGGACGGCGTTACGGGATTTGCGATCGAGCCGTAGACTTATTTCCCGATACAAAACGTTGAAAAGATGCGATTGAGGATGTCGTCGGCCGTGGTGGCTCCGGTAATCGCATCAATGGGACGCAGGGCGGCGTAGAGATCGAGCAGCAGCATCTCATGCGGGATGCCGATTTCCGTGGCGCGGCGGGCTTGCTCCAGGGCTTCGCGCGATTCCTTCAACAGTTGCTCATGGCGCAGGGTGGTAATGAATCCGTCTTCTTGCTCGATCTGGCCGTGCGGGGCGAGGGTTTGAATAATTGCCGTGCGCAATGCGGAGATGCCTTCGCCGGTGAGAGCGGACACCGCGATGGCATTTTCGACGGCGGTTGCGCGTGGGAGATCGGACTTATTCGCCGCGAGCAGGAACCGCCCTTGCTCGCGTGCCCGCTGGAGGATTTCCTGATCCTCCGGCGTCAGGTGCTCGGAGGCATCCAGGACCACAAGAGTCAAGTCGGCGTCGGCCATGGCCTGGTAGCTGCGCTCGATGCCGAGCGATTCGACGCGATTCTGGCTCGTGCGGATTCCGGCGGTATCCAGAAAGCGCACCGGGATGCCGTCGATGGAGGAGGATTCCGATACAAGATCCCGCGTGGTCCCCGGAATTTCCGTGACGATGGCGCGGTCCTGCTCCAGCAGCCGGTTGAAGAGGCTGCTCTTGCCGACGTTGGGCCGGCCGACGATGGCCAGGGTGAACCCATCGTGCACCAGCTTGCCGTAGGTGAAGCTGGAGATGAGCGCGGTGACGGCGGCATGAATGGGCTCGATGCGCTGGAGGATTTCTTCCGGAGAGGCGACGTCGATGTCGTTTTCGGCAAAGTCGATGCCGGCTTCGAGCAGCGCGATCAAATCGAGCAGACGCTGCTTGACGGGCTGGAGACGGCGCGAGACGGAGCCTTCGGCCTGGCGCGCGGCGATGCGGGCTTGATAGAGAGTGGTGGCTTCGATCAGGTCGCGGATGGCTTCAGCTTGCGGAAGATCGATGCGGCCGTTCACGTAAGCGCGGAGGGTGAACTCACCGGGCTCGGCCAGGCGGGCGCCAGCGGCGCAAAGGCGCTCCAAGGCGTAGCGCAGAACGGCGGGCGAGCCGTGGCAAGAGATTTCGATAACGTCTTCGGCAGTGTAGGAGCGGGGCCCGGCAAAGAAGGTGACGATGACGCGGTCGACTGCCGCGCCGTCTTCGCCGGGAAGTTCGGCAAGGGAGACAGACCACGGGCGCCATTCGTGCTCGCCGGGGAAGCGGAGAACGCGTGCGGCGATTTCGCGGGCCTGGGCGCCGGAAAGGCGAATCACGCCGAGGCCGCCTCGGCCGGGAGGGGTCGAGACAGCGGCAATCGTATCCTTCAGATGCACGGCAAAATCGGGGAATGAGTGTACTGTTCCGGGTTTTTAGCGGCGGGGGCCGCGGTCCCGGCCGCCGCCATGTCCATGTCCGCCGCGACGATCCCGGCCGCCGCCGTGTCCATGTCCGCCGCGGCGGTCGCGGTCGCGCGGGCGATCGTCTTCCGGACGGGGGCGCGGAGGGCGGATCGGCTCGGGCAGAGTCTTCATGTCGGCGGGCACCACCACCACTTGCCGGATAGGCCCTTCGCCGACGCTTTCGCTGCGCACTTCGGTTTCCCCACGCAAGGCCAGGTGCAGAATGCGGCGCTCCCGGCTGTTCATGGGGCTAAAGTGGAAGGGCATGCGGGTTTTCTTGACGCGCTCGGCCGCGGCCTGCGCGCTCATGCGCAGCTCCTGGATGCGCAGCATGCGATGGTCGTTGGCGTCGAAGCAGATGCGCGAGTGCTCCTCGGGCGCCAGCCGCAACACCTCCATGGTGAGCTGCTCCAGGGCCAGCAACAAGTCGGCCTTGTTGGCGAGCAAGAGATCGACGTCAGGGCCGGTGAAGCGGGCCACCAGGTCGGGATTCTCGAAATCGGGATGAAGAGTTTCGCCTTCACTGACCTCGAAATCCACATCGAAGTCAGCTAGGTCGAGCACGGTATCGAGGAACTCCTCAATGCGCGGCGCGTCTTCGGAAAGGGTAAGCTTTTTGTCGGCCACCGTCTGGTCCTATTTCTTTTTCTTGGACGCGGGCTTGACTTCCACCGGAGCAGGCGCCGGTGTAGCGCGATTCAAAATGACTTGCTGCGCGATGCCCACCAAGTTACTGGTCAAGTAGTATAATACCAGCCCCGAAGACAAGAAATAGAAAATGTAACCCATCATGACGGGCATCAGCAACATCATCATGCGCTGTTGGGAGGGATCGACGCCGGGCTGCGGGGTCATCTTGGACTGAAGATACTGGGTGACGATCAGGATTACCGGCAGCGCACGAATGGCCAGGGTTTCCGGCTGCGAGAGATCGTGCACCCACAGCCAGCTTGCGCCGCGCAGCTCGATCATCACCGCCAAGACTTTATAGAACGCCACCAGGATCGGAAGCTGGATCAGCATGGGCAAGCATCCGCCCAGAGGATTGATGCCGTGCTTCTTGTAGAGATCCATCGTCTCCTGGTTTTTTTCGGCCTGGCGGGGATCCTTGAGTGGAAGGCTTTTATACTTTTCGTTGAGCTGCTTGATGAGCGGCTGAATCGCCTGCATCTTGCGCGAGGATTTCAACTGCGAAAGGCGCAGAGGGAACAGGACGGTGTTGATGGCGACGGTCACCAGCACAATGGCCCAGCCGTAGTTGTGCGTGAGATGATCCGCGGTCCAGGCCAGCATTACAAACAGGGGTTTGCCGAGGAAGGCCAGGCTCACGCCGACGTAGCTCCAGTCGATCAGCGCTTCCAGCTTGGGATCGATCTTGCCCAGCAGGTTGTAATCCTTGGGTCCGGCGAACAGCGTGAAACTATTGGAGCCTTCGCCGCCTACCGCTGCGCCGATGCGGGCCTGATCCTTGCCGGCGGCGTCGGGAAGATTGTCGGAGAACGCCGTGAGCTCCACCAGCGAGCGGCCTTCGGGCATGAAGACGGCGGCGAAGTAGTGATCCTCGAGTCCCGCGAAGGAGAACTGCCCCGCCCAGGATGCGGGACCGTTTTTGGCTTCCTTGACCTGCTTCACGTTGAGCTTGGAGTTGACGGTGTCGTAGTACAGCGCGTGCTGGTTGGTGACGGCGTTGTTATCGGTTTCATCGCCGAAGCCGCCGCGCCAGCTTAAGGAATGAGGTAGCGGCGCGCCGTCTTGGGTGACGTTGGAGTCGACCGCGACCAGGTAACTGTCCTTCAGGAATTTGAAGGATTTCTTCACGTCCATGTGCCCGTCGGAGAATTCGAAGATCACACTGAGATCGTCCGGGCGCTGGACCTGGAACAGGCGAGTATTGGGATCGGTGGAGGGATGCTGATCCTGCTTGAAGGCGACCGAAAACGGAGCCGGGACCTTGGAAAGCGAAGCGGCGTTGACCAGGTCAACTGGGACGGGAACCTTCGAGCCGAAGTCGTGATTGCGGAATTTCTTGAGCTGCCAGCGATGGATCACGGCGCCGCGATTGTCGAACTCGACGTGGTAATAATTCGTGTCGATGGCGAAGGTCTTCTCTTCCGGAGCCTCGATCGCGCCGGGAACTTCGGCGGGAGGCGGAGCCGGCGTGTTGGACGCGGCCGGCGCCGTCACCGGAACCGGAATCGCGTTGGATTTCTGCGTAGCCGCGGGGACAGGCGGGGTTACTTTCGCTTCGGGCGCCGGAGGCGGCTGCTTATAGAAATAGGGCGTGAGAAAAAGGATCAGCCCTACCAGCACGAACGCGAGCAGGAGGCGAACCTCCATCGAGAGTTCTTTTTTCTCCATAGCGGACCATCCGCGTCAGCGGACCGGGTCGAACCCTCCCTCATGAAAAGGATGGCAGCGCAGCAGACGCAGGATCCCCCTGCCGATTCCGCGCGCCAGCCCGTAGCGTTCGATCGCTTCCATCATGTATTCCGAGCAGGTGGGGTGATAGCGGCACGCCGAGGGCAAAGCCGGGGAGATCCACCGCTTGTAGATACGAAGGAGGATTAGCGCGAGTTGCATCTTTCGATCACTTTTCCCATTTCACGCTCGATTTCGGCGAAAGAGGCATGGAGCGCCGCGCGGCGCGGATTGAGAACGATGTCCCACTGCGGCGCGATCTCATCGCGATGCAGGCGGAAGGCTTCGCGCAGACGGCGTTTGATGCGGTTGCGGACCACGGCTCCGCCGAGAGCGCGCGGAACGGTGAGTCCAATGCGCGGGCCCGGCTCCAATGCGATCTCACCGCGTGCCTTGCAGAAGGCGGCGAACAGCGGGCCGGAGACGCGGAATCCGTGATCATAAACATGCCGGAAGTCGGCCGAGCGTAAAATCCGGGACGACCGGGGAAAGGAGCGCCCGGGCTTCCCGGAGCTAGGCGTGCGCGTAGCGGACGGCTCTTTCGTCGCTCACCGTCAGCTTGTGACGTCCGCGAGCCCGCCGCCGCGCCAGCACCGCCCGGCCGTCCTTGCTCTCCATTCTGGCGCGAAATCCATGCTTTTTGGCGCGCTTGCGATTATTCGGTTGAAACGTTCTTTTAGGCATGTTCGAGGACTCTCCCGGGCTTTCCGTGATCGGGGCTTTGAGGCGCGTGACGCAAGAAAAGCGCGGGCGCACCCGTAACATCGGCCGACAACGGCTACGCAACCAGTATAGCAAAGGATTTCCGGCGAACCTCAAGTACGGACAGTAGGGGATGGTGGACGGGCGTCAACAGGAGTAACATAATCGACGTATGCGGTCCCCGCAAGGAATAAACCGGCGCCAATTCGCGGCGCGCCTCGCGGCGCTGGCCCCGTTTCCGGCTCTTCTGCGCGCGCAGGAGACGGTTTACTCCTGCCCGATGGATCCGGACGTGCGCTCCAATCAACCCGGCGTCTGCAAGCGCTGCGGCATGAAGCTGGTCTCCGGGGTTCCAGACCAGGTCGAATATCACCTCGACCTGACCACGACTCCGCGGGCGATCAAGGCAGGTGAGCCGGTCAAGCTGGAGTTCGCCGTGCACGATCCTTATAAAGATCGCCAAGTGACGGCGTTCCAGACGGTGCACGAGAAGCTGTATCACATGTACGTGGTCAGCCAGGACATGAAGTTTTTCCTGCATGACCATCCGGTCTATCAGCCCGACGGCAGCTTCGACTACACCATCAAGTTCCCCCAGGGGGGCATGTATCGCATCCTGAGCGATTTCTATCCTGATGGCGCGACGCCGCAGTTGATCGCCAAGACCGTGCTGGTGCCGGGCCCGGCTCCCGCGCCGATTCAGATCGCCAAGGATTATTCGGCCAAAAGCGCCGAAAACATGCAGGTCTCGTTCTGGACCGATCCGGTGCAACCGATCGCCGCGTTCACCACGCAGCTTCATTTCAAGCTGGATCCGGCTGACGGGTTCGAGAAATGGCTGGGAGCGTGGGGGCACATGCTGGTGGCTAGCGACGATCTGGTGGACATGATCCACACCCATCCGTTCATCGCCGACGGAGGTCCCGAAGTGCAGTTCGACGTAACCTTCCCTCGCGCGCGCGGTTATCGGGTGTGGGTGCAGTTCCAGCGTAAAGGCGTGGTGAACCTGGCGCACTTCGACGTGCCGGTTACCGAGCTGGGTTAACCGCGGCCGTACCAGGCGCCGCTTTTAGCAAAGTCACGCCGGCGTCTTTGGGAATGCCTTGAATCACCGTTCCCTTCGGCAGATCTAGAGGATTGCGCAACAGGAAGGGGTGACCCCAGGCGGGCTTGTACTCCTCAATCCACAGCAGCGGCTGAAGGCTGCCGTCGGGAAGCAGAGCGGTCACCTGGAACGAAGCTTTATCCGGGACATGCTGCGGCCATAACCCGTCGAGCGTGAATTCGCTCTTGACGGTGAAATCGCCGCTGACGGTGAGCGAGCCTTTGGGCGGAGCCGCGGCCGCCGAGGCATCGAGCTTCGGCGCGGGCGGGATGTCTTTATCGTCTCCTTCCGGAACGCCGCCATCGGCCCAGCTCACAATGAGCTCGAGCTGCTCCGGTGTCAAAGCCTGATCGTTGCGAAAATCGCCGAAGCCTTTCACTGCGCCCCAGGGAGGCATTCGCCGCGCAAGGACCTCTTCCTTGATCGCCTCGGCCCAAGGGCGCGCGTCTTTATAGGTCAGGAGCGAGAAAGCCGAACCTCCTGGGCGATGGCACGAGGCGCAGCGGGAATCGACGATGCGAAGGATCTCGCGGTCGAAGGTGATCGGGGTGGTGATGATGTCGTGGGCCCAGACCTGGCCGCAGCCAAGAACCGCGAGCGCGAGCAGAGTGCGTTGCATCGCTATTCGCAGTATAGCGCCCGGACCCATCCGGCCCGGCTGCGCTACCGCGCCGGGGCACAGTTCATGGGACTGACAGCGAGATTGGCGAAGCGGATGTATGGCCCCGGTAGACAGCCTCGGTCCCATAGATGACCGCGCCACAGGTTGCCTTCGTCGAAGCCGGTGTAGCTCCAGTGTGTAGAGCGAGTGGTGTAGAGCAGCCAGACGCGGCCGGAGTAGCCGCGCGGAACCTTTGAGTCGACGTCGCGTACAACCGCTACCGTGGTGGACGAACCGGCGGCTGCGTTCCTGCCTGGGACGCAGCACGGCCATCCGGTATCGCCGAACACGAGATGCGGCGGATTCCAGTGATCCATTCGCGAATAGAGAAGGAAACCTTCCTTACAACAGGCGTGGACCAGGATCATGTCTGAGGGCGCGGCATAATGGGCCAGGAAAGCGACTGCTCCGTCGAAATCTTCTTCGTAAGTTTCCCCAGGGCCCGTGATGTGCCCGGCGATGGCAAATCCCGCGACTCCAATCGCCAGAGCTGCTGCGGCGATGTCCATCAGCCTGCGGGTCGCGATTCTTGAGAGCACATCTTCGATCAGCATCGTCGCCGCCAGAACGAAGCACGGCAGCGCAAACAGGCGAGTGCGATTTGAGAGCGGGTACCAGCCGAGGGCTCCGCTGGCGGCGAGCAACAGACAGAGGAGGAGGCAGACGGCACTGGTCCACGTTCTTTGCGATGCTTGCCTGTTTCGCCCGGCTTCGCTGCGCATGAGAGTTCGTCCGGTGCGGGCCGCAGCCACTATGCAGAATGCCAGCGCGGCGAGCAGACCGAGGCTCGCGCTACTTCCGCTCGCAAAAAAACTGTGCAGTCCCGGGGTGAAGTTGGGCCGGATCGAAAACCAATAAGTGGCCAGGAAGACGGTTCCGGCAAGGGCGCTTAAGAATACCCCGCGACGCTTTTCGGAAAAGAAAACGGCGAGCCCGATGCCGGGAACAAGAAACACGGAGGAGTAGGCCAGAGGAATCGCAAAGGCCACGGCGGCGGCGAGTGACGCGAAGCGCCGTGAATCGGGGCGTTCCAAGAAGCGGATGGTCAGCAGCAGCAAGCACGCCACCACAGCAAGCTCCGCACTGTAGGGTTTCAAGGTGTGCGAGTATTCGATGGCAGTGGGATCGAAAACCACAAGCGCGGTAGCAAGCGCGGCCAAAGCCGGTGTCAACACTCGTCGCGCCGCGGCTAGCATCAGTCCCGCGGCGGCGAGGCTGAACAGAAGAGGAACGATGCGAAACGCCGCGTTGGAGGGGCCGGTGAGATGCACGGCAGCTCGCGCCAGCAGCAGAAAAACAGGGGGAGTGACTTGCAGCCAGCCCGTGTAGTGGAACATGGCGGAAAGCGTGGGGACTTGAATCGAATTCGCCACCCAGGATTCGTCCAGCCACAGGCTACGGCGGATGCCGGAAAGTCCAAGTCCGAGGACCGCGAGCAGTAGCAAGGGCGCGGTCAGACGGGAGCGGAACAGGGCCGGCGCGGCCTTCGTCCAGCGCGAATGCCCACTCGGTCCGGCCGCGCTAGGCTCCGTTGTGCGGCGGACCCTTAAAGAGGCAAGCTTCACCTCCGTATATGATAGTCGGATGTGAGCGCAAGCATTGCGGTGGTGGGCGGAGGCATCGTCGGGTTGGCCACAGCGTACCGGCTGTTGGAGCGGATTCCGGATGCGCGGGTCAGCGTACTCGAAAAAGAAGACGCGGTCGGGCGGCACCAGAGCAGCCACAACAGCGGCGTGCTGCACTGCGGCTTGTATTACCGGCCGGGGTCGCAGCGCGCGAAGCTCGCTGTGAGCGGCGTGCGGCAGATGGTCGAGTTCTGCCGTGCTCATTCGATTCCTCACGAAGTCTGCGGCAAAGTGGTGGTGGCTACCAGCGCGGAGGAGGTTCCTCGGCTTCAGGCCCTGCTTGAGCGTGGGCAGCAGAACGGGCTTCGCGGTTTGCGTTTGCTGACGCCCGAACAAATCCACATACTTGAGCCGCACGCCGCAGGGGTTGCGGCGATTCATGTTCCCGAAGAAGGCATCGCCGATTATCCGCGCGTGTGCGAAGTCCTGGTGGAGGAGATTCGCGCGCGCGGAGGCGAAATCGTCACGGGTGCGCGAGTCACGGCGCTCGCTCGCGACGGAAAAGGCTGGCGAGTGGAGCACGCCAAGGGAGAGCTGGCTTGCGATCGGGTGGTGACTTGCGGGGGCTTGTACTCGGACCGGCTGGCGGCGCTCAGCGGGCGGCCTCGCAAGGCGCGCATCGTGCCGTTTCGCGGCGAATATTATTTGATCCGGCCGGAGCGGCAGTATCTGGCGCGCAACTTGATTTACCCGGTGCCGGATCCGCGGTTTCCATTTCTTGGCGTGCACTTCACGCGCATGATTCACGGTGGCGTGGAGGCGGGACCCAATGCCGTGCTGGCGTTCGCGCGCGAGGGCTACACCAGAACGGACATCAATCTTCGCGACTCGTTCGACGCACTGACGTTCGGCGGGCTGTGGCGATTTCTGGCGCGTTATCCCAAAGCCTGCTGGATGGAACTGCAACGCTCCTTTAGCAAGGAGTTGTTCTGCCGCTCACTCCGGCGCTTGGTGCCGGAGATTCAACTCGGCGATCTTTTGCCGGGCGGCGCCGGAGTGCGCGCTCAGGCGATGTTGCCGGAGGGAACGCTGCTGGACGACTTCAACTTCGTCGAAGGCGAGCGCGAAATCCACGTGGTGAACGCGCCCAGTCCGGCCGCGACCGCTTCGCTGGCCATTGGAGAAGAGATAGCGGGGATGGTCGCGTCACGTTTGTAAGGAGGTGGTCAGCCTTCCCGGTTCAACGCGTCGCGCAATTTTTCCGAGAACGGTGAATTGGGCGCGGGACGCCGCTCGCCGTTAGCTTTCGCGCGGCCCGAAGCAGAGGGAGCCGGAGCAGCCGAGAGAGCGGGCGACTTTGGCTCTGAGAACTTGGCTTTCTTGAGCGCGTTGCGTTCGAGCGCGCTGCTGTAGCCGGTCCAGGCGCCTTCCACCATCTGGTCGCGCTCGATCAACGCGCGCATGCACTCCATCTTTGAATCGAGGGTGTCGAGCAGATGCAGCAAGAGAGCCTCGGGAAAAACAGGAACCTTTGGCGAGCCGAACTCGAGCTGGCCGTGATGGCTTAGAATCATGTGCAGTAACAGATCGCGGAGCGGCGCGGGAAAATCCGGAAGCAGGGCGATTTTTTCATCCACCATCCGCGCACCAATCACGATGTGCCCGAGCAGTTGGCCTTGGTCGGTATAGGCGAAACTGCGCGAGTAACTGAGCTCGTGGATCTTGCCCAGGTCGTGCAGGATGACGCCGGACAACATGAGGTCGAGGTCGATGTCCGCATAATGCGCCGCGGTGAACTTCGCCAGGACGCACAGTGAGAGCACGTGCTCGATCAACCCGCCGATCCAGTTGTGGTGGACGCTCTTGGCGGCGGGTGCGGTGCGGTAGGCGAGCGCGATTTTAGGATCGGCGAAGATCGACTGAAGCAGAGCCTTCAGGTGCGGATTGCTCATGCCTGCGATCCAGCCTTCCATCTCGCGGAACATCTCCTCGCGGTCGCGCTTGGAAACCGGGAAGTAATCCGAGGATTCGACCTCGGAATCCGCCACCGGCTGAATCTTGTGGATGGTCAACTGTGGCCGGTTCTGGAAGATTTGGACCAATCCCTTGACGCGCACGAAGCTGTCGCGCTCGAAAGTTGGGATTGCTTCCGCCGCGTTGTCCCACATCTTGGCGTCGAGGTCGCCGGTGCGGTCGGAGAGCGTCAGAGATAGATACGGCTCGCCCGATTTTTTCTGGCGAACGTCTTTGTGGGAAACCAAAAACGTTCCGGTGATGGTCTGGTTGGGCTCCAGCTCGCTAATGTAGGGCGACTTCATCGGCGCGCAAGGTCAGGACAAAGACTCAGCGCGAAGAGGAAGTGCCCTTGGCGTTGGTGGAGGTGCCGGGAATGGGGATGAAGCCCAGCAGGTGCTTGTGGTGCGTCTGCGCCAGGTAGTCTTCCTTCTTGATGGTTTCCGGCTTGAGCTGGGCCGGATCCACCCAACTGGTGTCCTTGTTGGGGATCGCACCGGTGTCCAGGTAGCCGGGCTTGATTTCGAGGAAGGCAGTCTCGCGAAGTTTGTTGAGATAGCCGCGCAAGGCCGGGTTGAAGCGCGGCTCAAACAGCTTCTGCTGCACTTCGCCCTGCACTTCGTCGAAGGTCGCCAATCCGGCCTTTTGGTGATCATCCACGTAGAGGATCTCGAAGCCGTCGTCGAACTTGATGGGATCGGTGACGAAGCCCTTGGCCTTGTCCCACACCAGACCCTCAAGCTCCGGCGGCATGTGATCACCGGGTGTGCCGTTCTTGGTATAAGGCGGGAGCGCACCGCCCTGCGCGGCGTTGCTGGCTTTGTCGGAATTGGCTGAGGCTAGGTCGGCGAAGTTTTCTCCCTTGTTGGCGCGGGCCACCAGATCCTTGGCTTTCTTCTCGGCGGCGGCCACGCCTTGGGCATTCATGCCGAAGGTGGAAATGAAAATATCGCGCAGGAACACTTCTTCCTGGCGCATGAACTCATCTTTGTGGGCGTTGTAGTAAGCCTCCAGCTCCTCGCGCTTGAACTGGATCTTGCGGCTGACCTCCTCGCCGATCACCCGCTGCCGCAGCAGATTGTCCTTCATCATGCCGCGGTAATCCTCGTAAGGCATGCCGGTCTGCTCCTGCACGAAGGCCTCGAATTTATCCGGGTCGGTAATCTTGGACCGCCGCTGAAGGTCGGCCATCTGCTTGTTCAGATCGGTGTCGACCTTGATATCCATCTCCTTGGCTTTCTGCGTGAGTAGCAGATCGTCGATTTCCTGCCGCAACAGGTTCGGCTGCTGGCCCTTGAGCTCCTCCTCGAACTTTTCACCGGTCAAGCCGTTTTCGTGGAGGAATTGCTCCAGGTCCTTTTCTTTCCTGTCGAGCTCGCTCTTGGTGACGATGTCGCCGTTCACCTTGCACACGATCTCATCCATGATCGTGATCTCGGCGTAGACGGCGGATGGCGCCAGCACACACACCAGCATCAGAGAGGTTCGAAGAGACGACCGCATACGCACAATTATATCTCCGCTTCTACTCTGCGCGGCTTTGTCTCACTACCGGCTTACGACGCGCGCCGGGCGCGGGCGGTTCCCATGTCCGGCAGGAACACGGTCAGCAGGCCCAGGGCTGGCAGCACGGAGCAGACCTGATAGACGAACTCGATGCTGGTGGAATCGGCCAGGCGGCCGAGCACTGCCGCTCCCAATCCGGCCAGTCCGAAGGCGAGGCCGAAGAACAAGCCGGAGATGGCGCCGATTTTACCGGGCACCAGTTCCTGCGCGTAGACCACGATGGCCGGAAAGGCCGAGGCCAGCGTCATGCCGATGATGACCGTGAGCAGTCCGGTCCAGAACAGGTTCGCGTAGGGCAGCATCAGCGTAAACGGAAGGATGCCCAGGATGGAGCACCAGATCACCTTCTTTCTTCCGATGCGGTCGCCGATTGGTCCTCCGATGATGGTGCCGGCGGCCACCGCGCCAAGGAATACGAACAGATGAATCTGCGCGTTCTGCACGGAGACATGGAAGCGGTTGATGAGGAAGAAAGTGTAGTAGCTGCTCAGGCTCGCCATGTAGACGAATTTCGAAAGCATCAGCGAGCACAGCACGGCCAAGGCGATGGCGATGCGGTTGGAGGAGGGGTGGTCGCCTTCGCCAGCCTTGCGGGCGTGTGCCTTGCCAGCCGAGTGGCGATTGCGCTTGTACCACAGGCTCACGCGGCTGAGCACGATAATCGCGATCAACGCCGCGGCGGAAAACCACGCGATACTGCGCTGCCCCTCCGGCAGCACTACGAAGGCAGCCAGCAGGGGTCCCAGCGAGGTTCCGAAATTGCCGCCGACTTGAAACAGCGATTGCGCCAGGCCATGCTTGCCTCCGGAGGCCATGCGCGCCACGCGCGAGGATTCGGGATGAAACACCGAGGAGCCGATGCCGACCATGCCCACGGCCAGCAAGACTGCGTGATAAGTCGGCGCGGAAGCGAGAAGCAGCAGTCCGGCAAGCGTGAAAGCCATGCCTGCGGGAAGCGAGAAAGGGGTCGGCCGGCGGTCCGTGAACGTGCCGATCAAGGGCTGCAACAGCGACGCCGTGAGCTGGATGGTCAGCGTGATCATGCCGATCTGGCCGAAGTCGAGGTGGTAGGTGGTTTTGAGGATCGGGTAGACGGCCGGGATGACAGACTGCATCAGGTCGTTCAGCAGGTGGCAGAAGCTGATGGCCGCCAGGATGCGGAACGCCGTTTTTTCGGGCGTGATGGCTGAAACCGGCGCGGCCACGCTTGGGGCGCCCGCCGGAGTGGTGCTTGTCGACACTTATACTCAGTGTAACCGCTTCGAGGTGCGTCCCCGTGGCCGGCCGTGTTATTCTGCTGACTGTAGCAGGTTGCTACACCCCACCCGAGCGGGCCTGTGGCGCAGTTGGGAGCGCGCTTCCATGGCATGGAAGAGGTCGAGAGTTCGAATCTCTCCAGGTCCACCAATCTTTTAGCTGTTGTTCGGTCCGGGCCGCTGGGCCACATTCGGGCCATTTCCTTTTCGGCCCTGGAAGTTCTCACTGCGGCGTGACGTCCGGGGTTTCCATCATTTTTGCGAACCTCGCCTCCACCCTAAGCCCGCTCCCGTTCCCCCTTCTCACACCGTGTACAGAGACGTCATGTCCCGGCGCCCGTGGCCAGCGGCACGCTGCGCTTCTAGCGGAGTTGCGCCCCCTACTTGTTGCCGCCAAGTGATGTTCTGGCGATGGAAGGCATGCCAGCCGAAGCCTGGGTAGTACAGCTTGAGCTCGCGCCGAATGCGGTCGGCCTGTATCAATTCAACATCACGGTTCCCCAGGTCGCCGACGGCGACTACCAGATCGACGTCACCGTCGGCTCGACTCGGGTCGCGCAGACGGTGTACCTGACGGTCTAGAACTAGAACGATGCTACGCGCGCTCTCGGGAGTGATTGTGGCAGCCACGGCATTTGGCCAGAATGCAAGCTATCCGTACGTCTTGAAGAGATTCGCAGGAAATAATGTGTCCGGCGACGGAGGGCCGGCGATCCTTCCGTTTTGTAACGATCAGGATCGATGGAAAGAACTTCGACGTGTTCAAGACCGACCTGATCCGAATGCTGTCGCCCAATCAAGGAGCGGCGGATCTGAGCCGGGCCAGCCGCAGGGTCCGCCCGGCAGCTCCACAGCGCGGAAGTTGCCTTCGGCGGCCCGTGGATTGGGGCCTCGCGTGCGTGACGTTTTCAGAGATAGTCCGACCCTTCGCGCCCGCCCCGTCCTGCGAGCCGAGTTCCGACCCGGAGCCGCAATCATGAATCTGTCGTATGGCTGCATGCTCGTTTACGTCTTGCGCGACAGCGGTTGCGCGGGGAGGCTGTTCGAGGGACGCGTCGAGCGCCTACCCGCCGCCGGCTCGAACGTCTACGATGCTTGATCGAGTACATCTCGGGCGCGCGCACCCGGAGTTGGTGTCGCTTTGGAGAAGGCGGCCTTCCCGTCAAGGGTTGGTGCTCCATCACGCCGGATGATGTTCACGCAATAGAACGGATGAAACCCTGACCGCGGCGAATGCGGCGGCGCAGCGTGGCCTGCAGCCGTCTTCGGCTTTCTGTTCCATGTAGTCTGGCGAGCGCGGCTCGGAGATCAGAATGGGATATTCTGAGCTGGACAGGAGGACACGCCATGAATGGCGTCGTTTTTATTACGGGAGCGAGTACCGGCTTCGGGCGCGCCGCCGCGGAAACGCTAGCCCGGCGCGGCTACACCGTCTTTGCAACCATGCGCAATTGCTCCGGCAGCAACGCGTTGCATTGTGCCGCGTTGCAATCACTCGCCAGCAAAGAAGGCTGGCGGCTTCAGGTCCAGGACCTGGATGTCACCAACGACGATTCTGTAAGCAAGGCCGTCGAAGCCGCTCTTGAGAAGGCGGGACGCATCGACGTGGCGATCAACAATGCCGGGGTCGGCGCGCTGGGGTTGACCGAAGCCTACACGATCGAGCAGTTCAAACGGCTATTCGAGGTTAACCTGTTTGGAGCAGCGCGCGTCAATCGCGCCGTGCTGCCTTCCATGCGCCGTCAACGCAGCGGGTTGCTCATCCATGTGAGCTCCGCCGCCGGGCGCGTCGTGCTTCCCGCCATGGCTGTCTACTGCGCCAGCAAATTCGCGCTGGAGGCGATGGCCGACGCGTACCGGTTCGAACTCGCGCCTTTCGGCGTGGACTCCGTCGTGGTGGAGCCGGGCATCCATCGGACACCAATCCTTGAGAACTTCACCGCTCCCGCCGATCAAATCCGTGTCGCGGACTATGGCGCGGCGGCCGAATACGCCGCCCGCGTCAAGAGTGTCTTCGATGCGGCGAACGAGGCCCCGGAAACCCCTGGTCCGGAACCGGTCGTAGACGCGTTCGTGAACCTGATTGAAACGCCGGCGGGCCAGCGGCCGTTCCGGACCGTCCCGACCGCGATGGTGCAGCCGCTTCTGAATCCCTATAACGCGGCTGCTGCCGACCTACGGCAGGCGGTTGCTCAAATCTTTAACGTTCAAGAGCTCCTGGTCTTGCAAAGGTCCGCCGAAGCGAAGGGATAGATGTCGTCGGGCCTCTCGCCTAGATGCGCGTTTCAATTTCGTTTGGCCTAAAACTTGCCATGGCTGGGAAGTACAGTCGCGAACTCAGCACGGAGGTGTTCGCGGGACAATGCCGTCTCATCACACTTGTGTTCCGCCAAGGAGGAACGCCAGGGTATGGCTTGCGACCGACAGCCGCTCGATCAGCATGGCCAACCTAAAGCCATCCTCCAAGACGGCGAATTCGTTCCATCCTTCAGCCTCTCAGCTGTCAATAGAAACTTTCTACTTAGCTCAAATAGGAACTTCTCACTGGGCCGCGACAGTGGGGCGCCCCGTCCCTTGCCGGCCTCTCTGGAACCTGATATCGTGGGCCAGTTCAGTCACCATGGAGCGGACACGCCGCTGCATATCAATTTCCGGATATTGTTTACACCGATGGTCGAGGTTTAACGATGCGAAAACGTTCTCTCCTGTTCCTTTCGTTGGTGGTTCCAGGCTTTTTAATCCTGGGCGGAGATGCTGTCGTTAAGGCTCAGCAACCTGCTTCGACGGCCCGCGCGAAGCGCTGGTCTGATGCGTCCACTTGGCCCGACAAAAAGGTGCCCGGCAAAGACGACGTTGTCACCATCGGTAGGGATATGAACGTCGTCCTCGATGTCACGCCGCCGGAGCTGCACGGTTTAAGGATCGACGGCAAACTGAGCTTCGCCGACAACAAAGATCTCGAACTCACCACCGAGTGGATCATGGTCCACGGCGAGTTGGAGATTGGCACGGAAGCCAAGCCCCACATGCACAAGGCGACCATCACCCTCACTGACAACGTCA
>JASHNT010000046.1 GCA_030041495.1 Bryobacteraceae bacterium | reverse complement strand
TCGAACTTGGCGTCGTCCAGAACTTCATTGAGCCGTTTATAGAAAGGGTGACCCGGCGCCGTGGCCAACTCGCCGCCGTACCACAAGCCCTCTTGCCGCTCCCGCATCTTCCGCGTCCCCATCGCCATACCCAAAGTTTAAAGTCAAAACATTTTCAGGTCCAGCCGTTTTTGGGGTTTAGACACGGGCTGCTAGGCGTTTCCTTGTGGCTGCGGAAGCCGCCGCACGCTTGACTCCCGAGACATGCACTATGAAGACAAGATCCGAGGAGCTTTTCGAGTTCTTTCTTTCGCGGAATCGGCTACCGTTCAAGAAAATCGAGGAAGCCGGTTCGCCAAGGCCCGACTACCTGGTGGATATCGGTGGGCCCGGGATTGTCTTCGAGGTGAAGGAGTTGGCCTCAGAAGCTGTATTTCGATCAGCCGGCGAATTCCGGTCGTATGCGCGGATTCTCAGCGATTCTCGGCGAGCACGTACGAGCACGTATTGATGGCTTCCGGAAGCAGGTGCAGTACGGCGCCAACCTCGGCATTCCCTCCGTTCTGGTCATTTACAACAATGCCGACGCCCTCCAAATGATAGGAACCTCGGACGATGACTTCCTTACGGCCATGTATGGGGAATACACGATTTTCCTGGACCGGCCCAACCGAAAATCGTCAGAGATCTTCCGCGGTTCGTGGAATGGAGGTCGTCTTGTTCGAGAACGTGTTTGCGAAAGTCGCTCTTCCTTGGGAAGTTTTGCCAACATGCTTTGATGTTCATCGAGTCAGCCTTGCCCAAGAGCCGATGTCGTTCCGGTAAGGCTCGGAAAGGCGAGCTCCTCACCCCTGCGCCAGCCGCACCACCGCCTGCACCAGCAGCACCGCGCCGGTTGCGATCAATCCCCGGTGCACCCACAGCAAAAACCGCCGAGCCTCCATTCTTCGATTGATCGCCCGCCCGACGAGCGTTCCCACAATCACCAGCGGCAGAGCCAGCAGGTAATAGCGGGTCACCGTCGGCGTCCATAAGCCGGCCACGTAATACCCGTACATGCCCGCCAGGCTCGCCGGCAGGAAGTAGCCTTGCAAAGTCGCGCGAAAATGTTGTGGCGACCATCCTCTCAGCGATCCGTAAATCACCAGCGGAGGTCCGTTCATCCCGTAGGCTCCGCCCAGGATTCCGGACACAAATCCGAAAGCCCACGCCAGTCCGTCGCCCTTCAACTCGCCATGGCCGATCCCGCCTCGCAAGGCGTAACTGGAAAATGCGATGATCACGGCGGCCAGCGCCATTTTCACCGCCGTCTCCGGAGCGAACCGTAGCATCGCCAGCCCCAGCGGAATCCCCACCAGGCTGGAAACCACCAGCCAGCCCGCGCTGCGCAGGTGAATCTTGTTCCAGTCCTGCAGCACCGCGATGAAGGCAATCGTGATCGACGCCAGCACCGCCACCGGCGCGGCAATTTCCACCGGCACAACCAGCGCGAGCAAGGGCACCGCTACCAGCGCTTCGCCGAAGCCGAACGCCGAACGGATCACCGTCGCCAGGAACAGCACCGTCAGTACTGCCATCGTCGCCGGCTCGGCAAGCATGCCCTCCCAGCTTAGCTCAGGGCAGGAAGCGGCCAAGCGCTCCCGAAACATAACGGCGGCTCCATGTAAACTCCTGGCCGCCGTCTAGCACCACGCGGTATTCGCCGTGGGTCCACGGATGCAGTTCGCGCACCCGCCTCAGATTCACGGCGGTCGAGCGGTTCACGCGCGCGAACTCGGCCGGGTCCAATCCAGCCAGGAAAGATTCGATGGTCGATCGAACCAGGTGCTCGGCATCGCCGCAGTGCAGTACCGCGTAATTGCGGTCGGCTTCGATCCAGTCGATTCTCTGGATATCGACAAATTGCAGCATGCGCGGGCCCCGCACCAGAATCCGCTTCCAGTAGCCTCCCGGCGCTTTCGAGTGCGCGGCAACCTGCGCGGCCTGCTCCCTCACTCGATCCAGCACCTTCCTGAGGCGCGCCTCCGTCACCGGCTTCAGCAAATAATCCAGCGCTTCCACCTCAAACGCCCGCACCGCGTACTCGTCGAAAGCTGTGACGAACACCACCGCAACGCCTTCCATCCCGCCTAATGTTTCCAGCACCGCGAAGCCGCCCAGTCCCGGCATCTGCACGTCTAGAAACAGCACATCCGGCCGGTCGGCCTTAAGCAGCGCGACGGCTTCCTTGCCTGTAGAAGCTTCGCCGGAGATCGAAACATCTGCATGCGCCGCCAGCAGCCGCGCCAGCTTGCGCCGCGCCGGAGCCTCATCGTCCACGATCATCGCGCAAATGCTCATACAGCCCGCGCGAGCGGTGCCGTGTGATAGGGAACCTCCACCAGCACGTTGGTCCCGCTGCCCTGAGAATGTTCCACTTGGAGCCGCGCGTCTTCGCCGTAGAGCCGCTCCAAACGGCCCGCGAGGTTCTTCAACCCCACGCCGTTGCCGGAAGCAGCGTGGCCATTAGCCCGCCCGTGATCCCGGATTTCCAGGCAAACTCGATCTCCGCTTCGCCGCGCTCCCACTGCAACGGCGATTCGTCCCGTTTCCGGATCGGCCGCATAGCGCAGGGCGTTCTCCACCAGCGGCTGCAAGATCAGTTGCGGAACCAGCGCATCTTTGATCTCCGCCGCCGCTTCGACTGTGCACTCCAGCTTGTCCTCGAACCGGCTGCGCATGACGCAGAGATACAGATCCAGCATCTCCAGTTCCTCATGCAGCGGAACCTCCAGGGTCTTGTCCGTTCGCAGCACGCGCCGCAGGAAGTCGCCCAACGCGCCGATCATCCGGTCGGCCGCGGCCGCGTCTTCATACACGATTGCCGAAATCGCATTCAGCGCGTTGAACAGGAAATGCGGTTGCAACTGCATTTGCAGCGTCTCCAGTTGCGCCTGTACTACCTGCCGTTCCAGCGTTTGAATCCGCGCCTCGCGTTCCTGGTAGAGCCGCCGGTGCTCGGCGTAGGAAGCCACGATCATGATGGTGGCGATCCCGGTCAATTGCGCCGGCAGCTCCATGAAGTAGCGCACGCGCATGATCCCGTAATCGTAGAGTCCGCGCCCCATTGCCGCGAACACGGCGATCCTCTCGCCATAAATAATGGTGGTGCACAGAAACCCTCCCAAAATTCCTGCCGCCACGTAGACCGGCCACCACCGCTTCCACCCTCCGTCGCGCAGCGGAAACTTCAGAGTCACCCACGCAATCAGAGGGCTGATCGCCAGCATCGCCCACTGTCCGGTCAACTCCTCGGCGAAGACGCGGACGAAATCTACTCCATGTCCCCGCGCAATCGGGTCCAGGGCATGATAGAAGAACTCCAGCACGCCGGTTCCAGTAAACAGCAGCGCGATCTTTCCCCAAGGGAATTCGCGTACGCGATTCCATTCTTTGCTGCCGGCCAGCATCTCTATCTGAGTCTAGTTCCTTCCAGGAAGCGTAAACGCCACCAGCGCATTGTCCAGCTTGCCGAACGCCAAGTCATGCCCTCCCGCCGCAATCACCACGAACTGTTTTCCGTTGGCGGCGCGAAATGTCATCGGCGTCGACCGCGCGCTGGCCGGCAGTTCGCCCTGCCATAGCTCCTTCCCCGTCTCGACATCGAACGCGCGAATCTTAGCATCCAGCGTCGCGCCGATGAACACCACCCCTCCGGCCGTCGTAAGCGGACCGCCCAGGTTGACCGAGCCCCACTCCGGCTTTGCTCCCGGCAGCGGCATCTCGCCCAGCGGCACCTGCCAGCGCAGCTTCCCTGTCACCGCATCGATCGCCGAAAGCGTACCGAAAGGCGGAGGATTGCACGGGAATCCGCTCGGCGACCGGAGAAAGATTCGCGCCATCCCATACGGCGTCCCGAGTTGCAGCGCCGTCTCCCAACCCGGATGCTGCTTGCGATATTCCTCCAGCTTGTCACGTGGCATCAGCCGGACCACCGCCATGAAATTGTTGCTGGGCGCGATCATCAACCCGCGCGCGGAATCCGTCGCGATCCCGCCCCAGTGCAGTCCGCCGATGTTTCCCGGCAGCGCGATTGTCCCCTGCAAGCTCGGCGGCGTGAAGATCCCCTCGCCGCGCATTCCCTTAAGCTGCTCGCGGCACCACTCGCGATCCGCAGGCGTCGGTCCCCACCCATCGTCCGCCGTCATCTTCTGTACGCCCAGTGGCGCAGGCAGCGTCGGAAACGGCTGCGTCGCCGATGCCTGCTCGCCCGGCATGTCGCTCTTGGGAACCGCCCGCTCCTCCACCGGAAACACCGGATTGCCACTTAACCGATCGAGGACAAAGATGTGCCCGGTCTTCGATCCCGCCGCGACCGCTTGAATCCGCTCCGCCCCCCTGCGGATGGTCAGCAGCGCCGGCGGCGACGCTGCGTCGTAGTCCCATAAATCGTGATGCACCGTCTGGAAATGCCAAACCATTTCGCCCGTTTGACTGCGCAGGGCCACCACCGAATTGGCGTAGAGATTATCTCCCAGCCGCTCTCCGCCAAAATAATCCGGACTCGCGCTGCCCGTCGGCACGAACACCAAATGATTCGCCGGATCCACCGTGATCCTCGACCACGCGTTTGCCGCGCCCACCCCCGGCATGGCCGCCATCGGATCCCAGCTCCACTTCAGCTGGCCCGTCCGCACATCGAAGGCGCGCACCTCCGCGCTCGGCGCGTTCACGCGAAAATTATCCGCAATCCCTGACCCCACGATCACCACATCGTCGATCACCGCCGGCGGCGCGGTCTCCTCCACTTCGCCCGTGTACATCGGCCGCCGCCGCAATCCCTTGGTCAAATCGATCTCTCCCTTGTCCCCGAAACCTTCGCACGGCTTTCCCGTCATCGCGTCCAGCGAAAATAGCCGCGCGTCGATACTCGCGAAGAAAATCCGCCGCGCGCAAGCAGCTCCCGTTGCAGCATTTGTATCCATCCACGCAGTCACGCCGCGATTCGTGAAATCGCCGTAATTTCCACGCAGATTGATGTGCGCGTCGAACGACCATCGCTCCTTCCCCGTCAGCGGGTCGATCGCGATTGCGTGCCCGTACGGAGTCCCGATGTATAAAAGGGCGTTCGCGTAAACCGCGGTCGCCTCAAACATCGGAGCCTTGCCCCCGCCCGGCACCGCAGTCAGCGGCTCACCCGTGCGGTAAGTCCACGCGAGCTTCAGCTTTGCAACGTTTTTCGCGTTGATGCCTTTGAGCGGCGAATACTGCGAGTCCGCTGGTTCCCCGCCCCAGCCGACGCCGGTCATAATAATCGCCGCAATGGTCGTGGCTTTCTTCATGCTTCCAGCATGTGGCGATTCCCTGGATTTGAAAATACTTCAGGGACCAGTGGGACCATCCGGGGACGAATGCGCCGCCACGCCCAAAATCAAGACCGGTAAAATGAAGACTTCCGGCGTCATGAAACTCGCGGCTCTCCTCTTGCTTCTGCGCGCTGGTCTTTTCGCCGTCGATCCATTCCTGGTCCGTGCGCCCGACCACTTCTCCGGCCCCGTTTCTCCCGGCGAAATCGTCATCCTGCATCCTCGCGGCCTTGGCCCCGCGCTGCTCCTCGGAGCCCAACTCGACAGGGCCGGCAATGTGACCACTTCACTCGGCGGCACTCGGGTCTTGTTCGACGGCATCCCCGCGCCGCTCGCCTACGCCTTCGCGGGCGACATCATGGCCGTGGTGCCGTACGAAATCGCGGGGCACGGCAGCACGCAAGTCGTCGTCGAATACCAAGGCGTGCCTTCACCCGCCGTCACTCTCGGCGTCGTCGAAAGCGCGCCCGCTTTGTTCACGCTCGATTCCACCGGCCACGGTCAGGCGGCGATGCTCAATGAGCTCGGCTGCTGCAACTCCGTGCGCAATCCCGCCAAGCGCGGCTCCCTCGCCACGCTTTATGCCACCGGCGAAGGCCAGACCACCCCTCCCGGCATTACCGGCGCAGTCTCCTTTTACGATCGCCCCGCCGATTATCCCGTGCCCCGGCTGCCGGTCCGCGTCACCGTGGGCGGCGAGCCTGCCGAAATCGTCTGGCACGGAGAAGCTCCGCACGCCGTTACCGGCTTATTCCAAGCGAATTTTCGTGTGCCCGCCAACGCGCCCATTGGCGATGCCGTGCCTATCACGCTCACCATCGGCAACGCCTCCAGCCCCGCCGGAGTCACCATGGCCGTCCGCTCCGCCGTGCCCCGCGTGCTGCTGATCGACCCCGATCCCATCACGCGCGAATGGTTCCAACGCACTCTCGCGCGAGCCGGCTACGAGGTTTCGGCCGCACGGAAAGCCAGCGAAGCAGACGCGCTGTCCACTGCGCCAGTCGATCTGGTGCTCCTCAGCCTCGCCATCCCCGCGCAAGAGCGGCTCGCGTTGCTTCACTCCTTGCAGTCCGGCCGGCCTCAGTTCGCCGTCGCCGCCATCGGCACCTCCGCCTGGCTCAGCCCCGCCACGCTCCAAGCCGCCGACAGCTTCAATGCCCAAGCTGTCTTCATGAAGCCGCTCTACGCCAAGCCAATCCTCAACCGCATCCGCGAGCTGCTCCACCCCCGCGGTTATCCGGATTGAGCTGATTCCGCAAACGCCTCACCTAGGGTTGCCAGCCATCCGTGAGGACGGGCCGGCAGATTTCCTACAATCCATCTGGCTCGTGTTCCGAGTCGGGTACGAGTGACCCACAATCCGGACGAAGCGACACGGCTAGGGGCCACAAGCCGACTTCGGGCTCGCGTGACACTCGTCCGGGTCGGTGGGCTTCAAGAAAGACCTGATCTGCGGCTCAACAGACCGGCCGGTTTAAACTCACGTCCGCGTCAGCGAGTGCAGTCTCGGTCGCCGCGTTCTGCGCAGTGAAGAGGTGTAACCCATGTTTGCGGAACGTTCTGTTACTATGTCTCGGGACGGTGTAAAACTCAGAGGCAGTTGCAGATGCTGTCTTGTAAGATCGCGCAGGGCAAGGATTTACGTAAAGGGTAAGCTAACAGGGAGATGTCATGAAACTGAATTCCATTCGTCAGGCGACCGTAGGGGCGGGCGCGTTGGCGCTGTGCGGCCTCGCGCTGGTAAGCGCACCGGCTGCGCGTGCCCAAGACAAGATGACTGTGCAGTCATTGATTGACCGCCAACTCATCCTGGATCAGATCACGCGTTACTACTACAACTTCGGCAAAGTGGACCGGCAGAGCGAAGAGAGCTTTTATGCCGAGGACGGCGAGTTGATTCTCGGCACCAGGCACTACAAGGGCAAGGAAGGCATCAGGCAGGCCTACAACCGAACTCCCTCGACGCCTCAAGCCGGCGCGACGCCCCCTTCAGGTAGTGCAGCCCCTGCGGCTGGAGCGGCGCCTGCTGCCGCCACGGCGCCCCCGCGCGAGAGGACCGCTTTCAACGTGGCGATCGAGAATCCGCTGATCATCGTGCACGGCGACACGGCCACCTCACAGGTCATTTTCACCGAGTACCGGCAGGACAAGGTGGGCGATCCGATGAAGTTCACGACTCAGGGGAAGGAATACGCGACGTGGGTCAAGGTAAACGGCCAGTGGCTCTACAAGACGCGCCAGATCGCGAGCGGCAGCAACCCGCCCGAAGGCTGGAAGGAATAAGCACCCGGCGCGTTGGATGCTCTGGCGTCCGGACCGTGTGTCCAGATCCCTTCCTCCTCCGATGTCCTCGGGGAGTCGATGGCTGGCGGTGACAGCCCTCCTCGCCCTGGATCCGATCTTGGCGCGAAGGGGATTTCGCAACAGGAATCACGATCGTCAGATCTCCGACTACGGCGTTTTACGTCCAAGTACTTAGCCAACTTCCTACAACGCCGTTTATTGGCCGCAGCGTCCGCAGAACATAGCTGCCGGGTTTTCTCAGCGAAAGCTCACGAAGATCGGTTTCATTCGTCACCCTCACAAACCCAAGCGTGGAGATCCGATACGAGCACATGATGTGCGACGGCGGCAGCCGCGTGGAGCCACGTGGTTAAGGCTTGCGGCCCGTAGCGCAGATCCAATTCTTGCCCGGCACGTGTTTGGTGACCACCTCGGTAAATCCCGCTTGGATCAACAGGTCGCGGTGTTCCGCGTCACTCAGTAACGCGGCCCCGATCAATGGCACGATGATCCCATAAATCAGGCAGAGTGGTCCGCCCCGGTACGCCTCCGCGATCAAGGCGAACGTCCCGCCGGGTTTGAGGACTCTCAGGATCTCTTTCACGTTCGCTGCAAGGTTGGGCCAATAATAGTGCGTCTCGACGGCCGTCACAATGTCGAATACGCCGCTCGGAAACGGCAACGCGGCTACCGAACCCTGTAGGATCTGGACTCGCCCGGACTCGATACCGCCGGCATTGGTGTCCTGCGCGACGGCAGCGCTGGCGGCCGACACGTCAAGCCCGACGACTCTCCCCGCCGGGGCCAGCGCCGAGAGCCGGCTCACCGTTCGTCCGCCCCCGCAGCCGACATCCAGCATCACCGCGTTCTTCGGCAGAATCACCTGCTGTAACCCCCAGTCGGTCAGTTTGGCGTGACTCCGGTTCCACCCCCGAACCATGCTCCTGCCAAGCGGACCTCTCGGCCTCCCGACCTGTCGAAACAACCAGAACATGAGCAGGATCGCAAGCCCTAGCCTGAATATCCGAAGCATATGCGTCCCTGCGATTAAATCATAGTTGCATCTTGGGAATAGTGCGGTGACGCGGGCCGGAAGTCAGATTGTGGGAAACTACGACCCACTTGGACGTATAGTCGACCCGTACAAGTGGTTTAGTCGGACTGGACGATCTTAACGGGCGGGACAGCCCCTCTTACACGAACCGACCTTATGGCACGCTCCGGTCGTGTGCATGATGTGGGTCCTCGCTGTGCGCCTTGCCCCGGCGGCAACGCCGCCTTACGATCAACCACGCAGGTTGCGGCGCTACTTCGCGGGGTCGATGCGGAGCAGCGCGCCATCGCGTTCGTCGGTGAGCAGGTAGAGCAAGCCGTCGGGGCCCTGGCGGACGTCGCGGATGCGGTTGTGCAGGTCACGGAGGATACCTTCGCGGTGGAGTTCTTCCCACTGGTCGTTGAAATCGATGCGCTCCAGGTGCCCGGAACGCGGGACTTCCCCTTCGCGCATGCCGCCGATGAACAAATTGTTTTTCCAGTTGGGATAGCGGTCGCCGGTATAGAAGTGCAGGCCGGAGACGGCTATGGCGGGCACCCAATAGATGACGGGCGGCTCCATACCTTCTTTATAAGGATCGAGGGAGACGCGCGGGCCGGAGTAGATGCGTCCGTTGCTGACGACGGGCCAGCCGTAGTTCTTGCCGGCGGCGAGGATGTTCACTTCGTCGCCGCCGTTGGGCCCATCTTCGCAGGCCCAAATCTCGCCAGTGACGGGATTGACGTCCATGCCAAGGATGTTGCGATGGCCGATGGTGAAGACTTCGGGTTTCGCTCCGGGCCGATTGACGAAGGGGTTGTCGGACGGAATGGTGCCGTCGTCGCGGAGGCGCAGCACTTTGCCTCGGAGGCTCGCGGTATCCTGGGTGTCCATGGCCGCGGGGGAAGGCGGATCGCCACCGGCGCTGACGTTCATATAGACCATGCCGTCGCGGCCGAAGACGATGCGTGAGCCGCCGCCGCCGCCGGAGACGCCCGTGGAATAGAGATCTTGCCAGTCGCTGATGGCGGTGCCGTTCCAGCGAAAGCGGGCGAGGGTAAGGCCGTAGACTTTGCCGTCGTCGCCCTTGGGTTTGCTGTAGCAGATGTAAATGAGCGAGTTTTGCGCGAAATTCGGATGCAGCGCCATGTCCATGAGGCCGGTGAGTCCGGCGGCCTGGATGGGCGGGAGGCCGGGTACGGGTGTGGGATCGAGGACGCCATTGCGGACGATACGGAGTTTGCCGCCGCGTTCGGTGATGAGGATGGTGTTGGCGTCGGGGAACACCATGCTGAAGGGCGTGTTGAGGCCTTTGGTGATGGTGAGGGTGAGGTTGCGTTCGATGCCGGTGTCGAATTTGTAGGGGGAGTCGGGAAGTGGGGGCGAGGGCCAGTTGATGCCTTTGGGGGTACCGCCCTTGGCTTTCGCTTTGTCCTTGCCGGGAGCGGCGCCGGGCGCAGCGGCGGGTTGCTGCGCTTGCACGAGAAGCGTGATGAGCGCGGCGAAGGCGGCGACGAACACGGGCGCGGTACGGAGTTTCATGACAGACGATTGTACTCGGAATGGCGCGCGATTGCTGCGGGGCAGGTTCAGCGTTTGAGCGTAGCTTCCCAATTCGTCCGATGGTGACGGGAGTCTTCGTGCACGGCCTGGTTGGTGCACCTTGCGCGTCGAGTACCAGTCTCTATTAGCGGCTTAAGCCCCCCATACTCGTGTTGGGGGTGTCGCCCACCCTACTTCCCCGGCACCCTCCGCCGAACCTCATCAAAAAAGTTCAGCAGCATCACGAGCTCGTGCTCCTGCTGCGGCGCCGCCTCCTCCGTTGCCGTCACTACTGCCACCCGCTTGTCGTCCGGCGCTATGTCGATCACCGTCCCGCCCAGCTTGGGGATCCACACCCGTGGCTTCTCTGCCAGGAAAACATCGCCCTTCGCGGTGTAGCTCACGGCCATGAGCTGATCGCCTTGCCGGTAATAAAGCTCGTGGCCGTTACGCGCCCACCAGGACGCGCCAGTTCCTGCGCCGTTGTTCGAGATCTGCCATTTGCCTCCGATCCCCGAAGCGGGCGGCGGGAACGCCCGCACATAAATCTCCACCTTTCCGGATTCAAAGGAAGCATACGCCATCCAGTGCCCGTCCGGTGAGAATCTCCCGGCGCCGTCGATGGATGTGCTCTTCAGGAACTGTTCCGGTTGCCCGGCCTTCAGCCGGCCGTCCTGCTCTTCCAGCGGAACCGTCCAGATCTGGCTGGGCGCTGCACTTTCTGAATACGCCAGCCGCTTGTTGTCCGGCGAAAAGGAGCTGGGAAGCTGCCGAGCCTTGCCCGGAAGCAGAACCTGCGGCTGGATGGCGCCATCAGAGCGGGTGAAATACAGCTCGTTGGCATTCGTGAACGCTATGTACTTTCCATCCGCGCTCCACTCAGGATATTCGCTAAGTCCGAGCGATGTCAGCCGCGTCATGGCGTCGCGCTGAACATCGTAGACCCACAGGTCCGATTGCCCGCCATCGTTGATTTGAAGCGCCAGCCTCCTCCCGTCCGGGGAGAACCGCAGCCGCCCGTACGGCGCAGGTTTGGCAAGCAACGGCTGACGCTTGCCGGAGGCGTCCACCCATTCGATGGTCGAGTTCGAGGCCGCAGCCTGGCTGGCTTTGCGGTAAATGAGCGTGCCGGTCGCGGAGATATCGAACTGGCCCACTCCGCTCTGGCTGGATGCGATATCGCTTACCAGCGGAACCGCTGCGCCGCGCACCTCCAGCTTGTCGAGATCGAAGGGTACCCCGAACAACGTTGATTTATTCGTGTAGATCAGGTGGCCCGTCGGCAGGTAATGCGGGGACGTGCCTCCCCGCACAAGTACCTTGCGGCGATGATCGGCGAGCGTTACCACTTCGATGGTCTTGCTGTCATCACTAGGCGCGGCTCCCTGTGCCACGAAAAGCACGGCCTTGCCTCCCGGCAACAACCGCGGATAGGAATGCAGCGTCTCTCCCTGTGCCAGTTCCGTGATCGTTTCGGGATTCCCTTGGGTTGTACCAATTCGCATGAGGCCCTTGGACCGCTGCGACACGACGAAACCGCCCCCTTCCATCCAAGTGAAGCCGGCGCCCGCTACGTTCTGGTTGGTTACCGGCACCACCGCGCCCCCTTCCACCGAGATCTTGCTGATCCCCCTGGAACCGACTATCTCGAACGCGATCCACTGCCCGTCGGGAGAAAACACCGGATTGCCGCCTTTGGTGAGTTCCGTCGCCTGGGCCTGATCCAGATTTCTGACATGAAGCACGTTAGTTCCGGCGGCGATGCTTCCCGCGTTATAGACGATCCTCGTGCCGTCGGGAGAGATGCCGATATCGCTCGCGCCGCCGACCGGCAGCGGCAGCGCGACGTCGGCCCCCAGATCGACATCCAGGCGAATCAGCGGACGCTCCGGTGCCGCCTCGCGGAAGTGAATGAAGCTCACGGCGGCGAGCGCGGGTGCGAGGATGCACGCGGCCAACATCCACCCCGTGGTTCCGTGCCGCGGCGGTGGCGCGGCAACAGGAGCCGGAGGTTCCTCCTCCAACAATCTGCGCGCATCGCTAATCGACGCCAGCCGCTGCTTGCGATCCTTCTCCAAACACCAGCTCAGCAGCTTGCGCACGCGCGCGGGCGCGACGGAAAGATCCGGGTCTTTTTTCAAAACACTGCCGAGAATCTCCACCGGCGTTTCCCCGGTGAACATTTTTTGGCCGGTCAACAGTTCAAACAGGATCACGCCGAAGGACCAGATGTCGGAACGTTTGTCCGCCTGCTTGCCCCTGGCTTGCTCGGGAGCCATGTATGCGGCTGTCCCCAGGATCGTGCCCATCGCGGTCGGACCCATGGTCAACGTCGGAGAGTTTCCGGCATCGCTGCCGCTGGACGGGGCAGGGTCCATGGGCTTGGCCACGCCGAAGTCCAGAATCTTGACCACGCCTTCGGGAGTGATCTTGATGTTGGCGGGCTTCAGGTCGCGGTGAACGATATTCTTCTCGTGCGCGGCCTCAATGCCGTCGATCAATTGCCGGACGATGGGCAATCCCTCGTCGAAGCCGAGCGGACCCTTGAGATCCTCGCCTTCGACATACTCCATGACCAGGTAGCCAAAGCCATCCGGCGAGGTCGCGACGTCGTAAAGATGACAGATGTTGGTATGGTTGAGCGCGGCGATGGCTCGAGCTTCCTGGGCGAAGCGCTCGGTGAACTGAGCGCTGGAAACTTTGATCGCAACATCACGGCGCACCCGTTCATCGTGCGCGCGATAAACCTCCCCCATGCCGCCCTTGCCCACTAGAGCAAGGATTTCGTAGGGACCCAGCCGGTCACCTTTCGACAGGGGCATAGGCAGCGATGGAGATCAGTTTACCCGATCGGGGCGTGAGTTGTTCCTGTGTTACACGCGACTCAGAAGGGCTGCGTCAGACCAGGAACTGATTCCTGGCGGTAACAGCCCTTCGCATTAACGACCCGATCTTGGCGCGAAGGGGAATTATCGCCAGGAATCCGGGAGCGACGGGCGCGCTCCAGCATACGTGTTCAGGCCAAGGCTGTCCGAGTAGCTGACGACGCGGACAGAGCGGGCGGCCCGCTCCGCGCGTCCAGCCCCCGTCCCTTGCCGCCCTCCCTGGAACCTGATATCGTGGACCAGTTCAGTCACCATGGAGCGGACACGCCGCTGCATATCAATTTCCGGATAGTGTTTACACCGATGGTCGAGGTTTAACGATGCGAAAACGTTCTCTCCTGTTCCTTTCGTTGCTGGTTCCAGCCTTTTTGGTCCTCGGCGGAGATGCCGTCCTCAAAGCGCAGCAAAAGACTTCGACGGCCAGCGCGAAGCGCTGGTCGGATGCATCCACCTGGCCTGACAAGAAGGTGCCCGGCAAAGACGATGTCGTCACCATCGCTAGGGATATGAACGTCGTCCTCGATGTCACGCCGCCGGAGCTGCACGGTTTAAGGATCGACGGCAAACTGAGCTTCGCCGACAACAAAGATCTCGAACTCACCACCGAGTGGATCATGGTCCACGGCGAGTTGGAGATTGGCACGGAAGCCAAGCCCCACATGCACAAGGCGACCATCACCCTCACTGACAACGTCA
>JASHNT010000045.1 GCA_030041495.1 Bryobacteraceae bacterium | reverse complement strand
GACGAATACATTAACCGCTCCGTCCGGTAGCGGCATAGATGTCGCCACGGTATTGGTGGTCGTGTCGATCACAGTCAGGCTGATCGCGGCGTCGCCGTTGTTGCTTCCCACGGTGTAGAGCAACAGGCCGTCCGGCGACAGCTTGGCGGCTCCAGCACCCTTGGGCGTCGGAATGGTCTTCATGACCGTTTGCGTCGCCACATTAACAACCAACACGGAGCTATTGGCGGGCACTCCCGATTCGCCCTCCGCCGGAGAGCCATCGTTGGTAATGTACGCGCTGGTTCCGTCGGCCGAAAACTGGATGCTGTTCGGCGAGATCCCGCTCGGCAGCGTGAAGCCGCCCGTGAATGCCTGCTGCGCGGTGTTGAAGATCGATACCAGGGGCGGTTCCGGCGTGATGCCCGCGTTGTTTTGTCCAATCGCGAGTTGCGTGACCCAAATGGCCGACCCATCCGGTGTGATGTCAGCAGCGGTGGGATATTGCGTGTTTCCGCCGCCAGGTAGGTCTACTTCGTTCAGGGTTCCCGCGTTGAGGTCCAGGGTCTGAATACCAAGGCTTGCCTGATCGAGCAAGTACTCCACGGGCTGCGTGGTGACCGCGGTCGCATTCAGGCGGCGAACAAAGCTCCCGAATGGCTTACCCGATGCCAGTGCGGCTTCCACCTGCCAGCACGTGGAGAGCTTGGACTTATAGTCCATTGAGTTGCCGATAGTTGGCACGCCATTCACTTTGATCGCGGTAACAGTGTACTGAACGGTAGGGGGAGATGAATTTGGATTAAGATCGCACGTAACCTCGTAAATCGTGACGCCACGGCCGATCTTAAAGTCGCTCACCGGGCTTTGGTTGCAGACTTTGTCGCAACTGGTAAGAGCTAGGCACACGGCGCAGAGGACAAGCTGCTTCCGCGTCAGACGCTTCACTGGAACACCACCGTCTGCTCGCTGCCTGTGCCAAACACCGCCAACCCCTGATCTAGGCCGGTCGCGGAGAAAGAGCCTGCGGAATTCAACAATGGAGCTCCAACGACAACCAAACCCAAATCCGCGGCGCTATTGGCCGCAGATGCGGGCACGTTGCCCATGGCGACAGCAGGCACCGTAAAGCTCCCCGAGGTTGGATTCGCGATACAGTGAAATCCACCCGAGGCGTTGTCCGGCTGATCAACGTTGAAACCGAAGATCGACACAAACGGAGCGCCCGCCGGCACGTTCGACCAAGTGACCGTGAGATCGCTTGAACGAGCGACGCCACTGATAGCCGCCTGATTGGTCCAATTGAAGGAAGCACCCGGCGTGACGCTGACTTGAAACGGACCCACGTCCGTACCCGTGCCTCCTGGGCTGCTTAGAGTCGCTGCGACTCCAGTAGTGAAAAACGACGATAGTATGCCGGTAAGGTTATCCGAATCAGCAAACAGCGCGAGATAAAATTCAGGCGGCGTCGCTCCTTGAGGTAAACTTACCGCGCCCGAGGGGTCGCTGATTGAAAGCGCCGGGCCACCGTTCAGATCCTTCACGGACGGCGCGATTCCCGGAGCACCGTTTAACAGCGGGAACTCTCCCGCCATGCCATACGCCGTGCAGGTCCCCACGGGAGGAAGGGAAACGTAGGGATTGAACGCCCAAACGCCTCCCGCTTCCTGACGCAGCGTGACAACGCCATAATCGGCCGCGAAGCTTTCTGCGGCGCCGTCCGCGTCAAGGGCAAGATTGTCATGCTCCAGCAGAGCAGCTCCGAAATTGCCACCCGCTCGGAAGATCGCGCTCAAGGGATTCGCCGGGTCCGTGCATGGAGCGCCCTTGGGGTCGATCGCCATCGTCACCGTGTTGCTCACCACCGTCCCGGCCAGCCGCACCACCACCGGAACGTAGCAGCCCGAAGGCGCGTTCGTAGGAACCGTGAAATTGATCTGGTCGATCCCCGAGCAGCAGCTTGTGCGTCCCGAGTAGGCAATCGCAGCGGATACGCCGCCGACGAACACCTCCACCTGCACCAGCAGGTTCTGTACCGTTGGTGCGACGTTATCCTGCGCCACCGGTCCCAAACCCGTGCCCCACAAGGTCTCGACTTGACCCGGAACCGCCGTAACCTGTGTGGAGTTGATCACCGGACCCGAAGTCGTATTATTCTGCACGATGCCCGGCCCGAACCCGCCGCTATTAATTGAGAAGGCCCCGAAGCTAGAAGCGACAACGAATGCAGGAGATGGATTGCCCGCCACCCCGTTCACCGTGGCCTGAAGCGTGACGCGCCCCAGCGGAGCGTTCGACGGAATGATCGCGTTGATCTGCCCGGCGCTCACGTACACCGGATACGCGCTGACCGTCGTCGTGTTCTGGCTCACTGTCACCGAGACGCCCGAAAGGGTCGTGCCGAGCGGAAACGAACTCGCTTGCACTCCCGTCGTCGGTCCCAGCTTCGATCCAAAAATCGCGACCATCCCGCCCTGCGCCAACGATCCGGCGGGAAGGCCGGGGGCCATGTAGCTGGCCACGTTCACAATGCCGCGGTAATTGATATACGGTTGCGCGAACGCAGAAAGGGAAGCCGGAAGCAACAGCCAGAACACCCTCATGAGGAACAGTGTACTAACTGTCGGGCCGCGCCGATTCGCGGGCCCCCCGCGTCTTTCTCGCCGCTCTTAACAAATGAACGATGATGTGCAACGTGCTCTTCCCGTCGAAGCACCTCTTTCCACTCAGAGTTTGCGCCCTCTGTTCGACGCCTCCTGGGCTATCCAGCTCCACGTTTACACGCTGGTGCTGGCTCTGGCGGCCGGGACCGGGCAGTTCTTTATGACACGTAAGGGCAGCCCGATCCACCGCACTGCTTTACGCGGTCGATCTGTTTCCGAGCTTTAACGTTTTGCGCAGCCTAATTCCCGCTCAAGAACTCGGCCAGAATCGCCTTCATTTTCTCTGGTTGTTCCAGCCAGGGGAAATGCCCGCAGCGGTCGATGTAACGCAAGGCGGAAGTCGGTAGCGCAGCGTGAATGTCTTCCGCCGCTTTATCTCCCACCGGGTCTTGGTGGCCCTGGATGATCAGCACCGGCCCGGTCACCCGCCTCAGCCCGTCACGGATATCGACGTTCCTATTGGGATCGGCGCTCAGGAGCGCACTCGCATCGCGATGCGACGTTCCATCCGGAAGCTGCGCTGCGAAGGCGAGTCCCTTAGCGCGGTCGAAAAAATACCCCGGAAGCATCGCCCGGAACACCTCTAGCGGAAGCTTGTCTTGATCCATTCCTTGCCGCGCGGCATCCGCCAAATGCCGTAACGTCTCCAAATCTTCCGGTCGCAGGCGCGCCTCGATGTTATCGGAAAACCATTGCGCGGACTCCTTTGTCGGCAGCCATGCAGAATCGATTAGGATCAGCCGCTCGATCTTTTCGGGATGGGCCGACGCATAAGACATCGCCAGCAAGCCGCCCCATGAATGGCCCGCCAGGATAAACCGATCTAATTTCAAGTGAGCCCGTAGCGCCTCCAGATCATCTACCATGAGGCGCAGCGAAATATTCTCCGCGGTTAGCTTGGCGGGACGCGACCGCCCCGTGCCGCGCTCCTCCAGGAAGAGCCTTTGATATCCAGCAGGAAACAGCTCGGCGCTAGGGATAACGTAGTCGACTTCGAGCCCGGGACCACCGGCGAGAAAGATGATCGGTTTGCCGGCTCCTGACGTACGGTAATACAACGAGAACCCGTCGCGAGAGACCATCCCGTCCTCGGCTCCTAATCTGCCGTGTAACAGAGACAGGACGGCCGCAAAAACTAGCCACCGGGCAACTCGCATGAGCCGATGCTATCATAACCCCGCGGTACGTATAGCCGGCCTGCCCCGAAGTGTTCCACCCTGCTCCCCGGGTCTGAGATTCCATGCGTCCACTTCCCGCAAGGCCACAGGCCAATGCCGTTTCGATTGTCGCGAACTCTATTTCAGGTACTTCGAGGCTGGAAATTCGATCCTTCCAATCGGTGCCTCGGAGCAGGTGAAGCTGCTCGCCGATTTTGGATCGCCCGTGCCTTTATACTCGGCGACTTTCGGATAAGAACACAGGGGCCGCTCGGACTGCGGTTTTCTATCGCTCCCCAACTTTGCGGCGGTAATTTCGTTCGGCGCGATGCCCTTCTCCACCCAGAGATCCAGCGCCGCCACGATATCCTTCTGAGGATTTGGCGGACCGTCGGGCATCGCGTCCTTCCCGAAAAAGTCCGGACCCAGGCTCCCAGGATTGCGGCAATGATTCACTCCCGGTGCCATGAAGAGCCGCGAAAACGTGCTCGGCGTCGTCAGAAGCTTCCGGGCACCCGAAGCCTGGTCCAAGCCGTTGATGCGGTCGAAATACAGGATGGATTCGTACGGATTCACCACCGGATCCAGCCAGCCGTGGAACATGATCAGCTTGCCGCCGTGCTTGGCAAAGGCGCTCAGGTCCGGGTTCACCGCATTGACAATCGGCCCGATCTCCGAGTCAGTCTTGTCCATGTCCTGGTCAAAGTCGAACGTTCTGGCGTCCCATTGGGGCCCGAATACCCACCGGAAGAGACCGTCAATAGTAGCCGTCTTTGAGGGCGTCGGCGTACGCTCCAACTGGCCAAGAATCACCTGGCTCTCAGTACCCTTTGCCCAGCCTGGATAAATCAATTCCCCCGTCCGAGGATTGCGCGTGCCGTCATACATTGTTTCAAGCGCCTTCACCTCCGCTCGCGTTAAGCAGGAATCGCCCTCTTGGCCGCGAGCGCACAGCAGCTGCGACGGCTTGAATTCGCAAGCCGCCGGGTTGTTCAAGAACTGATCGCCCGGCGCTCCTCCATCCTTTCCTGCGCACGTGGCCAGAAGCGTCTTTGAAATGAGAGCCTCCTTCCCCTTCGAGAACAGCGGCGCCATGGATTGGACCTGTTGGAATCTCTGTACATACGAGGCGAAGTCGTGCGTTCGGTCGCCCGAGGCCGCGCCCGCGATAATGCCGTCGTAGTCTTCGGGATACCGCTGGGCTTCTGTTAACGCTTGTCCTCCCCCTGTCGAACAGCCGATGAAATACGCCCGGCTCTCGCGGCGTCCATAGTATTTCTCGATCAGCGCCTTTGCCACAACCGTCATATCGTGGGTCGAACGGTAAGCCCAATCCTTGACCATCTCCGGATGGCCGATTCCCGCGTCGAAGGTGGCGGGCAGAAGGCTTGCCGGAAACGTCCCCATATCCGTGCTCGCGGTGGCGTAATGGCGCGCAACGGCGGGCAGCATTAGCCAGTCGACTGAGATCGACCCGCCAAAGTTCGCGTTCCCGGTGGCTAGCAACTTGCCGTTCCACGCGTCCTGCGAAGGCAGAACCACCTCGATGGTCACGCTCGAATCCGGACCGGCCGACGACGTTAGGACGACCACGCAAAGTGACGGAAAGCTAATCGACGGCCCGGCGGCCTGCTGGAATGGACTCATTGGCGCCCAAACAGCTGAGCGCGCCACGGCAGAACCTATCTGCACTCCGCGAAGGTCCTCACAGGTCTCTGACGGTGACGCCGCGCGCATCGCAAATGGAAAAGTCAAAACGGCGAGTACGCCGGTGAAAAAAGCGAAACGCCTCATATTCAGAGAGCGGAGCATTGAGGCATTCACTTCGCCACCTCCGGTAGATCCGACTTATCGGATTATTCTACCAAAGCTCCGGCTGAGGAAACTGTAGCATTCGCGAAAGGCTCGTCAGGTCCCCACTGTTCGCGCACCTCATTGCGATCAAGGTAATGTCATCCGGCTGCCGCTGCTCGTGAGAGCAACGTGGGTGTGCACCATGGTCAACCACGAGTTGACCCTGAGAATCCCGGTCGCCGTTGGCTCGTACTTCGGCGAGTGGCGCGTCACCTGGACAGGCGGCTGGACGCGCCACCGGTTGTCTTACCTAGTCATGGTCGTGCGCGTCGCGGACGCTTCTCGCTCGCGTTTCAGCGGACTTCCCTAGGTTTTAGCGCAGCATCCTCACTCGCGAACGCGGCGCGGATGACGGCAGAAAGCGCGTCCACCGGACATTGGTCGATGGCGTGGAGATCTTGCCTGGTGATATACAAATACACCTGCCGGTCCCAGTATTCGAGCCACTTTGGCGAGTGGGGAATCAGATTCACTGGATCGAGGAACGCAGCTTCCAGCTTGCCCAACCGCTGGCGCAACCTACTCATTTTCGTTATTTCGTATCATCGCGGACGTGCCTTCTCGCGGCGTAAATCGCGAGGCGCTCTCACTCGGAGGAAGTGCCGCCCGTTCCGACCGCTGTCCGGAATGCCGACGATCCGCTCGAAGGCCAAGAGGGTACTCCGGCGACTAGGCCGTATAAGGCCGAGTGAACAACCGGCGTTGCGTAAAACGTTCCTTTTTCACGAAGGAAAGCTTTGGTCCAGTTCGCTCGATCCAACCGAGCCACCAGTTCGACAAAGACAAGTTGAAAGCCAAAGTCCCTGCAAACCTCTTCGGGCACACGTTCTAAACGGTGGCCTTTTCGAAACTGATGCGCCGCGCTGCGGTCGGCGTGATATCCCAAGGTTAAGGATAAAGAGCACGTCTGACCGACAAAACCGTTTCGTTACAACTCAGGTCGAGAGTCGTCGGTACCAACCTTTCGGCAGCAACGGCGCGTTTCGGAAGAGTTAGTCTCGCAGCACGACAGGGACCCATGATTGTGGTTCAGTCAGCGATCCCTGCCTCGGCAGGCCGGGTCACGGCGCTACTACCTGGCCCGGTGCTGCCAGTCCTTCTCGTTTTCGCAGACGTTTTCCAGAATATCGCTATCGGGAACCAGCAGTTCAGTAAATTTGATGGTGAATGGCTTGGTGTAGATCGTAGCGTCCTCTATGGTGTCTTCCACATCTAGATGACCGAAATCGCGCCGCCGGAAGCGTTCGGTTACGTGCATAGCCTCGCTATGCGGGTGGCCGAAGTAATCCAGCAAGGTTTTGTCATTGAAGCCCACCGTATTGACTACGAGCGTATCCACCTCCCACTTGCCAACCGAGTAACCCAGCCACAAGGGTTGCGGATCGACTGGAGGTTTGCGCCCATCAGTGTAAATTTGGCGGAAGTCCCAATCAGCCTCGTGCAAAATCACGATTAGGCCCGGCGTTTGGACAATCTTGAAGGGAACCGGGAGCAGGTAGATTGATAGAAATCCGCCGGGTAGGCAAACGCCCGGGTGTTCCACGGCGCGACGAGGCCGAGCGCCGTCACCAGCCCCGGGCCGCACCGGTACCTCGTCCGGCTTGAAATCCGCGAAGATATTGATGGCGTACTTCGAGAATTGGCTGACGTCGTCCCCGGGGACGCTAAATACGCTCACGTCGCCAAATAGGCGCGTCATTTCCGCCAGCGGCGTCGGCTCAACCTGCCAAAGTCCGGAAAGATCGGGCTTGCCCTCGGAAGCGCGTGGCGCAGGCGCAGAAAGGTTTGGCTTGCCATCGCGCGTCCTCGGAATTCCCGGAGTGGGATAATTCACCCACTGCGCATGACCGTTCACCACCGCTGCTGCAAGCATCAGCACGCTTCGTGTATATGTGCGCATACAATGCTCCTCTCACATTTGCGGCGCGTCCGCGCCTTCCTCGTTCAGATCGTAAGGGTGAGAGTAGTCGGTTTCCAGCACGGGCGGGTCATCTTTAGCTCGCCCTCGAGTCACGAGCCAGGCTATTACAAATAGGAGCGTTAGATCGCAGATTCGACCAATTGCGGGCGGTTCTGTGGTAGACTCTAACATCAGAAGCCTGGAGCCGCCGATGGCGACGCCGTTTCTAGTACCCCGGAGAGTGATTTTCGGAGCCTTTGAACTCCGCATCGACACGGGCGAATTACTCAAGCACGGCCTTCGCGTACGGCTCCAGCGCCAGCCATTCCGAATTCTGGCGGCATTGCTCGCACGGCCAGGCGAACTGGTGACACGCGAACAGTTGCGCGAACAACTCTGGAAAGATGGCACGTTCGTCGAGTTTGAGCACGGTCTGAACGCGGCAATCAACAGATTGCGCGAGGCGCTTGCGGATGACGCGGACAATCCCCGGTTCATTGAGACTTTGCCCCGCCTGGGATACCGTTTCATTGCTCAGGTGACTTCGCCACGCGCGTCACGGATGGCGGTGGTCGCGGAAGCGGCAATCCCGTCAATCGCGGTTCTGCCGTTCACCAATTTGAGTGCGGACGCCGCAAACGAATATTTCAGTGACGGCTTGGCGGAGGATATCATCAACGCGCTGGTGAAGATCCCTGGTCTCAAGGTGATCGCGCGGACTTCGGCGTTCGCGTTCAAGGGACAGAACGTGGATATTTGCAGGATCGCCGAAACGCTGGGCGTTGCAAACGTTCTCGAAGGCAGCGTACGGCGATCCGGAGATCGCATCCGCGTGACCGCGCAGTTAGTCGCGGCGGCCGACGGGAGCCACCTGTGGTCCGAGCGCTACGACCGCGAGCTGGCGGACGTGTTTGCCGTTCAGGATGAGATCTCCGCCGCCATCACCGGAGCTCTGAAGACCAGGCTTTCGCCACAGCCGGTCGCGCAGTCACGGTACATCCCCAAACTTAACGCCCACGAGGCGCTGCTAAAGGCGCGTTATTGCCAGTGGAAAATGACTCCCGATTACATGAACCAGGCCAAGGAATTGTTCGAGCAGGCGATTGCGCTGGATCCGCGATACGCGTTGGCCCACGCCGAGTACGCAGCTCATGTGTTCGGGCGATCGATTACGGGCATGACGCCTATGCACGAGACGATGCCCATCGTCCGCGCCACAGCGCACAAGGCTCTGGAATTGGACCCTTCGCTCCCGGAAGCGCACGCTAGTTTGGGTATGGCCGCGGCGGTGTACGACTACGACTGGAAAGAAGCGGCCCACCGCTTCACCCTGGCGACCGCCAGCGACGCCGTTTCACCGTGGGTGCACGCGGTCTTTGGGGGGTTTTACTTTCTGGGGGCCGGCCGCCGGAAGGAAGCCCTGGAGCAAGCCGAACGGGCCGTTCAGGGAGATCCGCTCGATCTCTTGTCACGGTGTGCAATCGGTGTCAGCCTCGGTGCGGTCGGCCACTATGCGGAGGCCGAGGCTCACCTGCGTCAGGCGCTGGATCTGGATTCAAACTCTTTCATGGCCCTCGGCTACCTCGCGGCCCTTTATGCCGGGCAGAACAGGTTCGTGGAAGCATTTCCATTTGCCCAAAGGGGATATGTTTTGGCCCCCTGGAGCCCGGCCCTCATTGGCGAGTACGCCGCGCTGTTGATGGTCACAGGAGAGCAAGAGCAGGGAAAGGCGCTGATCGGGAAGCTTGGTTCTGGCCAAGCCTATAAAGCACCGTTGGGGTTGGCGGTCTTTCACACCTTTTGTGGGGAAATCGATCTGGCCGCGGATTGGTTCGAGAAGGCGATTAAGCAACGAATCCCTTTGATTGGAATCTGGCTGCAAGGCGCTAACTCAGAGGCGTTACGCGCCAGCCCGCGCTGGCCGAAATTGGCCACACTGATGAATCTTCCGGGGACGAGACTGTAGCCCTGCCATGTAGAGTCGACTACGTCGACCGACGTCAAGTAATTTCCCCCTTGAGTCGGCGTTCCTGCGATGGCTTCCCCAGCGGCGGTGGACACGAAGGCAAGCCCCGGAGGAACGCTGCCGGACTCAAGGCCCGCGCTCCATTTGTAGGGAGGGGTTCCTCCCAGCACCGAAACCGGCGCATTATACGGTGTCCCGACGCCGGCGGGGGGCGGGGACTCCGACTGGATCACCGGTCCGCCGTTGATAACTGTGATCGATGTCGGGCCGATGTTCTCGCCGCCCTCGAGCGAAAAATAGAACGTGCCGGCTTGCGTGGGAACTCCAGTGATCGAAAAGCCCGGACCGACGCCAAGGCCGGGCGGTAGAGCGCCGGAGACGATGTGAAGAGCAACGCAATCTGGCAAAACGGCGCAAATCGGATCCACGATAAAGGTATACTGAACGCCGACTTGACCAGGCGGGAAATTATTCCCCTGACCGTACGCGGCTGCCATCAGCGGAAACAACGTCACAAACAGAAAGAGGATTCGTCTCATAATCAGGCTTGACAGACAGTCAGTTTAACGTAAACTTCCCGCTGTTTGGCGATGTTAGCTGTCGTATGAAAGTGGGATTCCGGGGCAGAACCTGGCGGGCCAAGCGGGACGAATAACGCCACTTAACAGGCAGCTGCCGATCTATGGTGACACTCAGGATGGTTGGGCGAGCAGAGGATGATCCTCTAGTAGGCTGTCTGTAAGTATCCTTTACAAGGCGGGGCACGTCATATGATTATGACGTTGGGTTCGCGCCTTTTCCTGACTGTTACTCAACGCGGTGAACTGCAAGCGCATTTGCGCCGCCGAAATCTGCCGGCCAGCGTGGCGATGCGAATGAAGATTGTGCTGATGCTGGACGAGGGCGCCAGCTATCAGGACA
>JASHNT010000044.1 GCA_030041495.1 Bryobacteraceae bacterium | reverse complement strand
CAGCGGTGCAGCACGTTGGGGTTAACCTCCAGCGCCCGGGCTGCCTCCCCGATCGATACCCCTTGCTCCAGCCGGCGAACCGCCGCCAGCTTGAACTCCTTGGTGAACGTCCTTCTCGACAATCCCATGACTCAATTCTCCTTTGGATGGATTTTGAGTCTTAACCGGTTGTCTCAAATCACCAGACAAGTCCATACGGATTCGTCGGCCTAATTCTCGGCTCACTGTCACCGACGCGACCACGCTTACGAAGAGGCTCAATGGGGACTGGTGGCCTCGGGCGAGGAGGCGGCGGCGGTGGGGGCGGAGATTTCTTCTCAGCTACATATTTGTCCAGAGATAATCTTCTGGGATCTGTTTTCTCACCTTGGCGTCTTCTTGGTTTAGTAGCACCCGATCTGGGTCTAACTCGTCCCGTGTCTCGATCCTGATGTAGCCATCGTGTACCATTCTGGCGAGCCCGACGTGCTCCGGCGTCAACTGCCCAGCCCTGCGAATCTCCGTCATTGCAAATTCGATCTGTCCGAATAGCTGGCTGTAGGCGAAGTGCTGATTTCGGAGATCGCGTATCTTCTCCGACCATCCAAAGAACGGTACGACCCCGGAGAGGAAGGCGGCTAATCCTGCACAGGCTGCCGCGAAGTCTCGCGCGCATGTATTCTTCGGATCTGCGACAAGGATTACCGAGAGCGCAAGCATTGAGAGCGCGGCCGTTACAATGAGAGACCCCTTGTTGCGCTTTTCGTATTTTTCTGCCCTGATTCCGTAGTATTGAGCATTCAGGTGCGAAAGACGGTAAAGGTTGAAGAGCCTCTTCAGCTCCTCGTAGTACTGATCCTGGCCCGCGTCTGCTGCGGCATTCTCCGGCGCTATGGCGTCCATTTGGTCCTGCCTTCATTATCGCTCCAGAGATGCTCGAGTTTAGGCGCGGCCCAATGCGATGACTTGAGTGCGCCCCAAACCGAGTCTAGAAGAGCGGTCCGCTGGCAGGCGGACCTGCTCCGATCCTCTCTTTCCCGAGGCCCCAATTTTACACATAGGCAAGCAGTTCTGCAAGCTCCATGAGCTGCTTTGCGTTCAACGCACATTTCAGACAGTACCAGCGTGCCTCGCATGCTACGCTCGAAGCATGGGGTTCTCCCAATCCTTTTTTGCCGCGCGATTCGGATTCACGGAGCGCGATCTTGAAGCGTACTTGAGCGAAGCGCTCTCCTCCGGCGGCGAATATGCCGACCTGTATTTCGAATATCTCGCCACCAGCTCCATCGGGATCGACGAAGGGATCGTGAAAAGCGCGTCGCAGGGCGTCGAGCTAGGGGTTGGCGTGCGAGTGCTGACCGGCGAGCGCACCGGCTACGCCTACAGCGACGATCTGAGCCCGGAGAAAATCCGCAAAGCGGCGCGGGTAGCCGCGCGCATCGCTCGGGGGCCCTCTGCCGCTGTGAAGACCGGATTCGAAGAAGCGCGGAAACATAATCTATATCCCGTGTTGCGTGGCACCCACGAAACAGGATTGGCGGAGCGTGTCGATCTGGTCAAGCGCGCCGACGCGGCCGCCCGCGCGGCCGATGCACGTGTGTTCCAGGTGCAGGCTCGTTATGCGGACAGCCTGCGCGAGGTGCTGATCGCCTCGAGCGACGGCCGGCTGAGCTACGATCGCCAGCCGATGGCGCGCTTCAACGTTTCCGTGCTGGCCCGCGAGGGAGACGGCGTTCCCCAGCCGGGGCATTCGGGCGGAGGTGGCCGCGTGGCCATCGACTATTTTCTCGGCGAGAAATCGCCGGAGTCCTTCGCATGCGAGGCTGTCCGGCAGGCTATCGTGCAATTGGACGCAGTGGCGTCGCCGGCCGGTGAAATGACGGTAGTGCTAGGTCCCGGTTGGCCCGGAATTCTGCTGCATGAAGCCGTGGGCCATGGGCTGGAGGCGGATTTCAACCGTAAGGGAGTCTCGGCCTTCAGCGGCCGCATTGGCCAGCAAGTGGCCAGCCCTTTGTGCACGGTGATCGATGACGGAGCCATCGGCCAGCGCCGCGGCTCCCTCAACGTCGACGACGAAGGCACGCCGACGCAGCGAAATGTTTTGATTGAAAACGGCATCCTGCGCGGGTACCTGCACGACCAGCTCGCGGCTCGGCTGATGAAGTCGCGCTCCACCGGCAGCGGGCGGCGCGAAAGTTACCAGCACATCCCCATGCCGCGCATGACCAACACCTTCATGCTGGCCGGACAAAGCGATCCGCAAGAGATCATCCGCAGCGTGCCCAAGGGCGTGTATTGCACCTCGTTCGGCGGAGGGTCGGTCGATATCACCAGCGGCAATTTCGTGTTCACGGCGACAGAGAGCTACTTGATCGAAGACGGCAAGATCACGCGGCCATTGCGCGGGGCTTCGCTGATCGGCAACGGGCCAGAGGCTCTGAAGTACGTCAGCATGGTCGGAAACGATCTGCAGCTCGACCAAGGCATCGGCATCTGCTCCAAGGAAGGCCAGCACATTCCGGTGGGCGTCGGCATCCCGACCGTGAAGATCGACCGCATGACCGTGGGGGGCACGGCGGCGTGAATCAACTCGAGCAGTGGGCCCGGGACGCGGTCGCCCGCGCCCTTCAATCGGGCGCAACCGCAGCCGAAGCGACCGTCGCCGAGGGCGAAGAATTTTCCGCCGGCGTGCGCATGCGCGAAGTCGAAAGCCTCAAGCAGGCGGGCTCTCGCGGAGCCGGCATTCGCGTTCTGATCGGCCGCAACACCGGCTCTTCTTACACCTCCGATCTTTCACCGAAGGGCATGGAGGAGATGGTTCGCTCCGCTCTTGACCTGGCGGGAGTGACAACCGAAGATCCTCACGCAGGTCTTCCCGATCCCGAAGAACTGGGCGCGTTCAGCGAACCTCTTTCGCTACACGATCCCGCCATTGGAGAGCTGGACACGGATTGGAAAATCGAGCAAGCGCGGCGCGCGGAAGACGTGGCTCTGTCGGCCGATGCGCGCATTCAAAACTCCGAGGGAGCGTCCTTCGAGTCTTACGCCGGCACGCGGGCCTTCGCCAATTCCAGCGGTTTCTCCGGCTCCTATCGCACTTCGAGCTGCGGCTTGAGCGTGGTGCCGGTCGCCAAGGACGAAAACGGCGCAATGGAGCGCGATTACTGGAGCACGTCATCGCGCAAGGCATCGGGCGTCGAGAGTGCGGAGGAGGTCGGCCGCCGCGCGGCGGAGCGGGTTCTGCGCCGGCTGAATCCGCGCAAGGTGGCGACACAGAAAGTGCCCGTTATTTTCGAGCCGCGCACGGCCCGCGCGCTGCTCGGCGAATTATTCGACGCCGTCAATGGCGGAGCCATCTATCGGCACGCATCGTTTCTTACAGGCACGCTGGGGGAGAAGGTCGCGTCGGAGGAGCTGACCGTGGTTGATGACGGCACGCTGCCGGGCCTGTTCGGCTCCTCTCCTTTTGATGACGAAGGCGTCCGCTCGCGGCGCACGGTTGTGATCGACAAGGGAGTGCTGCGCAGCTACCTTCTCAACACCTACTGCGCGCGCAAGCTGGGCTTGAAAACCACCGGCAACGCTTCGCGAGGTTTGGGCGGTAACGCAGGAGTAGGCAACGGGAACTTCTATATTGAGGCTGGCCAGTTGAGCGAGCAAGCCTTGCTCGGGCAGGTGCGCCAGGGATTGTACGTCACGGAATTGATCGGAGCCACCGCGAACTCCGTCACTGGCGATTATTCCAGCGGGGCCGCGGGCCTGTGGATCGAAAACGGCGACCTGGCCTATCCCGTCTCCGAAATCACCATCGCCGGAAATCTCAAGCAGATGTTGCTGGAGGTGAGCGGTGTGGCCTCCAATCTCGAATTCCGCGGCGCGATTGCGTCGCCTACAATCATGATTCAGGAGATGACCGTGAGTGGCCGTTGATGAAGTGGCTCCGCCCAAGCGGCGCTCGATTCCAATCCCGGTTTACATCGCCGCCGCGATTGCGCTGGCGGGCGCTGCCATTTTCGCGTATCTTGAGCTGCACCCGGCCGGCCCTGCGCCGGCAATCGGGCTCTCCAACGAAGGGAAAGAATACATCAAGAACCTTCAACTGAGCGACGTCACCATGAAAGATACCGGGAGTTTCGCCGGCCAGGATCTGGTGGAGATCGAAGGCAAGATCGCCAACACGGGCGACCGGGCGATTGACGTGGTAGAGATCTACTGCGCGTTCCGCGATCCCGGTGGCCAAATCATCTACAAGCCTCGCGTGCCGATCGTCAGCGTGAAGATGGGCGGCTTGAAGCCGGGGGAAACCAAATCTTTCCGTCTGCCTTTCGACGAAATCCCCGATAGCTGGAATCAGGCTCTGCCGCAATTGGTGGTGGCAGGGGTGAAGTTCTCGTGAACCGCCGGACGCGTTCTAGCGTGTTTCCGCCGGCTGTTCTGAGAGCTGCACGCTCTCCAGATAATTCGCCAGCCGTAGCAATTGTTTGTCGATCGACTCTTTGTCCTGCTGTCGGGCGGACCGCTCCAGCGCCGCGCCGATTTCAGAGAGGTCGGGGAACCCATAGGAGCGTCCGGTGCCCTTCATGTTGTGGCCGCGGGAGGAGATCTGCTCGAAGTCGGACGCCGCCAGCAACGCCACCATCTCCGGCAGCTCTTTGCGCCGCGCGGACAAATACCGCGGTGCGATCGCCTCTAGTCCTTCCGGTATCCTGACCTTCGGCGGAGTCCAGTCATCCGAAGAAAACTCTGCGGCAGGAACGGGCGTCGAGGGCAGGGGAGCCGCTGGTTGTGTCTCCGCGGGTTGGGAAACTCCGGCGGAAAACAGCGCGTCCTGTAACGCGCCCAGCAGTGCCGATTTTGAAACCGGCTTGGCGAGGTGCGCCGAACATCCCGCGGTCCTGCAAGCTTCGACGGATTCGCGCTGCGCGTTCGCGGTCAAGGCCACAATCGGAAGAGCCGTCCGGCCATCCCGCTTTTCGATTTCGCGAATTGCGCGCGTCGCGCTGAGGCCGTCCATGACCGGCATCTGCATGTCCATCAGGATCGCGTCGAATTGCTCTTGCTGAAATTGCTTGACGGCGGCGCGTCCGTCTTCCGCGAACACGGCCGAATAGGGAGTGCCGCGGAGGTAGGCCTCGATCACGAAGCGGTTGTCCGCCGAATCATCCGCCACCAGGATGTGCGCGGGGCGTGCGGGTTCGACAGAGCCGGCCTGGCCCGTAGCCCGGGTTCGCTCATGTTGCGCTTGAGGGCCGAGGGGTTCCGCCATCCCGAACTTGGCCGTGAAGTAGAACGTGCTGCCGCGTCCCGGCTCACTATCCACGCGCAGAGTGCCGCCCATGCATTCCACCAAGTGCTTTGAAATCGGCAAACCCAATCCGGTTCCGCCGTATTTCCTGGCTGTGGAAGCATCCACTTGCTCGAAGGCCTCGAATATCGAGGCCAATTTTTCCTTCGGAATGCCGATTCCGGAATCGGAAACCGAGAACGCGATCTCGCCCGCCGCGTCCGTGGCCGGGCTCTCCACCGTGATCACCACCTCACCCGAGCTGGTGAACTTGATCGCGTTGCCCACCAGGTTGACCAGCACCTGGCGCAGGCGGGCCGCGTCGCCCACCACCTTCTTGGTGAGCCCCGGCAACAGGCGCGTGCGCAAGCCGATGCCCTTATCGTGAGCCCGTCCGGCAAGTAGCTCGACCACATCCGCCACCACGGTCTCCACATCGAACTCGCGCTTTTCGAGCTCGAGCCGGCCGGATTCGATCTTGGAGAGATCCAGGATGTCGTTGATGAGGTCCATCAGGTTCGCGCCGGCGCGGCGAAAGATCTCGACGTAATGGCGTTGGTCTTCGTCCAGCTCGGTTTCCCACAGCAGATCCGTCATGCCCAGAATCGCGTTCATCGGCGTGCGGATCTCATGGCTCATGGAGGCCAGGAACTGGCTCTTGGCCTGGTTGGATTGCTCGGCGCGCTTGCGCTGTTCTTCGATTTCCTCCTGCGCCCGCTTTCTTTCCGTGATATCGCGCGTGACTTCGGAGAAACCGCACAAATCGCCGGCCTCGTCGTAGACCGCGGTGATCAGCACGTGAGCCCAGAAACGGGCGCCATCGCGCCGCAAGCGCCAACCGGATTCGGTGTGCTGCCCGTGCTCGGCGGCCCTTTGCAACTGGTCTTGTGGGTTCGAGCCCTCGCGGTCCTCCGGGGTTAGCAGAATCGAGAAATGCTTGCCGATGATCTCTTCGCCCGTGTATCCGTGAATACGCTGCGCGCCCAGATTCCAGCTCACCACGTTTCCTTGGGTGTCCAGCATGAAGAAAGCATAGTCACGCAAGCCTTCCACCATCAGGCGGAAGCGTTTCTCGGATTCCATCAGTTCTTTCGTCTGGATCCGGATGCGGCGCTCCAAGGCTTGATTGAGCGTGCGCACCGAGGCTTCGCTCTCCTGCAGCGCCATCTCCGCGTTCTTCAGCCGGGTGATGTCCAGGTTGATTCCACCCATGGCGACTGGTTTTTCGCCGGCATATTTCGACACGCCGCCCTGCGTTAAGACCCAATGGACCGATCCGTCGGGCCAGATGACCCGGAACTCCTGGTCAATCGGCTTGCCCGTTTCCTGCGAGCGGCTAGAGGCTTCTCGCAGTTTGCGAAGGTCCTCCGGGTGAACCGCTCGTACCAGATCGTCGAAGCGGAAGTCCGCCTCGCCGCTGGAAAATCCGAAAATCGGCCCGATTTGACCTTGAAATTCGCGCCGGTCCGAAATCAGGTCGACGCTCCAGGTGGCTACGCGCACGGCTTCGAAGATCGCCTTGAGCTGGGCGGTGCGCTCGGCGAATTTATCCTGTAGGTCGGTATTGAGAACCTCGGCGCGGTCGAGCCGGTCGCGGCTGTTGCGCCACAGAAAGATCACGATCGCCGCGACGCAGGCTCGCGTGAGGCCGGTGAACAATAGCAAGTCCGGCACGGCCTGCGGCTCGCCCATTCTGCGATATTCCGTATTCACCGCGACCCAGGTCAGGATAGAGGTTCCGGCCACTATCCCGGCCACCAGTAACGTCAGCCACATGGTGCGGTTGGCCGCGACCTGCCTCCAACCTGTTTTGAACAGGCCGGCTCCCAGGAGCAGGAACGCGACTGCGGTGAGCATGGACGTCCGCGTCTGCGAAGCCCAGCGATAGGCGATCTCGATATTCAGACCGTAGCCGGTGAGCGCGGATGCAGCGATCACCAACAGCCCGTAACCTCCGAACAACGTGATCTTGCCGAAGATGCGAGGTAACAACGCCGCGCATGCTAGTACGGTTCCGGCCAGCAGGAAACAGGCCGCGCTGTTGACCGACATCCGGCCGGGAATCTCCGCGGCCATCCCGGCGTGAGATACGACGATGTCGATTCCGAGTTTCAGTTTCAGCCAATATTCGGCCAGAGTCGCCGCGCCCAAGGTGCCGCAGAAGATCCCGCACGCCGCAGCGACCCGGACGCGGCGCTCCAAAAACGCTAAGCCGAGGCCGGCCGCCATCAGCCCGACGGAGGAATTAAGCTGCGTCGCGGAATACCCCGGCGCCAGGCGCAGCAGCAGCGGAAGGTGCAGGATCCACACGGCCGCGCTGGTAAGTCCGATTAGGCCGGCCCCCGCGCCAAAGGCAGGAGCGACCCGCTCTTCCATTTGGTCCAGTATCTTGTTCACACCGGTGTTCTCATGGCTGGCCCACCAGGTGCGGGCGTGCGTAAAAATCCAAGGCGGTGAGCACTTGCGCCTTGGTGGCCGGCTTGGTCAAATACCCGGAACAGCCGGCGTTCGCGCCGATGCGCATTTGCCGCGCCGCTTCCTCGGCGGACAGCAGCAGGATCGGCACTCGGGCTGTCCCTTGCTCGGTTTCCCATTCGCGGATCAGACGGGTCGCCGTGTAGCCGTCCATCACCGGCATCTTCACGTCCATCACCACGAAATTGAATTTGCCGGTTTTCACCAGGTCGACTGCCTGCGCTCCGTTCAGCGCGCGTGTCAGGGTGTGGCCCTGGTTGGCGAGGTAAGCCTGAAACAGGAAGAAACTATCGTCGGAATCCTCGGCGATCAAAAGGTTCAACGGGGTGCGGGAAGCGTCGCCGGCCGGCAGGCTAACTTGTCCTTCGCCGGCGGCGGTGTAGGGAACGGTCATCAACAGCTTGGCCCGGGCGCCTTCGGTAAAGGTGGCCAACTGGCCTCCGATCTGATCCAGCCGCTTGCGTACGATGCTTAACCCCAGCGCCGGCCCCAAGCCTTCGCCGGCGAGGAATTCGGGATCGCGCAGCACCTCACCCGCTGCCGCCGCGGAAACGTCCAGGCTCAGCACGCCTTCCGCGCTGGCTCTTACCTCCAGATGCAGCTTCCCGCGCGGTGCCAGGTACAACGCGCTTTCCATCACCTTCCGCAATAAATCCTGCAGCAGCCGGGCGTCTCCGGTCACCGCCTCCGGCACGCTCGGGTCCAGGTGCCAACTGAATTCGGTGTCGCGCCGGTCGGCCAAGTGTTGTAACAGCCAGGCCGTCTCGGCGAACACTCCTTCCACCCGGAACGGCGCCAGCAGCGGCGGCGGATACTCCGCGCGCGCCAGCTCCACCAGGTCGTTCGCGGTGCACAACAACTGGTCCGCGCTGGTGCGGCAGCGTTCCAGATAATGCCGCTGGCTTTGCGTAAGCGGCTCGTCCGCGATCAGCTCCATCGCTCCCAGAATCTGGTGCAGACTTTCGCGAACTTCGTCACCCAAACGCCGTAACAAGGCATCCATACGCTGTCGCAGTTCCGGCGAGGCTCAACGGCCCCCGGAGCGTCCTCCCATGCTGAAAAAGTCCAGAAACCTGCGCGTCCCGGTTTCTTCCGCCGGCGCTTGTTGCTCACTGGACGACGCGCCCTCCGGCATCATCCAGCGGGCAATGTTTTCGATTTGCGTAATCACTCCGCCGCGGCCTTCCAGCGGCGCGGCTTCGCGTGCCGCCGCGGTGATTTCCTTGTAGGCATTGGCCACGCTGAAACGCACCGGCAAACGCAGAATTGCTTCCACGTCGCGCGGCGAGATCATGCCCAAGCCTCCGGCCCGGTTCAGCACGACCGAGGTTTTTTCCTCCAAGGCCAGACCGTGCAACAGCCCGGACTTGCGTTGCGCCATGTGCATGACGCCGATGTCGGAGTTGCACACCAGGAAACAACTAGTCGAGCGCCGCAGCACGTCGATCTCGTACTCCCGCATTTCGCCTGGAAGATCGATGACCACGGTTGCGTAGCGCTGGCGCGCGAAGTTCAATAGCAACGCGGTGCGCTCCGTCAGGTTGGTCTCCGAAAGTTCTTGCGGGGCGGAACCCAAAATATCCAGGTTGTCCCTGCGATTGATGTAGCTCTCCCAGCGCAAACTCAGGCGGTCAATGTCGTTGAGTGCGTCCACCACGGAGTGTTTGCCCTCAAGCTTCAGCAAAAACGAAGTCATCCCCAGCCGGAAATCGAAATCCATCAGCAGCGTCGGCTGCTGCGACAATCGCGCTACCGCGGCTGCCGTGTGCACGGCAAGCGTGGTTGCGCCCGCGCCCGGCCTTGCCGGCAGGAACGAGAAGACTCGGCCCCCGGAAGGCGAATCCTCTATTGAGACATCCGAGCCGGGATTCAGCTTGGCGAACACCCAGAGCACTTCGTGGACCGCCGGCGGCAAGCCGATTTCGTAGCGAATTCCGAGCGCTGCCAGATCTCCGGCTGCGCCGCGCAGCGGCGTCATTCCCACAAGTTTGATAAACCCGCCGGCCTTGCGTGCTTCTTGCGCGATGGCCTTCGCCGCAGCCACGTCCGAAAAATCGAGAAACACGATGCAGCCGCCCGAATCGTGCGGCAAGTCGCCGAGTTGGCTTGGATCGGGATAGGCTGGTAGCGACCACACCGCCTCGACTTGACCGGTGCGTTCCAACGCCATCGCAATCAATTCCCGGGCGTCGGAGTTGGGCGAAATTACGGCAACGATCATGAGAGTCCTGGCCCCCCATTAGACGAGTGGCCATCCCCTTTAACAGTCGGCACTTAAGCAGATTCTCTGTAGGCAGGGGTATAGGACGATCACCCTAGCGTCCGTCGATAGCGCAGGCGCTTGGCTTCAGGTGTCCTCACAGGATGCATTTAGTGGCCTAAACGTTTCAAGGACAATAATTTGTGAAATGCTACATGCATTACCACAAAACCACTTGCTCTGGTCCGGATGCATGGTACTATCGAGATAAGTTTGGAGCGAAGAGAGGGTTTCAACCCCGCTTATGTATAACGCGTTCTTTGGCTTCTCGGAGAGCCCCTTCAGCCTGAGCCCGGATCCCTCGTTTTTCTATCGAAGTGAACAGCATGAGGAGGCCCTGGCTAACCTGGTCTACGGCGTACAGGCGCGCAAGGGTTTCATCGTACTGAGCGGCGAGGTCGGCACGGGCAAGACTACTATGCTCGAGTGCCTGCGCGACTACCTGGAATCGCAAGATATCGAATTCGCGTTCCTGTTCAATTCGCGCATCAATAGCGACCAGTTCTTCGAAATGATCGCCTACGATTTGAACCTGCCGTGTGCACGCACTTCCAAGACCGAGGTTCTGTTCGCGCTGAACCAGGTGCTGGTGGAACAGGCCCAGGCCGGACGCACCGTGGTGCTGCTGGTCGACGAAGCGCACAATCTGGAGTGGGAAGTTCTGGAAGAGATCCGCTTGCTGGGCAATCTGGAAAATCGCAACGGCAAGCTGTTGCAGATCATTCTTTCCGGCCAGCCGGAGCTCGACCGCAAGCTCGACGCGCCCAATCTGCGCCAGTTGAAACAGCGCATCGTGCTGCGGTGCAACCTCCAGCCGTTCACCTTGCGGGACGCGGTGGAGTACATGGATTCGCGCCTGACCAAGGCGGGCATGCCGGATCAGGGTGTGTTTTCCGAAGAGCTGATGGCGGAGATCCACTTGCGCTCGCAAGGCATTCCGCGCGTCATTAACGCCATCTGTGACAATCTGCTGCTGACCGCCTTCGCGCTGGAGCGTCACTCCTGCAATGTCGAGATGCTCGACGAGGTGTGCCGCGACATGCGTCTGGAATGGCCCGGCAGCCGCCGCCTCCGCACCCGTCTCCCGGAGGACGCCTTCGAGCGGGAGCGAGCACCCTACAAAGTATAGCTACAGCCGAGCGCTTACAACCCGCAGCTCTCAGCTACATCGCCAGCCGCGTGCCGTCTTCTACATTCACTGGGGGGTTGTAATACAAGATGCGCCCGCAGGATTCACAAAACATCAAGTGATCGCCGCGGCGTAGGTCCTGGAAGTACTGCGGGCGCAGCACGATCTGGCAAGCCGAGCAGCGCCCGCCGGTCGCCTCCGCCACCACGATGCCGCCGCGCTTTTTGAAAATGCGGTCGTAGGCCGCGGCCGTGGCCGCCGGCAATTTCTGAACCACCCCGGCCCGTTCGTTTTTGATCTCGTCCAGAGCCGCCTGGTCGGCCGCGGTGCGTTCGCGCGCCTTGGCCTTTTCGCCCTCCACCACCTGTTTTTCCTGCTTGAGCGCCGCGTCGGTTTTCTTGACGTTGGTGTCCAGCGTTTCCGATTCCGCCATCAGATCCAGAATGCGGTCCTCGAATTTGCGGATCTCTTTTTCCAGGTATTCGATTTCATGCTGGAAGGCGCGGTACTGCTCGTTGGTTTTAGCGCTGAGCATCTGATCCCGGAGTTTGGAGATTTTCTGTTCGCTCATCTGGATCTCGCCCTCAATGCTCTTGCGCTCCTTCTGATTGCCGGCCAGCGCCGCCTTGTCCGCCTCGAGTTTCTTCAGGCGTCCTTCCAGGGTCTTTTCGATGGCGGCGATGTGTTTGGGGAGGGCGGCTACTTCCTTCTCCAGCGCCCCCGCGCGTTGATCGAGCGCCTGGAGCTGAATAACCAGATGCGTATCTGGGTGCATGGAACCTTGATTTTAGCACGCCGCTCGCGCCATCCTTGAAACATGCATCGCTTCGATCAAATGCCGCCGGTACCGCTGACGCTGGAAGGCTCGGCGGTTCTGCACCAGATGCTGCGCGTGCGCTGGGCCGCCTGGCGCGCGCTCGACTCCGCAGCTCGCTTGGAAATTCTCACCGAAGCTTCGGAATTCGTGAAGGGCCTGGAGAAAAATCGTAGCGCCGCCTACGCTCTGCTGGGCCACAAAGGCGACCTTCTGTTGCTGCATTTCCGCCACAACTTCGGCGATCTGCTGGAAGCCCAACACAGCCTCGCCGCCCTGCGCCTGTGGGACTACCTGGAGCAAACCACTTCGTATCTTTCGGTGGTCGAACTGGGCCTTTACGAATCCACGGGCAAAGTCTATGGGTCGCTGGCGGAGAAGGGAATTGAGCCCCACTCCGACGCCTGGAACGCGGCCGTCGAGGAGACCATCCAGCGCCAGCGCGAGGCCATGCGCCCGCGCCTGTTTCCCGAGCTTCCGCCCGCCCAGTTCGTGTGTTTCTATCCCATGGACCGGCGCCGTGGTGAGCAGAAGAACTGGTATCAGGTGCCCTTTGAGGATCGCCAACTCATGATGGCCGAACATGGCGCCATCGGCCGCCGCTACGCCGGCACGGTCAAACAAATCATCTCGGGCTCCATCGGCTTCGACGATTGGGAGTGGGGCGTGGACCTGTTCGCTGACGACCCGCTGGTCTTCAAGCGCCTGATCTACGAAATGCGCTTCGACGAAGTTAGCGCCGTGTACGCCCTGTTCGGCGCGTTCTACGTCGGCAAACGCATGGATTCCGAAGGTTTTCGCGGCCTGTTGACGGTCTAAAGCTGAACCCTGAGGCCGGGCGAAGCCCCGGCGATCCTGCCCGGCCACGCCCTGCAAAGGCGGGATTGACTTGCGATTCCCCCCGGTGATAACCTGGACCCCGGATTTAGGAAGCGCCGTATTTTGTGTATGTTACGGATACGAGACGCTGTAGTTTTTACGTGACAAGTCTCTCTACAAACCTCTACCGGAGTTGATGCCATGGCTTACACCTTGACTGTGAACGGCAAGAAGTCCACCGTGGACGTTCCTGCCGACATGCCCTTGTTATGGGTCCTACGGGACGTTCTCAAAATGCACGGCACGAAGTTCGGCTGTGGAATCGGGCAGTGCCGCGCGTGCACCGTTCACGTGGACGGAAAAGCCCAACCCTCCTGCCAGTTGCAGATCTCGGCGGTGGGCAATAAAGCGATCACCACTATTGAAGGCCTCTCGGCGGATGGCACCCATCCGGTGCAGCGCGCCTGGGAGCAAGTGGACGTTCCGCAGTGCGGTTATTGCCAGGCGGGACAGATGATGGCTGCCTCCGCGTTGCTGGCGGCCAAGCCCAAGCCGACCGATGCCGACATCGACCAGGCCATGAGTTACAACCTGTGCCGCTGCGGAACCTACATCCGCATCCGCCAGGCCATTCACCTGGCTGCGAGCATGGGAAGAAACGGTGCGGCTCACACCACGGGATCCGCCGCTCAGTAAAAGGAGATGAACATGACCACCAAAAAGACTCTCGATCGCCGTTCTTTCCTTCGAGTCACCGCGCTGGCTGGCGGCGGTGTCGCCTTCGGACTTATCGGTAAAGATGCGTTCGCGCAAGGGCGCGGCGGCCGCGGCGGCGGTGGCCGTGGCGGAGCCGGCGGCGGGGGATTCGGCGGCCCGGCCGCGCCTCCCAAGGTCGAAAACTATATCAAGATCACGCCCGACGGCAAGTTCACCATCATGGCCAAGAATCCCGAGGTCGGCCAGGGCGTGCGTACCATGCTGCCCATGCTGATCGCGGAGGAATTGGACGTCGATTGGAAGGATGTCGTCATCGAGCAGACCGATGTTGACCCGTCCAAGTACGCGGGCCAGATCGCCGGGGGCAGCACCGCGACCCCCCAGAACTGGATCCCGATGCGGCAAGTGGGCGCAGGCGCGCGTCTGATGCTGAGGCAGGCTGCGGCGCAGATGTGGAACAAGCCGGAGTCCGAGATCACCACCAGGTCCGGCAAGGTTTATCACGAGCCCTCCAAGCAGTCCGCTCCCTACAGCCAACTGGCTTCCAAGCTGGAAAGCATGACTCCTCCGTCGGCCGAGGAGATCGAAAAGAACTTCAAGGACCCCAAGGACTACAAGATCATTGGCAAGTCCACGGTCAACTGCGACATCAAGGCGATCATCGCGGGCAAGCCGTTGTTCACCATCGACCAGGAGATCCCCGGCATGAAGTTTGCCGTGTATCAGAAGGGTCCGGTGTTCGGCTCCAAGGTGAAGACCTGGAACGAAGCTGAGATCAAGAAGATGCCCGGCATCGTCGACGCCTTCGTGGTGGTCAAGGATCAGCCCAACACTCCCTTCATCGGCTACCGCGAGGAAGGCAAGCCCGCCGATGCTGGCGACCTGCAGGAAGGCATCGCCATCGTCGCGGATTCCTGGTGGTATGCGCAATCCGCGCGCAAGAAGCTGCAAGCGACCTGGGATGAAGGCCCGCGCGCCACGCCCGAGCATAGCAGTACCGCCTACGCGGCCAAAGCGGTCGAGATCAGCAAGGGTGAGCCCCACTCCACCACACGCAAAGACGGCGATCCGGACGCAGCTTTGAAGGGCGCCGCGCACACCGTCGAAGCTGCGTACGCCTATCCGTTCATTTCCCACGCAGATCTGGAGCCGCAGAACTGCACCGCCAACTTCAAGGACGGCAAGTGCGAGATCTGGTCTTCCAGCCAGATTCCGACCGGCGCGTTCGGCTTGATCGCATCGAATACCGGGATCGAGCAGAGCAATATCACCGCCCATATGATCCGCGGTGGCGGCGGTTTCGGACGCCGTCTGTACAACGATTATGCTGTGGAAGCCGCGATGATTTCGAAGATGTCCGGACATCCGGTGAAGCTGGTGTGGGCCCGTGAAGACGACCTGGCCAACGACTACTACCGTCCGGGCGGATTCCACTTCCTCAAAGGCGGTGTGGACGCGAGTGGAAAGGTGACGGCGTGGGCCGACCACTTCGTCACTTACGGCGCGCCGAAATCCATGCCGCTGCAAACCAGCAGCGCAGCCAACATCGGACCGACGGAGTTCCCGCAACCCTTCATCGAGAACTACGCCCTGTACACTTCGGCCCAGCCGGTGGCCATCCGCACCGGCTCTCTGCGCGCGCCCACAAGCAACGCGCTGGCCTTCGTGGTGCAGAGCTTCATCGATGAACTGGCCCACGCGGCCGGCAAGGACCCGGTCCAATTCCGCATCGATCTGCTGGCGCAAACCAAGCCGGAGCCTCCGGCGCGGGGCGGGCGCGGCGGATTCGGATTCGGCAACGCCTTCAACGCCAGCCGGATGACCGGCGTCACCAAGCTGGTGGCCCAGATGTCGGATTGGAACAATCGCAAGAAGTCGCTGCCCAAGGGCACCGGTCTGGGCATGGCGTTCCACTTTAGTCACTCCGGCTACTTCGCCGAGGTTGCGGAGGTAAAGGTGGAGGCCAACAAGAAGATCAAGGTGAACAAGGTCTGGGTCGCCGCGGACATCGGCCGCCAGATCATCAACCCCAGCATGGCCAACAACGAGGCTCAGGGTGCGGTCATCGATGGTATCAGCGCGATGATGTTCCAGGAAATCACCCTCAACAATGGCCGGGTCCAGCAGAGCAACTTCAATAACTACAAGTTGATCCGCATGGCGCAGGCAGTGCCCGAAGTCGAGGTGCAATACCTGACCAGCGATAACAACCCCACCGGGTTGGGTGAGCCGGCCATGCCGCCGATTCTGCCCGCCGTCGCCAATGCGATTTTCTCGGCTACGGGAGATCGCGTGCGGTCGCTTCCGCTGAAAAACAGCGGTTACGACTTCGCGTAGTTTCACCGGTTCGTCAAATCTAGGAGAAAAAGGTAGCGAAATTCGCTACCTTTTTTCTTTTTCCCCGCGCCGTTTTGGGCTTATCATGGACTGATGTTGCGCGGCGCTGCCGGTCTGAGCTTGGCCTTATTTCTGGCCGCCACGCAGCTTCACGCTCAATCCACTGTCGCCACCGTCGGCGATAGCCTTGCCGACGCCGTGTACCTGGGCCTCAAGCTTCAGCCCGAGTTGTTGCGCAAGAACGGCATCCGCGTGGAGCGCTGGAGCCGGCCTAAAATTGGGCTGACCCGCGTCGATTATTTCGATTACACCACCTGGCTGCGCGAGACAGACACGCTGGGCAGCGCGGATTTTTGCGTGGTGGAGATGGGCGCCAACGACCTGCAAAGCATCGATTCCACGCCCCGGGAGCCGGCGGCACGCAAGAAATGGATCCGCTTAGGCACCGAGGATTGGCGCCGCGCCTACACCGGCCGCGTCCAGGCGCTGGTCAACACTCTCAAGTTGCGGCGCTGCGGCCAGATTGTGTGGTTGTTGCAGCCGCCCTATCAGAACCAGAAGTTCCTGAGCCAGTATCACGAAATGATGAATGCCGTGCAGCTTGCCGGGGCTTCGTCGGCCGCCGCGGCTTTTGATATCGCCGCTGGCGACCACGATTACAGCCCGGATGGAGTCCACCCGAATAAGGAGTTTTGCTTCAGGCTTGGGCGCGCCGTGGCCACCCTGGTGGTTTCCTGGCGGCAGCCTTACGCGGGCAGCAACTGCGCCTCTTGCCATGCGTCTCCCCGTCTCATCCCTTCCCGCCTACCTGACCTCGGCCCGTTGGTTTTCCGGAGTGCGGATTAGTCCTACGCTCTCCACCGGAGCGGAGCGGTCCCAAACCGGTTGCCGAAAACGCCGTCCCGCTTTATACTGGCTTTTTTCAGGATGCCTCTGGCGCTTTTCGAAGAGATCGATCCGCAAGCCCCGCAGCGGGAGGCCGCGCTGTTCTACGGCCTGTTCCTGCGTGGCCATTCCGCCGAAACCCTGCGGCGCGATATCGATGTGCCCAAGCATCTACAAGATAAGCTGCTGAAAAGGCATCGCAATGAGTTGGCCGTGCAGGCCCGCCTGCAGCGCGCCTACACCTACCGCAAGCAGGTCCTGGCGATTTTCGATGAACTGGTAACCCGGGAGCGGATGCGGGAACGGGTTCACTAACAACCGGCTGCACGCCTTCGCCCCTCCGCGCGTCTAGATAGAATAGGAGCTATGAAACAGTTTCGTGCGCGCAACCGCCGCCGCGGCTTCACCCTGATCGAGCTTCTGATCGTCATGGCGATCATCCTGGTGATTGCGGCCGTCGCCGTGCCGCAACTCGGCAAGCAGCTGATGGCCGCGCACGAAAACGCGGCCGTGCAGACCATACGGCATCTGCATGAGGATGAGGCGCAATATTACGCCCAGTTCCAGACCTACGCTACCAGCATGGCGCAGCTCGGTCCTCCGGCCAGCGGCGCGGCCGGTCCGGCCGCGGCCGACCTGATTCCCAAGGAGCTGGCGTCAGGCCGTTCCGGCGGCTATGTGTTTACTCTGACCGGAACTCCCTCCGGCTACGCGATCAGCGCGGTTCCGGAATCTTTCGGGAGAGATGGAAATAAGACTTTCTACTCGGATCAAACCATGGTGATCCGGCAGAACACCACGCAAGAGCCGGCCAACCCGAACAGTCCCGCTATCGGCTCGGTGCAACAGTCGGCTCCCGCTTCGGCTCCCGCCACTCCCTCGGCTCCGGCCCCCTCGAATTGAAAAAAGGGGACCCTTTACTCTGCCCCCTCCCGTGTGCGGTTGCAGTTCCGGGATTCAAGCGGTGAGGGCAGTGGAAGGTTTTTCAAGCGCCGGCCGCGCGGGTGAGCGTCGCAGCCCTTTCGCGTAGCCAGGCCGCTTCGCGTTTGCGCCGCAGTTGATCGAGCAGCTCCGCTCGATATTCCAAATTCGCCGCCAACTCCGTGTTGCGATTTCCGCACTTTTCCCACACGCGCCCGGCCCGGTCCAGCTCGCGCACCGCGTCATGGAAACGTCCCGAAAACTCCTCCACCTGCGCCAGCATTTCGTAGGCGACCGCCAGGCGCGGCCCCGCTGTGCGGCGGAAGGTCCCGATGCACTCCAGCAGCAGTTCGCGCGCCCGCGGATACGTTCCCCAGCCCATGTACAGGCTGGCCAGGCTGAACTGCATCTCCCCGATTTCGTCCATGTCGCGGCCCAGCGCCCGGTGCTTCATGTCCATCACGCGTTCGTATTCGTGCGCCGCGGCTTCCATATCGCCCGATTCCTCCAGTGACCCGGCCAACTGGTGCAGGTCGTGAATTGCGCGCGAATCGTCCGCTCCGAATGTATTCTCATGGAAGCGCAAGGAGCGCCGCAGGCACTCCTGCGCCTCCCGATGCAGCCCCTCCGCGCGATAAATCGCGCCCAACTCGCTCAAGACCCGGATGGTTTCTTCGTGTTCCGCGCCGTAGGCCTGCTCGTGCAGTTGCAGTCCTTTCTTGAGCGCCGCGATCGCGTCACCCGGCTGGCCTTCCTGGTAGCGCGACATTCCCAAGCGGTGCACTCTTCGTGCCATGCGCACCGGATCGGGATGCGGCAGCGTCGACTCGATCCGTACTCCCTCTTGCGAGACTTTTTCCGCCGCGTCATAGTTGCCCTGCGCGAAGAACACGTCCGCCAGCGAGTCGAGGCACAACAAATACCCGGCGCTGTCCGACGACCCGGCGGCAACCTGGATCGCCTTGCGCAGGTTGGCTTCGGCTTCGGAGAGCTTGCCGGTCCGCCGCTGCACGTCCGCCAACTGCGCCCGCAGCCGCACCCGCTTGGCCGCCGACGTTCCGTTTCGCTCGGCGTCCGCGACGGCTTCTTCCAGATACGGCTCGGCGTCCTCGTACTGGTGAGCCTTCAGCAGACGCTCGCCTTCGGCGCGGTTCCAGTTGCGGTCGATGGTCCAGGCGTCTACGCTTGGCGTCCGCACCGCGGACCACTTCAACGATTTCAGAAAAGGCGCAAGCATCGAACGGGACTCTTACTCAACCTTACAAATCGACAGGATAAGGTGCCCCCTTTAGTTCAAACGCGACCTTAGTACCGGGTTTAGAGTTAGAAAACACCTGGGACTAGCACTAGGCTGCACGTAGGTCTAGCGAGGAGTCTTTCCTTGACCGAACCTCCTTGGACTCCGTATGATGCAAATAGGGAGTCATGACACCCCGTAGCCGTGAGGTTTTGCACGAAATCGTCGAGGCGTATATCGCCACCGGCGAGCCCGTCGCCTCTCGCTCGGTCGCCCGCCGCTGGCACGATTCGTTGAGCGCGGCTTCCATCCGCAACGTCATGGCGAACTTGGACGAAGAGGGCTACCTCTCGCAGCCCCACACCTCGGCCGGCCGCGTGCCCACGGAGAAGGCGTTCCGCGCCTACATCGAATCGCTCACCCTGCGCCGCATGGCCGCCGCTGAGATCGAGCGCCTGCGCTCCGAAATCGGCCGTTACGATACCGTCGAGCAGCGCGTCGAGCACACCTCGCGCAAGTTAACCGAACTGACTCACATCGTCGGCATCGCCGCCGCCATCCCGCGGCGCAGCCCCGCTCTCGATCACGTCGAGCTGGTGAGCCTTCCCGCAGGCCGCGTGCTGATGGTGGTGATGACCCGCGACCAGCAGGTCTCCCATCGCGTGGTGACCTTGGAGGAGCCGGTTACTTCCGAAGAGCTTGCCTCCATCCGCAACTACATCAATGGCAGCTTCGGCGGATGGTCGCTTGAAGACGTTCGCCGCGACCTGGCGGCGCGCCTGGAGCACGCCTCCGCGATGTACGACGCCATTCTGCGCAAGCTGACCGTGCTGTATTCCAAGGGCCTGCTCGATTTAGAGAATGAGCCCGAAGTCCACATGGAGGGCGCCAGCAATCTCTTCACCGCGGACCTGCATCTCACCAACGAGAAAATGCGGGAGCTGTTCCGGACTCTTGAAGAGAAAAAGCGCATCCTGGAGCTGCTCGACCGGTTCCTGGAGCAGCCTGCCGGACAAGTCGCTGTGCACATCGGCCTGAGCGAGACACACCCGGCGATGCAGAATCTCGCGCTGATCGGTGTGCCGGTGATAATGCCCAGCGGCATGTCGGCGGTGGTGGCCGTGCTCGGCCCCATGCGCATGAATTACGGGCGCGTGATGTCCGCCGTTCAGAACGTCGGCCAAGCCTTCAGCGGCGCATAGCATCGGCGCGCACATGACCAGAGCACTCTTGGCGCTTGCTTTGGCAACGGCCTCCGCCCTTTGCGCGCAGTCCGGCAATACCGGGCCGGATCAAGGGAAACTGGACCAGCTGAAATTTGACGTCGCTTCCGTAAAGGCGACGGCGGAGAACTGCCCGCCTGCGTGCGGCCTGATTCGGTCGACCCCCGGAAGCGCGGGCTATCGCGCTGAGGGCGCGACTCTGCGGTCCTTAATGACGGTCGCCTACAGCGTGACGGACCGGCAGATTTCCGGCGGCCCGCGATGGATGGAAACAGAACGCTTCGACATTGAGGCGAAAGCGGATCGGCCGCGTGCCGCCGATGAACTTCACACCATGCTGGCGCACCTGCTCGAAGAACGCTTCCATCTGGAAGTCCGGAGTGAAACGCGGCAGGAATCGGTATGGAACATGACCGTGGCCGAAGGCGGCTCCAAAATGCCAATGCACGATCCCAACGACAAGAATTACCCGCCGATCGTCTTCGGGTGGAACTCGGATCAGGACGGCTCTGTCTGTGCATCCGCCCGCGGTCCGAACGAAACCATGGAGTATCTCGCCTTCAGCTTGTCCCGCAACTTGAATATTAACGTCATTGATCAGACCGGCTTGCCCGGCCGCTACGACGTGAATTTGAGCTTTATGCCGGACAGTGCTCACCCCAGGCACGCAGACGGGACACCGGTACCCTTTAGCCCGGATTGCTCGGATATTTTCGCCGCCCTGCCCAGGCAGCTCGGTCTGAAATTGGCGTCTGGCAAAGGCCCTGTTGAATATCTGGTGGTGGAGCACGTCGAAGAGCCGACTTCCAACTGAGCGGGGCAATTTGCGGTAAATGTTAATCTAGTGTTGTGAGTGCTGAACGCAAAAAGCATCCTGCACCGGAGGCGTCCGCCGACGGCGGTGGACAACACGAAGACCAGGCTGTGGTAGTAGACCAGACCGCTCTCCTTGCCCAAATTACCGAGGAGCGCGACAAGCTGACCGCCGAAAAGGCCGAGCTTCACGACCGCAACCTCCGCACCCAGGCCGAGTTCCAGAATCTGCGCCGCCGCGTCGAAAAAGAGCGCGTCGAGTTCCACACCTACGCTGCCGAAGAGGCCGTGCGCTCCCTGCTTCCGATCCTCGACGATTTCCAGCGCGCCTTGAAAGCCGAGCACTCCAATTCCGAATACACCAAGGGGATGGAGCTGATTTACCAGCGCCTTTTCGACGCCCTCAAGAAACTCGGTCTGGAGCCGATTGTATCCGTGGGAGAACCTTTCGATCCGCACGTGCACCACGCCGTCGATAAGCACGAGACCGCCGATGCGCCGGAAGGCGTCGTGGTCGAAGACTATCAGCGCGGATACAATTTCAAAGGGCGGCTGTTGAGGCCGGCGATGGTCAAGGTTGCCGTCGCGCCCTCGAGCGCCGAAACAAAAGCGGAACGTGAGTAAAACGAAACGTGGCTAAGCGCGATTACTACGAAGTCCTGGGTGTAGGCCGGGACGCCGACGATCAATCCATCAAGTCGGCGTACCGCAAGCTTGCTTTGCAATATCATCCCGATCGTAATCCCGGCAATCATCAGGCCGAGGAAAGTTTCAAGGAAGCCGCTGAAGCTTACAGCGTCCTGTGCGACCCACAGAAGCGCTCGGCTTATGACCGCTTCGGTTTTCAAGGTGTTTCCGCGGCCTCAGGCGCCGGACCCGGCGGTTTCGACGGCGCGGGTTTCCCGGATCTGGGTGATATTCTCAACGATGTTTTCGGATTCGGCGACGTGTTCGGCGGCGGATCGCGCCAGCAGCGCCGCAACCGCGCCCAGCGCGGCGAGGACGTCCGCTACGATCTCGAAATCAGCTTCGAGGACTCGCTCAAGGGCCTCACCGCCGATATCCAGGTGCCTCGCCTGGAAGAGTGCGCGCGCTGCAAAGGCAAGGGCGCGGAGCCGGACGACGGCCTGGTCACTTGTCCCACTTGCCGCGGCCGCGGTGAGGTGATCTATCAACAGGCATTCCTCTCCGTGCGCCGCACCTGCTCCCAGTGCAATGGACGCGGCCAGATCATCCGCCGTCCGTGCAAGGAGTGCAAGGGCGAAGGCTACCTCCGGCGCGAGCGCAAGCTCAAGGTCAACATTCCGGCCGGCGTCGGCGACGGCACCCAATTGCGCCTTTCTCAGGAAGGCCAGCCCGGCGCAAACGGAGGCCCTCCCGGCGATCTCTACGTGGTCCTCAAGGTCGCCGAGCATCCCATCTTCGAGCGTAGCGAATTCGACCTGCATTGCACCGTGCCCATCAACTTGGCGCAGGCCGCCCTCGGCGCTAGCATCGACCTGCTGACCTTCGACGGCTTGCAGACCGTGAAGATTCCGGAAGGCTCGCAGCCCAGCGCGCGTCTGCGCTTGAAGGGGCTGGGCGTGCCGCGCGTCAATGGCAGCGGCCGCGGCGATCTCTATGTGCACCTCGACGTCCGCGTGCCCCAAAAACTAACGCGCGAACAGCGCCGCCTTTTCGAGCAGCTCCGCGACCAGCTTCCGGCGGAGAACGAGCCGCAATCGAAGGGTATCTTCGAAAAGGTCAAAGACTACTTCTCCTGATTCGACTTCTGTCTCCACTGGCCGGCGCAATCGCCGATCCCCTTGAGCAGCCGCCCTCAGGGCTGGCCCGGTGTGCCGGCGCGGTAGCCATCTCGGGACACGCGCCACATCACTGTATCGCTATGGTCGCGGCCGGGCTGCTCTGGCCTGCTACACTCACCACGACTGAAACGGAGTCTCCCGTCGGAGCGCCGGAAGGGACCACCGCATTGACTTGATACAACCCCGCCGATCCGGGTGCGAGGCCAGCAAAGCTCACATACGCACTTTGTCCGCCGATCTGCACCGTCACTTGGTTGGAGGTGTAGGAAAGCGTCGATCCTGGGGCTGCCACCCCCGCTGTCACAGGAGGCGCGACAGCCCCGAGCCCGGTGCAGTAGATCGCCACAGTTTCCCCAATCGCCGCGGGCGTGCCCGGTTGAGCTAGCGTCACTCCGTCGGATCTGACGATAAGCCCTTGTCCCGTGCCCTGCTCGTTCAGCGTGAAAATTCCCGGTTGTGCCGGCGAGATCAATACTTCGAAAGGTGCGGACGCCACGCCTCCGCGCAGGACCGTTACTTGAGCCGATCCGCCTGACGGCAGATTGAAAAGAACCTGTGCATTCACTTGGCCCGCACTGACGAACCAGACCGGTACCGGCTGCCCACCGACAACGACCTCGGTCCCATTCAAGATCGCGGGCCACGGAAATGCGGAAGCTTGGGCGGTGCCTCCGGAAAGCTCCGCTCCATAAATCGTGACCAAGGCTCCCGGCGTGATTTCTCCAGGAGCATTCGTCGCGCTGTTAACCACCGCACTTACCGTCGGTGCCACGCTGCCTGCATTAAGGACGACTTTTCGAATTCGATTGTTGCCTGAGTCTGCAATATACAGATTTCCGAAGGCATCTACCGCTACACCCTCGGGACTATTCAGTTCGGCGTTTGCAGAGTTGCCTTCGTCCCCCGAAAAACCAGCCATGCCCGTTCCCGCGATCGTGCTGATGATCCCGCCTGGATTGACCATCCGGATGCGATTGCTGGCGGGCTCGGCGATATAAACGTTTCCCTGTCCATCCACCGCGACGCCGATTGGGCCGCTCAGAAGCGCCGCCGTTGCTAGGCCACCGTCTCCCCCCGAGCCGCCGCCTGCGATGGTATTGATGATCCCATCCGGCGTTACCTTGCGAATGCGGTTGTATTGAGGATCGGCGATGAGCAAGTCACCGGCATCATCCACGGCGATCCCGATCGCCCCGCCGAGCCACGCATCGACGGCCGGTCCCCCGTCCCCCAAATCGCCCTGCTGCAGGTCCGGACCCCCACCAACGACATCCAAGGATGCTCCAGCGGGCGTCATCTCGTAGACGTGATGCGCGTCGGTGGCGAAGACGTCATTGCCGCTGTCCACAGCCACGCCATTCGCCCCGCCAAAAACCGTGTTGATGATTCCGGACGGATTTACCTCTCGTGTTCGTGTGTTTTGTGTGTCGGCGATAAAAACGTCGCCTTTCGAATCGACGGCTACTCCAAATGGGTTGCCAAGCGTAGCACTGGTCGCCAGGCCGCCATCTCCCGAAAACCCATCGCCCCCGTTGCCGGCAATTGTCGCGATCGTGCCGTCAGGAGTTACATGGCGGATGCGGTTGCTCAGGGTGTCCGCGATATAGAGATCGCTCAGGGCTCCTATAGCGACCCCTCGTGGGAAAGACAAGGAGGCGCTCAAGGCGCTGCCGCTATTATTGCTATAGTTTCCGTTGCCGACGATCGTGTTGATGGTTCCGGCAGGGTTGATGTATCTGACTCGGTCGTTGCCTGTGTCCGCGATAAAAATGTTCCCGGCGGCGTCCCCGGTAGCGGCTTGGGGCTTGCTCAACTCCGCGATGAGCGCTGGCCCGCCATCTCCGCTGAACCCCAGGACGCCGGTCCCAGCGACTAAAGTCGCGGTGCCGGAGGGGCCGACTGCGAATACGTGGGGGCAATAATCCGTCACAAGCAGCATGCCGGTGGGAGTGATCCCGATTCCACTCGAGATGCTCGAACATGAAGGTTGCGAAGCATCGGGAAAGGTAATGGCTGGTCCTCCAAGTGCGATTGAGGTGATAACCCCTGCCGCGGTAACCTTTCGAATCGGCCAATCCCCCGCGATATACACGTTGCCGTCCGCATCCACCGCGACGCCGGTGGGAGCGTACACAGGCGATTGAATCGCCGGGATACCATCGTCAGCCGAGGTCGCCAAGAGGGGCTGTCCGTTCCCCGCGAACGTCGTAATGACCGCCAGAGGCGAGACCGTTCTAACGCGGTTATTGCCTGTGTCGGCGATATAAACGTTCCCAGCGGAGTCGGCCGCTACTGCGTCCGGCGCCGCCAGGGATGCCGCAGTTGCTGGACCATTGTCGCCAGCGAAGGATGCGCCGCCATTGCCCGCGATGGTTGATATGGTTCCGCCGGGCGTGACCCGGCGAATGCGATTGTTTCCCGTATCGGCAATCAGCAGGTTTCCCGCTCCATCCACAGCCAAGCCTTGAGGGCTGCTCAACGCCGCGCTCGTCGCTGGTCCATTATCGCCGGAAAATCCCGCTGTTCGATTGCCCGCAACAATAGTGAGGATTCCATTGGTGTCTAATTTAAAGACCAACGAATTACTCGCGTCGGACACATACAGGTTGCCTTTCCCGTCCAGCACAACTCCTGTGATTGCCCCCGTTGGCGCAGCCGTGCCCGTAATGGGCGTTTGTGGAAATACGAAGCCAGATCCAGCAGCAGAACCGGCAATTGTTGTGATGATTCCCTGTCCCGCCAACGTGGAAGCGAAGCAAGCCCACGTCCAACCGAAAAGTTGCCGCCGACTAACCATACGCTGAGTACATTGTCATTCTACGCTATTCTGCGCTCGCCTTTGACTCTTTTTGACACCCTTATGAGCGCACATACGGGCGCGTTCAGTGGCCCCGGTCAAAGATCGGGTCAGCCTGAGGTTGCCCGGTCTTCGAAAATATCAAAGGCCACTTTTCGTAATTGCAGTGCAGCGCTATTCGAACCGCAGGGCATCCGAGGGTGAAATCGAACTCGATCTCAAGGCGGGAATCAAAGACGCGACCAGCACCGATACCCCGAGCGCCAAGACCGCCGCCGACATCACCTCGGGATTGTAAGGGCTCATGCCGTAAAGTTGATTGCCTAGCAATCGTCCGGCGGCAAACGTCAACGGCATTCCGATCAGCAGGCCCCAAAGCAGCAGAGCGAGCGCTCCTCTGAACACCAGCCGGATAATATCGCCACGGCTCGCGCCCAGCGCCATCCTTACGCCGATTTCACCGGTGCGGCTTTCGGCATTGTAGGCGGTCACGCCATACAATCCGATCGCAGCCAGAAGCAGAGAGAAGAGTCCAAAGCACGATGTCAGGCGTGCGATCAGCCACGGCTGTGTGAACTGGCTGGCTACCTGTTCGCGCAGGGTGCGGATCGAAATTACCGGCATGTTCGGATCCACTTCAGCCATCGCTTGGAGCACGGATGCTGTCGACACGTTGGCCCCCGGCTTGGCTGCAATCACGATGTCATGCAGGAAAAGCGCTCCCGCGTTCCGTGTGTAATCGGCTTGCGCCTCCGGCGTAAAGTACATCGCGCCGGTTGGCTGGTCGAGACCGTTGGTAAAGTACCGGGCATCACTGACCAAGCCGATAATCTCGAAATAGCCGCTCAGCCTCGGTAGGGGACCAAAGTGTTTGCCAATGGGATCTTCGCTGCCGAGAAATTTTCGCGCGAATGCCTCATTGACCACGGCTACCTTCGGCGAATCCGCCGTATCTTGCTCGGAGAAGCCCCGGCCGCGCAGGAGGGGAGTCGCCACCACCTCAAAATATCCCGGCGTCACGCGATTCCAGGTTGAGGTGACGTCGGCGTGAGGCCCGGGACCGGGATGCCCCTCCGCGAAAACGGCCGAGCCCCAACCTCCGCCGGGCGGCGAGTACAAACCAAGAGCCACGGAGGAAACGCCGCGAATGTCCGCGATCGTCTCGCGAATGCGCCGGTACAGCAGATGAAGTTGATTCGGCTGATAGCCGGCTAGCCGCGGATTGATCGTCGCCACTAAGCGCCGGTCCAGCGCGAATCCGAAATCCTGATTCTCTATCCGCTGCACGGCGGCCGAGAGCAGTCCCGAGGCGGATAGCAGAACCAGCGAGAGCGTGACTTGCAAGACCACCAGCGTCTTCCTGGGTAGCGAGCCTGCGCGAGTTGTAGACCGTCCCGCTCCGCGCAGCGCCTCGATGACATCGACTCGCGCGGCCACCCAGGCCGGGGCCATGGCGAACGCAACTCCGGTCGCCAGCGATGCCGCGAAGCAGAACAGCAGCACCGGCAGGGAAGGCGATGCACTGATGGGCACGCCGGCTTGGCCGGGCAACGCGGGGAACGCGAACTGCAAGATGAGCCGCGTGGCCGCGAACGCCACTGCAAGTCCCGCTGCGCCTCCGAACAACGAGAGCAGAACGCTTTCAATCAGAGGCTCCCTTACCACGCGCGACACCGGCGCACCCAAGGCCATGCTCAACGAGGTCTGCTGCCGCCGCTCCAGCCCGCGCACCAGCATCAGGTTGGCGATATTGGCGCAGACCACCAGCAATACCAGTCCGGAGGCGATCATTAGGATCTGGAGCCAACGCTCGTATCGTTCGCGCATGCTTGAGATGCCGCCTCCTCCCGGGCTGAGGTAGAGTGTCTGCTCCGGGAATCTTGTGCGCTCCCCCGCGCTCATCTGGTCCCAGTGGGCCAGCAGCCATTGCTTCAGGTTCACGCGCATTTCGGCTTCAATCGCTGTGCGACTCGTGCCGGGCCGCACGCGGCCGATCAGCTCGAGCCAGTGTTCAGAGATCTGGTTCAGATCGGCTTCGATATCTACGTACGGCTCCGTGTTCAGGGGCAAAAAGAAATCCGGAGGAGGGTTGCGCAGAGTATCGCCGAAGAAACCCTGAGGAGCAATTCCGACAATCGTAAAAGGCTTGTCGTCGAGATTGAATACGGCGCCGATGACGGATGGATCCGATCCGTAGCGCTGCTGCCAAAGGCGGTAACTCATCACCGCTACCGGCGGGGCGTCCGGCCGATCGTCAGCCGGCGTGAGCATTCTCCCCGCGTAGCCGCCGGCGCCGAACATCTTGAAATAGTTGCCGGAGACGAATTGACCGGGAAAACTCTGCGCAGCGTCCGAGCCGCCGGAACGGCGCACCCCCAGAATCGGCGTTACAGCCTGGAATGCCGCGAGCTCCGTAAAACCTGTGGTATTGTCGCGCAGGTGCTTGTAGAGATCGTAGGACACCAGGCTCCACTCCTCTTGCTGGGTATATCCGTTCCAATAGCAGCAATGCGATTCTCTTCCCAGACGGAGCAATTCGGCCGGATTCGCCACCGGCAGCGATTTCAGCAAGACCGCGTTCACCAGAGTGAAGATCGAAGTGGTCGCGCCGATGCCCAGCGCGAGTGTCAACACAGTGGAAATGGTGAAGGCAGGGGCCCTTCGCAATCGGCGCAGCGCATGGCCCGCATCCTGGATCAGATTTTCGAACACACGAACGCCTCCTCGGCCTAAGTTCACTACTGGAAGATTCGTTCAAGGTTACCCGGCCACTAGTCAAAAGTCGTTAAGAACGCGGTCTCTGACAACCGCGAATCTTCTTGATACCCTCTTCTGGAGGAGGTCGCCACTATGAAGCTTCGCTACTGCTGTGCTGGAGCCGCCGCTGCGTTCGCTACCGCCGCGCTGTTTTCGCAAGCCCCGCCTTCCGCGCCCGCCACTTCGCTGCCGTGGGCGTTTCCCTTTGACCCGAACGCGCCGAAGCAGGCTCCTCCGCCCGATGACAAGGAGCTCCGTCACGTTCCCAACAGCAGCAAGGCGTTCACGCAGAAACAGATCACCGACGGCTTCAACCCTCCGGACTGGCATCAGGACTTCGGGCCATCGACTCCGCAGCTCGTCGCTCATGGACGCCCTCAAGACATTCGCGCGTGCGGCTTCTGCCACTTGCCTAACGGGCAGGGCCGTCCGGAAAACGCGAGCCTTGCAGGTCTTCCCGCCGCGTACATCGTCGCGCAGGTTTCCGATTACCGCAGCGGTCTGCGCAAGAGCTCGGAACCCAACATGGGTCCTCCTGCCAACATGCTCAAGCTCGCGCAAGCCAGCAATGACGAAGAGGTCACGACCGCTGCCGAGTATTTCTCCAAGCTGAAATACAAGCTATGGATCAAAGTGGTCGAGTCCAAGACCGCTCCCAAGTATCGCATCGCCACCGGCATGCTAGTCGCCATCGAGGGTACATCCGAGCCTCTCGGCCAGCGCATCGTCGAAACCGCGCAAAATATCGAAGCCACCGAGAATCGCGACGACGCTTCCCCCTTCGTCGCTTACGTGCCGGTGGGCAGCATCAAGAAGGGCGAGGCTCTGGTCACCACCGGCGGCAACGGAAAAACCCTCCGCTGCTCCATCTGTCACGGCACGGATTTGAAGGGGCTCGGCAACGTGCCGTTCCTTGCCGGCCGCTCGCCCAGCTATTTGGTGCGCCAGCTTTACGACATCAAATCCGGCAACCGCCACGGCGCCTGGAGTCCTTTGATGAAGGAAGCCGTCGCCAAACTGACCACCGACGACATGATCGACATCGCGGCCTACATCTCCTCGCGGATGCCGTAGGAGCTTCTCAAGGGCGACGATCATGATCCCATCAGGTCTCCATCGAGCCGCCGTGATCGCCTTCAGCGTGAGCGCGGCTCTCGCGCCCGCGTTCTCTCAAACGCCGCGTCCCACCGGAACCGGCAACGATGGCGCCGAGCCCTGCTCCCACTCCCCCATCTGCGCCTGGGGCCGGGGCCGCAACGCCATCACGCATGAGCTGCACACGCCCGATCTCGGCTTCACCATCGCTTACCCCTTTGCTTTGCCCGACGGCTTGACCGGCGGCGTCTCCGCCGTCGCGCTGAACTCCAAGGAGCATCTTTTCGCTCTGCAACGTAACCGCGCCGGACAGCCGCAACTGTTCGAATTCGACCAGAATCACAAGCTGATCCGCACCATCGGAGAAGACGTCATCGGCCATTTGAACAAGGCCCACGGCATGGCCATCGACTCCGAAGACAACATTTGGATCTGCGATGAGAACGGCGACACCGTCATGAAGCTGAGTCCCCAGGGCAAACTGCTGATGACCCTCGGCGTGCGCGGCCAGCGCGGCGACTGGGATGAGACTAAAGGACAGAGGCTGCTCTGGCAGCCGCTGGCTCTGGCCTTCTCTCCTACTGGCGACGTCTACATCGGCATGGGCCACGGCAACGAAAGCCCCAATGACACCGATAAATCCCCCACCAATAAAATCGGAGCCGCGCGCGTGCTGCACCTGGATAAAGACGGCAAGTTCATCGATCAGTGGTTCGGCAACAACGCGGGGCAGGGCCACTTCAGCATGGTCCACGGCATCGCCATCAATCCCGATAATGGCAACGTCTATATCGGCGACCGCGAAGAGTACCGCATCGTGGTCTATACCGCAGGCGGCAAATTCGTCAAGACCATTCAGATGCGCAATCTGGTCTGTGCGCTCTACGTCGATCCGCACAAGCAGTTGTGGATGGCCACCGGGCAGGACGGCCAGGTCTTCAAGCTGGATTGGGACGGCAACGTGCTGGGCGCGATCGGCAACGGGCCGGGCAGGGGAGAGGGGCAATTTATCGAGTCCAATTACATGACGATGGATTCGAGCGGCAACTTCTACACGGGAGACACCAGCGTCGCCCGTATTACGGAGATGATCCCGCCACAGCGGTAACGGCGACAGGAATGGTCGCCGGTGCGGCCGGAGTGACCGCGTGTGGGGTTTCTACATTCGCCCCGACCGCTCGATCCTGCTGCGCAAATTCTCCTCCAGTGGCCCGAGCTCCTCCACAGTGAACCTCATCTTGCGCCGCCAATTCGGATACTGCCACGTGCTGGCGGGCAAATTCTGCTGATCGACCTCGCCTGTCAAATCCTCCTGATTGATCACTGCTAGCGAGCACGGCGTCGCCAGCACAAACGCCAGCGGATCGCTCGCAAATCCCGCTCCCTCCAGTGCGCGGTTCAGGTTGTCGACCTCGCGCCGCCGCGCCTCCCACTGCGCCGCGTACGCCTCGTCCCCGATCAACCCCGCGGCTCTCCGCGCCTCGATGTCCTGGCCCGTGAAGAACCCCGCCAGCGTCGCCAAGTCGTGCGTGGTTGTCGAGACCGCCGCTTGCTGCGCATACTCGCCCGGAGCCCGAAAGCTTCCGTCGCCGTTTCTCTCGAACCACAGCAGCCGGTAACCCAGGATGCCGGCTTCCGCCAACCGCCATCGCACCTCGCCGGTGACGGTCCCCAAGTCCTCGCCCACCACGATGAATCCGTTGCGCTGGCTCTCCAGAGCCAGCACGCCCAGTAAGTCTTCTGCGTAATCCCGCACGTAGGCTCCCTCGGCCGCGGATTTTCCATCGGGTATCCAATACAGGCGGAAGAATCGCATCACGTGGTCGATCCGCAGCGCCCCTCCATGGCGGGCGCTGTTGCGGATGGTATGCGCGAATAGCCGGTAGCCATCCGCGCGATGCGCCTCGCGATTCGGCGGTGGAAAGCCCCAGTCCTGCCCATTGGGAGCAAAATCGTCCGGCGGCGCACCCACGTGACACCCGGAAACATAGAACGCCCGGTGTGCCCACAAATCCGCGCCGAAGCGGTCCGTCGCCAGAGCCAGGTCGTGATATAGTCCGATCTTCATTCCCCGGGCCTTCGCGTGGGCGTGCGCCTGAGCAATCTGGCGGTCCAATAGCCATTGCAGAAACTTGAAGAACAGCACCCGCGCGCGATGTTCCCGCGCGAGCTCCTTCACTGCGTCCGAGCCGGGATCGCGATACTCTTCCGGCCACTCGGTCCACAGCCACACCTTCGCGTCGCGCCGGTGCATCTCTTCATCCAGAGCACAGTATACGGCGAAGTCATCGAGAGCCTGTCCGCCCATTTGCGCGTAAGCGTCAAACTCCGTCGACCCTCCGTATTCCAGAAACCGGTCGAACGCGCTACTGAGCACCGCCAGCTTCAGCCTCGCTACCGGCTCATACTCCACCCACTCGCTCTCGCGCAGATCCGCCGCTTCCCTGTCGCTCCATTCCGCCCTTGAATATCCCGGTGTTTTCTCCACATCGATGTAAATAAAATTCCGAAACAGCGAGCTTTGCGGCAAATACGGACTGGTGTTATACGGTTGCCGGTTGGCGATGGCGTGAAGCGGGTTCAGCGCGACGAAGTGCGCGCCGGCTCGCGCGAACACGTCGATGGCCGAGCACAAGTCCGTCAAGTCACCGCAGCCCCAGTCCCGTGCGGAGCGCAGCCCGTACAGGCTCAGCGCTACTCCCGCGGTGCGCCCGGAAAACGCCCGCGCCCGCTTCGGACAGACGATCAAGTGGGCCTCGCCCAGCACCTCCAGCTTCGGCTGCGCCATCCAGCACACGCGAATGCGGTGATAACCCAGCCGCAAGTTGCGCGGCAGGGGAAGCTGCGCGCGCCCGTCCTCGGCGCGCTTCAGCTCCGGCAAGCAATGCGAGTAATGCTCGATGTCGCCGTCCTCCCAGTGCATCTCAAACTTCACCGAAAAGCCCGCGCGTTCTTCCGGCACGCGCAGCGGAATCCACTCCGCGTCATCGCGCACCACGAAGGTTCCGTCAAGTAGAGATTGATCGGGAGGCTTATCTGCCGCACCCGGCCCAAGCGCCGCCAGGATCAACCGGCGCGTCTCCTCCGAAGGCGTGTGCCTCCGCCCCCACGTGTCAGTATACTCCGGCTCGATTCCGAAATCTTGGTCCATTCTCCAGTCTAGTGTGCCGGCTGGCGTTTCGGTCTCCGGGTTCGCTCATGCGATAATGAAGCCGTGGACGAAGCCACCTTTCATCTCAGCCAACCACCCGAGCTGTTTGCCCGCGTCGATGAAGAACCGGAGCCGGACGAGGCTTTCGGTGAGACGCTGCTGCTCACCAAGTTGGACAAACTCATCAATTGGGCCCGCAAGAACGCCATTTGGCCGATGAGCTTCGGCTTGGCCTGCTGCGCCATCGAGATGATGTCCATGATTGCCTCGCGCTTCGACATTTCGCGCTTTGGAGCCGAGGTCATGCGTGGCTCCCCGCGCCAGAGCGACCTGATGATCATCGCCGGCCGCGTCTCCAACAAAATGGCGCCGGTCATCCGCCGCCTGTATGAGCAGATGCCGGAGCCCAAGTGGGTCATCTCCATGGGGGCCTGCGCCACCTCCACGGGAGTCTTCTCCAACTACGCCCTGGTGCCGGTGAATCAGGTGATCCCGGTGGATGTCTACGTGCCCGGCTGCCCTCCGCGTCCGGAACAGCTCATCTACGCGATCACTCTGCTGCAGAAGAAAATCGAACAGGACAAGCACACCACCGCCAAAGTGCTGAATCTGGCGTAGAGGGTTGAGTCTTCGGCTTGCGGCGCCGTTCTCTGGCGGCTGAAAGCGGATTGCTGAAAGCTGAGCGCCGTTCGCCTCATACAGTCGCCTGGGCCACCGATAAGACCGTTGGAACCTAACGTTCCTGGCTTTGATTGCATTCGTCGATGGTGGCGTTATGAATATTGCATCGGGAAACAATATCGCCCCGGCCGGGCTTCTGGACCTTCCCTCCGCCAGCGCTTTAAGCGACGATCGGCGCTCCCTCATTCGCGCTGTCGCCGCCGTCAATGCCAGCGGAGCCTTCGGCCAGGACAATGAGCTCACTTATAGCGTGGATCGCGCCGCGCACATCGTGGTGGTCCGCCTGATCAACAAAAGTACCGGAAATGTTCTTCAGCAAATCCCCGCTGAATATCTGCTCCGCATGGCCGAAGAGTTGAACAAAGAGTAATCACACAACGGCATGATCAATACCGCTTACCATCGATATCTGGAAGCCGAAGTTCTGGGCGCGGACCCGCTGAAGCTGGTCTGGCTGCTGCACCGCGGCGCCATCGACGCCTCGCGCTCCGCCCGGGTTTGCATCCAAAATGGCGATATCCGCGGCCGCTCCCGCAACATCAACCGCGCCTGGAACATCCTCGCTGAACTCGCCGCCTCGCTCGACCACTCCCACGGCGGGGAACTCAGCCGCCGCCTCGCTGGCCTCTACTCCTACCTTCAAACCCGCCTTCTTGAGGCCAACGTCCAGCAGTCCCCCGCACCGCTGGACGAAGTCGAGACCCTGCTGAGCACTCTGGCCGAGGCCTGGCAATCCGCTCATACCGCCTCATCCCAGGCCTCGTCCGAGTCTCAAAAAGAGCACAAGACTGCGGCCTTATCCGTCGCCTAAGGTTTCTCACCGAGCGAAAAACTCGACAATTTCACTTGGGCAGCACTCCGGTTTAGTACTGCCCCATCCGATAGGATAGTAAGCAGCGGATAGAAGCACGCATGGGCGAAGCCGGTCCTGTCATCGAAATCCATAACCTTCGGAAAGTGTATGGAAATAAAGCCGCTGTGGACGGCTTGACGCTTACCGTCCCGGGCGGCTGCTTCTTCGGATTTCTCGGTCCCAACGGCGCGGGCAAAACCACCACCATCAAGATGTTAATGGGCCTCGCCCCGCCCACGGCCGGCTCCATCTCGCTGTTAGGCCTGCCCATGCCTGAAAAAGCCCTAGAAATCAAGCAGCAAATCGGTCTAGTGCCCGACGAATCCCTGCTCTTCGATCACCTCTCCGGCGGCGAGTTCATCGAGTTCGTCGGCCGCATCTATGGCCTTGACCGGTCCGTCGCCCGCGGACGCGCCCGTGAATTGCTCGAGCTGTTCGAGCTCGACTCCGCTCGCAATAAGCTCATCGCCGAGTACTCCAAGGGCATGCGCAAGCGCGTCGCCATGGCCGCTGCTTTGATTCATCGCCCCAGGCTGTTCCTCATGGACGAGCCCTTCGAAGGCGTCGACGCCGTCGGCGCGCGCCTCATGAAAGATATTCTGCTCGATCAGGTCCGCCACGGTGCAACCATCTTCCTTACCTCGCACGTCCTCGAAGTCGTCGAACGCCTGTGCGACCGCGTCGCCATCATTCGCGACGGCCGGCTGGTGCTCCAGGGCTCCATGGACGAGCTGCGCGACGAGGCTGTTACGCTTGAAGACGCCTTTGTCCGCGCCGTCGGCGTCGAGCGCAGCATCGAAACGCTGGATTGGTTATGAATCAAGCCCGCGCCATCCTCTGGGCCCAGTGGCGCACGGTCCGCAACTTTTATCCTCGCAGCGGAGGAATCGCCTGGGTATCCCTCATTGGAGCCATCTGGTATGGAGGTTGGCTCGTGGCAGCCATAGCTGCCGCGCACCTCGTCTCCGATCCCTCTAACCTCGAACTGATCCACTCCGCTCTGCCCGGCGGTTTGCTGCTCGTGTTCCTGTATTGGCAGGTTGTGCCGTTGCTCATGGCCGCCACCGGATCGGCGCTCGAGATGCGCAAGCTCAAAGCCTATCCGATCCCGGTCCGTCAGCTCTTCGCCATCGAAGTCCTGCTGCGCGTCACCGCCGGTATCGAAATGTGCCTGGTGCTGCTAGGCGTCTTCACCGGTATCCTCGTCAACCCCGGCCTGCCCGACGCCGGAGCCATCGGCATCCTCTTGTACATGGTCTTCAATCTTTTGGTCGCGGTCGGTATGCGCGATCTGGTGGTGCGGCTCCTGGCTCATAAGCGCCTTCGCGAAATTGCCTTCTTCGTTCTGGTGCTTGGCGCGGGCAGCCTGCAACTGATCCTCGCGCGCGGCACTCTTGGCGGAGGCTTTCGCATCGTGGCCAGCGCCGACATTTTCAAAGTCTGGCCCTGGTCCGCCGCCTCTAACCTCGCTCAGGGCCGCGATGCCGCGCTCTCCCTCACCTACCTGTTCGCCTGGTGCGTCATCGCCTCCGCATTCGGCCTGTGGCAATTCTCGCGGACCCTGACCTTCGATCCCGCGGAAGCCGGCGCCAGCCGCGCGCCTTCAAACCCCTCTGGCCTCCGCCCCATCGAGCGTTTCTATCGCTTCCCCTCCGCTCTGTTCCGCGATCCTTTGGGAGCCCTGATTGAAAAAGAGTTGCGCTCGCTCGCCCGCTCGCCTCGTTTCCGGTTGGTCTTTCTCATGGGCTTCACCTTCGGACTGGTCATATGGCTGCCGATCGCTCTGGGCCGTTCCGGCGCGACCCAGTCCTTCCTCGGCGCGAACTATCTCACCGTCGTCAGCGTCTATTCATTGCTGCTGCTGAGCGAAGTCTGCTTTTGGAATTCCTTCGGCTTCGACCGCTCCGCCGCGCAAATCTATTTCCTCGCGCCCATCCCGTTTTCCAAGGTGCTTATCGGAAAAAATCTCGGCGCGATTCTCTTCATCCTGCTTGAGATCTGCGCCGTCACCACGGTTTGCGCGTTCCTGGGCATGCCTTTGAATGCCGTCAAGCTGGCCGAGGCGTTTTCGGTCGCCGCCGTCGTCAGCCTCTTTCTGCTGTGCGCCGGAAATCTCATGTCGGTGCGCAACGCCCGAGGGGTGAATCCGGATTCCTCTTTCCGCTCCGGCGCAGCCGGCCGGTTGCAAGCGATTCTTTTGGTGGTCTACCCGGTCGCGTTTTTCCCGGCTGCGCTTGCCTACCTGGCGCGCTACGCCTTCGAAAGCGAGCTTGCCTTCTTCCTGGTGCTCGCCTTCGATGCCGTCGCCGGAATCATCGTTTACCGGATCGCCCTTGAATCCGCTATCGAATCCGCGGCCGAGCTGAAGGAACAAATCGTAGCCGCGCTCGCCGCCGGCGATGGTCCGATCTCGGGTTGACACGCATCTCCGAACGGGCAAAACTCAAATCATGACTGCGGAAGAGAGATTCGAGAAAATCGAACGGGACTTGGCCGTAATTGCCCACGTGCATAGTCTGAATCAGCAGACCCTTAGCGATCTCATGAAATCGGCCGGCGCTTACATCGATTCGTCGTCAGCCAGAATGACCCGCATCGAGGAATCCTCGTCCGCGAGGATGGCCCGCATCGAAGATGCGCTCGCCGAGACCAACGAACTCGTCGCCCGCTTTGTCTAATCCGCCGACACCCGCATGCGCCGCATCGAAGACAATCTCGACGCGCTGATCCGGGCCATCACCGCCGAGCACACTAACGGCAAGAACTAGCAAACCGGTCGCAACTCAAGGTCAGGTGGCTCAGCTCAGGCAGATTTGCAACGACGGCATCAACCGCTGCAGGTTCTTGAGCGACCGGTGCTGCCACGGAACCGCCTCCGTAGCCAGAAACTGCAGAGTCACGCCCGACCGGTCGCGAGCCTCGATGACAAAGCGCGAGAACATCGTGATTCCGGAGCTGTTCAGAAAGTCCAGTTCCCTCAAATCGAGCACGATGGGCGCTTCCGGATTCGCCAGCGTGCTTTTGAGCATGTCGAGGATCGGCGCGTAATCTTCCATGCCCGACAGCCGCAGCGCTCCCTTGAAGAAGACGGTGAAATTGTCCTCGTCAAGCCGAACCTCGAAGTTTTCTCCGCCTATCGTCTTCATGCGGCTACTCCCGTAAGCATCTTCAGACGTAAAACCGCGCGAGTCGTGACCGTCATCAACTCTTGAAATGTCGCGTGCTGCTCGAAATGCCAGCCGAGCTCCGCGCCGTAATCGTTCATGATTGTCAACAGGCCCAGGCACGAGGAACTGGAGTCCTTCCCGGCTGCCGTATCCTCCAATTGCTGCACAATCCGCTGGCTCACGTCCCCCTCGTTCAAAATGTTTTCGATAAACGTGCGGTAGCGCTCCGCCTGGTTCGGCCCAACCCCGTTGGTGGCGCTCACCGTGATGTGGTCCGCACACAGCTCCAGATGCAGCCCGATGGGGATATCGGCAGTGTGTTCGTGATACTTCATCGCATTCTCCAGCAGCTCATTGGCGATGTAAGTCACAGCGTGGCGGATTTCCGTCTGGATGTACGCGGCCGCGGTGCCGTTGCCGGCCGGCAGAAAGGTGGTGACGTAGTCGCCCAGGAAGTCCGCGGACAGTCCGTTGTTGCGCCAGCGCGACCGCAGTGGCACGCTGAGCGGCGAAAAGACCATGGTCAGATACTCGCACGGCTTTTCGGCCCCCGAATAGTGCCCGAAAGTCTGTTCCGGTGTCATGCTCTGGCACTCTCCTCTTCGTAACAACTCACGCGGTTTCTTCCGTCTTTCTTGGCCTGGTACAGGCTCCGGTCCGCCTGCTCAATCAGCGCGCGAGCGTCCGGCCTCGCGTGCTCCGGAGGCACCCGCCACGCCACACCGATGCTTAGCGTGACGTAGGCGGAAACTTTGGAATCCGGGTGCGGCAGTCCCGCCGATTCCACCGCGGCGCGAATGCGCTCTGCAATGCAGTAGGCCGCCTCGCCCTCCATCTGCGGCAGCACGACGGCGAACTCCTCTCCTCCGTAGCGCGCCACCAGGTCGCCGGGCCGGACGCACTGGCTGACGGCCGCGGCCACCTGCTTCAGGCACTCGTCGCCGGCCAGGTGGCCGTAATGGTCGTTGAATGGCTTGAAAAGATCCACGTCACACAGAATGAGCGTCAGCGGCCGCTGGAGCCGCGCGTGACGGCTCCATTCGGCCTGGAGATACTCGTCAAAACGCCGCCGGTTCGCGATCTTGGTCAATCCATCGATGCGCGCGTTCTCGCTTTCCTCGGCCGACATGTCGCCCTGGTCGTTCAGAATCTGGATCAGGATCTCCAGATCCCCTTTTTCGCGTCTGATCGATTCCAGCAGTTTTTGCAGCTTTTCTTCTGCTGCTTGACGCTCCCGCACCTCCGCCGCGAGGCTGGTGCTGATCCGATAAAGGTGATCCTCCAGGTAATCGCCGTGCTCATTCGAGGTCAAGAGCGCAATCTCCAGGTCCTGCACCTCTCTACGCAGGCGCTTGACTTCCTTCTCCAGGGAATCCACCTGTTCTTGTTTGGCGTGTCGGCCTTGTGCTTCGAAGCTCATTTGAGCGGCAGTGGCATCAGTGAAGCCAGGCATGGCATCAGGCGCCCTTCACGACTAACAAGCTGATGTCGTCCAGCACCGGCCCTTTGCCTATGTGCACCCGGAGGTCGGACAAGACCGCTTCCCGGATCTCCTCGGCCGGTTTCTGGTGGCTGCTGCGCACCGCCTCTGCCAAACGCTGCAAGCCGTAAGCGATGCCGGTGGGGTCCACGGCTTCGGTAATGCCGTCAGTATACGCAACCATGACGTCTCCGGCATCGAGCGCGACCTGAGCTTCCCCCACCAGGCCGGAAATATCTTCTTTCAACCCGAGCGGGAAACCGAGATCCAGCGTGTCATGCCTTTCGGTGGCTCCATCCCGCCGGATCACCAGGATCTCCTCGTGTTGGCCGCTTATCCTCACTTGCCGGTCGCGATACCGCACCAGGCCGAACGTCAGGTTGCGGTCGCAGCGCATCCGCCGCACGTTGTCATAGACCACGCGGTTCAAAATCTCGAAGAATTTTTGGCTATCGCGGACCCCGGCCGTCAGCAGCGTTCGCACCGCCGACTGCACCATGATCGCGATCACTCCGCTTTCCAGACCATGCCCCGTCACGTCGCCGATGCCGAAAAACACTCCGTCTTCGGTCGGCACCACGTCGTAGTAGTCTCCGCCCACCTCGGTAGCCGGCTGGAGCGAGCCGGAAATATCCAAGCCGTCGAGGCCCCTTAATTCCTGGTCGCGCGGCAGCATCATCTGCTGGAGCCGCTGCGTGATCTCCAGCTCCGCCGACATGCGCGAATTCTCTTGCCTAAGTTGCTTGTTCAGCCGCTCGATTTCTTTGAGCAATTCGCCCTTGGCGCGGCTGGCGGCTTCCGCCGCTTCCTTGGCCTTCAGCAGCTCGGCCTCCGCACGCTTGCGTTGCCGCATGTCGTTGTAGATGCCCGACACGCCCAGTAATTGGCCGCTGCGGTCCCGGATGGGCGAAATAATCACTGATACGTCGATCGGCTCGCCGCCCTTGGCCACGCGCACCACTTCGAATCGCTCAATTTTTTCCTGGAGGCGAATCTTGTCGATCACCTTCAGCCCCATCCCCGGGTTGGGAGGAAAAATCAGCGTCACAAGCTGCCCCAGGGCTTCCGAGGCCCCGTATCCGAACAACTTCTCCGCGCCCCGGTTCCAGCTCATGATCCGTCCATCCAGATCCGTGCCGACGATGCTGTCTTCCGAAGATTCGACGATCGAGGCGAGGAATGCTCGCGTCCGTTCGCCGAGTTTGCGCTCCGTGCAATCCTGTGCGATTCCGATAATGCGCTGCACCCCTGCGTCGTCGTCCTGGACTGGAAAGGTCCGCACGGAAACCCAGCGTTCTTCGCCGTCCGGGCGAACGATCCGGAATTCGATCGCGGTCGCCAGCGGCTGGCCGAGCGCCTCTTGAGCGCGCTCGCGATCTTCCAGGTGAATTGCGGTCACCCACGAGGAAGGCTCCGCGTAGACGCTCTCGCACGCGTAGCCCCAAATCCGCTCGTAAGCCGGACTGACAAAATACGGCCGCACGCCTCCGGGATTCGTCCAGAAGAAGACTTCGTCCACATGCCGGACGATGCTCTCGGCGAACTCCCGGAAGCCAGCGGGCGCGACCTGTCGATCAGGTTCCATCGAACGGTCCGTATAGGAAGGGACGATCTACTATCGACTGGTCAAGACCTTAGGAATAGAGGCGATTGTCATCGGACCTTAATACCGGCTCTGCGGCCGCCTGCAACGCACTCTCGTAAAGCGAAGGTTTTTCGAAGTATAATGGTGCAGAACGGCCACGCAACAGATGCGGAGAGGTGGCTGAGTGGTCGAAAGCAGCGGTTTGCTAAACCGTCGTACGGGCCTAAACCTGTACCGGGGGTTCGAATCCCCCCCTCTCCGCCAGCTTATCCAGATGATCCTGCCGCTGGCCGAGATCGTCAGGCTGTTGCAGCAAGGCGTGGGCAACCCGCTGGGGGAGACTGGCCTGGGCTGATCGAAATGGTGACGGAGGAAGTCCGTCACCTGGCGCGAGAGAGCCATCAACAACACGGGCAGCGCCAGGCCCATCGCTGGTGCCCCGAGCAAGGCTACTGCGTGGTGGATTGCTGGCCAGGATCGCGCGATCTCCTCCGCGATCGCATTGTACAGTCCAGAGTAATCGGCGAGACGGCTTATTTTGCGGCATCGCGCTGAGCGACGTAGTCCGCGCGCAACATTGAGTTGAATGCGTCTTCGAGTGGCTGATTCGGCATCTGTACGTACCAAAGGTATCGTCAACTGCCGTGAAGGGATGCGCATGATCCACGTTTGCCGGATCATAGACGATCAAGTAATTGGGTAGCCTCCGACGGTCCAGAAGCGAAGGCGAGGGGCAGTCAGGTCCTTGCGCACCTGCCCGGCCAGCGGCGCTTGGGCGATCAGGGCGCAGGCCTCGTGGGCGGCGTTCTCCACCCGGTCGGCGGGGTTGTCGGCGGCAATATAGCTCCAGATTTCGAAAAGGCCGGCGGACGCCTTCGGTGTGAGCCAGCATGAGGTCATGCCGGGCGGTTGCGACCATCGCTGTGGCGGATTCGGGTATAGTTGGTTCGATGCGGCTCGCGTGGATCTGCGTCCCGATGCTCTCCTGTGCGGCCGGCGGCCAGATCCTGGTGAAAGATCCGTCGCAAGCCGCAAAGCTATCGGCTGAATTCCAGTCACCGCCCTTGGGACAAGGGTCGGGACAAAAGATGAGCTGCCGGATTACTATGCATCTGCATACCGGTAGCACTTTCGGGGTGCGCGCGGAATACGAGATTGAATCGCCGGCCGACGAATATCCCGCATGGCGGCGCAAATGGTCGACGGTTGCCCGTGTGGTCCCTCAAGATCAGCCCGGTCGCGTCGCGTATTTTATCGATACACGTGCTGCCAGCGAAACCCTGCTCCAAAGCCCGGAATTCGGGGTTAATCTCCACCTCGGGAGTCCGACTCGCCCGTCCTGGGGCGGCTGGTTCTGGACCGGCGAGGGTAAGTTCGCGGTCGATTTGCTGGTATTGGACGACCGCGGGCGGATTTGCCGCAAGGAGTTCCACGTGAACGCCGAATCGGGGCTGACGTTGTCTTTGCCTCCAGGCGCTGTGGCGGACATGTCCCCCGGCATTCTGAAGGAGCAGCTCGCGCGCGATCCGCGCCGCCACCTCAAGCGGCTAACCCTGCTCCTGGATGCTGCGCCGAACTGGTACACGCTGCAGAACTATCCGTCGAAGCTTCGAGAAGTAGACCAGCGAATGCTCCTCGAAAGCGTTCTGGCCGTTCTGGGCGAGGTGCCGGCCGGCTCCGTTCGACTGATTTGCTTTAGCCTCGATCAGCAAAGCATCGTGTTTCGCGATGAGGACTTTCATTTGGGCTCGTTCGACCGGTTGAGCGATGCTCTGATGCGCGTGGATTTCGGCACGATAAATTACGGCGTGCTCGCGCGGCCCCGCGGCCACCTGGATTTGCTTGCGCAATTGATCAACGGCGAAGCTCACGCGAATCCGCCGGCGGAGGCAGTAATCTTCCTCGGGCCGCAGGAGCGTTTCCGCGACGCGATTCCCGCGGAAGAACTGGATCGCGGCGGGGCCGCGCCCAGATTCTTCTATGTCAGGCAGCTTCTAGGTCGGGCCAACGTTAGGCAGACCGGCAGCATCGCCCAGGCACTGAGTACGCTACACGGCCGGATCTTGGACTATAGCGACCCGGCAACCCTTATCCGCGCGGCCAACCGGATCCGAGAGGATGTGCTGCCGTCCGCAGCACGATCGCCAGAGCCATCCGCCCCGCGATGAGCCTACCGTTAACTTCATGCGCGCCAAGCAAATCGTACTGACCGCCGTGGTGACGCTGCTGGGCCAGCGGAGTCTTCCCGCTCAGCGGCCGGCGGCTCCTCAATATCGCCAACAGCCGCCGTTCAATCTGAAGGGCGCCTTTGGGACAACTGGCGATTGGAAGGCCGTGGTAACCGCGGCGATCAACCCGGCGCGCGAGATCGTGTCGGATGAGGGAGCGAGCCAGTCGAGAATTTGCTTTATCCGCGCCGCGCCCGCGGCGAGCCGGTGCGCGTATTTCAGGGACCTGTTCCACTCGAAGCTGGCGTTCCAGGTGATGTCGTCTCTTTCGGTGCGGCCGCTGCGTTCGGGAAGCAGCCCCGTGAGCGGGCTGGTGATGAAGGCTGACGCGTTCTATTCGACGGGTCAAATTCACGAAACGGCCATTTGGGTCTATGACCCGCAGCAGGATCGTTTTCACCTTACAGCCGCGGTCGATTCCGGCGAAGTGCGCGTCTTTACCAGCGGCCCTTTGAATGGGTTTCTGGTTACCGCGGATTGGCATCGCGACCAAGGGGACACCCGGTGGAGCGACCATCGCCGCGACATCACTGTCTACCGGTACAGCGGTAATGGCGGCGAGGCCCAATTCGGTAAGGTGCTCAGTTATACGACAACGAAAAGGTACAGCGCGGAAGACACCGGCAGCATCGACACGGAGCAGGCGAATATAGAAGCACAGGTCACTAGTTTACATAGATGACTGAGGTCGTCTGGCTCACGTACGCGGAACCACCGTTATTGAAGGAAACTTGCGGGCTTATCACCAACGTACCCGATGACGCCGTGGCGGGAACCTGAATGTTGATTTGAATGAGTCCGCAGGCAAGTCCCGGCGCGCTGCCGGTGTATTCAGCCGTCTCCACCGTTCCGTTAATGCTCATGGCTCCGGCAAAGCCGGTGGCCAGATTCGCGGCCTCAGGTGGATTCAGCCCGCCGGCAACGCAGGCGGGACTGATGGGCGGGTATCCCGTGCCTCAGAGCGTAACCACGGAGCCCGGTGCGGCTGGATTCGAGGGGCCGTTCAGCGACCCGTCCTGATTCTCGGCCAACGCCTGATTGCTGACATTGGGCTGGAACCGGAACAATTCGGGATCGGCCGGGTAGGTGGGCACCGGGAACGGGCCGAAGGTGGTGCCGTTGTACTGAAGCGTGATGGTGGTGGAGGACTCCCCGGCTATCTCAAACGGAGCCTGCACATTCACCTGTTGCGACTGTGCGTACAGCACCGGCGCGGGGTTGCCGTCGAAGAATACTTGAACTCCTCCCAAGCTGGTTTGGCCAGGAGCCGCTCCGACGCCTTGCTCGGGTCCGATGCCCCATCCGAATAGAGACAGGAATTCGCCGGGTGTTGCGAGCGGGCCGTCCAGGCTCGCGGCGTTAAATGTAGCCGGACTCAGGCACGGCGGCGCGATCCATCCCGCGCCTCCAAACGTGATCTGCGCTACCCTGGACCCCACCTGCAGCAAGCTGCCGTTGGCGGCAGGCGTGAGCGCAAGTAAGCCTCCAGCGGGTTCTACGTAAGTCGAATCCAGCAGGCCCCCGCCGGCATTGAAATGGGCGAGGAACTCGGTCCCTATGGCTTGCGGCAAAACAACCGGGAAGGGGACGGTGCCTGCGAAGCATCGCAACGGAGCCGACGCAGTCAACGGCAAGCCCGGCGGCGCGTCGCCTCCTGAAGCTATGTACAAATCGTGCGCGGAACCAAGCGCCATCACTGCGCCGAATGCCGGGAAGTAGGTGACGTATACCGCGCCGCTCAGATCCGGGGGCAGCTTTGCGGCGAAGGCCTGCGATTCCGAATCTTGCCATGGAAGCACAGCCGCCGCCGCTTCAAACGCGCTTGAGGTGACCGGGAAATCCGGCGACGTGGTGGTGCCCGAAACATAGATGCTGCCTTGTGAATCGAGCAGGATTTGGGCGCCCGCGTCGACACCGGAACCACCTAGATAGGTGGACGCGACAATGTTGCCGGAGGGATCGAGCTCGGTAACGAATACGTTCTCCGAGCCGGCGAGGGCAGTCTGGATCACGCCGGAGGTAACCGGGAAATCCTTCGATCTGGTCCAGCCGGTGACGAACGCATCGCCCGCCGAGTCGCTGCTAACGGCGTAGGCGGAATCCGCACTCGATCCGCCCAATTTCACGCTGTAAGAGAATGTCGAGCCGTCCGTGCTCAGCTTGACCGCGTAGGCATGCGCCGGGCTACCTGTTTGCGCTGTGGTCTCGCCGACGATGTAGGCGTTACCCTCCGCATCCACGCTCATGCCGTTGACCGACTGCATCGTAGCGGGGAGATAGGTGACGTAGAGAAACTTGCTGCCGTCCGCGCTGATCTTGGCGGCGAAGGTTTGGCTGGTGGTGCTGGCGGCGATCGCCGCGCCGGAGGTCGTGGGGAAGGAACCACCGGTGGCGCCCGCTACATAAACGTTGCCGGAGGAATCGACCGCGATGGCCGATCCATAGGAGTCGGTCGGACCACCCAGGAAAGTCGCGAGGAGTACGTTGCCGGAGGGATCGGTCTTGGCGATGAAGGCGCTGGTGCAGGAGTCGCCGCCCATGAAGCTGGGGCAAAAAGCTCCGCCGCTCTGCGTCTGGGCCGCGCCGGGAGTGGCAACCGCCGGATTGTCTGTGCCGTAAGTGTCATTGCCCTGCACCGCTCCTCCCTGCACCGTGGCGTAGATGTTGCCGGCCGGATCGATGATGGAGGGTCCCTGGATATAGGCGTTGTGCGTCACGATGATGCTCCCCGGGGTGGTCTGCGCGGAGAGACCGGCGGAAAGAGCGAGAGCCGAAGGCAGGAATGGAAAAAGAAAGTATCGCCGCACGAGTTCTCCTAGGGACGCGGGGCTTATTAGAAATTGTAGCCCGGGTGCTATCGAGGCGAGCAAGTGCGTTAAATAGATCTAGCGCGTACCGTCGAACGACAAGGCTTGGAAACTGCTACACTGCGCCCTACACAGTGCAAATACTTCTTCTCGCGGTTTTCATTCTTTTTTCATCGAGCGGCTTTGCGCAGACTTCCGACAGCGAACCGGCGGCGATCGCTGAAGTCGGCGGAGCCAATAGCTGGAACCTCAGCGGTGGATCGAGCGCGGGCGGCGACATGGCCGTCGAGTTCACGCCGATCGAAGACTGGCTCGAGGTAGAAATAGGAACGAGCCCGGTGTTCTCCGCTCACACGGTTGAATGGGACACCGACGTTCTCTTCAAGAAGCCGTGGACGCTTTCCAAGAAGGCGGAATTGATGGCCGGCGCCGGTCCGGAGTGGGTCCACACGCGGCAGTTCGGCGTATCGAGCAACGCGCTCGCCGCGGAGTTCGCCCTGGATTTCATGTACTGGCCCAAGGCGCAACACAAACTGGGTTGGTTCGTTGAACCGGCTTACGAGTACACCTTCGGGCCCCGGCACGAGAAGTCCATGGGCATCAGTTGGGGGCTTCTGATCGCGATTCCGTGACGGCCGCCGGTGGCGTGCTCGGATCGAGAATCATGCTGAGATGGTGGGTTGCAACCAAGCTGTACATGTTCATGTACACTTAAGGCATGGATCTCAACGCGACCGAGCTGCGCCGGAGGGTCCTGTCTCTGCTGGATGACCTGCCAGAGGAGGGGATTGTAATCACCAAGCGCGGGGAGCCAAGGGCGCGGCTGGTTCCGCTGAAGCGGCGGCGCAAAGGGCGTTACGTCACCGGCCCGCTGGTCGCCGGCAAGGGGCCGAGAGGGCGGCTGCATCTTCGCGCCGAGAATCCCTATGAGCTCTTATTTGATTGACATCAACGTCTGGCTCGCGTTGTCCTGGGGGCTTCATTCCTCTTCTTCCGCCGCGCATCGGTGGCTCGCGTCGCTCCCGCTCACGCGGACGCGCGTCCTGTTTTGCCGGATCACGCAACTCGGCCTGCTCCGTTTGCTGACCAACACAGCCGTGATGGGCGGAAGCGTGCTCACGGTCGAAGCCGCATTTGCCGTTTTCGATCGTTGGAGCGAGGACCCACGCGTTGAATTCCTGCCGGAGCCTCCCGGCCTCGATCCAGTGCTGCGCCGGGCCGCCGCCAAGTTCGGGAGGAAGCACGCAACCAAGGCGGTCATGGACGCCTATCTCGCCGCTTTTGCCGAAGCGGCCCCAGCGACCTTGGTGACGTTCGATAAGGCACTGGCGCGAATGGGCCGCCGCCGCGGCTCCGTGCAAGTGCTGGCGTTCTGAGATTTCGCCGCCTTCCTGAGACCGGTGTCGAAACCAGCCCGTGTATAGCCTGCGCGGGCGACTGTTACCGCGCGCCGCTCCGCCGCATCATATAAGCAGAGACGTGAGTATGCCGGCTGTAGCGTCAGATTTGTTCATCGAACAGCGGTATGAGCGTTACCCGGCCGAAAATCAACTGGCGTGGCAAAAGTTGTATGCGCGTCTACAGCCCAGATGGGAGAAGTACGCGAATCACCGGTTCCTCAGAGGCCTCGAAGCGCTGCACCTGAGTCCGGACCGGATTCCCCGCCTGGATGAAGTCAACCGGCGCCTTCAACCCTTGACCGGGTTTCAGGCGAAGGCCGTCAGCGGCTACGTACCGGCTTTCGTCTTTTTCGATTGCCTGCGCAATCGCCGTTTTCCAGCCACCGTCACGATCCGGCCCAGCACCAAGCTCGACTATCTGCCGGAGCCGGATATTTTCCATGATGTCGCCGGCCACGTGCCCATGCACGCCGATCCGCATTTCGCGGACACCCTGGCGCGGTTGGGTGAGTGCGCCCACACTGCGGCTGGCCTTGCGGCCGGCATGCCCGCCGAGACGCGGCTGAAAACGCTGACCAGCATTGTGCGGGCGATGGCTCGGTTCTTTTGGTTCACCATCGAATTCGGATTGATGAAAGGCCGCGGAGGGCTAAAGGCATACGGCAGCGGCCTGCTGAGCTCCTATGGCGAGATCCAGCACGCGATCGAAGCCGCCGAAGTGCAGCGCTATCCGTTTCAGCTTGCCTGGGTGGTCAATCAGAGCTTCGAGATCGATCACTACCAGCCTCTACTGTTCGTGGTCGATTCGTTTTCTCACCTGTACGAACTGGTGGACCGCCTGGAGCGGTGGATGAGGGAAGGCAAGTTGGACAACGTGGCTCCGGGCGAGCCGCGCATCAAGGAAGAGGATTTGCAGAGTTTTCTCGAGGTAGCGAAATGAATAGCATGACCAGCTCCGGCGTGGGATTCACCATTTACCCCGCGGAGCTTCAGTTGGAGGATATCGTGGCCGTGGCGCGGCTGCACCGGCAAGTATCCCTCAGCGTCGACACGGATTTCCGAGAGCGCATCCGCCGCGGCCGCGAGACCCTGGAGCGCAAGCTCAAAGCCGGTGAAGTGATTTACGGCGTCAATACTGGATTCGGCGGCAACGTGCGCTTCGTGATTCCGGACCAGGAACTGGCGCACCACCAGCGCAATCTGATCGAGTACCATTGCTGCGGCGTGGGTGAGCCGCTGGCTGAAGACGTGGTGCGGGCGGCGATATTGCTGCGCGCGAACGCCCTGGCTCGCAGGCTTTCGGCGGTGCATGAGCTGGTGATCGAGCGCTTGCTGGATCTGCTGAATCACGGTATCACTCCGGTGGTGCCGCGCTATGGATCGGTCGGCGCGAGCGGCGATTTGTGCCCGTCCGCTTACATCGCGCGAGTGATGTGCGGGAGCGGCGAGGTCTACTACCGGGGCGCCAGGCTCCCTGCGGCGGAAGCTCTGAAGGGTGAACGGCTCACGCCCCTGACGCTTGACGCCAAGGAGGGGTTGGCTCTCCTCAACGGCACCACGATGATGACGGGAGTGGCGGCGCTGACGGTGGACGACGCAGCGTACTTGTTCCGCCTGACTCTGGGAGCGCTCGCGATGACCGCGGAGGCACTGGGTGCTTCGCCGGACTATTTCCATCCGGCGATCCATCTGGCCAAGCATCATCCCGGCCAATTGCGGGTCGCGGAGATGCTCAATTCGATGTTATTTGGCTCCGGTCTGGTGATGCCTCTTGAAGAGATTCGGCATCGCGTACAAGCCGCCGGCCGCAAGGCGCACGAACAACACGACGTGGTGGCCGCCGCCGAAGCGATTCAGAGTCCGTACTCGATCCGCTGCGCGCCGCAAGGCTTGGGGCCGATGCTGGAAAGCCTGGAGCAAGCGACCATGGTGATCGAGCGCGAAGCCAACTCGGTCAACGACAATCCGCTGGTGGACCCGCTGAGCGACCGCGTCTACCACACTGGCAATTTCTTTGGCGCGCACATTGCTCGCGCCATGGACGGCTTGAAACTGGACCTGGCGAATCTGGCGAACTGGCAGCATTCCTTACTGGCACTGTTGATGGATGAAAGATTCTCTAACGGCCTGCCGCCGTCCCTTAGCCCGCATCCGGGCCTGTACCAGGGCTTTAAGGGTGTGCAGATCGCGCATTCGAGCGTGGTGACTGCAATCCGCCAATGGAGCTCGCCCAGTTTGATCCATACGCTTCCCACGGAGCAGTTCAACCAGGACATTGTGAGTCTTGGGACACATTCGGCGATGACGGCCATGGATATTGCGGAATTGCTGCGCAGCGCGACAGCCATTACGCTGCTGGCCGCGGCGCAGGCCATCGATTTGCGAAAGGGAGTGGAAAAGATGGGCGCGGGAACGCGGCCGATTTATCGCGCGCTGCGCGGTGTGAGTACGTTCGTCCAGGAAGACCGCGCGCTGGATACGGATATTCAGGAAGTGTGCAGCCTGATCCGCGGGCGGGAGATCCCAGTGCTGCAGTGACTCTGGCGGGCACGTCTCCTCAGCGGGAGTTGAGGATGCTCGCCAGGATATCGGGGATCTCAAAGACAGCGCGGTTTTCGATTTTAGCTACGTTGGCGCGATAACGGTCCAGGTTCTGGAGCAGGGTTTCGACGGCTGGCTTGATCGCGCGGAAATCGCGCAGCACGACGCCGGCTTCGCGCTCGCGCACCCATTCCACGTTGTAGCGCTCCTGCGCCAGAGTCCAGGCGTTGCTCGATACGATCACCGGCAGCCGCATGGCGACGGCTTCGCTGATGCTGCCTGGGCCCGGCTTGCCGATAAAGAAGTCGGCCAGATGCATGTAGTACGGGATGTCCGAGGTGAAGCCTTCGATGAAGCGCGGAGCCCCGGCCGGGAGCGCGCGCAGTGCCTCGGCCAGCTTCCGATTGCGGCCGCAGATGAAGATGAGCTGCGTATCGGGCAGGCGCTTGGCGATTTCAAGCATCACGCCGGAGCCCTGTCCTCCGAACAGCACCAGACCCGTCGGCCGATTTGGATCGAGGCCCAGGCGAGTCAATTCGGCCGCGCGATCGATCTCCACCGGCTCATAAAACTTGGGGCGCAGGATCATTCCCGAAACGGGGAACACGCGGTTCGGCGTGTGTCCGAGGGCGCGGGCCTGCTCCACGGCCTTGGGAGTGCCGCAAACCAAAAACTGCTCTTGTTGTTCGATCCAGAAATGGGGAGGGAAATCCGCAAAATCGGTTAAAATTGTAGTGAAGGGCGCGGGCGGCAGCGCTGCTCGCAGGCTTTCATGCAGTACCCGGTTGAAGTTCGGTACCAGGGACACGACCATCTCCGGCTGCGTACTCTTCCAATGTCTCTGCATCAACCCCACCATGGATTTGTGATTGAGCCGGATCACGCTGTGAATCAAGGCGATCCCGTATTGCGATCCCAACGTCCAGCCATGTGCCAAAGCTTTGTTATACAGGTCTTCCAGGCGGATTCCGGTGACTTTGCGAAACACGTCCAGCTCGTCAAGAATCTCTTGGAGGTTGACCAGACGAACGTTCCAGGGCCGGTTCTGGCGGTCGATGACGGATTTCAACGCCGTAGCAGCGGAACGATGGCCTCCGCCGGCATCGAAAAAGATGAAATCAATATTCGTCATCATTGTTTTATACCAGCGTCACTCCGGTGTCACGCAAGGGCTGTAAAAAGATAGCATGGCGGCCTCCCCTACACTTAGTGGAGCGAAGTTCGGCGGAAGGCGGGTTGCCAAGGCGGTCATCGGCTTTGGCGCGCGCACCGACTACCGGCTGATGCGTCGGGTAAACCAATGGCCCGCGCCGCGCTGGCTGCGAATCTGGATGATGGCTTCAACCCGTGGCGGGGACGGCTGGCTGTGGTGGCTCCTGGGAGCCTTCGTAGCCGTGTTCGGCGGGCGCGACCGCTTTTGGGCGATTCTGGCGGCCGGGCTCTCGGTAGGCGTGGGTATTCTGCTATTCCGGCGCCTGAAGCGCGCCATCGGCCGCAAGCGGCCGTGCTCGATGGAACCTCACTGTTGGGCGACGCTGCTGCCCCCCGACCAATTCTCCTTTCCCTCCGGTCACACCATCACGGCTTTCGCGATAACTCTGGCGTTGAGCGGATTCTACCCCATTATGCTTCCTGGCCTCCTGTTCTGCGCGGCCAGCGTGGCTGCTTCGCGCATCCTGCTGGGCATGCACTTCCTGACGGACGTGCTGGCCGGCGCGGCGATCGGGTCAGGTATCGGCTTCCTCATTGCTGACGTGACGGCTCGCTTGATCTCCTGAGATCCCCTCTGGTTGCTTTTTGATTCTCGCGGTAAAATGGTGGCTCACCATGAAACCGCTTTTCAAGCAAGCTCTGTCCGCCGCGCTGTTTACCAGCGTCGTCTTTGCCCAGGCTCCCAACCTTCTCCAGCCCTCGACTCTACGGGCCACCGCGCCTGCGACGTTCCGGGTGAAGCTGACCACCACCAAGGGCGACATCGTAATGGAGATTACCCGCTCCTGGGCTCCGCACGGGGTGGACCGTTTGTATAATCTGGTGCGCGCTGGATATTTCACCGATTGCCCCTTCTATCGCGTCATGCCCAACTTCATGGCGCAGTTCGGCGTTAGCGCGCGGCCGGAAGTGAATCGCGCCTGGCAGAACGCCAATATTCCCGACGATCCGCGCAACGCCCAATCCAACAAGCGCGGCAAGGTGACCTTCGCCACTACCGGTGCGCCCAACAGCCGAGGCACCGCGCTGTTCATCAACATCGCCGACAACAGCTACCTGGATGGGCAGGGTTTCGTGCCGATCGGCGAGGTGATTGAGGGGATGGAGCACGTGGACATGCTGTACAACGGCTATGGCGATACCTCCAGCCGGCAAGGCCAGTTCGAGAATGGCGGCAAGGCTTTCGTGGACCGGACCTATCCCAAGCTGGACCGCATCCTGACCGCGGTTACCATCGCGAACCTGCCGATTCCAGCTCCCAAAGCGCCCGGCACGAAGTAGGTCTTGATTGGCAGTCCTCCCCCGGGATCGGAACGTATGATGGCTTCTTCTCCTGATCTCGCCTTCGAAAAAGGGCTTCCCGCGAATCCCGATGCCGAGCGTTTCGTGCTTGGCTCGATTCTGCTGAATGACTCCGTGTACCTCCAGGTGGCCGGCGTGCTGGAGCCGGACGACTTCAGCCTAGAAAAGCACCGGCGCATTTTCGGGCGCATGAAGGATCTGTACGATCGCGGCTCGCGCATCGACCGCGTCACCCTAGCCGATGAGCTGATGAAGCAGGGCCAGCTCGAATCGGTCGACGGATTGTCGTATTTGATCTCGCTTGACGAAGGCTTGCCGGAGCTGACCAACCTCGACGGCTACATCCGTATCGTCAAGGACAAATCGGTGTTGCGCAAGCTGATCTTCGCCGCGCAGGCCACCATCAACCGCTGCCTGCTGGGTGAAGAGGAGCCGGACATGATCCTGGCTTCCACCGAAGAATCGCTGCTGAAACTGGGCGAATCCCGCTCACGGGATCAGTTGACCTCGCCCGCGAGCATCATCGAAAAATTTCCGGGCGGCATTAGCGCGTTTCTCGATCCCAGCCAGCGCGTCCGCGGCCTCAGCACGGGCTTCGCCAAATTCGACGAAATGACCGGAGGCTTGAACGGGGGGGAGTTGTTCATCCTGGCCGCGCGCCCCTCCATGGGCAAGACCGCGCTGGCGTTGAACATCGCCCAGCACGTGGCGACGCATCCCCGCATGCGCAAAACCGTCGCCGTGTTCTCGCTGGAAATGTCTTCGGCGAGCCTGCTCACGCGCTTGCTGTGCGCGGCCGCTCGCGTGGACCAACACAAGTACCGCGCGGGATTCCTGAATCAAGAGGAGCGCCGCAAACTGCAAGTCGCACTGGCGGATTTAACCGAGGCTCCTTTGTTCCTCGATGACACGGCCGGCGTGAATCTGATGGATGTCCACTCCAAACTGCGGCGGTTAAAGGGCGAGCGCGGCCTCGCTCTGGTGGTGATCGACTATCTTCAATTGATGAGCAGCCATGGCCGCTCCGAGAACCGGAATCAGGAGGTCAGCGCCATTTCGCGCGGCCTGAAGTTGATGGCTAAGGATCTCGACGTGCCTTTCCTGGTGCTGTCGCAGTTGAGCCGCGCTTCGGAGACGCGCCCTGGCGATCATAAGCCGCAACTGAGCGATCTACGCGACTCCGGATCGATCGAGCAGGATGCCGACCTGGTCGCTTTCATCTACCGCGAAGAGGTCTACAAGCGCGATCGCGAAGACATCAAGGGACTCGCCGACTTGATCATCGCCAAGCAGCGCAATGGTCCCATCGGCAATGTGCCTCTGCGCTTCCTGGGGCAGTTGACGCGCTTCGAAAATCGCGCCGAGGATCTCGCTGACATTCCGGAAGAGTAACCCGCAGTCTACTTCGCAGCCGCGATTTTGCTGACGGTGATGGTGTCGCTGCTGAAATCCGCAGTTACTTTCGCGTTTTCTCCCGCGTACTTGGAAAGGCCCGACTCATCCTGGTTGGAGATGTTGTAAACCTTGCCCTCGGAGGAGACGAACACGTACTTCGCTCCGCCCTTGACGCAGGCTTGCGTGCAAGAGCGGTCGGTCAGCTTGCCGCCATGTTCCTGGATCGACTTCGCGTGACTCGCTCCGCAATTGCTGTCGCTGATCTTGCCGGTCATGGTCGTATTGGCCGCGCCGGCCAGCGAGGCAATTCCCAGAACCATCCCGAAACCGCCGAGGATTCTCACAGTACGTTTCATAGCCGCTCCTTTAAGCTCGCTCTGAACAGTTGATCCGCGAAGCCAGGAGCGTGTTTCTCAAGAACGGGATCGGCCTTCTCCGTATCTTCCCCCGCCGATGCGCATCTCCAGCCCCCCGCTTGATCGCATGGGTCCATGCGACTACAATGTAGTTGTTATATGCGTGTGATCCCATCGTTGGGCGAATTCGAGCAGACGGTCCTGTTGGCCATCCTGCGCGTGGGCGAGAATGCTTACGGCGTGACGATTCGAGCCGAGATTGCCGCGTGCACGGATAGAGAGCCTGCTCCGGGTGCCCTTTACACCACGCTCGACCGGCTGGAGGACAAGGGACTGGTGTCTTCAAGCATGGGAGATCCAACGCCGGAGCGAGGCGGTCGCGCCAAGCGCTATTTCAAAGTGACGGCGGCGGGAATCGCGGCCGTGGCCCGAGCTCAACGCTCCTATCAACGGTTGTTGCGAGGTCTGAGACTGCCGGGCGTGTCACATGCGTGAAGCTGTATTCGCCGAGTGGATCTTGTCGCTGGTGATGACGCCGGAGCGCGCCGCGACCACATTGGGGGATCTCGAAGGTTGGCATACGCGCGGGCGCGTGTGTGGCTCGGTCGAGTCGTTAGTAAGCCTTCGCGATGACCGCTCGCCTGGCCACCGGCTCGCCGGTCAGAATGCACTTGCCGGGCCCGTCGTAATTATCCTCGAGAGGAATCACGCGGATGCTGGCCTTGAACGACTTCACTCGTTCGTCGTTCGACGGATTATCCGCGATGTGCGCCAAGACGAACTTGCCTCCGCCTTTTTCGGCTGTCACCGGCTTCAGAATTTCTTCGACCTCTTCGATCGAATTCGCCAGCACGGTGTTCTCTTTGCGCCGCTGACGGGCGCGAGCCAACAGTTCGGCCTGCATCGCCTCCAGCGTCGCGCCAAATTTCTCCCGCGCCTCTTGCTGCGCGATGATCTCCTTGGTTCCGGTGTCGCGCCGCTTGATCACGGTCTTGCCCGCGGCCACATCGCGAGGCCCCAGCTCGAACACCACCGGCACTCCGCGCCGCTCCCAATGGAAGAATTTCGCGCCGGGTGATTGACCCTCGCGGGTATCCACGTGCGCCCCGAGATCTTCTGCCATCTTCGCCGCTGCTTCCAGCACCTGCGCGCGCTCCTCGTCCTTGCGGTAAATTGGAACCACGACAGCCTTCTTCGGCGCGACCTTCGGCGGCAGCACGAGCCCCTTGTCATCGGAATGCGTCATGATCAGCGCGCCGATCAACCGCGTGGTCATGCCCCAGCTCGTTTGCCAGACGTAATCGAGCTTACCTTCGCTCGATTGGAATTGCACGTCGAATGCTCTGCCGAAATTCTGGCCCAGATCATGGCTGGTCCCGCACTGTAGCGCGATTCCGTTCTGCATCATGCCTTCCACGGCGTAAGTTGCCACCGCGCCGGCGAATTTCTCCGCACGCGTCTTCAGCCCCTTGATCACCGGCACCGCCAGGATGTTCTCGCAGACGTCCGCATACACATCGAGCATGCGCAGCACTTCCTCCAGAGCCTCTTCGTGCGAAGCGTGGGCGGTGTGCCCTTCCTGCCAGAGGAACTCCGTGGTGCGCAGAAACATTCGCGTGCGCATCTCCCAGCGGATGATGTTGGCCCACTGATTGATCAGCAGCGGCAGGTCGCGATAGCTCTGGATCCAGCGTTTGAAGAAGTGCCCGACGATGGTCTCCGAAGTCGGCCGGATTACGTACGGTTCTTCCAGTTCCTTGCCGCCGGCGATGGTCACCACGGCGAGCTCGGGCGAAAATCCTTCCACATGTTCAGCCTCCTTTTGGAGGAAGCTTTGCGGGATCAACACGGGCAGATAAATATTGGAATGGCCGGTGGCCTTGATGCGACCGTCCAGCTCCCGCTGGATGTGCTCCCACACCGCGTAGCCGTTGGCCTTGATGACCATGCAGCCTTTGACGATTTCAGCCGGCTCGGCCATATCGCCTTGCATGACAACGTCCTGATACCAAGCGGCAAAATCCTTTTCTCGTGGCGTAATCGGGGATTCGGGCATGTTCTCCTATTTTTGCGCGGCGGGTTGAGTTTGCGTCTTCACCAGCGCCGCGATCAATCCTTCCATGGTATATGGCGAGCCCTCGGCGTCCACCTGCAGCGCGTTTTCGCGAATCGTGGCCGATGTTACCGGACCGATGGAAGCGATCTTGACGCGAGTGAGCGGCGCCGGACCAGCCGCGGCGATCAGATTCTTCACCGCTGAGGAGCTGGCGAAGGTAATCCAATCCGGCTTGCGCGCGAACACCTCCGCGGCATGCTCGGCAAGCCCTGCCGGAGCCACGGTGCGGTAGGCTTCCACGACTTCCACACTTGCTCCGCGCCGCGTCAATTCCTTCGGCACCACATCCCGAGCCACGGCCGCTCTCGGCAGCAGAAACCGCCGCCCGTTCAGATGCTCTTCGGTGAACGCGGCCACCAGGCTTTCGGCGACGTATGCTTCCGGCATCAGATCCACCTTCAAGTGCAGAGCCTCCACCGCCGCGCGCGTGGCCGGACCGATGGCGCAAATCTTCACGCTGCTCAGCGCGCGCAAATCACGCTGCGAGCGATCCAGGCGATCCAGGAAGTATTTCACGCCGTTCACGCTGGTAAAGATCAACCAATCGTAGGTGCGCAGGCGGGCGATGGCTTGGTCGAGCGGCTCGGGGTCCTCGGCTTCACGCACTTCGATGGCCGGGAGCAAGATCGGCTCCGCACCCAACTCCGCGAGTGGGCCGGAGAGTTCCGGGGCTTGATGGCGATCCCTCGTGACCACGATCTTCTTCCCGAATAGCGGCAGTTTCTCGAACCAATTGAAACGGTCGCGCAGCGCGACGACTTCGCCGATGACGATGGTCGCGGGGGGCCGCAGGTGTTTCTGCGCGATCAAAGAGGGCAGGGTAGCCAGTGTCCCCACCAGGGTCTCCTGATCCGGTCGCGTAGCCCAGCGCACGGCCATCGCGGGCGTGTCGGGCGAGCGGCCGTGCGCCATCATCTCCTTCGCGATCGCCGCGAAATTCACCAAACCCATGAAGAGGACCACGGTCTCCGATGCGCCGGCCTTGCTCCAGTCGATCGCGTCCACGCGATGCCCGGTGACGAAAGTCACCGCGGAGGTG
>JASHNT010000043.1 GCA_030041495.1 Bryobacteraceae bacterium | reverse complement strand
ACCGCGATCGTGATACCGCGGGCTTTCTCCTCGGGCGCGTTGTCGATCGAATCGAAACTCCGGAATTTATTCTTGGGGTTGTGCTTGGACAGCGTCTTGGTGATCGCCGCCGTCAGCGTCGTCTTGCCGTGATCGATGTGTCCGATCGTCCCCACGTTTACGTGCGGCTTACTGCGATCGAATTTTTCCTTCGCCATAGAGTTCCTTTCTTGCGGAAATCCCGGCGCGGCTCTTTAGAAACCGCTCCCGGCGGCTGGCCTCGCCGCGATCCGGGTACTCCTCCACTTGAACCAGCTCCCAGGGTTTCCCTGAACTGGTCCGGCGGCCTGTTCTTGAGTTGTGCTCCTCAAGACGCTTCGCAACGTCCGCCGCGATTCCGATGTAGTGTTTGCCAGTCGGAACGCTTCGGAGCACGTACAAAAAGCACTTCAAACTCTGGAGCCGACGACCGGAATTGAACCGGTGACCCCGTCCTTACCAAGGACGTGCTCTACCATCTGAGCTACGTCGGCTGAACTTAAAGACCATCTCCCGTTGCTGCTGAACTGGTGACCTTCCGTTACGGACGCTCTGCCAACTCCAGCTACAACGGCAAACTCAAATCTTCTGGTGGACAGGGAAGGATTCGAACCTTCGTAACTCGCAAGGAGTGACAGATTTACAGTCTGTTGGCTTTAACCGCTCACCCACCTGTCCAGCGGTTCAACTCAAAAGTATAGCAGCTTAGAAGCGATTTGCGCTCACTGCTTCATGCCGTTTGACGTTCTTCACCCGTGCCTGCTAGCATGGCGCCGCAAGCAACGAAAAGCAAAAGGTGCGCCAGTTGTCCAATGCCCGGATGTGGAAGGCCTGCGGCAACCGCTCTACGACATTTAACCCGCGCTATCCTAAGTAAGGAGAGCGATTCGCCATGACCAAACAACGCCTGGTTCAGCTTGGGGCCGTCGCCGGAATCGCGGCCTATCTTGGCGCGTGCTCTTATTTCGAATCCGATTGGCCCGCCGTCAAAGCTGAACAAGACCGCAAGCCGGCGCCCAACTTCACTCTCACCGATGCCGCCGGCAAGCCTGCCCAGCTCTCCGATTACCGCGGCAGAGTCGTGCTGCTCAATTTCTGGGCCACCTGGTGCGGACCTTGCCAAGTTGAAATCCCTTGGTTCATCCAGTTCCAGCGCGAATACAAGGACCGCGATTTCGTGGTTCTGGGCGTTTCGGAAGACGAGGATGGCTGGAAATCCGTGCGGCCTTTCGTCGCGCGGGAAAAGATCAATTATCCGGTGATGATCGCCAGTGAGCTGGTTACCCAGCAATACGGCGGCATCGACCATCTGCCCACCACGTTCATGATCGATCGCCAAGGGCGCGTAGCCAGCTCGCACCTCGGCCTGGTCAGCATGGGCACCTACCGCAAGGAAATCCTGACGCTTTTAGGGGACGCGACAAATGACAAGAATCCCGTGGTTTCTGACAACCGCCTGCCTGCTGGTTTCTGGGCTGGTTTGCGTCGGCCAGGCCGTTAACGTTCTGCGCTACACGCCCGGACCTCCGGTGCGCGCCAAAATCGGCGGCACGGTCGAAGTGCCCATCTCTTTGTCCCTGCAAGAGGGCTATCACGTCAACAGCAACCATCCGCCCGATGCATATCTGATCCCGCTCCGGCTCACCTGGACCAAGGGCGCACTGGAGCCCGGCGAAACCATCTTCCCCAAGCCCATCCAGTACAAGATCCAGTCGGAGCCCAAGCCGCTTTCCGTCTACTCCGGCTCCTTCCAGCTCGTCGCCAGGTTCACGGTCCCCTCCACCGCATTCACCGGTCCCATGGGCATGAACGGGAAGCTGCGCTACCAGGCTTGCAATGACAAGGCGTGCCTTCCGCCGAAAGATCTCGACGTGAATGTGCAGCTCGATATCGTCAAATAAGAGCGCGGCCCTAGTCGCGATACTGCTGCTCGGCGCCTGCAGTCGCGCCCCCCTTCCCTCCGCCGATCCCGATCTTCTGAAGGAAATTGAAAGCATCCGCGCCATTGACAACCATGCGCACCCTGTCCGCCCCACTGCCCCCGGCGAAGTTCCCGACCGCGACTACGACGCCTTGCCCGTGGATCATCTCGAGCCTCAATCCGATCCCGTTCGTCTCCGCTCCAATTCTCCCGAGCTCGCCGAAGCCCGCCGCGTGATCCAGGGCGGAGATCCCGGCAAAGTTCTCGATCAGCTCGGCATCGGAATCATGCTCGCCAATCGAGTCTCCATGGGTCCCGGTCTGCCGCGCGACCGCTTCCTTTGGGTCGCCTACGCCGACGCGCTGATGTATCCGCTCGCCAACGATTCGATGATCCACAACTCCGACCAGAAAGCCTTCTTCGCGCTCGAAGAAAAACTGCTTCAGCGCTACTACTCCGAATCGGGCGTCGCCGCGCGGCCGGATACGCTCGACGCCTATCTCAGCTCGGTCGTCGGGCCCACGCTGGAGCGGCACAAACAGGGCGGGGCAGTGGCCGAGAAATTCGAGATGGCCTATCTGCGCCCGCTCGATATCGGCAACCCCACGAAATCCGAAGCCGAAGCCGCGTGGTCCGGGCGAGGTCCTTACAAGGATCTTCAGGATTACATCTTCCGCTTCATCGCCGTCGAATGCGGCCGGCTGGGGATGGCCGTACATTTCCACTCCGACGCTGGCGCCGGCGGCTACTTCAACGTCTCCGGCGGCAATCCCATGTTGCTCGAGTCTCTCCTGGACGACCCCGCCCTCCGCCACACCAACTTCGTTTTCCTCCATGGCGGCTGGCCCTTCGAACATCAACTCACCGCTCTATTGACCAAGCCCAACGCCTATGCCGATTTTTCCGATCAGAATCTCATCCTCTATCCGGCGGAGCTGGCCAAAACCATCCGGGCATGGCTCGAGTTTGTTCCCGAGAAAGTGCTGTTTGGGACCGACGCGTATCCATATTCGGCCGAAGCAGGCTGGGAAGAGACCGGCTACGTCGCCGCGAAAACCAGCCGTGAAGCCCTCGCCATCGCGCTCAGCGGCATGCTTCGCGACGGCGAAATCACCCGGCCCCGCGCCTCCGAGTTGGCCCGCATGATCATGCGCGACAACGCCCGCGCACTCTATCGCCTTCCATGAGGCGGTTATTGATCCGTCCCGGCGCCATCGGCGACGTGATTCTCTCGCTGCACGCGCTCGAAGCCGCGCGGTTAGACCACACCGAGGTCTGGGTCCCGCGCCCCGCGCTCCCTCTCATCCGCTTCGCCGACCGCACCCGCGCGATCATCGACACCGGCCTCGAGTTGGTCGGCGTTCGCCAAGCTGCCCGCGTCCCCGCGCTCGAAACCTTCGATTCGATCTACTCCTGGTACGGAACCAATCGCCCGGAATTCCGCGAGGCTGTCGGGCATCTGCCCTTCACGTTCTTTCCCGCGCTGCCGCCGCCGGAAGGCATTCCGCGCATCCAGACCCCACCACAGCCGGTTCAAAATTTCGCGGTTATCCATCCCTTCGCGAGTTCTAAATCCAAGCGCTGGCCCCTGGAAAATTTCCGCGAGGTCGCCGCCCGTCTCGGCGTGCCTGTGAAATGGACCGCCGGGCCGGAAGAGCCTTTCGACGAAGCCGTGCGGTTTGACGATCTCTACGACCTCGCGTGTTGGCTCGCCAGAGCGCGAATCTACATCGGCAACGATTCCGGCATTGCCCATCTCGCCGCTGCCGTTGGGACTCCGGTGGTCGCCATCTTCCTTTCAACCGATCCTGCCATCTGGGCGCCGCGCGGCGCGCATGTCAGCGTCCTTGAGAATCCGAGCATCGCGCAAGCCGCTGCCGCGGCACGCCAAATTCTACGCAACCCGGGATCCTAGGTCGCTCCCCGATCCCGTCGCCGCCGCGTCTCTCACCAATACCTTGGTGGTCTCTTCCAGCGCGCGCAGACCCAGATACCGCAGATCCATGCCGCACACGTTGCGCAGACATTGATTCGCGATCTTGGTAAAGTGATGCACCGCGGCGTGCGTCCGGTTGAGGCCCAGCTCCACCAAAGCATCGATAAACGCCGATTCCGCCGCCAGCAGCTCGATGAACATTCTTGGCTTCTTGCGCACCGCGCGCGCCACGTCCTGATACCAGACCGGCGCATATCTCCGCGCCAGCTCCGGCATCTGAGCCTCGCGCAACCGCTGTTCGATGCCGCCGAGGATCCCTTGAATGCTGCGCCCGGTCATCTTGGTCGCCAATTCCACCGTTAGCGGACAATCCGGATAGTCGCGCATGTCGTAGGTAAACACTCCGCGTGAACGCCCGTGGCATACCCGCGCCGCCTGATAGACGATCATCGAATACGCCGGTTCGCGGTCCGCGAAGCGGCTGATATCGCCAAAATACTCCCCGGAAATCCACTTGCGGAAACAACTCTGCAGTGTCATGGAAACCGTCCGCCAGACCGCCAGGCTGGCGGAATTCGCCGCCGGCGGCTGGCTGGTCCAGGCTGGATCGCCAAGAGCCAGGGTCGCGGCGGCGGTGCGGAGCGCGGGCCCGGCAGCCAACACGGGAATAATCACGTTGTCCCGCCGTTCCCACGCCAGCCCCGCTAAAATCTCGGCCCGCCGGCGCCATTCGCGCCGGTCCAGATACGGAAATTGCAAAACGACCTCGCCCGGCGCATCGGCCGCCAGCTCCAGAAGTCGATCCCGGATTTCAGGTTCGAGCTCATCGGCCCGAAGCGGAGACCCGGCGTCACAGCCGGTCTCGCGCAACCAAAATAAACGGAAGTGTTGAGACATCACGCCGGAATTATACCGCCCGAACACAACAATTGCTGTGCGATGCGATGGAAAATTCGGTAGTGGGTAGTTTTGAAAAGTTCACAGCTTGACGGCTCCCCCGATCTGTGCAACGCTTAGGCCATGGGTATGCCAAAGCGGAAACGCACTACTGAGAAACTTGATACAGTCCAGAACGCCCGCCGCGTATTTCTTCAGGCCGTTGAATCCACAGAGGAAGTACACCTTACCGTAGTCCAGCAAGTCATGCGCGA
>JASHNT010000042.1 GCA_030041495.1 Bryobacteraceae bacterium | reverse complement strand
TCGCGCATGACTTGCTGGACTACGGTAAGGTGTACTTCCTCTGTGGATTCAACGGCCTGAAGAAATACGCGGCGGGCGTTCTGGACTGTATCAAGTTTCTCAGTAGTGCGTTTCCGCTTTGGCATACCCATGGCCTAAGCGTTGCACAGATCGGGGGAGCCGTCAAGCTGTGAACTTTTCAAAACTACCCACTACCGGTCATCGTTTTCAATGATCTTCTATTCGATATCCGGCCCGGGAATGAGGAAGCAGAATGCACGAATTCGTGCAAGTTCAACGACAGCCCGAACGCTTGCCAAGGGTTCTGCAGCTGCATTTACAAGAGTGGCCCGCATTGTTCAGGAGACGATAAAGGCGTTGCGCGCAACGGCTGGTGAGGAACACCAGGATTTGAAGAAGGAGCGGGACTCGATAGTACGCGCGCTCACCGAGTCTAAGGGACGCGTGGGTGGGGCCGACGGCGCCGCAGCACGCATGGGGTTGAAGCGAACTACCCTTCTCGCGAGGATGAAGAAACTTGCCATCGATGCCCGCGACTACCTCTAGCAGCGCGTGGTGAAAGCTGTGGCGACGGTGACCTAAGGAAACGCCAATCTTCTGAGACACCACGCGCATTCGCTTAGCGAGAACGCTGTAGAGTGAAGCTATGGAACGCCCGGAGACTCGCCGAAGCGGTGTGTCGTATGCCTTCAGATTTCCACCGCCTGGGTAATCGGTCGATGCTCGATCTGCTGAAGTCCTCCGGCTACATCGGCTCCCACGACACGTTAACGGAAGAGCGGTTTCGAGCTGTGTTCGAGGCCAACCCGGATCTCATCCACACCTGGGTCGTCCATAGCGAAAATCAAAGAACCAAGTACGGGTACTATTTGCTCCCTCCGGGGGTGCCGCCTAACCGAAGCAACGAGTGGATAGTTGGCTATCACCCGCGTGGGGGTGAGGAGCGCTTCCGTGATGGATTCTCGGCACGTGCTCGATTTGTCAAGCTCGAAGCCGAGCACTTGCGGTACATGATCGAGGGCGGCCCGCCTTTCAAGCGGCGCGATTCGGGTACGCTGGCTGGCCAGTAGAGCGTCGCACGCTGAAAAGCATTTGCTAGGGTGACCTCAGCAAACCGCTGATCGTCTTAAGATCATGGCAATGGGACGACGGAAGAAGCTCCGGCAAGAAGATTTCTGGATTCCTTCTGCGATGCTGCCGGTCAACGCGAGCCATCCTTTCTACCAGCGACTGAATCAGATCCTGGACGAAAACGATTTCGACAACTACGTTGAATCGACTTGCGAGCGCTTCTACGCGGGCGAGGTAGGCCGACCAGGTCTGGCACCGGGGATTTATTTCCGGCTGCTGATGGTGGGCTACTTCGAAGGGATCGATTCAGAGCGTGGAATCGCATGGCGGGCCAGCGACAGTCTCTCGATCCGGTCGTTCGTGCGGATCGCGCTGGATGAAAGCGTGCCGGATCATTCGACGATCTCGCGTACCAGGCGATTGATCGACGTGGAAACGCACCAGGCCGTGTTTCAGTGGGTGCTTCAAGTGTTGGCGGAAAAGAGGCTGCTGAAGGGAACGACGATCGGCGTGGACGCCACGACCCTGGAAGCCAATGCGGCGCTACGATCCATCGTGCGGCGCGATACCGGAGAGCGCTATGAAGAGTTCCTCACCAGGCTGGCGAAAGAAAGCGGCATCGAGACCCCCACGCGCGCGCAGTTAGCAAAGCTGGATCGTAGCGCACGAAGAAGGGCTCGAACGACGACTGGAAGCATCCGCACGATGCGGACGCGCGCATTACGAAGATGAAGGATGGTCGCACGCATCTGGCTCACAAGGCCGAGCATGCGGTGGACATGGAAACAGGCGCGATTGTCGCGGTCACGCTGCACGGAGCCGATGAGGGAGACACCGCGACTATTCCGGAGACGGTGGCCGAAGCTGGCGAGCGCATCACATCGGTGGTTGCCGATACCGACAACGACGAAGTTGCCAAGCAAGTGAGCGCAGAGGGGCCACGCGAAGTGGTCACCGACAAGGGCTATCACAGCCGCGCGGTGGTTACGAAACTAACCGAGTGGGGCGTCCGCACGTACTGTTCGGAGCCGAATCGCGGGCGACAGCGGTGGATTGATCAAGCGCGGGAACAACGAGCCGTATATGCGAACCGGCGGCGCGTTCTCGGAGAGCGCGGCCTCCGGTTACTACGGCAACGCGGCGAGAAGCTGGAACGATGGAATCAACATTTATACGATCGCGGCGGGATGCGACGGGTGCATCTGCGAGGCCGGGAAAATATCCTGAAGCGACTGGTGGTACATTCCGGCGCGGCCAATCTCGGGCTGTTAATGCGTAAACTCTTCGGCAGAGGCACCCCGCGAGGCTTTGCCAGCGTCTGTTCCGCCATCTTTTCGGCCACAGCGAATATGCGCATCTGCTGGACTCCGGCGGCCCGGACTCGAATGTTCGGCGGCTCGTTCGTTCCAGTCGAATCGGCTCAGTCAATTTCTGTGGCACCGTGAAAACAGCCCGTTTCACCTCACGCTGCTAGCTGGCCGGCCGAACTCGTTTCCCGGCGTCGCTCCGTTTCACGAGTTGAAACTGCGACGCTATCGGGTTACGGCCAAGCTTGATTTTGGCACCCTATTAAAAAGGAAGCCCATACGCCAAAATTCGTGTAGGTAATCGTCATCAGCAGCCCGGCGATCATGGCGATGTACAGCAAGCGTGGGGGTGCAAGCCCGTGCTGGAGCCGTGAGCTAAGCCGGGATGGGGTGATGGCTGACGTTACTCTCCAATCCAATTGCTAGGCATATTCCTGAACGACTTACAGGCCTCGCCTGACAGCGCCGGCGCGGCCTCACGATTTTACGCGGCGGTTGTCTGTGTCCTGATCCTGGGCCATTCCCGGCGGAGACGTCGGTTCGGCCGGATGGTGCTCATGCCGGTCCAATCGAAGGCGAAAAGTGGCCTTAGGATGTTGATTAACGCTTGAAAAACGCCTGGGATGGTACGAGTGGCGCACATATTTGCCTGATTCCAAGCACTTTGGACGACGTCGGCGACACGGCCAAAACCGCAGGGCCTTGGCAAAATCAAATAACCGTATGTGCTTGTCGTCCGGCGAGAGAGGCTCACTTTCCCATCAGCAGCCGTCCGGCGAGCATCGCGGGTAGGCCCGCCAGCACGATCTTCTCAGCCGTCTTACCCACGGGATACGAACAGCGCTCAAACTCGACCACCCGGTCCTGCGGTGAGTAAAGGGCATAGGCCGCGCGCCAATTCTCATCCCGCGGTTGGCCCACAGAGCCCGGATTCACCAGGTAGAAGCTATGGTCCGGTCGGATTTCCAGAGGCTGGGCCGCATCAATCGCGCTGACGTCGCCATTCCTCGCCACGAACCCGCCCTGCACGTGCGTGTGGCCAAAGAACGTCAGCGCTGTTGCTAATGAAGAGACCAGTGGTACGACATCGCGGATGGTCCTCAGATACTGATCTTCATCCAGCGGCGATCCGTGGACCAGCGTGAAGGTCTCAAGGACAAAGGGGCCGGTTGGCAGCCTCCGAAGGTAATCCTGGTTTTCAGGCGTCAGCGTTTGGCGGGTCCATTTGGTCGAGTCCTGTGCTTCGGCCCGGTAGGCACTGGGATCATCGGCCGCAGCGACTGCCACCCGGTCATGGTTGCCCCGTATGATCGCTGCTGCGTTCGAGCGGGCCCATTCCACCACGAAATTCGGGTCCGCGCCGTACCCAACCAGATCCCCCAGGCAGAGAATCTGATCATACTGGCCACGTGCATGTTCCAGCACAGATTCAAGCGCTTCCCTGTTGCCGTGAATGTCACTGAGGACTAGATACCGCATAGTTCAGGCCCATTCCTTTCCTCGGCGGGGTATGAATGTTTCTGTACCTGTTTGATGCGAAACGCGCCCGGCTGCAAGCGGAGGCGAACCTGCCAGCGCGTGGAGGAGCTTGGTGCCGCGATAACGCGAGCTCGCCATCGGCGTTCTTCGGCCGTTGCACATCAGCCTGCAATCCATCCCGTCGGGCGGTGAAGATTCATAAGCGGGGGCGCCGGGCGCGGGCGCACCCGCATTACGGCGATTCCACTCACGCACAGATAGCGCGTCGCGTCCATCAGGTGATCATTCAATTTGATAATTTTCCCTGCGCCGAGGAGATCGCCGCCGAGTTCCAGACCTCGATTCAAACTGTCCGCACGCATATTAAGCGGGTTCTCGACAAAACTTTCACGGCCCGTCAGGGCGAATTGATTTCCATGATCCTGCGGACCGTCCCTTTTCAGCGGCGCTGAGCAGAGCGCCCGTGCGGCAACCGGAACGTTCGTGGTTGCTAACGGATGTCAGGAAAGCAATCTGAAGGCCAATCGAACTCCACCTGACCATCGGTCGAGTTACACTGTGTGTCGAGCTTGGCCCCAAAATTGGTCCGGCCGCGATCCATTGTGAAGAATCTGGATATCCGAGTTCTGGCGATTCTCCGCGAACTCCGCCGTACTGCCAACGTCTCGCATACCGCCCAGAATCTGGGACTGAGTCAATCGGCAGTGAGTATGAGTTTGGCGAGGTTGCGCCGCCACTACAACGATCCTCTGTTCGTCCGGACATCGAGGGGAATGGAGCCAACACCGTATGCTGAAGGGCTGTTCACCGAGCTAGATGAGGCCTCTGAAAAGCTGGAGTCCGCGCTGGGTCACCGCCCCAGCTTTGATCCAGCCACTTCTGACCGCATGTTTCATATGGTCACCGCGGATCTCTCTCAAATCACCATTTTGCCGCCTTTGGCGAAGCGGCTCGCTGATATTGCACCGTTTGTGCGAATCGACCTCAGGTTTCTCGGCTCGGAATTGCCGCGACTCCTTGAATCCGGTGAAGCGGACTTGGCCGTGGCGAGCATCGCCCAGTTGGGCGCCGGCTTCTGTCAGCAGCGTTTTTTCGCGAGTAAGTTCCACTGCGCGGCCTGCAAAGAACACCCTCGCATCAAGGGCACTCTTACGCTCGACCAGTTCCAGAAGGAAAGGCACATCTCCGTAACGACGTACGGCATCGGCAACGAGTTTTTGGAGCGAGCCCTCCAGGCCAAGAAGATTCGCCGCAACATCGCTATCCGTCTTCCGAGTTTTTTCGGGATCGGCGAGATCATCGCGGCCACCGACCTTTTGGCCGTCGTCCCCGGCTGGTTCGGACAAATCCTCGCACAACACGCCGGCATCCGCATCTGGCCCTTGCCATTTGCGATTTCTGGCTACGAGGTTACACTGAACTGGCATGAGCGCTATACGCGGGACCCGGGTCATCAATGGCTCCGTACCACGGTGCAACGCTTATTCGAGGCCCGGCCCTCCATCGTGCCTCCCAGTGTACGCACCAAAGGACCTTCCGTTTCGCGGAAGCGATAACACAGCGGCCAGTGCTATCACTTCGGGCTCACAATTCTCCGGATGGAAATCACCAACAAGTGATAGAAGTATCATCGTCCATCCATTGATCTGTCCTGGGATCAGTCACATACTTGGTCGGAATGATTAAGAAGATGAGGACTGGCAACCATGACTCCTGAAACGCTCCAAGAATTGCCGACGGCCGGACCCGGCGTGTCGATCGAATCATTCCTCGATGTGCTCAGGCGGCGTCGCAGTATTCGCACTGGCTTCCTGAAGGATAGGCCGGTAACGGACGCGCTGATCGAACAGATCCTGGAAGCCGGCCGGTGGGCTCCGTCGGCTGGGAACTCGCAGCCCTGGGAATTTGTTGTGATACGAAACTTAGAGACTCGTGAAAGGATTGTAGAGATCTTCAAGACCCAGATGCGCGACAAGGTCGAAATCGAAGAAGCGGCCCGTGGCCAAAGGCGCCGCGTGAACGCGGGGGTGGACTTCCGTCATGCTCCAGTCCATATACTGGTGGTGGGGGATCCGCGCACCAACGACGCCTACCCCATGCGCACGAAACTGGACAAGTGGGAAGCGCATTTTTTTAGCAGCCTGGCGAATTGCGTCTTGCAGATCCTGCTCGCCGCGGAGGTGCTGGGGCTCAGTTCGATGTACATCAGCGATGTGGCTTCTCCCTATTTCAGTGTCATGCTTAAGTCAATGCTCGGCATCCCGGACCAGCTGCAAATCTACCATCTTCTCCCCATCGGCTTTGCAAAGCGCAGTCCTACCATTCATCACCCTCGTAGGCCACTCGAGGAAATGGTTCATCGTGAGCGATACGACCGCTCCAAGTTTCGGGGTGAGGCTGAACTTCAGGAGTTCATGAAGACGATGTCCATTCGGGGAGGGGAATATCGCTTTTGACTGAGTGCATGGGGCCGCAACTGGTAGGACGAGTATCGGCCGTGGGCCAGCCGGACGGAATCGCGCCGGGCATCCGACTCGCTGACCGGCATCGATCGGAAACACGTCATCGGCTCCCAATACGCAACGGCTCTGATCGAACTGGACTACCCCGGTGGGGAGGGCGGACCGACATGGAGCCCTCAAAGTCCGCCGAGCGGCTCGCGGGCCGTCTCCGGTGGTGTTCTGCAAAATGCCTTAGAGAAGGCTGCCGTCTTTCGAGAAGCTATACGCTTGAAATTTGCGCGAAGTCAGTTGGCGTGTGGATTTGCCATCGGGCGAAATCAGATCGATGCCGTCCGCGGCAGGGTACGCGATCCAATTGCCCACGGATGACCACTGGGTGACCGCGTATTGCCCGGGCTGGACCTTGGCGTTTTCAAGAATCTCCGGCATCGCGCCGGGTGTAGCCCGTACCAACGTCCCAGCCGCGCGTCACGCGCCAGGTACACTTGGCCATGCCGCCGCGCAAGGAGTCAGAGGCCCAAAGAGCGAATCATAGTGCTAACGATCCAGTACTAACGGCCCACGATTCTCGCGGAGTCCCTTGATAGACTGATAGCCGAAATGTCCAGTTCATCGGACAATGGAGCCTGCATCGTTTGCGATGGCTTGCGAGAGGAGTACACTTCAGCTGTCGCTCTTTGGGCCGATGTGGGTGGCGCTGACGCGGAGACGATGCACCTTCCCAAGGCGGTAGCGGCCAAAAAGCAACTTGATGAAGTTGCTGGAGCGTTGCTGGACCACCGGAGCCAGCATGACTTGGATTGAAGCTGGAATCTTCGCCGACTCGATCTTCAGTCCCAGTTGCTCCTCGATAGCGGTGAAGACCGACGTCGCGGTGTTGTCCGCAGGGGGCGGTGCCCGATTCAACAAGCATACTGCCAGCCAATTGAAAAAGGAAATGCTCGCACGCTCCTAGACCGTCGGCAAGGAGCTTACAGATCCCATCAGCTTCCGGCTCTGGATCATCACGGGCAGACTTGCCGGTATCGGGGCCTGCTGGGCAACGATCTCGGTGATGCGGACACCTGAAGAAAACCGTCCCGAGCGGAGTTCTCGGCAGTGGCGCACGCCCCCAAAGATCACCAGGTGGTGTACACGAATTGCAATCGCCTCTCCGGGGAGGAACGCCTGATTCGACTCAATGCGGAGCCCGGACTCTGAAACATCGACAATTTGCGTTGGGTTCGTACGTTCCTCCGGTACAAGCAAACTCCGCGTGTTGGCGGTTTCATTGACGGGATAGCGTGTATGACGGCGGCGCATGAGCCAATGTCGCACGAGCACTTCTGGATTGGGATCAGGCATATTCACTAGCCAAAGACATGGTTTGCCTAATCCCACTCAAACCAAAGGTTCAACATCTTGGGAAACCGCCCTAGTCAGGGCGGCGCGTTCGATTTGCAAATGCCTGGGCGCAAGTTCCCACTCCCTGGCCCCCCTGATTTGAACGCCGCCGGCTATCCAATCTACCGAATGGCAAAATAACTCTCCTATTCCAGCTTCGAATCGAACGTCGCTTCCGGTGTCTGCCGCCGGAGGCGGCGTTCTGCGCTTGAGCCGGATGCCGGGCCTGTAAGGCGAGATTGGCCTTGCCTGGGTCCGCAGATCCCGAGCTAACCTGTGACCCGAATGAGGACCACCGGCTATGTTCGTGTGTCTACAGACCGCCAGGCTGATCTGGGCATCTCGCTCGAAGCCCAGGAAGCCCAGATCCGGGCCATGGCCACCGTGCGCGGTGTCGAATTAGAGGAAGTCATCGTCGATGGCGGGGAATCGGCCAAGGATTTAAACCGCCCGGGCATGCAGCGGCTGCTGGAACTGGTAGAGAACCTTCGAAACGTCGGCGGGCGACTGATCCGCCTCGCCTTTGAAGTAGCCGCGCGTTGACAGACGCGGCCACCGGCCCACGGCACAACGGCAGGGCCGATGAGTCCCTTTCAGCGACTCGGGCAAGTGCGCGCTATGCTGATGCGCCAGGGGATGACGCTGGCGCTGGCTGGCGTTGGGTTGGGGCTGGCTGCCGCGTGGGCCTTGG
>JASHNT010000041.1 GCA_030041495.1 Bryobacteraceae bacterium | reverse complement strand
ACGCAGCTGCCCTACACGGATCCCAGCGACACCAACAGCGCACGGCTGGAAACGGTGATCAGCGACTTTACCAGCTACAAGAACAGCGGCGCTGCCATCTGGGCCCGTGGCGAGAATCATGTGTTCAAGGGCCTGAAACTGGCCGACAGCGGTATCGGCTACACACATGCGTACCCTGGTGTGGCTCCGTACCACGGCGACTTTACCTCGAAAGTCGAGGACTCCCTGTTCGTGGGCGAAACCGGCAATAAAGGCACTCCCAAAACCGAAGCGGAAATCGCCTATGGCCGGACCATGCCTCGCAAGGACGCGGATTACCCGATCCGCGGCTACGAATACTACGACTTCACGCACCATATCATCAATACCAAGTTCGTCAATTTTGTGGACAACGCCACTCGCAAGTCCGGAGCCATCTCTTACCTGCTCTACACCAGCTTTCCCATCAGCACCAACAACGACGTCCAAGGCCTGAAATTCGAAAATGCCAAGCCGGTGTATTTCCCGCCGCAGGAGGAGCAACGCTGGTCCTTCTCGGGTGAATTCGGACGTTTTTCAGGCTGGACTGGCGCGGTGTTTCACGATATCGACGGGTCGGTCGGCGGCGTCCCCGATTCCTACATTGTGATTGACAACGGGATCGCGGACGATCCTCAACACTGTCAAATCAAGCCGGACTGGAACGCTGCCGTGTGTAAGGGCGATATGGGGCGCATGCAAATTGGCGCCGCCGGTGGCGGAGCTGGCGCTAGAGGCGGGTTTGGCGGTAGAGGAGGCGCCGCAGGTCGTGGTGGATTCGGCGCACCTGCCGCTCCCGCGGCTGGTGGTCCTGCCGCAGCCGCCGCTCCCGGCGCTGCGGGCGGTCGTGGTGGGGCTGGCGGTCGTGGTGGAGCTGGAGGCCGCGGCGGAGCTGGCGGCAGAGGAGGTTTCGGTGGAGGCGCTCCACCGGTCGTTCTCAGCCGCAATGGCAGGAAACTTAGCGTCAACGGGGACACCACGGTACTCGCCGGTACTGAGATCCTTGCGGAAAGCCAAGCGCCGTCCCTGAACATTAGCCTAAGGGAGCTGGACAAGGGCTCGTGGGTTATCTTCGAATTACCGGGATACTCCAGCGCAGCCGCGGGCACGGCAGAAACCAGCCTGGATGCGCTGCGCAGCGCCAGCGGCACCTCGTACTACAAGGGCGATGGTTCACTGTGGGTCAAGCTTGTCTCTGACGGTGGCGGCGCTCGTCCCGGTCGTGGCGGCGGAACGGGAGCCACTATCCAAGTCAGCAGGTAAGCTGACCCCTGCTGTATAATCAACACCCCTCGGCGGAGCCGGGGGCTTTCTATCCCGATTGCAGTCGCGAAACTGGGACATCGTTCGGAGATAAGCTCCGCTTGAGAGAACCCCGCAATCCGGGTCGACACGGCTGGAACTGCGAAGTTCATCCAAAGTCTTCAACGGGTCTTATATACGTATTGCGACGAACCTAAGCGAACCACCCGGCGGAATGCGGCAAGGCGAAAGCTTAATAACATCACCGAAAACTGCGAACCATAAGTCGGACCCCTCAACGTAATATCAAGGATTTGCCGCAAGGACATCCATGCGGGAGGGGAGGGGGTCGGAGGCGCGGTTAGTGAGAGAGCAGTCGGACGCCGTCCACGTTATACTCACCCCACCTGGCTCTTTCGGGAACGTCGGATGCGAGGGGATCGAAGACGAACCTGTCGCCGTGGCGCAGGAAGGTTGCCGAGGCGGTGCGGGTTCCGGCAGGCCGTTGGTCTTGCTCGTCCGAGGCGCGGTATTCCACGCGGATGGTTTCCACCGGGCCTGTGTCCCAGGAGACGATGGAGGCGGTGGTTTCGTACTCGCGATCTTCGGAGCGTTTGATTTTGGTGAACAGGCTGAATGCAGGGGTGAACTCGGGACCCGAGAGATCGATCCAATCCTCGATCTCGACATCGATACCGCCGCGGCTGAGCCCTCCCCGGGTGACTTCGAGATAGGTTTTCGAGCCGCGCTGGATTACGCGGTAGTCCGGCTCCAGTTCGCTTCCGACGCCGTACGCACCCGAGAATTCCCACGCGGCGGCATTCTTGCGGTAGAGAAGAAATGCCGGCGGCGCTGCGTCCTTGCGCAACACGACGATCTCCACCGGCAGGTCCGGCACTTCGAGCAGCGCGGCCGAACAATCCGGCTTGTATTCGGCGCAATCCTGGATAACGTAGCCGGCGGATCCTGTGATGTCGCCCATCGCTCTCCATTCGAAGGGCACGTGAGCATTCACGTAGCGGACCAGATCGACGGGAGTCCGGGGCCGGCCGCCGAATAGAGCATGCAGCAGCACAGGCATGCGCGGCTGACCGGCGGGGATGGCGGGAGCTCCGCCGCGCGAGGTTGCCCAGAGCTGGAGTGCGTCGGCATCGCCAGTGTCGAACTTCGCAACTTTCAGGTCTTGGAGGCATACCGCCTGACCGCGTTTTGCTACCGTTCTAGATAAACCGTCGTCGCCGGCAATTTCGGCCTCGCCGGCGTAGACCCGCATCCGCGGTTCGCCTCCGCCATCGAAGCGGTATACGCCTTCGCCCTTCAATACCACTTCAGCGCCTCCGATGTCGATCTCCACGCGATCAAACTTCGGGGTCTGACCCACGGTGATGACGGCCGATCCAGCTTCGATGGAGACGCGAGTATCGACGAGATCGACGGAGTCCATTCGAATGCGGGTCAATTCACCGAGACGGAGAACCGTTCCTGGATTGAGCAGTACTTCGGCGCGGCCGTGGTCCGTGGTTAAGTCGTCACCGGGAGCAAGCTGGTGAAGCTTCCCGCCGGTCTTAAGGCGATTGCCATCGACCGAGACTCGGCCTTCGACGAAATAGATGAGCCCCGCGTGGGCGCTGATGACATCCTGAGCTACGCCTACCTTAGCAAGCGCGAAGATCGCGAAGCAGGCCGAGGTGCGCAGCATGATCTCAAGTTTAAACCAAGTTGTTATGAGAGTAATGTGCTTCCAGTAGCTCCGCAAATACCACCCCTGGGGCCGCCCCACGCGTCCCCCTTGACTGGACGCATGCTCGGTCGCGGCGACGCGCTGGGGCTGTAGCCGGGACCGCGAAGACCGGGCGGCGGTTTACATGAGACGGCATTCTCGGCGGACCGCCAGTAGTCCGCTAATTGGGAAGCTTGAACTGAATCTCCACCTCTGTAGTAGCTTCCCGTGGCTCTCCTCGAAAACTGGCAGGGCGGTAGCGCCACTTTTTCACCGCCGCGATCAGCTCGGGCGGACCATCGATGCTTCGTTCTTGTTTCACGCTGCCGTCCGGGCCGGGGCGCCGATGAACGAGAGAAAAAGCGGTGCTCAAACGCCGAAAGCACTACACCTGGAAGCTCCGCTGTACGCAAGTTCTGCGACCCCTGGCGCGCCACCTCGGCGAGGTGCGGCACACTTGAGGCGAGCAGTCCTGAGGCCGTTCTATGCTCACAGATTCAGCCGGGGTCGAGATCCACCACGAGGAGGCCAGCTCCGGGGCGCGCGTTGGTGTAGGATGTCATCAGGTCGTCCAAAAGGAGCAATCGCATGAATGTCCGCAACCTCGTGCCGTCCGTGAGCCGCTGGCTCCTGTCCATGGGATCCCTCATGCTGGTGGCCGGCCTGCAGCAGCCTAACGCGTCAGGCGCAGACCTCTCGAAGTTCAGGATCCTCACCGAGCCCCAGTACATCGCGGCGCTGGGAGACCCCGGGGCCACCTCCGGCAACGGCGGGCAATCATGGGGCCTCTGGAGCCAGGACCCGGGCCCGCGCGGTTGCAAGCTGGACCGCTACGATCAATTGAAGGCGGACGGCGGCGTGGCGCCGGCACAGTGGAAATTCGACGCTGCGGACTGGTGGCTGGAGGAACACGGCTTGATCATGGAGAAGCCGACCTTTCCGCTGCCTCCTGGGCAATACCTCGTCACGGGCGACCGCAAGGTGACGACCGTGCTGACAATTCACCCCAAGGACAAGGACGGCAATCAGCGGTGGGAACTCGCCGACGGCGCGACCCTCTACGATGTCACTCATCTCGGATGCCGTTCTGCACGCTATACGCCGGCGACGGCGAACGGCTCGTGCTCGCCTGCGAATGCTCCAACCAAGGGCTTTCCGGTGAATCCGGGGGCGGCTATGCCCGTCGTCAACGGCTGCCACAAACAAGACTACGCGGTTCTCATCATCGTG
>JASHNT010000040.1 GCA_030041495.1 Bryobacteraceae bacterium | reverse complement strand
TGCCACGTGCTGGAGCACGAAGACAACGAAATGATGCGGCCTTACCACGTGCTTCCCACGGGCCGCAGGCGCTCTTGACGGCGCCTTTCAATAGCCGCTAAGCGACGCCGGCCTGCTTGCAGGTTTTCAGGAAGAACCCGTCGGTCATCCCGGCGATGTGGTCGCACACGCGGCGGTGCAGCGGCTCGGCTGAAGCGCCCTCGCGGTGCGGGCCGTGCAGCCGTTCTGGATGCTCCAGGAAGAACTGAAATAGCGCGGGAATTTTTCCAGCGCACTCGCGGCGGGAACGGACCAGCTCTTCTGACGAGTACACGTGCTCGCGCAGGAAGCGCTTCAGCTCTGTGCTTCCCGCGGCGGTTTCCGGCGAAAACCGTGCGATGCGTGCGCCGTTCCGGCGAATGTCCTCGAGCCCGGTTAGACCGTCCGCCGCAGCAACCGTCCCCGCCATCAATCCGGTCACCAGCCAGTTGATCAGGCCGCGCACTACTTCTTTCAGCCTGACCTCTTCCTCTGCTCCGGGGAATTGCATCTCGGCAGCGTCCCACAGCTCGCCGAACTTGGCCACCTCGCGAGCCGCGTCCTCCGGCGCAACCAGGTCCGCGCTGTAGCCGTCATCCAGGTCCGCCGTGTTGTAGGCGATCTCATCGCAGAGATCGATCAACTGCGCCTCCAGCGGCGGCTTCAGGCCGGGCAGATATTCATTGAGGTCTGGGAATTCGCCCGGAACGAAATCGCGCGAATGCTTGACGATGCCCTCCCGCACCTCGAAGGTGAGGTTCAGGCCGGGAAAGCGCGCGTAAGGATTCTCGAACGATTCGACGATGCGCAGGGCGTGGCGGTTGTGCTCGAAGCTCTCGCCGAAACGGCGCATCATCCGGTCCAGCTCTCCCTCGCCGGAGTGCCCGAACGGCGGGTGGCCGATGTCGTGAGCCAGCGCCAGCGCCTCGGTCAAATCCTCATCGAGGCCCAGCGCCGCGGCCACCGTGCGTGCGATCTGCGAAACCTCGATGGTGTGCGTCAGGCGGTTGCGGAAATGGTCGGAAAGGCCGGGAGTGAAAACCTGCGTCTTGTTCTCCAGGCGCCGGAACGCGCGCGCATGCACGATGCGGTCGCGGTCGCGCTGGAATTCGTTGCGATAGGGGTGGGCAAGCTCCGGATACCGCCGGCCCCGCGCCCGCTCCACGGGAAATCGCAAATGCGGAAGCGCGGCCAAAATGGAAAGGTTACTTCCCGGAGGAACTCATGCCGACCCTGCTGGTCACGTTCAGAGCCTCTTTACTGATGTAGACGTGGCTCGAGGTGGTCAGAGGCTGCGCCAGACTCAGCGCCTCCTTGGGGTCGCTCGAACTCAGGATGTTCGCTAAATAGAGTCTGGCGGCGTCGCTTGAAACCAGCTCCGTGGGATGGTCTATGTACCCTTGCAGAATCTTCTTGGCCTCGGCGGTCTTGCCCTCGGCCGCATAAACCTCCGCCAGGGCCAGCTCCGCTTGCGTGGCGTAGACCTTGGGAGCCGAATCGGCAACGTCTTTGTAGATTGTTTCCGCCTTGGCGTAGTCGCCCTTGTCAGCAAAGTCGGCGGCCATGTAGATTCCGCCGACGGATCCCTCCGTGGTGCCGTGATACTTGGTGTACAGGTCCGAAAATGCCTTGGCCCGAGCTTTATCTTTGGCCTGCTGATTGGGGAAAGCCTTGTTGGTCGCGGTGTCGGCCGGGCCGATGATGGCGTCATCGATGCGCAGCGCTTCCGTCAGAGCCGCTTCTCGCACAGTCGCCTGGTGGCGGTTGTATAGGAAGTAGCCGCCAATCAGGACGGCCACCGCCAGCGCGATCACCCCATAGCGGATCGATTCGGCACGGTGTTCGCTGAGGAAACTGACCGTTTCGTTGACTTCTTGGGCAAACTTGTCGGTTTTGAGTTGCTTGCGGGTTTGTCGCTTCACGGGAAAATACTCCGGCGCGGCGAGATGCCGTCCAGGGTTTAGTGTAGCACGCAGGCCGACAGCGATCGGCTCTCAGCAGTCAGGATGATGGGGTGATAGGACCCGCTGATTGCCGAACGCTGTCCGCCTGCGTGCTTTAGCGTGCCGAGGTGAGATCACGCTGGATGGCAAACTTCACCAGGCCGGCGACATCGTGGATATCGAGCTTGCGCATGAGGCTAGCGCGGTAGGTGTCGACGGTTTTGGGGCTAAGCTCCAGGCGCGCAGCGATTTCCTTGGCGCGGATCCCCTCCACCAGAAGAGTAAAGACCTGATATTCGCGAGCGCTGAGGGCTTCCAGAGGGTCGTCGGGCGCGGCCTTGTTCCCGGCGGAGAAGATGCGGTTGAGCTCCAATTGCGGCGAGACGTAGATGCCACCGTCCAGAACCTGCTCAAAGGCCTCCAGCAGTTGCCGCGCCGGCGCGGACTTGAGCAGGAAGGCGTTAACTCCGCAACGCAATGCCTCCACGACCGTTTTCCGGTCGCGTCGGGTGGATAGAACCACCACTTTAGTGGGAATATTCGCATCCCGGATACGCCGGACAATCTCAAGGGTAAATAGATCCGGAAGATTCAGATCCAAAACGGCGATATCGGGACGGGTGCTTTCGATCATGCGGAGGGCGACCACCCCCTCCGAGCACTGCCCAACCACGCGGTAAAGCGGCTGCGCCGCGCACAGAGCGGCTAACCCCTCCCTGACTAGCGTAAGGTCGTCAGCGAGTAGCACGCTGTATGTCTGGGGCTCTCGAATAGGAACCATGACCGGCCAGTTGCGCGGCGCGCCACGGTTTGACGGCACGCGCTCCCAAGACTTAGAGTAAGTTCGCTCGGCCCGAATTCTCTCTTTTTTC
>JASHNT010000039.1 GCA_030041495.1 Bryobacteraceae bacterium | reverse complement strand
TCAAGTTCCTGAGCAGTCCCGCCGCGGGCGCCGGTGCTCAAGTCCAATGGACGCTAAAAGCGTCTAAGGCGCCCCGAAGAATAGGTTATTCGCCTGGCCCGGTAGAGTATTGATCACCTGGTTTGTCCGCACGTCCACCTGGTAAGTGACTCCGTATCCGCAACCGCAGAGGAACGCCATTGAACCATCCGGCGAGAAGTAAGAGTAGTTGAACAGACTCGAACTCTGCGCCGGAATCGAGGCCAACTGCTGAAGTGTCGCCGTGTCGAAAATATCGATGCCGCGCGGCCATGGTATGTACAATCGGGTGCCTGTGGGATTGACGTTGAGGGGAATCTTCGGAACGCCCTTCGGTGCGGTGAGGGCGTAGACCCCGAACTCCCGTGTCTCCTGGTGTGCTTCAAGCCGGAAGCGCTCCCGCAGCATGGTCTTTAGCATCTCCGGAACTTGGGCAGTGGAGGACCCGGTCGGCAGCTTGGCCACAATGTTAAATCGTGTCGTGTTCAATTCCGGAGCGCCTAGCACCTGGAAGGAATGCAACCCATAAGCTCGCGTGAGCAACATGAGGAGGGAGACTCCTCCGAAATCAACCATGGCCGGATCAATTTGCGTACCCAAGTGCTGCTGCAGTTCCTTTTTGTTCTGAGGCGCTGGCTTGATCGACACCACTTCAAAAGACGTGCTCTGTCCAAACGCCGGGGAAACAAGCGCCAGTGCAGCGAGAAGACAAACGAGCGGACGATTCATTGGACCTTCCTTCTCGTTAGTTTACGCCCCGTTTGCCCGGCCAGTGGTCGAAGATCGGCGCATCGGCCAGTCAGCGATCAGTTTGGCGAGTTCCTTCTCGGTAGAAAACGTGAATATCCAGTTCGAGCGCAAGTCCAGAGGCATGGAGAACGCGATGCGCACTCCGGCGATGGCAGCGCACATCACCAGAACGCTCGACAGCAGTAGGGATCGATCCTGATGAGTCCCTCGGTATAGTCTGCTAAACCACTGAAATTGAAAGGTCACTGTCCGGTCACCGACCGGATAGTGACCCGAAGGAATGGCGCGTCTGTGCACTTGCGGTGGTAGCCTGGAGGTGCCAGTTTGGTTTTCTTTAGGCGATGAGAATTTGGAGGAAATACCGAGTGACCCAGCGAACTCTAGGATTTGTGGCCCTGGTCGGCGGGTGGTTGATGGCCAGTGGCGTCTTGCAGGCCCATCACTCCCTGGCGGGCGTCTACGACATGAAAGCCGAAAAGGAGCTGTCGGGCACAGTAGATAAAGTACAGTTCACGAACCCCCACGGCTCGCTATCTGTCATAGTCAAGAATCAGGATGGCTCGACAACTGAGTGGGTTTTAACATTGGGCTCTGCCACGGCCCTTGCGCAGAGAGGCGTCGGCAAGATCGGACCGAATGCCCTCCATACCGGCGATGAAATTAAGGTAAAGTGCATACCCGCGAAGGACGGCCACCCCTTGGGTTTTCTCAAGTCGGTAACTTATGCTGATGGGCACACGGTGGTTGTCTCGGGCGGCGGGCCCAACGACTAACGCCGGCTCATACATGGTTGGCGGCGAAGCCTTGATCTTTCTTCGTTCCGAGAACGAGTTTGCGTCGTTTTTCGATATGTCCGTTTATTGTCGACCGGCAGCCGAGGCTGGAGGATGATCCAACGTGTTAGGATCGTGTCGAACGACCGCTATTGGGTGTAGCTTGAAATTCGCGCTTTTGTTCCCTGCTTTATTGCTCCCCCTATTTGCTAGGGCAGAAGATCTTCCACCGCAAGCCTTTCAGCACGGTGCCCGCGCCAATGACGGCTTACAATGCGTTTTTCTCTTCGACACGGGAAACAAGCGGGACGTTTCGGATGGCTGCCGAGCGGCCTCCACGTTGCGCTTCACCGGGCGATTCCTAGTCACGAATCCGGGCGTCTACGGTTCATTTGACCCTCCAGCTCCCGGCGCTTCTCCAAAAAACATCGACAATTCAATTCCTTGCATTCAGTTTGACGCCTGGCTGGAAAAATTGCCGTCTGACGTCGCAGAAAGTGTGACGGCCGAGCTATCGAACATCGAGCGCACCGATTCTAAAATGAGCGCTCAACGCCGGGTGCGCGATAATCTCGGTCAAGTGTTCGTAAGTTATTCCGTCACGGTGGAAAAGCTTCCGGAGGCCGGCGCGTATCGAGTGTCCTTCGGCGATTCCAGCACTCCTCCGCCTACGGATCTGAGGCCAAACGAGCAATGGAAAATCGCGGCACCCCCTCAGTACCCCCTGCCCCAGATCGTTAGGGACGGCGACGAGATTCGGTTACCTCTCTATAGCGCTTCCGGCAGAGCCGAACTGGTCGATTACATTCATACAGGTCGGCCAGACAGAATGGCGAGGCGCAACGACGCAGCCCACGACGCCTATTCGCTTGACGCTGCATTCACGCTCGCACGGCCAAGCCTCACCGTGAACGGAATTACGGTACCTTCCGGAAACGTGCCCGCGATGCTCAGCGGCGAGACGCCCTGGGTCTATGTGCCCGGCTTCGGCAGATTCATTCTCTCGTTTGCACCACACCCTGGGCTGGAGTGGACGGGTGAGGTTCACGGCCAACTGGCGACGATCACCTCCGGTGGCAATCTACTCCGCATCCATAGCGCAGAGCGAATCGCGGCCGGAGACGCCGTGTACAACCTCTACGGAACGCTGGATGCCACCTTGGTTCCCGCGGATCCCAAGGATCGGGATCATTTTATGGCCGGAGTCATGCCCAAGATGCCGTCCAGCACAAAACAGTAACGCCTCTTCTCACTTTCAATTGGACGGCGACTAGAGTCCCGCGTACCAAGCTCTTATCTTCCTGCAGGCACCGAGCCTGGGCTTCGGCGATCTCGCCGAATTCCCTATGCTTGGTCGCGGCGTACCAAACTGCCTTATCCGAGGAGGCCGTTTCCGTCTTCGCGAATCGCGCGTGCACGGGACATTCGTTGTTGACGCACACGATGGTATGATCTTTGTGGAGTAACCTTGTTTCGAGGAAGGCTCATCGTCCTGCTCATTTTCACACTGGTGTTGACCAGTACCCAGTGTGCCGCGCTCTGCGCGGTTGAACCGTGCAGCGACGCGGAAGCACCGTCTACGAATCTTCCTGTCGCGCCTCCTTGCCATCATCACCACGCCCCTAGCAACCAAACCCCGGCTCCCTGCCAGCATCGGCCGCTGGTTCAAGCCAACATTCCGCAGAGCTCTATAACCCCGGCCGCCGTTGCGCCTTTTGCCCCGGTGTATATTCCTGTCTTATCGCAACCAGAGATTTCACTCCTGTCGGGTACACATTCGTTGCGATCCGATGCCCCCTCGCCACCCGGCCTTGCCGTCCGTTCGACCATCGTCCTCAGAATCTGAACCCTCCCGACTGATTCAATTCCATTCCAATTGGCCGTGATGCGTTGCCTGTGCGGCGCAGGGAGATTTCATGATTTGGGAGAAACCGCCAGTATCTCGCGGAACAGTCTGCATTTCGCTGCTCATGGGTGTGCTGGCCGTCCTTCTGGTCACGCCCATGCCCGCCCAAGAGGAACCTGCTGGCGGAGCGCCGCAACAAGCCTCGCAGGCGGCTAGTGGCATGAACATGGTCGACATGACCCCGGCAAGCCTCTACCTGATGGATCTCGCCTCAGGAACATCTGTGAACCCGGACGGGTGGCCGATGCCGATGCTCATGACGCATTTCGGCCGATGGAACACCATGTTTATGGGCCTCGGATTTCTTTCCGACATTCAGCAATCCGGTCCACGTGGCGGCGACAAGCTGTACTCGACCAATTGGGTCATGGCCTCCGCCGAGCACAGTGTCGGCAGCAACGGCGCGTTCGAAGCCGAACTGATGCTCAGCCTGGAGCCGTTGACGATTGAAGATCGCCGCTACCCGCTCCTGTTCCAAACCGGAGAAACAGCCTATGGCGTTCCGCTGGTAGACGCGCAGCATCCCCACAATTTCGTCATGGCGCTCGGGTTTCACTACGTCCGCCAGCTCGCCGAGGATACGACGCTTGACCTCTACTTCGCGCCGGTGGGCGACCCGGCTCTCGGGCCAGTCGCCTACCCGCATCGCGCCTCGGCGATGGAATTGCCGGAAGCGCCGATCACGCATCACTGGATGGACTCGACCCATATTTCCGATGATGTTGTGACCGTCGGTCTACACTTCAACGAGTTCAAGCTCGAAGCCAGCGGATTCTATGGCTCCGAGCCGGGCGAGAACCGCTGGATCATCCAGCAAGGCCCGATCAATTCCTGGTCAAGCCGCTTATGGTTCTTTCCAACCAAATATTGGTCGGCTCAGGTTTCGTTCGGAAGGCTTGCTCACCCGGAGGCGCTCGAACCGGGCAATCAAACGCGTGTGACGGCCTCGGTCGAATACGCGCTGCCAATGCCGGGCGGGAGCTGGGCATCCACACTCGCTTGGGGCCGCATTCACAGCACGGCGACCTTGCGCAATTTGAACGCGTATTTAGCGGAATCCGAATTGCCGGTGAGTCGCAGGAATTTCATCACTGGGCGGTTCGAACTGGTGGACAAGGACGACCTGTTCGCCAACGACCTGGCGCTGCAGCAGCAACTCGATGTTCTCTACGGCAGCACGTTCCGCATCGGCGCTTACACGATCGGCTACACGCGCGACGTTGATCTGTTCCGCTCTGTCAAAACCGGCATCGGAGCCAACTTCACCGCCTATTCATTGCCGACTGCAATCAAGCCTTACTATGGCGACCATCCCGTGGGGGGCAATATCTTTATCCGCTTCCGGCTCCGGCCGGCAGAACACAATTGAGGAAATCAATCACAATGAAATTCATTTTCGTTACGCTCGCCTTGGCTGGCGCACTGAGCGCTGCCGAGGCACCCAGGGCCTTCACCGGTGTCATCACGGACACGCTGTGCGGCGCGACCCACGCGATGATGAAGGCCAAGTCCGACGCCGACTGCGTAAGACTTTGCGCCAAAGGGTCGGGACAATACGCGCTATTCGACGGCCAAAATGTTTGGAAGCTCAGCGACCAGAAGACGCCAGCGAAGTTCGCGGCACAAAAGGTCAAGGTGCTGGGCACATCCGACGATAAGACGAAAACGATCAAGGTCACCTCGATCGAGCCGATCGCTCAATGAAAGGTGGTTATGCGTAAGCTCAGCCTGTTCTTGGCCGGCTCCCTTTCAATGATCGCCGGGCTCCTGCTCGGGGGCCGTATCTTTCTGACGAGCGCTCAAGGCTTCAGCACAGGTAAAGCACGCGGCCCGTCAAACGATGGATAACCTCTCGCAGCTAACCGCTGCGGAAGGGCGAGAACACAAGCAGTGAATCCCAGGAGTCCAGATGAGCTGAAAGAAGAACAAGAATATAGGATTTTTTGAACGGAGACCAGACAGATGAACGCAAGTAACATGAACAGCATCACCAAACACAGAACCGAAAGGAAAGATCTATGAGTTTCAGACCCTTCCAAAGCTTCACGCGTACGCCTCTCGCGCTGCCGCTAACCTTCGTTGCCTTGGTTATCGCTTCGCAAACCGCGTTCGCCCACTCAGAACCCGTCTCGATGACGCCCGCCGCGAACGCAGCAGTCGTTGCGCCAGCAAACGTCGTAATTCATTTCAGCGAGGAGCTCGAACCGAAATTCAGTTCGATGACTCTCGCTGATACCGGGGGCAAAACAGTCAGCAAGCAACCGTCCGTGGTCAGCAAAGACGCCAAGACCATGACGCTTCCGCTCCCGGCTCTGAAGCCAGGCATATATACCGTGAAATGGGTCAGCGTCGCCGCCGATGACGCTCATCGTCTTGAGGGCAACTACAAGTTCACGGTCAAGTAATTGGTGGGACCGATCCTCGCGCTGACCATCCTGTTCGCAGCTCTTTCGGACGCGGCGTACGTAGGAGTGACCGGCTGCCTGGTGGCCATCCGCTGGCTCGCTGACACTTTTCCGGGCACGAACCCCGTACGCCCACCGTCCATTGTCCGTTTGTATCGGGCATCCTTGGCCGCGTTGATCCTCTGCCATATCGTTCGCCCCTGGCTTGCCGCCGCAAGTATGAGCGGCTCCAGCGGTTTCACATCGAATCTGGCGTTGATTCCCACCATTCTCTCCTCCACGCATGTCGGAAGAGTCTGGTATGTCAACTCCTTCGCGGTCGCGGCCTTGCTTGTCGCCACGCTTCTGAGGATGCGAGCCGGGAGGCGCGTTGCGGACTGGCCATTTGTCTTAGCTCTTATCCTTATGGCACTCGCGAAAGCCGCCTCAGGCCACCCTGCAGCTGCCGGTGATTTCTCGCTCCCGGAGATCTCTATGCTTCTCCATTACCTGAGCATCGCCGTGTGGTCAGGCGTTATTATCGTTTCGGGACTCCTGATTCTTCCATATCTCGCAGAGTTTTCCGATCCTAATACGGTTTGGCGCTATGGAAGAATCCTTTCACGAACGATCACTTGGATCCTTCCGGTAATCCTTCTGTCTGGCGTCTTCATTTCGTATCGCGAACTGAATGGAAAGCTTAACGGGCTATGGCTCAGCGGATGGGGTAAAATTCTGATCGCTAAGCTAATTCTCGTTACTCTCGCGCTCACCCTTGGGGCGCTTACCCGTTTTAGGTGCGTGCAGTGCCCTCCGACGAACCGCCGAGCGGCCCTTATGGTCCGTCTTGTTCGAGCAGAAGCTGCGGTCATGATCGTGATCCTGTGTGTCTCGGGCCTGCTTGCAAATACCGCTCCCGCAGTGGATTTGGCCTCTGGCCGCGCAGGAGATTCGAATAAAGCCATTCGGTCGTCGGAGACGGCGAATGTTTCCGGCGATCAGGCTCGCGTAAGAAGCTCCAGCACGTGGCCGTTGGGATCTTTGAAATAAACGCCAGGGCCGCCGTTCCAGGTATTGGTCTTCATGTCATCTTGCGAGAACGGACCGCTACCGTAGGCGATTCCGGCTTCCTTGATTCGATCGAAGATCGCGTCGAACTCAGCGTCGCTGACGTGGAAGGCGTAGTGATGCATCTCGAACCGATCCCGGTTGTCGAAATCCAGGGTGAGGGTTTCGTTGATCCTGACGGGCGCAAAGTGGCTCATCGCGCCGTCGTATGTCAGGCCGAAGATGTCGGCGAAAAACTTTGCCGACGCTTCCTGGTCATGCGCCGGCACGATCGTGTGATTCAGCGTGATTGCCATAACCAGACTCCAGAAATCCGCTACTCCGGCATCAATGAGAAAACTCCTGTCCTTTGTCCTTCTCCAAACCGGTCTCGCTCCGCGCCAGTTCCTCCAGGAGCTTCCGCCGCTGCAGGAATTCGCGCGCGTAGCGCCCGCGCTCTTCGTCGAAGTGGCGGAAATGAACAAGTTTTCCTGCGTGTGCATCTCTTTGAGATTTGGCGACTGTCCAATTCCGAGGGATGCACAGCTGCGCATCGCCAACGGCGTCGACGCGGCAACCCTGCGCCTGGTGACATTGAGCGCCGCTCGCGGACACCTTCCGCTTTGGGCTCCTGCAATTCCTGTTCAGACCATCTAAGTTACGGTTGCACGCATCTGTGCCGCAATCCAGCGCCTTTCGGCTGACGATGCTCCGCCGGCGCTGGAAGCTGCGCCCGCCGCCAAGCCCACGAAGAAGTCTCCCACGAAGGTTCCCCGGCAAGGCGACGGTTTTGGTGCCCGTCAATTCCTGAGCTGAACCTTGTTCACGCTGAAGTCGATTGTGACGCCTCGAGCCTTTCGCAGGAGGTCGAGCCCCACGCGACCCGCCAGCCATTCGCTGTCAGCGGTAGTTTGAGCCGTCAGAACGTCTGCCGAAGTCATCCTGAGAGTGATGCCGCCCATAAATAAGTCAAGCTTCGGTAAGACGATATCCGGCACTTTCCCCTCACCCCCAAAGCCGCGTACTTGTTTGGTCCCGGCAACGCCTTCGCGTCGCAGTAAATCGGAAAAATGGGCCGCGAATGGCGGAAAAAGGTCGGTTGTCTCCGCGCCCGTATCGAAAATGCCGGCAAGCGCCACCTGACGACAGGTAAAAAGAACAATGGGGTCGGCGCCGTCAAACGCCAGCATAGAAGCGTTGCGCGACGGATCGTAACCCTGCCCAATCCGAAAATTGCCGTCATCGTCCCAACTCACCCGTTCCAGTGCGAGAAGAACTGGCAAACCGAGGGCTCCCTGCTGTTCTGGCCGAAGTGTGGCGAAAAGAATCGCACTATCTGGCAGCACCGTGAATGCAACGTTGCGGAGACGCGTATTGCCGATTGCGACGTCGGCCGTTGCGACGCTGAACTGCGATGTCGCGCCCTTGGCCCCCGCCATTCTCGCCGAACTCTGCCGAACGGCAAGGCCGATCCGTTTAGCGAGGGTCTCACTCACAAACGATAGGTTTGCATCGGTGTCAACAATGAGTTCGACTGGATGTCCGTTCACCGAGGCCGGCACAAACAGCTTTCGCTGCAGATAGCGGTAAGGGAAGATTGCCGGCGATGTCGACTCAGTGGCCTGATCGGGAAGCTCACGAAAAGTAGCCGCAAGCGGATCGGGCTCCTTCGAGGTTGCTTCGATGAGGGCTGCCGCGGCCTGGTAGCGGCCTTCCCGCATGTCCAGATAGGTGAGCCATTGACTCGCGTCTTCTGCTTGCTTTCCCTTAAGCAGCGGCTCTAAATATCGATGTGCCTTTTCGTTCTCACCGAACGCGGCCGCTGTCGCACCCAACGTAAGAGGGTCGCTTACAGCCCCCGCCGCCACACGCTCTCGCAGGGCAAACCAGTCATGATTTCTGTAGCGCGCAGCATCTCCGGGCTGCGCTGGCGATTGCGCGAGCGCCACAGCAACTGCTGTGAGTGTTAGACATCGGGCTGCTTTCATGTCGGAGTCTAATCCACTCCCAGCAGGATACCGAATTTCAGAGCTCGGCGGACGTCGGAGTGAAGCGATGAATCAGCGTGTCTACCATGCCGTGCTCGGAATTCACGCGGCGTTGGGCATCGATCCGCAAGACCTGCCCCTGGCTCATTGACAAAATCCGACTCGAGGGCGTCGATCGCTGTTCTCCCTTTCGCCAACATGAGCGGCGACCAGGAAAATGAATACTTCGGCGACGGGCTGGAGCCGGGCTGCGTCAGCGTGCGGCAGCCTCTGTTCCCGCCCGCCGCGTCGCGGGCTCGTCCGCTTGTGGTTTCTCGTAAACTCTCCCGCCGGAGGCTTAGTTCTTGTGCGATCCCCCCGCCGCTACGAAAACGCTCACAAGGAACGCGAATCCAACAGTAACGACCAGCCCTACTACATCCTTCGCATTCAATAAGGGCCCTACTGCGTCGGGGGTGCCTGTCACGAACATGACTTCCATTCTAGCGCCGCCGTCCGGCAGAACGGCGCGCCGATGGTTCGTGAATGCGAAAGTTACGTTGCCGAACAGGAACCGGGAACGTTGCCGAGGCGCCGCGCGAGTTCGTGGCTTCTGACAGGTGAGCACCCGGTCAACCGATTGAACGACACCCGATTGAGCGACACCCGATTGAGCGACACCCGATTGAGCAACACCCGATTGAGCGACACCCGATTGAGCGAGCACCGGGCAAATTCATCCCGTTGGGCTTTTGTCGATCGCTTCCCCCCGCTTCTCTAGGTCTACAGCGAACATCTTTAGCACGCGGGTGTCCCAGAGAACCTCGATCATCCCATCTCGATGAGAGGTTCGCTCGGAAATGACCTTCACAACATCGCCGGCCGGAATTGTTACGGCGACGCGGTTAGACTCCGAGCCCTCAACTGCCACCGTCGCCGACCGAAACCGGAAACGTCTTTCCTTAGCCATTCCTCAGGAATAGCACGTGGGGGAGTGCCCGCTGCTGCGCCACACGCGCGTTCAGACGCGTCGGAGGCAACCTCAGGCACACTGGAGGCCGATGGCCTGGCGCGTTCGTATCTGCGGTGATGGCGGGAGGGGAGCGCCAGGAGCTAGCTTGGAAGGTGCGTTGCCACCATTTGCTCGAACGGAAGTTGCTCGAATGGAAGGGTGAAGCCAGCTAGGGCGGAGCCGTCTACCCTGCGGAGGAAGACGGTCCGCCCATGGCACTGCTGGTTTTGGTAATCA
>JASHNT010000038.1 GCA_030041495.1 Bryobacteraceae bacterium | reverse complement strand
GGCTCGGGCTCGTGCTGGTAGCTCACAATCTGTACCCCTTGGAGAATACCACGGACATCGAAAGTCTGGCATTTTTCTCGATTCCCAGTTATAAAGGATAATGATGGGTTTGCGGGGGGAGACGCTTCGTGCCGCGGCTCGGCGCAGCGGTTGGGTGGCTGGAGTCACGCTGGTGCTGGCGTACATGTGGATGGCGTTCGCAGGGCCGCAAGGCATCCACACGCTGATCCAGAAGCATCACGAAATCAGCGTGCTGGAGCAGCAGAACGCTGAAAAGGCCAAGCAGATTGAAGCCTTGCGTGAACGCATCCATCGCCTGGAGCAAAGCGGCAGTGAGCAGGAGCTGGAAATCCGCAAGCAGTTAAAGCTGCTTCGGCCGGGCGAGACTACCTTCCTGCTTCCCGATCCTCCCAAGGATTCTCAGGCGCCGGCGCAGTAGACGTTCAGGCGTGAGCGGGTTGCGTCCGCGGAGCGGCGGGAATGGAAATGCAGAATTCCGCGCCAGGGACATCGTCGCGATTGCCCGCGCGCACGGAACCGCCGTACTCCTCCACGATGCTTTTGACCACGTGCAGCCCCAGGCCGCTGGAGCTCCCGGTGGACACGCCCGGCTCAAACAGGTTCTCCAGCACCTGCGCCGGAATTCCGCAGCCCGTGTCGCGAATGGCGATGCGAACGGCGGAGCCGCAGCGCCGGCCGTCCACTTCAATCAGGCCGCCCTGGGGCATGGCGCGCATCGAATTCAGGAATAGGTTGATCAGCACCCGCTCCCAGGCCCAGTTGCCTGGCAACTCGATATCGCGGTCGGCGTGACATTGGAAACGGATCTCAGGGCCACGAGTCACCAGCCGGGCGTCTTCCACGAAGGCGATGGCGCTGCTGAGGATGGTGTGAAAGGGAAGCGCGCCGCCGCGGCTGGACTGCAGAGTCAGAGCCACATGCCGGCCTCGCTCCACGCTGCGCAGGATGGCCGCGGAGACGGGCTGCCAGCGCGGGTCCTCGGAGAGCAAGTCGGCCGCGGCAACCAGAGTCTGGAAGATGTTGTTCAGATCGTGCAGCAGGCCGGGTAGCGCCGGAGCCTCATTCATGACTTTGCCTTCTATCTAACTCGCCGGCACAACCCGCAGCGGGTGAACTACGCTTCGGGCGGCTGGACCAAGTCGGATTCCTGTCTCGAGGGCCGCCCTGGCCCTGTGCCGGCTTCTAACGTGTGATCTCACGCAGTTTATCGAAAAATCCCGGAAAAGACACCCCCGCCGATTCCGCGCCGTCAATCGAGCAGGGGCCATCCGCGGCCAACGCGGCCACGGCGAACGCCATGGCGATGCGGTGGTCGCCACAGGAATCGAGCTCCGCCGCGTGGAATTTCTGGCCTCCCGCCAGGTGAAAGCCGGCCGCGGTGGTCTCCATCTCCACGCCCATACGTTTGAAATTCGACTCCAGCGTGGCGATGCGGTCGGTCTCCTTCACGCGCAATTCAGAGGCGTCGCGCACGGTCAAGCCTCCGGTAGCCGCGCCCAGCACGGCCAGCGCCGGAATCTCATCGATCAAGGCCGCGGTCAGCGGACCGTCGATCGCGCCGCGATGTATGCGCGAAGCCCGCACCCGCAGGTCGCCAATCAATTCGCCTCCGTGCTGCTGCACGCCAAGCACTTTGATCGACGCGCCGACGCCGGCCAAATAATCGAGCAGCGCGGAGCGGGTGGGATTGACGCCCACGCCCTGAATCACCAGGTCGGCGTCTTGCATCAGCAGCGCGGCGACCAGAAAGAAGCACGCCGAAGAAAGATCCCCGGGCACGAACAGATCGCGGCCGTGCAATTTGGCTCCGGCGCGCAGCGTGATTGCGCGCTTTTCAGTGGTGATATCCGCGCCGAATTCGCGCAGCGCGATTTCCGTGTGGTCGCGCGTACGAACCGGCTCGCGCACGATGGTGTCGCCTTGGGCGAACAGTCCGGCCAGCAGCACGCAGCTTTTGACCTGCGCACTGGCTACCGGCAGCGAATAATCGATTCCGCGTAAGGAGCGGCCGTGGATGATCAGCGGCGGATAAGTCCCTTCGCGAGCCTCAATCGACGCACCCATCTCGGTTAGAGGCTTGATGACGCGCGCCATCGGCCGCCGCGCCAGCGATTCGTCGCCGGCAATCGTGCTGGTGAACGGCTGTGCGGCCAGGATGCCGCTCAACATGCGGATGGTCGAGCCGGAGTTGCCGGCGTCGAGCTGCGCTTTGGGCTCCCGCAGCGCGCCTCCATGAACGATCACGCGGCCCTGCGCATCGCGCTCAATGCCTGCCCCCAGCGCCTCCATGCAACTCAGGGTCGATTGGCAGTCCGCGCCGATGGAATAGTTCGCGATGGTGCTGTCGCCTTCGGCAATCGACGCCAGCATGCCATAGCGGTGGGAGATGGATTTATCGCCGGGCAGGGACACAATACCCGAGACGGCTTTCGCCGGTGAAACAATTTCACGCATGGAATCTTTCAGTGTAGCGTTACTGGAGCCGGCCTATGAGCCGATGACCGCCATGACTTCGCAGGAAATCAACGCTCCGTAAGGCTGATCCTCTTCCTTGAAAGTGTGGCGCGTGGGCCGCGAATGCTCGTCCGGGAACATGGCCAGCCACTCGCGGTTGAGATGGTCGCGGTCGTCCTTGTTCTTCATCCACACGTGGATTTTGATGACGTCCTCGGGTTTGGCACCGCCGGCGTCCAGCACGCGCCGGATGTTGGCGAACATGAACGCGCACTGCGCCGCGATGCCCTCCACCAGCTTGCCTGTCGCCGGGTCTTTGCCATAAATTCCGCCGGTCATCAACAGATTGCCGATGCGGCAGGCGTTGGGGATGGGATGCACGTGCTCGAGTCCGGGGATTTCGATGCTGGTCCGTTTGCTCATGAATTCCCTATGATAGCCGGTGGCGGGCAGCGGCGGCGGAGAAAGCAAAGAGCAACAATTGCACAGTGGCCACTCGCAATCTGAAAACCGGGTCAAACAAACCAACGCGGTTCTCCCTTGCTTTGGAAAAGACCGCTCGCCAGATACTCGCCCACGTTCGACGCCGGGAGCGGCTGCCCACGCGACGCCTTGTGCTGCCTAACGAGGTGGACGTTCGCCGCATTCGCGTCCAGGTCCGGATGTCCCAAGCGGAGTTCGCGCGCGCCTTCTGCATCAATCCCCGGACGTTGCAGGAATGGGAGCAGGGGCGCAGGAAGCCCGACGCCACCACTCGCGCATACCTCGCCGTCATCGCCAAGAACCGCGACGCCGTGCTCAATGCGTTAGCCTGACGACCCTCGCTCCGGCCATACTTGAGTGATCACCAGCCCAACTGCGATTCCGAGAGACACCTCGATGAAGCGCTGCGTTGCGGTCAGCCAAGCCTGCTGGTTCAGCGGCGCGAGCACGATGATGGCCAGCGTAATGCCGGCGAAGCGATAGGCCGCGCGATCCAGGCGGGCGGCCGCGCAGAGCAGTCCCAGAGCGAACAATCCCACGGCGAAAGCGAGCCAGTCCGGCCGCACCAGGGCGGCCAGCATCGCTCCGGATGCCGCGCCCAAGGCGGTTCCCAGGAACCTCTGACGGGAGACGGTAAGCGCCGCGCCCACGGCGGACTGGATGACTACGATGGTACTGATGGCCGCCCAGTGCGGCTCGCTCAACGCGAGAAGCTTCGCGATCGCGAACGACCCACTGGCGGCAAGCGTGGTGCGGGCTGCCTGCTCCAGGCCGGCGCGGCTCAAACCCGGCAATCGCAGATGCACAAGATCCTCCTTTGCACGGCTCATGCCGCCCTCACCGGGCACTCACTTTACCGGCACATTCAGAATCACCGTCCAATACTGAACCGACTGAAGCAGGAATCCGCACAGCACCATACAGATTCCGAAAACTCCCAGGCGGCGCTCGGCAAGATTGTCGGCGTAATATTCGATCAACGGATTCACTGCGGCTCCGATTCCCGTGACGAGTCCGGTGACCAAGCCGAGGCGCAGGGCGAACAGCCAGGGGTGAGCCACGTGCGGAAAGAGCGCGCTGCACAGGATCGCGGCCACGATCTGACCCACCGTCCGCAGCGCAGTTCCCCGAAGCTGGCGGCGCGTGAAGCGCGGCTTCCGCGCGGAGGAATAATCTTGCCCCGGCCGAGTTCCGCGCGAGTAAGCGAACACTTGACCAGCGGTGCTGAGGAGTCCGTAAGCGGTCGCGAATGCCGAGCCGGCCATTGGCCACAACCCCGCCGCGAAGCCCGCGGCCCGGATCGCGCTGAAGACGGATTCCCAGAAAAGCGGATAATGGTCACCTTTCTTGGATGTGCGATGCAATTCGATCGCGACCGTGATGCCGGTCGCGGCGCCCGCAGCGATTCCGAAAAACAGGCCGAGACCGACGCCATACCCAATGCCAAACACGATCGAATAAGTCACCGCGCGGGTGAGCAAACGCAAAGGGCCGTGCTGGCCGCCGAGCAGATCGTAGGCCAGGTAGAGCCCGCCCAACACGTCCAGCGCGATGCCGGACAAGCTCACCACGGCGATGGTGCGCTGATCCATGAGAACGATTGTAGACGCTCGCGTCTTGACTATTGAGCCGCGAAATGAGAATCTCGGCAAGGAATAGCTCCAAAAAGGAGGCGATCATGAAACAGCGTTGGCTCCTCGCCGCGATGCTTTGCGCCACGGCCGCTCTGGCCGCGCCCGACTTGAACGATCCCACCGGCAGCCAAGGCCTGATGATGATCGACAAGCTGGGCCACCACATCCGCTTCTTCGATCCGGTCACACTCACCGAAATCACCAACTTCGAGGTCGCCACCGCGCCGCACGATTTCGCCATCACGCCGGACCACAAAACCGCCTACGTGCCGATCTACGGCGACGGCATCTACGGCCGCAATCCGCACCCCGGCCACACCATCGCGATTATCGATCTGGTGGGCAAGAAGGAAGTGGGATCTATCGACGTTTCGCCGTATGAGGCTCCGCACGGAATTCAGATCGATCGCTCCGGCACGATTTACGTCACCTGCGATCTCAGCCGCAAGCTGCTGGTCATCGATCCCAAGAAGAGGTCGATCGAAGCGGCGATCGACACCGAAGGCACCGGCCACTGGGTCGCCATCCTGCCCGATGCGAGCAAGGCGTACATCGCCAACAAGAACGACAAAATGTACGTGACGGTGATCGAGCTCAAAACCCGCAAGGTCGTCAACCGCGTGCCCGCGCCCAACGGGACGCAAGGCATCGTCGCCTCACCCGACGGCAAACACGTGGTGGTGGCGGATTACGGCGAGCCCGCGATTCTGATCATCGACACGGCCACCGACAAGGTGGCCGATAAAGTTGCGTTGCAGGGCAATCCCCGGTCGGCATTCAAGCCGCGCTACACTCCCGATGGCAGCATGATCCTGGTGTGCAACCAGGGACAAGGGCAGGTCAACATCATTCACGTGAAGGATCTGCGTGGCAAACAGGAAGTGCTCGAAGTCGGCAAGGATCCGATGGGGTTCGCCGTCTCCGCCGATGGCAAAACCGCGCTGGTCGCTAACCACGGCGATGGGACGGTTTCGGTGATCGACCTGAAAGCCGGCGTGGTGACAAAGACGTTCAAGGCCGGAACCGGAATCGAAACGCTGTCGTATTTTTAGCGGGCGGTCTCTTTAGCGGACTTCGAAATCGGCGGTGCGCTGGAGTTGTTTGCCGCTCGCATCCGACGCCGTGATTTCGAGCCGGTACGATCCTGGGTCCAGCGTATTGATCCGTAAGCTCGCACCCGCCGGAATCGGGCCCTTGCCGGCATTAGCTGAGGGCGGAAGCGCGACCAAACCGGAGTCCCATTTTTCCACTGCGCTCGCGCGCGCCACCACGCGCACACGAACCCGGACGGATGCGGGATCGGCGTCGTTCACTTCGAAATAAAAGTAACCTGCCTCCGATTTCGCGAACGTACTGGAGCCGGTGGGAACGAATTCATTTTCCTCAGCGATCAGCGGAGTGCGGTCCGCGACCAGCGAAGATACCAGACCTAAATCGCCTGCCGGGTGCGTTTCGCGGCTCAAAGCGATGCCGCTGAGGGCGAGCGCGGCGCCACTCCACGCGTCCACCTCCAGCGGCGTTTCGATCTTGCCGAAGCTGGCTCCGCTGGAGCCGAACGTCAGAGCGAAGTTGTATTGGCCCGGCGCGATCTTGAACTCCTTTTCGTAATGCACCGGCGCGTCCTTGCGCTTTTCGAAATCGGCTTCGCTATCGAAGTCGAGTTTTAGCGTGTCGCTGAAGCGCGCCGCGACGCCGCCGTCAGAGGCGCTGGCGATGCCCAACAGGTTGATCTCGGCATGCAGCTTCTTTTGCTGCGTTTCGAGCTTCAGCGCGCCCGGCGCGAGTTCCATCGCCAGATGCACGCGCGCGACGCCCGGAGAAATGTAGAAATAGGGAAGCTGGATGGAGGCGCGAAGGTTGCCCGCGTCTTTTCCCGCCGCGCGGTTTTCCAGATCCTTTGCGGCGTCCGTTTCAGCGATCAGATCCTGCGGTTTGGTGGCGCAGTAGTCGGAGCGCGCGCGTACCGTTGCGCCGCCGCGGTCCACTTTGACGCGCAGGGCGTGGCAGGAGCCGTCTTTTGATTCCGGGGGCGCGTAACTCAGCACGTAGTATTCTCTCTGCTCTTCGCCGATCTGCTGCAAACCGGCAAGGAGCTGGCTGGAGTCGCGAATCATATCGCCGCCGGTTCCCTTAGCGAGCGCGACCAGCAGTTGTTCGCCTACCGTTGGATCCGGGCTCACTTCCATTGGGTCGTCCCCGCCGCGCGGGAACCGGTAGAACAGGGGGTTGGATGAGCGCGAGGGGCCGGCGTTCGGATCCACGTCCACATGCAGCGGCTGCACATTGACGGGATAAATGGCGACATCGGAACGGCTGGCCGATTCGATCGCCGCATTGACGCCGGATTTGAGATCGAATGCGGACGGCAATCCTCCGGTCATCAGAACAGCGCTCTTGCGCCCGGGAAGAACGCCCAGGCCTCGCGTTAGGTCCGCGAGCGATTCCAGCATGTTTCGCGCGCCGAAATTTTCCGTTGACGGAGGCGCGGCGGAACGGCGAGGCCCCTGCTTGGAGTTGTCGGTGATTACGCTGCTGGAGCTTTCCACGCGGTTCAAGGCGTCCTTCAGCCGCCCGGCATTGTCGGTGAAATTTTGGGCGATACGCAAACTTCCGTTGTAGCTGACCACCGCGATCAACTGGCGCGGAGAAACATTGGCGTCGATGAAGCGCGAAGCGGCCTGACGCGCCACGGCTTGATCCTGCGCGGCGAGACGCGTGTCATCGAAGAACAGCACCAGAAAGTGGGGCCCGGATGGTTGCGGCTGCGGCGAGGAATCGCTCATGAGCGAAAGGCTGGTGATCCTTTGTTCCTTGCCGTCCTGCCAGAGGCGGAAATCCTTGGAAGTCAGATCGCGCATAAACTCGCCGTTCTTGCCGGTGACGATCGCGTCCACCAGCACTGTTCGCGATTCGGTGCGGATCACGGGAGGATTCTGGGCGAGCGCGGCCGCGCCAACCCACCACCCCGTCGCGGCAGCAGCGAAAATGGCGCGTAAGTCCCTCATGGGACCTCGATGCCGGTGTTGCGCGCGGCGGTGGCGTGGCCTTCGGCGTCCTTTACCACCACGCGGACGATGTAGCTCCCGGGCGAGACGCTGAAGCTCTCCTCCACGCTGAGGCCCGACTCATCGAGAACCTGGAGCGAGGGGTCGCGCAGCCGCAGCTCGATGTTCCGTTCGACACCCGAAACATAATTGCCGTTTTGATCGAACAATCCGGTCACCACCGTGATCGTGTCGTCATTGCGTTCCGCGGCTTTGCGGAACTTGAGCGCTTTCGCGTCCAGGCGGGAAACCACGCTCACTTGCGGCTTGCCGTCGCCAGGCTTGAAAAACTCCGCGTGCAGGTCGATCGGAATTTCGGAGATCTCGTCGCGCGAAAAGAATGTTTCTTTCAGTTCTTCCCGGGCCTGTTCCGAAGCGTTCACGGCGTGGCTGGGCGCCCAGTACCCGCGCCGGGCTTCGACTTCGTAACCGGCTCCCTCCTTGAGCTTCACCTTCAAGCCGTGATAGCTCCCGTCATTTTTCAGATTATCGGGCGAAAAGCCCAGCACGTACACGAACTCCGGCCGCGCAGCGAGCTGCTTCAATCCCCCCTCGAAATCGTTGTCGTTGTGCACGGTGCCGCCGGTTCCGTAGGCAAGCTCGGCAAGGATATTGCCCGCCTCAGTCTGTTCTTCCCTGTCCGCAGTCTGACGCTGGGGGCCCGGAATGCCGCGGAATTCAACGTCGTTACTAGAGTTTCGAAGAGGAGTGTACACGCCGCGAATGTCCAGACTATTGATAACCACGTTGGCGCGAATGGCTCTCTCGAAGATGTCGTTTTCGCTGCTTCGATGATCGGCGGACATGATGAATCCCGGCGAGACCAGCACGACGGTCCGGCTGCCGGGCATGGAAGACATTTTCGCGATCAGATCCCTCAGCACGCTTAGGCCGCTTTGGGTTTCCTCCATGCCGTACGTTAGCGCGGTACTCGCCGTCGTCCACATGTACCGCACCACGAGATCGTCGGGACCGCCTCCCGTTGGGCGCTGGTGCAAACATGCAGCGGCTTCGCCAAATATTTCCGTCGCCAGGGAGCTCGCGAGGTTGACTCCGGCAACGGGGCTAAGCGAGTGCTCGCGGTTGATCAGAGTGTCGGCGATGTAGTAGCTGATCTGAAGGCATGCGGTTTTGTCGATGACCGGGGTCCAGGGTTGAATCCGGTTGATCGCCTCGTGCAGCTTGGCGAGGTCGTTGGTAAAGCCTTGCGTGGTCCGTCCACTGGTGGTGAAGATGCCCGCGCGAGTGTTGCGGTCGAGGGTCGTATCCAGGTGATGGCTGGCGGCCTTGCGGGCTTCGAGCAAGTCGCCGGGCTGCATGTGGACGTCGTCAAAGAAATAGGCGACGTAGCGGTCGGGAAGCTCGGGTTTGGACGGCGCTTCCGCGGTCTGATTGGCCGGCGTTGCCGAAGAACGGTCCAACGTGACCGCTTGCGTCGGCTCCGGCTCGCTGGTTTGGACGGTGAACTTGGTGATGATCTGCGGCTTGCCTTTGTCGAAGAGTTGGAAATCGTCCTGCTTGAAGCCGCCGGCGGAGTGGCCATCTTTATCGCGAATCACCACCGGGACCGAAACCAGGTTGACGCGGCTGCTGAAGGTAGCGGGGGCCGAGTGAGTGACAACTTCCGGCTCATTCCCGGCCGGAGCCGGCGCCTGCGCTCGAAGGGCAGCGCCCAGCGCGAGGCACAGCAGAAGTGGCCGCAGCTTCAAGGCCCGGGATCCTCCGGTTATCGAATCACCTTTACGACGTAATAACTGATCGATTTGGGTACTTCCTTGAACCAGTGCGGAGTGCCGGCGGGAATGACCATGACGTCGCCTTTGGAAAGATGGTGCGCTTCGCCGCCCTCAATGCTGGTTCCGAGCATCTGCCCCGCGCTCTTCTGCTTGCCGCCGATCATCTTCCCTCCGGTGACGATGGTCGCTTCGCCGTCGGTGACGTAGAACACGTCGGTTTCTTTCTCGTGCAGTTCCACCTGGCCGGCTTTTTCGCGATGAGATCCCATGACGGTCAGATCGGATTGGGTCACCAACGTGCCTCCCTTGGCCAGAGACGCCGCGACCTTATCGTGATCCACGTAACTGACCGCGGGCGTGCCGGCCCCGGTCATCATCAGCGCCGCTGCTAAGAATGTCGCGAACACGAGCAGGAATTTCATGGCAATGTCTCCTTAAAAGAATCCGTGATTCACGGCCAGTGTATCATCAAGATCGGTGCAGGACCGTCCAGCTCCGATTTCGGCCGCGCTCGAATCGCCCGTTGGTGAAAAGCCCACGCGAGCCCGCTACTGGGTGCTGGTGTTCGCGGTTGCGCTGGCCGTGATCACTTACGTCGACCGAGTGGCGATCTCATGGGCCGCGCCGGACATGCAGAGAGATTTGCGGCTAGACACGGGACAGATGGGCCTGGTGCTGGGGGCCTTCGGCTGGGCCTACGCGATGTTCGAGATTCCCGGCGGATTTTTGGGCGATTGGATCGGCCCGCGCAAGGTGCTGATCCGGGTGGTGCTGTGGTGGAGCTTCTTCACGGCGGCGACGGGCTGGGCATGGAACCAAATTTCGCTGACCGTCACGCGTTTCCTGTTCGGCGCGGGTGAAGCGGGCTGCTTCCCGAACATCACCAAAATTTTCTCGGCGTGGCTGCCGGAGCAGGAAAAGACGCGAGCGCAAGGCATCGTGTGGATGGCGGCGCGCTGGGGCGGCGCGTTCACTCCGCCGCTGGTGAGCCTGGTGATTCTACGCGTGGGCTGGAGGCACGCGTTCGAAATCTTCGGCTTGATCGGACCGGTGTGGGCGCTGCTGTTTTTCCGCTGGTTCCGCGATAATCCGCTGGACCACCCCGCGCTGAACGCAGCGGAGCGCAAGCTGCTGGCGTCGAGCGCAAAGCTCTCCGCCGGCCACGCCGACGTTCCCTGGGCTCGCATGCTGACTTCGGGCCGAGTATGGCTGCTGTGCTGGCAATACTTCTGCCTGTCCTACGGATGGTACTTTTACATCACCTGGCTCCCGACCTATCTGCGCAACGGGCGCGGCATGGCAATCGAGTCCACGGCCCTGCTCAGCGTGTTGCCGTTGTTTCTGGGCGGACTCGGGAATCCGGTGAGCGTGTTTCTGGCGACGCGTCTGAATCGCCGCTTGCAGGACATCTCGCGAACCCGCCGGATTTTGTCTTGTTCCGGCTTCGGCGGAGCGTGCGTCGCGTTGGTGCTGGCGACGTTGGCGCCCAGCGCCGTGCTGGCGGTGATCTGCTTCGGCCTGGCCAGCTTCTGTAACGACCTGTCGCTGCCGCACGGATGGGCCGCGGCCATGGATATGGGCGGCAAGTATGCGGGCACTCTCTCCGGTGCGATGAATACGTGGGGCAACGTGGGCGGGGCTCTGTCGCCCATGGTGATCGGCTACGCGCTCAAGTGGACCGGCAACAATTGGAACCTGACGTTCTACATCTCGGCCGCGGTTTATGCCGCGGGCATTCTGTGCTGGTATTTCCTCGATTCGGTGACGCCGCTCGAAGGAACGGCTTCAGTATAATTGTCCGCGAACGGAGGGCATTTTATGCCACAAACGCTCAGGACTCTATTCGCCGCTGCCGCATTACTGGCCGGCTCGGCGCATGCACAAGGCCCCGCAAGCCAAGGAATCGTCATACAGAAGAACCTGTCGCTGGATTTGGCCAAGACCATCGCCGAAGCGGCGCTGGCGCAATGCCGAGCCAAAGGATTCCACACCTCGGTTGCGGTAGTGGATCGTGCCGGACAGGTGCTAGTGCTGCTGCGCGATGAGCAGGCAACCGCGACCACTCTCGAGATGGCGCAGCGCAAGGCGTTCACGGCTCGGATGTTTCGCATGCCCACCGCGGATTTTCAGAAGCGCACCATGCCGGATCAGCCCTACGCGGGGCAGCGCGACGTGACCGGAATGCTGGCGCTGTCGGGAGGCGTGCCGATTCAGATTGGCGGCGCGGGTGGTGAAGTGATCGGCGGGGTGGGCAGCTCCGGCTCCAGCCTGGCGCAGGATGACGCGTGTGCTCGCGCAGGGATTGCAAAGGTCGCAGACTTGCTCAAATGAAACGGCTGATCCTCGTCGCCTGCTGGTTTGTGGCTGCGAATGCGCAAGCGGATCAAGCTCAGAGATTCGAAGTAGCCACCATTCGAGTAGCTGCGCCGCGCGACATCTACGTCGGGCCGATGAGAGGCGGACCCGGAACATCCGATCCAGGGCGATTTACCTGGGAGTTTGCGACTCCGCGAAGTGTTCTTCTGAAGGCATTCGGATTAGACGCGTTTCAGCTTGTGGGTTCCGGGTTAGAGGATCAACGGTACGACATCACCGCTAAGGTTCCGGCGGGAGCTACGGTGGATGGATTTAACGTGATGCTTCAGAATCTGCTGATCGACCGGCTCGGCCTCAAGTTTCATCACGAGAGCCGGGTGATGCCGGTGTACGATCTGACGGTGGCGAAGAACGGTCCAAAGTTGAAGGAATCGGACGGCAGCCTCACGGCAAGCGGTGCGCGCTACACCAACGGCGTGATGCGCCTGACGCTGGCGCGATCCAGCGTTGAGGATTTGGCGAGACAACTGGGCGTCGAGCTGGACCGGATGGTGATCGACAAAACCGGACTCAAGGGAGTATACGATTTCCGCCTCGAGTATTCGCACGAGGGGCTGAAGCCGCTCCCCGGAGTTCCCCCTCCGGCCGTGCAGGATCCCGCGCCGAGCCTGTTCGCGGCGGTGCAGGAACAGCTCGGGTTGAAGCTGGAGGCGGCAAAGGAGCCGGTGGATGTAATCGTGGTGGACAACATCAACAAGACGCCGGCGGATAATTGAGCTTTTCTGCTGGCTTTTTCTTCTGACCTCGTGTTTTTTGTCGAAAGCGCTTCCGTCCATCCCCGGGAGCGCCTCCGCCCCCCGTTGCCCCGTGATGGAAGAGGCGACGCCGATCCCCCGTGCGCCCAGGCTCATCGTGTGACGTTCGCGCGAAGTTTCCTAGGACTGCCGCGCTTGACGCGATCCGGAACCGATGAGGGAACCGGACTCTTTGCTTCGAGGATAGGGCGTGGCTCGCGCGAAGGTCCGGAGGTAAAGCTGCAAGCCGGTCAAAAACGGCTAAATAAAGAGGCGGTCACCTGAGCTTCGGCCAATCCTCGATCTTGATCCGCCCGATCACCTTCGCTCCACCCCTGCCGTCGGGGCCGAACACCACAGCTTCACCGTCGGCCACGTTGGTGAGATCCGGGAATGCCGCGCGAATATTAGGGAAATGCGTGATCAGAACGGTGTTGGTTCCGGAGGGAAATTCGGTGACCTTTTTCTTGAGCCACGCGGATTGCGCGGCTGTTCCACCGGACATGTCCGCGCCGTTTTCGCCCAGCTCCGGAGCCGGCTTGGCCGTGCCGAGTTGCGCGTACTTCACGGTTTCGAGCGCTCGATAAGTCGGACTCGAATAAACCTCGCCGATGGGGATTTTAAGGGCATGCAGAGCCTGACCCATCGCGGTCGCCGTTGCACGGCCCTCGGCGTCGAGCTGGCGCTCCGGCTGCTTTGTAACGGGATTGAGGTTGTCGGGATTCGCTTTCGATTTATCCGGCACCTCGCGAGGCGAGCTGGCGTGGCGCATCAAAATCACGTAGCCGCCCTTGCGCAGAGCGGCGACGAGCGCGTCGCCCTGGAGCGTCTGGGCGTGTGCGAAGCAGGGAAGTAGCAGAGCGGCGGCAGCGGCGAGGGTTCTCGTCATAGGTCAGTCCTCCGTCGGTTGTTTCTCACAGTGATCGACTACCAGTATCTCAAGGGATCCCTTTTTCGCTTCCAGCTTCAGTCCGAGCTGCTGCAGGAGAGCGGCGGATAGATCGGGAAGCTGCGCCGCTTTTGCGGCCGCATCCGGGAACCCCGCGCGTTTCATGGTCTCTAGCTCTTCGGAACTGGCAGCATACTCCAGCGCGAAATCATATTTTCCACTCAAGCCGGTCTTGTTCAAAACCGGTCTTGAAGAAGACGAGCTCAACTGATCCGCCAACTGCTCCATGGTCTGGCCCGCGGCGGTGATTCGCCGGGAGCCATGCTGCGCCACAAGCTCCTCCAATATCTTGGGGCGCGACTTGAAACCGGCCGCGGCCGGTCTCAGCTTGGGTCCGCCCTGGGCGACGGTCAGCTCTTCGACGGCCAGCGCTTTGGTCTCCCGATGCACTGCGAGCTTGAATCGCCCGGCAAGAAGATTCTGGAGCATTTGATTTACCTGGGCCTGAGTCGCGCCGGGGCGAATCGTCGCGTCAATGGTGAAACGCGCCGGGATCGCGTCCATCCAGGCGGGCGCGCTCACCTGGTATTCCTTGACGCCGTAGGCAAGCGTGAGCAGATACTTCAGCGCGCAGTTGGTGTAGACGATGCGGCTCGGATTGGCAGTGCCGGGTCCTCCGCTTACGCCGAAGGGAAAGCCGGTGCCGCCGGGCTCGGGAGCGAAGCGGCGAATTTTCACAGCCTCGAATTGCTCCCTTGCGCCGGTCTGGCCCGCAGCGAAGCCGGAAACCAGAAGCGCCAGCGCGGCGAGTGTGCGTGCCCGCATGGGTTCAGGATACTCTGCCGCACGCCCGGCTGAGCGCGCTGCTGCCGAGGGGCGTAGCATGGAGTCATGGGACCAATCACATCTTTCTTGAAGAACTCGCGGAAAGCCGGGTGCGGCGCGAAACAGTTCCTGATTTCGCTGGTGGTGCGCGCGACACCCTTTGCCCTTCTGCGGCGTGCAGCTCCCGTTGCCGCGGGGATCGTGGTGTTGGGGGCGGCGCTGGTGATCGTGCCGGGCCACGCGAAGGAGCCCGATCCGCAGGCTGTCTCGTTCACGTTGCCCGACAAGATCGACTGGCACAAGGGCGAGGCCTCCGATCAGGCGACCGTGCAGGGCGACCCCTCCAAGCCGGGAGTCTACATCCAATTGCTGCGCTGGCACGCGGGGCACATGAGCCGGCCGCATTATCATTCCACGGACCGCTTTATCACGGTGCTTTCCGGCACCTGGTGGATCGGCACGGGGCACAAGTACGATCCGGCCAGCACCTATCCGGTTCCGGCGGGAACCTATGTGGTGGATCACGCGGGCGGCGTTCATTATGACGGGGCCAAGGATGCGGACTGCGTTTTGGAGATCGTCGGCACGGGGCCGATGACCACGACGGGCGCTGAAGAGAAGTAGAGCGCTCGCCCGGCTATTCCGACGGCGGCGCGCCGGGGCCCGATTGCGCGCAGCGGAACCCGATGTTGTAATCCTCGTCGGTGGTTTCGAAGTGGCGCCGGTAGGAGACGCGGATCAGGTCCGGATCGTCCCACCAGCCTCCGCCGCGGAGCTCCTTATATTCCGCGGTGGAGGGTCCCACCGGGTTGATGTTTTCCTGATTCAACTGCACCCAGTACCAGGTGTAGGTCCACTCCACCACGTTCCCCAGCATGTCGTACAAGCCGAACCCGTTGGGCTTTTTCATGCCCACCGGATGGGTGGTGAAGCCGCTGTTGCCGTAATACCAGGCGATATCGTCGAGCTTGCCGTAACGCGGACCCGTGGTGCCGGCGCGGGCGGCATATTCCCACTCTGCGTCGCTCGGCAGGCGGCCGTTGACAACGGAGCAATAGTCGTCGGCCTCCACCCAGCTCACCGAATCGACGGGCAGGTCGTCGCCTTCAAAGACGCTGGGATTGTAGCCCATGATCTTGTTGAACGCAGCTTGGGTGACTTCGGTCTGGCCGAGCCAAAAGCCGCGGGTCAGAGTGACTTTGCGCTGGGGATATTCGTCCTTGAAGCACGCGCCGTCGCCGCTGGAGCAACCCTTCATGAACTGCCCCGGCGGAATCCAGACATACTTCAAGCCGTCCACCGGGTTCACTTTGGTCTGTCCGGGCTTGGGCGCGGGGGCGCTGCCGCCGGATTGCTGAAACGCCATAAGGACAGCCGGCACCAGCGTCGCGAAGGCCGCGATTGCCAAACCGGCGAGCCGCCCTTTCCGGTTCATCGCTCTGAAACAGGACACAATGGCCTCCACCCGGTCAATTTACCATAGGCTCGCCGGAGCGGCGCTATACCGCCCGAACGCGAGTCAACAACGTCTCAATCCCAGTTGCGGACGCATCTTGGCGTGACTATACTGGTTCGTGATTCGCCCATCCACAACAGCCAAGTTCCAGAGGAGAGTTCTATGAAGATCAACCGTTCCCGGGTAGTCACCGCGGGCCTGTGTGCAGGCGCGGCGGGCTTGATCGCCCTTGCCCTCGTGGCGCCGACCAGCGCGCAACAAAACAACGGCAAGCAGACCAAGTCGCGCTACGTCAGCCCTCCGGGCTACATCACCGGAACCGTTACCAGTGAGAAGGGGCCGGAAGCCGGCGTGTGGGTGATCGCCATTACGCATGCACTCGAAACGCAGATGATCAAGACCGTGGTCACCGACGACCAGGGCCGGTATCTGATTCCGGAGTTGCCCGCGGTCGACTACAAAGTCTTCGTTCGCGGCTACGGAATCGAGGATTCGGCACAGGTCGATGCGCGGCCGTCGACCACGAAGCAGTTGAATTTCAAGGTTGTCACGGCAAAGAATGCCGCGGACGCCGCCCAAGTTTATCCCGGCGATTACTGGCTGAGCCTGCTGGCGCCTCCGCCCCCGAGCATGTTCCCGGGCACGGGCGAAAAGTCCGACACGAACCCGAACGGCAACGGCGTCAACCCGCGAATGGAGAGCCAGGAGCAGTGGATCCACCAGCTCAAGTCGGGTTGCAATTTCTGTCACCAGCTCGGCAACGCGCTGACCCGGGACACCTCGCATGTGTTCGTAGCCAAGCCGGATCTGCCGCACACCGATGAGGCTGCCTGGGAGTGGCGCTTGGGCGTGGGCGTGCGCGGAACCAACATGTACTCGACCATGACCGGCATGGGCAAGACCGCGACCGTGGATGCGTTGGCGGCCTGGACCGAGTCGATCGAGAAGGGCGCGCTGCCTCCGGTACCGCCACGGCCGTCCGGAATCGAGCGCAACGTCGTTTCGACGCAGTGGGACGTGGGCGACGACCACTCCTTCATGCACGATCAAATTTCGACCAACAAGTACGATCCGACCATCAACGGCTACGGCCCGAACTACCTGGTGAACGCCGGACACGGGCAATTGGTGATTCTGGATCAGGCCGACAACAGCACCTATTCGATCGATATTCCGGAGCGCGAGCCCAGGGACAAGGTTCCTTCGCGCTTCCCCTCGCCCAACCGTCCTTCGTTCTTCTGGGGCAATGAGCACCTGTGGGCGAATCCGCCGTACAATCCGGCCGATCCGCACAATCCCATGATCGACAGCAAGGGACGGGTGTGGATCACCTCGAAGATCCGGGGCAACGACGAACCTTCCTGGTGCAACGACGGATCGAGCGCTTATTCCGATTGGTATCCGCTGACCAGCAGCTTCCGCCAGGCTTCCATCTTCGATCCCAAGACCAAGGAGTTCCGGCTGATCGAAACCTGCTACTCCACGCACCACGTGGTGATCGACAACGATCCGGACGAGACCATCTACTTCAACGAGCTGAGCGGTCCGGTGTTCGGCTGGGTGGATTCCAAGATTTACGACGAGACCTGGAACAAGACGCATGACGAGCACGCCGCCGAGACAGCCGCGGTGGGCTGGTGCGAACAGGTGGTCGATACCAATGGCGACGGCAAGATCACGCGGCCGTGGAACGACGTCCGCCGCATTGCGGATCTGGCGAGCCTGTATAACACCGACACGGGCGGCGCCCCGACGCGCGCTCCGGCCCCGGCGCGGGCCGGCGGAGGCGCAAATGGAGGCGGTCGCGGCCGCGGCCGGGGACCCGATCCTGGAGCCAAGAACGTGCACCAGGGCCCCTACGATCCGAACCTGGACACGATGGTCCACTTCAGCTTGTACTCGATGATGCCCAGCCCGGTGGATGACTCCGTGTGGGGCGTCGCCGAGGATTTCCCGGGCTACCTGGTCCGGCTGCAGCGCGGCAACCATCCGCCGGAGAGCTGCCGGACGCAGGTGTTCAAAGTTCCTTCGCCGGGTGACGATCCGCGCGGAATCGACGTCGACAGCAACGGTGTGGTCTGGACCGGCCTTGCCGCTAGCAGCGACCTGGCGAGCTTTGACGTTCGCAAGTGCAAGGACCTGACCGGCAAACAAAAGGTGGACGGCAGCCAGTGCCCCGAGGGCTGGACGCTGTATCAAACTCCCGGTCCCAAGATGAAGGGCACCAATACTCCGGCCGACTTCCACTACTTCAATTGGACCGACTCGCAAAACATCATGCAGTTGGGTAAAAACACGCCGTTCCTGACGGGGTCGAACTCAGACTCGCTGATTGCGTTGGACCCGGCGACGAAGAAGTGGACCTACTTCACCATTCCGTATCCTCTGGGCTTCTACTCGCGCGGATTGGATGCGCGCATCGACGACATCAACGGCGGTTGGAAGGGCCGCGCGCTGTACTCGAATTACGGGACCCACTTCGTGTGGCAAATCGAAGGAGGCAAGGGGACCAAGGGCAAACTGGTGAAGTTCCAGATCCGCCCGAATCCTTTGGCGCGGTAGCCGCAACTCCCGGTTGCATCTTCGGGCGGGCGCTTTAAAGGCGCCCGCCTTTAGTTTTTATGGAGCGGACACGCCGCTCCATGGTTTAGTCTTTATGGAGCGGATACGCCGCTCCGTTTTGCTTTTCTGAATCGCTCTCGGCGATCGGGATCGCCAGCCGGAAGGTTACGCGATCCGGCGGGCCGTCCGCCTCGAGTTCCAGTGTCCCTCCGTGGGCGAGCGCGATCTTCCGCGCCACATACAGCCCCAGGCCGGAGCCCACGGTGAACTGCCGCGCGTCCTCACCGCGATAGAAGCGTTCGAAGACGCGCTGCCGGTCAACCGCCGGAATGGAGCTCCCGCAGTTGGAGACGCGGACGGAAAATATGCCGCCGTGCGCTCCAATCTCCACTGTGATCTCCGAGCCGGGCAGCGAATACTTGCCGGCGTTGTCGAGCAGTTGGCTCAACGCCAGCCGCAGCAGTTCGGCATCCGCCCAAGCTTCCATCCGCTCGGTTTGGCAAACGCAGCAGACGGGACGGTCCTGCGCGAGACGGCGATATTGCTCCACGACCCCGGCGGCGACCGCAGCAACGTCGCAGATCTCCATCCGTGGACGGACGTCTTCACGATCCAGACGAGCGACGCCGAGCAGGCGGGTGGTCAAAGTTCCCAAGCGGACCGCCTCGGTTTCCACGGCGTCGGCCATTTCTATCTGCGGGGCGCGCAAGGAGCCGGCCTCGCGGATTCCGCCTGCGGCGGTCAGAATGGTTGCCAGAGGCGTTTTAAACTCCTGCGCGAGAGCATCCAGCAGGGCGGAACGATAGACTTCGGTTTGCGCCGTGGCGGCTGCCTCCCGCGCTTTTCGAAACGCGCGCGTCCGCTCCTGCGAGGTTGCCGCGAGCGACATCAGGGGCCCGGCGGTCAACTCCGGTTCTTCCAAACCCTCGAAGCCCATGGCCGCGGTGGTCTTGCCGCCGACACGCAAGCGCCGCACCGAGACCCGATGAGCCGGATCGTCTTGGTCCCGGTCCTGGCGGAAGGCGGCGCGCGTGCGCTCCGCAAGATCGGCGCGGGAGGCCCCTAAAGCGTGCAACTCACCCTTTTCGCCATCGAAGATGCACACGGCCTGCACGCCAAATACGCCCACGAAAGGTTCGAGGAGGGTCTCCCCGACCGCGGACTCCGGTTCCAGCGCCAGAAGCTGCTGGGCGAGGCCATAGAGGCGATCGATGCGGTCGCGGTGCCGCAGCGAAGTGGCCGACTCATGGCGGATTCTGGTGACCAGACGTGTGATCACTAGGGAAGTCGCCAGGAAGGAGACCAGCGCAGTCAGACTCGGGCGTTCCGCGACCGCGAAGGAAAACAGAGGATCGACGGTGAAGAAGTCGAGGCAAGCGGCCGCCAGGACGGAGACGATCGCGGACCAGGCGAAGCTGCCCGACAAGGACAGCAGGACGACGACCAACAAGAAAAGTGAGCTGGCGATGGAGAAGGCGAGATGCAGCGCGTAAGAGGCGGCCGCCAGCCCACCCACGGCTGCAATTGCCAAGGCGGCCATCCTGGCGGGATTGGCCTGGGCCCAACGGAATAGCAGCATTCAGGCGCTCCGCGCACGCCCCAAGACGAGGGTGTCCGATAGCCGGGACATTCTGATTCAAGTAATAGCGGGGGCCGCATAAGAAAGGCATAAAAACGGACACCGGTTTTTCGAGACTTTCATGACTTTCTTATGCATGCCGGATTCTGGCCTTGTTAACATTGGGAGCTAGTTGGGATCTAGGCGCTTTATGAAGCTCGTGCTGGCGCTGCGTTGGCTTACCGCATTCCTGCAAACCACGGCCTCAAAATCGGACGCCGAGGGCGGACGGCGCTTTAGCAATTATCCTGGCGTCCCAGGGTGCAGGCCACGGCAGAGCTTCGGGCGGAGCCGTGTGCGAGATGTGGCGCTCCTGTTCTCGCAAACGGCCGAGGAGTACCGGCCGGCTCCCAAGCAAAGGAAGCAGTTCATCATGAAGCGAATTCTCATCTTCTGTCCGGCAGCCGCTGCGCTGGCGGCAGCCGCGCTGTGCGCCGCAGAAGCGGCTTGGAAGACCAAGCCTCTGGAAGCCTGGACCCAGCAGGACGCGCAGCAATTTCTTACCGATTCGCCGTGGGTAAAGCGCGCGACGCCGCTCCTGCTGCCTCCGGAAGACGAAGACGAGCGCCGGGAAAGCGGCCGCATGGGCGGAGCGACAATGCGAAAGGAAGAAGGCGCTTACGTCGGCCGGCTGGGCTGGATCGCCGTGCGCTGGGAAAGCGCGCTACCGGTTCGCTCCGCGGAATTGCGCGCCCAGGAGCCGGATCCGCTGGATTTTGATGGCGACGGTTATGCGATCGCAGTGTACCGTGTTCCCATCGTCCGGAGCGTCAGCCAGACGGAAAAAGGATTCGTGGCGGAACTGAGGGAAAGGGCCGCCCTACGCCGCGACGGCAGGCGCGACATCAAGCCGCAGCGAGTGGACGTGATCGATGTGGGAAGCAACCTGGCCACCCTTCTCTACCTGTTCCCGCGCACCAAGGCGATCACCTTGGACGATCAGCGGGTCGACTTCTACGCGCAGATCGGCCGTCTTGCGCTGAAGGAGTCCTTCTATCCGCAAGTTATGCAGATCGAGGGCAAGCTGCGGCTATGACTATTTGCCGGCGCTTGAAAACGTAGTGGGCTGTCCTGCCGAACGCGCCCCGGAATCGCGCAGGTCCTGTACGTCCACTTGGCCGCTGCGGTTGTGCTCCAGCCGCGCAAATTCGGCTTTCACCAGGTCAACCACCTGTTGCTCGGAAACCGTACCATTCTTGCCGTTATCGATCAACAGGATCAGTTGCTTGACTTGATCCCCGGCAACCGCCTGCGGTGAGCGCGGCTGGGAGAGATTTTCCCCTCGCGCCCAAGCCTTATCGATCGTTGTTCCCGCGGCAAGCAATGTGGCAAGCGTCAGGACGCCCAATCCAATTCGCTGATTCTTGAACATGAACTGACCTCCTCCCGGGATTGTCAGGCCCCTACACGGAGCCTCTGTCTGTCTTTGACGATTCCCGAATCTTTAGTGTTACCTTAGATTTTTATAACTTTTTATGACTTTTCCTTATCAAAAGTTTTTAGTGAACTCATAAAAGCCTGGACGCGTGATCCTCTCAAAGATTTGAATACACAGTGCTTATGCATTTCATCCTAAGAACTTCCTGAGGAATACTGTTCATGCCTTTTTGAGGGAGGGTTCCGCAAAATCGTTTGCATGATCCAAAGACTTCTGGTGGTTTCGTTGGCCGTTTCGACCAACCTAGCTTTATGCGGACAATCTGTCGCGCCGACCGTACGGATGCCGGGGGGTTCCTTAACCGGGATGGTACACGATGTAGGGGGGCTTCCTTTGGGTGGCGTCAAGATTACGGCGGACAGCCCAACTGCCAAGGCTCTCGTGCACACCGCCGTGACTGCGGGCGACGGAACTTTTACTTTCAGCGACTTGGAATCGGGTCAATATGTCGTGAACGCCAGCAAGGCCGGTTATGCCGATGGCGTGGCCCTGATTCAGATCACCGCTCCCGCCGCGGGTAGGGTCGATCTCTCGCTCAAAACCGCGGATGCGGCTCCGGCCCCGGGGGCAGCGCCTGATCCTCAGGCGCAAGCGGCAGCGCCAGCGCAGGCTGCGGCTCCGGCTGCGACGCAGGAGAAAATCGCCCCGTTCTCGGACTATGACTGGACCTGGCTGAACGGCAACCCGCGCAACAAAGACGTGGCCTTCGATTCTAAGTTCTTCACGCCGGAGATCCGCGCCGACGTTACCTACACCTACGACTTCAACAAACCCAAGGACGATTCGATGGGCGGATCGAGCGAACTGTTCCGCTCCAATGAAATCGAGCTGGAGCAACTGGGTTTGGGCGGCGACTTCCACCTGGACAACGTCAGAGCGCGCTTCATGAGCCAGTTCGGGATGTACTCGACCGCGACCATCCGCAATGACGGCAGCTATTCCAAAGGCCAATGGGACATCGCCGACGCGGATCGCTACATGGCTGAGGCTTATGGCGGCTACCACTGGGACAAGATGTACGGCATCAACGCCGACGCGGGAATCTTCATGTCCTACGTCGGTCTATTCAGCTACTACAACTTCGACAACTGGGCGTATCAACCTTCCTACGTATCTTCCAACACGCCGTGGTTTTTCGAAGGCATCCGGCTGCAGTTCTTCGTAACGCCGCACTTGAAACTGGAGCCGTGGATCATCAACGGCTGGCAGTCTTACGGGTCGGCCAACTCCCGCAAGGGTCTTGGCGGACAGATCAAGTACACGCCGTTTCCGTGGATGAACGTGATTTCGAACGAATATGCCCTTGGCCAGGACGACCTGTATACACCGGGCCGGACTCGCATGCATACCGATAACAGCATCGAGATCAAATACTACGATCACCCCGAGCGGGCGATCGACAAGATGGGTTTCACTTTCACCGGCGACCTGGGTTGCGAGTACGGAGCCGGCGTGAGCTGCCACAACGATTCGAACGGCAATCCCAAACAGAGCTTTGTTGGCTACATGCTCTACAACCGGATGTGGTTTCACAAGGATCTTTTCGCTCTGACCATCGGCGGCGGGCAGATCAACAACCCCGGCCGCTACCTGGTGCTGATTCCGCCAATCAACGGAGAGAGCGCCTCCTCGGCGGCGATCAACTCGCCGTACTTCACGTTCAATCCCGGCGATCAGTTTAAGGCGTGGGACCTCTCCGAGACGTTCGACTACATGCCCAAGCAGTGGTTCACGTTCCGCGTGGAGGGGGACTACCGCCATGCCAGCGTTCCGTATTGGTCGGGCTCCGGCGGTGTGACGCCTCCCCCGGGCACCAACAACGGATTCCCCACGCAATACGCGTGCATGGACGGCACGGCATCCGGCTCGACGACCCTGACTCCGGGCCTTTGCGCCAATGACGGCGGCGTCTGGTTTCCGGACCTGCGCAAGGATGAGTGGCTAATAGACGCCGACCTGATGGTGAAGTTTTAGGAGGAGCGGTTATGACAAAAACGAGAATCTCGATCATCACGGGAGTTGCCGCAGCCGCCGTGGCAGTAGGCGGGGCGGCGGCACAGAAAACCGACAAGGTCGTACCCAAGCAGCAGCGCACGATTGCGCTGGGCGAGGACGAAGTCAAGCAGTTGATCGCACTCATGGATGCCGACAAGAACGGCAAGATTTCCAGACAGGAATTCATGAAGTTCATGGAGGCTGAATTTGACCGGCTCGACAAAGACAAGAGCGGCGAGCTCGATCAGAAGGAACTCGAGGAATCGCTGATACGGCCGGCTCGGCCGGTGACCGGGAAATAAGGTCTTCGCCGTGAAACCCATGGGTGAGATGATCCTGCTTCTCGTCCGCAGCTATCCGTTTACCGTTTTTCTGCTGTGTGCCGGCATCAACTACTTCTGCGCATTTCATTGCTGTGAGTCGATTTCCAAGAGGAGATGGGTAGCGGGGATCGGTTTAGGCGGTCTCACTCTAGTGGTTTCCGGCTTCGGGTTGTGGAACGTGTGGCTGGCGTTGTAGTATCCGGCGGCGCGGTGTGTTGCGTGGTTGATGCGGTGCCGCGCAGAGGATATAGTAAAGCTCATGCTTTCCCGACGCACCGCTCTGCTGGCTCCTCTGGCTGCACCCTTGACAGGATTGGTTTCCCATGCTGGAGCGGCTTCCGCAAAAATGACGCTCAGCATCCACCAAACCACTTCGCAAGCCGCCGGATATCAGAAGAGCCTGGAGGGTTGGGCCAAGGCGGGAATCAAAGACGTCGAGATCACGGACCGCGCTCTGGACGATTTCCTGAAGACCAACGATCTGGCCGCGGCCAAGCGAGTGATCACCGACAACGGACTGACCGCGGTCTCGGCGGCGAGCGTTTTACAGGATTTCTGGAATCAAAACGCGGGCTTCGCGATGCAGCTCGACCGGTGGAAACAGCGCTGCGAGCAGTTCGCCACTATCGGCACGGGCAAGATCTATTGCCCCAGCACGACCAATCGCAGAGTGACGGCGGAAGACTACAAGACCGTCCCGGATGCGATCCGCCAGGCCGGCGACGTCGCCAAGGAGCACAACCTGATCGCGATGATCGAGTTCGCGCGCAGCTCCACGCTGATCTCCACTCTGACCACTTCGCTTAAGGTGATCCGCGAGGCTGCGCATCCCAACGTGCATCCGATGCTGGATTGCTACCACTTCTGGTCGGGCATGAGTAAATTCGAGGATCTGGATCTGCTTCAGCCGGGCGAGCTGCGGCACGTGCATTTCAACGATACTCCCGACATGCCGAGGGAATTGCTTTCGCAGACCACGCGCGTGATTCCGGGTGACGGCATCGCTCCGTTGGAGCGGATCTTGAGGAAGCTCGCCGAGAAGGGCTATGACGGCGCGCTGTCGGTGGAGCTATTTATTCCGGAGCTGCAGCGCGGCGATCCGCAGGAAGTCGCCGCGGAAATCCGCAGAAAGGGTGAAGCGGTGATGAAGAAGGCGGGGGTGCTGTAAATGCGGCGGGGCGCGTTTGTAGCCGCGGCGCTCGCGGCGACGGCATTGGCGACAACCGGACTGGCATTCGCGCAGCGGCCGTCGAACCCGGCGCTGCTGATTCCGCAGGAGGCTCCGCTGCTGGATTATGAACCGGTTCCCAATCCGCTGCCGGTTCCCGGGGACGTCAACATGGGCGCGTCGGCGGATGTGGCGTTCGATTCGCACGGCCATCTTTTTGTCCTGAGCCGGGGCCGGGACGCGATCACCGAGTTCGACGAAAACGGCAAATTCATTCGCACGTTCGGGCAGGGCTTGTTCGTGCGCAGTCACGGCTTGCGGATCGACAAAGACGACAACATCTGGGCCACCGATGTCAGCGCCAACACGGTGATGAAGCTGAGTCCCAAGGGCGAAGTGCTGATGACCTTAGGAACCAAGGGCAAGGCAGGCAGTTGGGACGAGGCTGCGGGTACGCGCCTGTTTAACGAGCCCAACGACATCGCCTTCGCCGCCAACGGCGACTTCTTCGTCACGCAAGGGCACACGCCGGGGCCGGGCAGGGGCGATCCACGGGTGCTCAAGTTCGACAAAGACGGGCACTTCGTCAAGAGCTGGGGCGGCAAAGGGACTGAGCCGGGCAAGTTCGACGTGGCGCACGGCCTGGCCATCGACGCCAAGGGCTTGCTGTGGGTGACGGATCGCGAGAACTCGCGCATCCAGATCTTCGACCAGGACGGTAATTTCATTCGCCAGATCCATTACGCCGGACTGCCGTGCGCCCTCGATATCGGCAAAGAGAACATCTTCATGGTGAACGGTTTTACGGGCCAGCTTCTAAAACTGGACCTGGACGGCAAGGTTCTCGCGGCGCTGGGGAAACCGGGCAACGGGCTGGGCGAATTCGGCGAGGCTCATTTTGTCGCGGTGAGTCCCAAGGGCGAGATCTACGTGGCGGATTCCGTCAATCGCAACGTGCAGAAGTTCGTGAAGAAGTAAACCAGGCTTTCGGGTCACGTCTCTCGGGGTGACCCAGGCACGCGGTTGTCGCGACGTGGCGGTGGTGATAGTCTCTCCAGCATGATTTGTCGAAACAGGGTCCGTCGAAACCGATTCGTTTTCCGCAAGGGATTCGCGTTGGCCGCGTTCGCGCTGGCGAGCCTTGCCGCGCTCCCTTCCATATTTGCCCAAGCGCGCAAGCCTGCACCGCCGAAGACACTGCGATTATACGTCCTCGATTGCGGCAAGATCACCGTTGCTAACGGCGATTCCATGGGATTTAAGCCGGGCGAGCTCTCCACCGCCAATATGGTCACGCCGTGCTTTCTGATCGTGCATCCCAAGGGAACGCTGATGTGGGACACCGGCGAGATTCCGGACAGCGCCTTCGCGAACGGCGTTTCCCCGGCCACGCAGGGCGCGTTCACTGTGGATCGGCCTCTGCTGCCGCAGTTGGCCGCGATCGGTTACACGCCGGCCGATGTTACGTACCTGGCGCTTTCCCACTATCACGGCGACCACGTCGCCAACGCGAACGCGTTCGCAGGCTCGACCTGGATCGTGCAAAAGGGCGACTACGACGCCATCTTCGCGCCGCGGCCCGCGAATCAGCCGAGGTTGGGAGCGGTCGCCGATCCGTCTTTCTTCACCGCGCTGGCCAAGAGCAAGACGATGGTGTTGAACGGCGAGGATCACGATGTCTTCGGCGACGGAACCGTGGTGATCAAATTTACTCCCGGGCACACGCCGGGTCATCAATCCCTGTTCCTGAAGCTGGCCAAGACCGGGCCGATCCTGCTGTCCGGCGATCTGTATCACTATCACGAGGAAATCACTTATAAACGGATCCCTTCCTTCGATTTCGATAAGGAGCAGACCGCCAAGAGCCGGGCGATGATCGATGAATTCCTGAAGAAGAATCACGCCACGCTTTGGATTCAACACGACTACAACTCCGGCATCAAGCGCAGGATCGCGCCGGAGTATTACGAGTAGCCGGCTTACTGCAAGGCGAAATTGACGGTGATTTCGGTGACCACTTCCACCGGCTCCCGATTCAAGATGGTGGGGATGTACACCCACCGCTTTACCGCGTCGATGGCGGCTGAAATTAATAACGGATTCGCCGAGGAAACAACGGTGAGTCTCTGCACCGTTCCATCCTTGGCGATGATCGCCGAGAGCACGACCGTACCCTGAATTCGCTCCTGCCTAAGAATCGCCGGGTATACCGGCTTCGGACAGTTCACGCATCTGGCAGCCTGCACGCCGCTGCTTTGACGGTATGGTCCTTCCTGCTTCTTCGGCGGCTCTTGCACGGGCGGAGGGGTAACCACTGGGACAACCGGAGCCGGGCCTATGTTGGCTGCAAGCGGTCCCATTGCGCCGATGTTTCCCTCCGAGGTCTAGGCCGCCGGAAACGCCGGTATTCAGCGGCGCGAGCGGCTCGCCGTTGAGAAACACCACTTGTGTCGGGATCGTTTGGGGAGCTTGCAGGGTCCGGCCGTCGAACACGCGCCGCACCACCCTGGCCATCTTCGGCACCGGCTGCGGCGGCGGAGCAGGCGGCGGAGGCGGCGCAGGAGCGGTCAGCATATTCACCAGCGAAGCCTTCGGCAAAACGCCGGTCCAGATCAGCGGAATCAGGATCGTCACCCCGATGGCAAGAAATTCCAGTGCAAAAGACACCGCCACGGTCCAGCTCTTATTCGTCTTGCCCACCCCATCCACGAAGGTCTGATCGAACATCGTCTCTCCTTCCGTGTACCCGCGCCTGCAAATTGGACACTAGCTTATTCCGGAAAGTTCCTGAGCTCTTACGAACAGACTGCGCCGGTCATATGATGTAATCTTGGCTTTCACCTAGGAGGTTTATGAAGATTACGCTCGGCCTACTGCTCGGGCTCTCAACTTTGCTTGCTCAGGATGCAACCGATACCGCCGACGCACACATCGCTGCCGCGAAAGCCGCGGCGGGCGACGATTTCCAGAATCTGTTCAACTTTCAATGCTACGGACCAGGACCGGGAGGTCAACGCACACCGCCGGGCGCACCCGCGCGAGGTGCGGCGGCACCAGGTCGCGGCGGCGCGCAGAACGCCGGGCGTGGACGCGGGCGCGGGCCGCAAGGGCCGCCGGATCGCTCCACCTGGCATGCCGAGCCTGTTAAGGTTTTCGACAACCTCTACTTTTTCGGACAGACAGAGTATTCGGTCTGGGCGATCACGACCTCGCGGGGCATCATCGTTCTCGACACGATCTTTGACTATTCGGTCGAAGACGAGGTTGTGGAGGGGATGAAGAAGCTCGGTTTGGATCCGGCCCAAATCAAGTACGCGGTGGTCAGCCATGCCCATCCGGATCACGACGGCGGCGCACGGTATCTTCAAGATCACTTCGGCACGCGAGTGATCATGTCCCCGGCAGACTGGGATGTGCTCGATAAAACCAACGGCACTAAGCCGAAGCGCGACATGGAAGCTACCGACGGCCAGAAGCTCACGCTCGGCGACACCACCGTTACAATGTACATCACGCCCGGTCACACGCCGGGCACCATCTCGAGTGTGTTCACTGCGAAGGACCACGGGACGCCGCACGTTGTGGCGCTCTGGGGCGGTGTCGGGCTGAATACGAATCGCGATGCTCTCGAAAAATATATCCATTCAGCGCAACGATTCAGCGAGATCGCTAAACAGGCCGGAGCGGATATTATCCTGACCAACCATACCGATTGGGACCATTCGAAAATCAACCTGCCGCTGCTCGCCAAGGGGGCTTTTGCCGGCCCGAATCCGTATATCGTCGGCAACGCCAAGGTCCTGAACTTTTTGAAGGTCGCCGAAGAGTGCGCCACTGCCCGCATCGGCGCGGCGAACTGATTTCTCCTAAGGAACTCGCTGGCACAACGGAGCCTGGCCCGGGGAATAAGGCCACGGTCCCTCGCTGTTTTTCGGGGCTGAGCCGGCACTGTGCCGGCTACTGAAGATAAGCGATCAGAGGAGCCAGAGTGAGCGGGCTGGCGATGGTCGAGACGAACACCGCGCTGGTCACGAAATCCGGAGCCAGCTCGAATTCCAGCGCGAGGATCGTGGTCACCACCGCGACTGGCATCGACGCGAGAATCACGGCGGCCTGGCGCGCCGGCCCAGTGAGCCCGAAAAGCCAAGCCAATCCCAACGCGACGAACGGCGCTACGAAGAGCGAGATGCCAACGGCCAGCATCACCAGCTTGGGCCGCGAGGGCCAGACCGCCCGTTCAAGCTGCATTCCGAGCACAAGAATCATCAAGGGGAGCGCAGCGTCGCTTAAGAGACTCACCGGCCGCATAATCCCATCCGGGACCGGCCAACCGGCCGCTCGAACCAGCAGCGCGGCCGCGATTCCGTACAGCGACGGCATCTTCCAGATTTTTTCGAGTGCGCCCGCAATTTTCTGGCGATGGCTACCGCCGAAGAACGCGCTGATCGAGTAGGTCAGCACAGACCCGGTGAGGAAGAAGATGGTCGCGTAGGTGAGCGCCTCGGAGCCGAACGCGAATCGCACCACGGGCAGGCCGTAATTGCCGCCGTTGGAAAACATCACGACCATGAGGAACGCCCGCAGGGATTTGCCGTCCAACCGGAGCGTCTTCCCCGTCATGTAACCGACCAATCCCATCGCCAGCATGTTCACCACGCCCAGAACGATCAGCCGGCCGACGTTCGGCCCGGTTGCCGTGGAAGTCACCAGCAAGTGGAAGGCGAAGCACGGCAACAGCGCGAAGAAGACCGCGCGCGAGAGAGTCCTCACGTCGGCGTGCGCGTAGCGAGCTAGAAGAAAGCCCGCTCCCGCGATGGCAAAGATCGGCACGATATCGGAGATAAGAATCGAGACAAGTAGGCCCATGAGCTTCCCGAGGCTTTAGGAGTCGGATATTTCGTCCAGTATAGACGCTCACGCGGAGTGACGAGAGCTGCAAAAGTCCCGCGTCTTAACCCTGTCCCACCAAGTCCAGGAACGCCTCCGCGGCGTGGCTTAGCGCCCGCTTCGCGGGATACACCAGCCGGATCTTGCGCTCCACTTCCATCTCCTTCACTTTGACCTCGCGGAGCAGCCCATGGCGTAGCTCTTCCTCCACGCACATTTTCGGCAGAAACGCGACACCCTCGTTGCGCTCCACCATTTTGCGGATCGATTCCACGGTCGGCATCTCCAGGTCCATGTGGAGCGGAACCTTGTAATGCTGGAACTCGCGGATGACGACCCGGCGATAAGGCGAGACAACGTTGTGGGCGATAAATGTTTCGCCTCCTAGCTCCGTAATCGACACTTCCGCGCGCGCAGCCAGCCGGTGCTGCGGCGAAGTGACGAACGCCAGGTGGTCCGTGTAGATCACCCGCGTCACCAGCCGCTCATCTTCCGGATCGTAGGTCAGGATGCCCAGTTCCAGCTCGCCGTCAATCAACTCCGCAGGAATCTTGCTCGATAGGCTGCGGCGTACCTGCACGCGAATCTTCGGATAGAGGCGGCGGTAGCGGTCGATGTGATCCAGCAGGTACAACGTGGACGATTCATTCGCGCCGATGGTCAGCCGCCCCGCGGATTTATCGCGCAGCTCCGCCAGCGCGTTTTCCAGATCACTTTGCAGATTCTCGAATCGCCGGGCGTATTCGAGCACGATCTTTCCGGCATCGGTGAGCAGCAAATCCTTGGCCGAGCGGTCGATCAGCTTCTCGCCCAGCATCTGTTCCAGCCGCTGAATCGCGAGCGAGATGGCGGGCTGAGTGCGCAGCAGTTTTTCGCCGGCTCGGGAGAAACTCTTTTCATTGGCTACAGTTAAGAAGACGCGCAGCGCGTGCAGCTCCATAATGATCCATTATACAAACCTCGAAAACTATTGATTTGCCAAATCCGCCGCCTCCGTCCCATAATCATTTCAAAGAGGTTTTCAATTCCCATGCCGGAACGCGTATACATCTTCGACACCACGCTTCGTGACGGAGAGCAGTCCCCGGGTTGCAGCATGACCGTGCCCGAAAAGGTGCGCATGGCCGCAAAGCTGGTGGACTTGGGCGTGGATATTCTGGAAGCCGGTTTCCCCATCGCCTCCGAGGGCGATTCGGAAGCCGTGGATGCGGTCGCCCGCGAATATCCCTGGGCGAACGTGGCCGCACTGGCCCGCGCCAACAAACTTGACATCATGGCCGCGGTGAAGTCGCTGCGCAACGCTCGGCGTCCGCGCATTCACACCTTCATCGCCACCAGCGACATTCACCTGAAATACAAGCTGAAGAAGTCGCGCCAGCAGGTGCTGGAAGAAGCCGTGGCCGCGGTGGAGCTGGCTCGCCAATATTGCGAGGACGTGGAATTTTCCGCCGAAGACGCGACGCGCACGGATCTGGACTATCTGGAGCAGGTCTCCCGGGCCGTGGTCGCCGCGGGCGCGCGCACCGTCAACCTGCCGGACACCGTCGGCTTCAGCGTACCGGATGAATACGGCGCGCTGATCGCCCGCATGTCGAAAGCCCTGAGCGATTCCGCGGTCGTCAGCGTACACTGCCATGACGACCTCGGCCTGGCCGTAGCGAATTCGCTGGCCGCCGTGCAGAACGGGGCGCGCCAGGTTGAGTGCACCATCAACGGCATCGGCGAGCGAGCCGGCAACGCGGCGCTGGAAGAGGTCGTGATGGCGATCAATACCCGCCGCGACCGCCTGCCCTTTGAAACCCGCATCGTAACCGAGCATCTGTTCCCCGCCAGCCAGTTACTCACCTCCCTGATCACCTTCGGACCGCAACCCAACAAAGCCATCGTCGGCGAGAACGCGTTCGCGCACGAAGCCGGCATCCATCAGGACGGCTTCTTGAAGGAGCGGACCACTTACGAAATCATGGAGCCGAAATCCGTCGGCGTGCCGGAGTCGAAACTGGTGCTGGGCAAGCACAGCGGCCGGCATGCTCTGGCCAAGCGCTGCGAGGATCTGGGATACGCGCTGACGCGCGAGCAGCTCGACGCGGTCTACCACCGCTTCACTGCGCTGGCGGACCGCAAGAAAGGCTTGCGCAACGAAGAGATCGCGGCCATCGCCCGCGAGGTCCTGACGGCCTCTCAGACGAAATCCACCGTGGGAGCCACGGACTGAGAACCGGCGTCTCGGCGCGGCTTGCGCCGGGCGGCTTTTGGCTCTCTTTTCAAAATGAGCACGCTCCTCCACTTCCATGAACAGGCTGAATTCTTGAGGGAATCGAGCGGGTCCAACATCGAGAAGGCGCTGCGCAAAGCAGTCAAGGTTCTCGCGAAATTCGGCATTCCGCACTACGTCTGCGGTGGTTTCGCAGTTCAGGAGCACGGCTATCCGCGATTCACCCAGGATGTCGACCTCATCGTTTCCGACCGGACGCTGGCCCAGGAAGCCCTGTGCACCGGTGGGTTCGATGAAGGGCCCGGTTCCGTCATCGACCCGGAAACGCGAGTGAGAATCGATTTGCTTACCGGCGGCGAGCGTTTCGACTTGGGTCCCGTAGCCCTTCCTGTCCCCACCTTGGTTTCGGATGAACCGCGGATTCTGACGTTGGAGGCTCTGATTTCCACCAAGCTTTCTGCTTACACCGGACGCGGCATTGATCGTGCGCAAGATTACGCGGATGTTGTCAAACTGATTCAAGCGAATGGTCTGCCTCGGCAGTACGGCTTAGCCGGAGACGTCCGCGCGCTGTACGAAGGCATATGGGACGAACTGCACTCAGGCACGGCGGACTAAGCTTGGAGCCACTCGAAATCTTAGATCATGAACCTTAAAATACTACTTCTACCCGGCGACGGAATCGGCGCCGAAGTGACTCGCGCGGCTGTTGTGGTCTTGAAGGCCGTCGCTGCGAAATATGGACACAATCTGCATTTGACGGAGGGCTTGCTGGGTGGCATTGCGATTCACAAGACCGGCATGCCCTTTCCCGAAGAGACAAAGAAGCTGGCTCTGGAAGCTGACGCGACCTTGATGGGCGCGGTCGGTCTTCCGGAGTTTGATAATGCTCCGCCAAGCCAAAGGCCTGAAGCCGGCCTCCTGGGTATCCGCGCGGTTCTCGATGTCTACGCGAATCTTCGCCCGGTGCGGACCTATCCGTCGCTGATCGACTCCTCGCCGCTCAAGAATCACGTGGTCGCGGGCACCGACATGCTGATCGTGCGCGAGCTTACCGGAGGCTTGTATTACGGGACTCCGCGCGGAATCGACGCCGATGGCAACGCCGCGCGCAACACGATGTCCTACACGCGCCCGCAAATCGAGCGCGTGGCTCGCCGGGCTTTTGAACTGGCCTTGAACCGGCGCAAGAAAGTCACCAGCGTCGACAAATCCAACGTCCTCGAAGTTTCGCAATTCTGGCGCAAAATCGTGGTCGAAGTCTCGGCGGATTATCCCGACGTTACGCTCGAGCACATGCTGGTGGACAACGCCGCGATGCAGATGGTGCTGAAGCCCACGCAGTTCGACGTGATGCTGACCGAAAACACCTTCGGCGATATCCTGAGCGATGTCGGCGGAATTCTCGCCGGCTCCATCGGCATGCTGCCTTCGGCTTCGCTGGGCGCGAGCAAGGGATTGTATGAGCCGGTGCACGGCTCCGCGCCGGACATCGCCGGGCAGAACAAGGCGAATCCGCTGGGAGCCATCGGCTCTGTGGCGGCGATGCTCGAATACAGCTTCGGGCTGGTGAAGGAAGGCTCGGCGGTGAACGACGCCGTCGGAAAGGTTTTGGAATCCGGACGCGTCACCGCGGACCTGCGGCCAAAGGGCGCGCCAGCGACGACAATGGAAGTTGGAGAGGCAGTGAGTAAGGCTCTATGAAACCATCCTCTGAAGCGGGCTCGCGCCCGCGTACAATCGTTGAAAAAATCTGGGACAGCCACGTCGTGACGCAGCAGCCGGGCGCGCCCGCTCTGCTTTACATCGACCTGCACTTGAGTCACGAAGTCACTTCTCCGCAGGCCTTCGCCATGCTGCGGGAGCGGGGGCTCAAAGTCCGGCGCCCCGACCTGACCATCGCGACCATGGATCACTCCACGCCGACCTATTCCCTCGACCTGCCGGTGCTAGATCCGGTGGGCCGGGCGCAGCTCGATGCGATGGAGAAAAACTGCAAGGATTTCGGCGTGCGCCTGTACAATCGCCACAGCGATCATCAGGGCATCGTGCACGTAATCGGGCCGGAGCAGGGATTGACGCAGCCGGGCATGACCCTGGTCTGCGGCGACAGCCACACGGCAACACACGGAGCTTTCGGTGCCTTGGCTTTTGGGATTGGAACCAGCCAGGTGGGCCACGTGCTCGCGACGCAGTGCCTGCTGCAGACCCCTTCCAAGACTTACGCGATTCGCGTGGAAGGCACGCTCAAGCGGGGCGTTTCCGCCAAGGACATTATTCTCGCAGTGATCGCCCAGATCGGCATCGGCGGTGGAACGGGTTGCGTGTTCGAATATTTGGGCTCGACCATCCGCGGATTGTCGATGGAAGAACGCATGACCATCTGCAACATGTCGATCGAAGGCGGCGCGCGAGCCGGATTGGTCGCTCCCGACGATACGACATATCAGTACCTCAACGGCCGCGAATTCGCGCCGAAGGGCGCGGTTTGGGATGCGGCGCTCGAGCGGTGGAAGACATTGCCCAGCGACGAAGGCGCGGAATACGCGAAAGAATTGACGCTCGACGCCAACACGCTGGAGCCGATGGTCACCTTCGGAACCAATCCCGGCATGGGCATTCCGATTTCCGGCCGCATTCCGGATCCGGCCTCGGTGTCTAATCCGCTCGAAAAATCGGACTTGACGAAGGCACTCAAGTACATGGACCTTGAACCCGGCAAACCGCTCCAGGGCCATCCTGTCAACGTAGTTTTCGTGGGAAGCTGCACCAATTCGCGCATCTCCGACCTGCGCGCGGCGGCTTCGGTGATCAAGGGTCGCAAAGTGAATCCGAAGGTCCGCATGCTGGTGGTTCCAGGCTCGCAACAGGTGAAGCATCAGGCCGAAGCCGAGGGGCTCGACAAGATTTTCCGCGAAGCCGGAGCGGATTTCCGCGAAGCCGGTTGCTCGATGTGCCTCGCGATGAACGGCGATCAACTGGAGCCCGGCGAATACAGCGTCTCGACTAGCAATCGCAACTTCGAGGGACGGCAAGGCAAAGGTGGACGCACATTCCTGGCGAGTCCGTTGACTGCCGCGGCTTCGGCAATTACGGGCGTCGTCACTGACGTCAGGAGTTTGATGTAACCATGAAATTCGAAACACTCACCAGCAAAATCGTCGTGGTTCCGGTGGATAATATCGACACCGATCAGATCATTCCGGCCCGTTATCTGAAGGCCATTTCAAAGGAGGGCTTGGGCGAAGGGCTGTTTGTTGACTGGAGGAAAAATCCCGATGGATCTCTCAATCCGGATTTTCCGTTGAACAAGGCGGAGGCCAAAGGCGCGCAGATTCTGGTGGCCGGCGACAACTTCGGCTGCGGAAGCTCCCGCGAGCACGCTCCTTGGGCTCTGGTGCAGAACGGCTTCCGCGCCGTGGTCAGCACTTCCTTCGCGGACATCTTCAAAGGCAACGCGCTCAAGAACGGATTGCTGCCGGTGATCGTGCCTCCGGACGTACACAAGCAGTTGCTGGCCTCTTCCGGCAAAACCGTGACCATCGACCTCGCGGCGCAGACTTTGACGCTCGAAGGCGGGCAGCCGGTACAGTTCCCCATCGATGGCTTCGCCAAGCGGTGTTTGCTCGACGGCGTGGATGAGCTGGGCTACATGCTCAACCAGGAAGCCGCAATCGCGGCCTACGAAGCCAAACGCGTGGGCTCGATTAACACGCTGCAATGAGCAATTATTTCGCACCGTTTCAAAAACATAATCGCTTGGGGCCGGGCCTCGGATGCGCCGCCCGCTGAGACTTTGAGGCATGAAGAAGTACATTCGTGAACTGTTTGCGGATCTGAGAAAGCAGCGCGAGCCTCAAAACCCAAAGCCCAAGACCATCGATCTCGACGTTCCCCCTCCGCCGCCGGCGCCCGAGGATCTCAACAACCAGATTCTTTCTAAGAACCCCGAGCAGCGCGTTCGTCAGCTCGACTATCAGGCTCAGGAAGACGAAGAGCGCGAAACGCTCGAGTAGCTTCTGCGCCCTAAGATCGCCGGATGCCGCGCGCCGGTTGCCGAAGGGAGATTGCCCGGCCGGTGCCGCGCTGTCTGATACGCGAGCACGGCGAAGGCGATGGCTTCCTTCGCGTCCGGATCGACTCCAGACTCTGCGCTGCCGCGGATCGGTAGCAGTTCGCCGAGCCGTTCCATCAGGAAGTGGTTGTGCACTCCTCCGCCGCTGGCGATGGTTTCACGCTCTCCAATCGCGCCGGCAATCGTCCTCGCGGTCAACTCTGTCGCCGTCGCGATCAAATCAGGGAGCGGCAAACCGGTGCCGATCAGATTTTGGGCAAATTCGCGGCCAAATTGTTCCCGTCCGCAACTCTTCGGAGGGCTGCGCCGGAAGTAGGGATTCGCCCGTAGCTTGATCAGCAGCTCCCAACGCACAGCCCCTCGGCGCGCGATCCTTCCATCCCGGTCGAACATCTGCTTGCCGCCGGTCATGTGCGAAACCAGCGCGTCGATCACCATGTTACCGGGTCCGGTATCGAACGCGATCCCCTCTGGCAGCAGAGTCACATTCGCGATCCCGCCGATATTCAGCGCTGCGCGGGGCTTTGTCCCATGTCCGAACAAGAGCAAGTCAACGAAGGGGACGAGCGGCGCGCCTTGTCCTCCCGCGGCGATATCCGCTTCCCGAAAGTTCGAAATCACGTCGACGCCCGTCCGTTCCGCAACCACCGCGGCCTCGCCGATTTGCAGAGTGTGCTTGCCACCTTCGTGATAAATGGTCTGGCCGTGCAGGCCGATCAGCTCTAGCGGCTGGTTCATCGCCAGAATCGCTCTGGCATACAATTCGCCCAGAGCAAAATTCAGCGACGACACCTCCGCGACCCCGGAAACGTTGAGCAACGCCCGCCGCATCGCACGCGGATACGGCGTGCTCCGGAACGCGATCGTCTCGATTCGCTTGCCGCGGATCTCCACGATGGCGACATCGATGCCATCGAGCGACGTACCGCTCATGACGCCGGCGACTCTCATTTGCAAATCCTCACGATAGGTCCCGTTGCAACTCAGCCAATAACTGCAGAGCCTCAATCGGCCGCAGTTGATCCAGATTCAACTTGCGGATGCGCTCGGCGATGTGATGATTCACCGGCTCGAAAAGCTGAATCTGAATCGGCGCAGTCCCGGGAGACAATTCCCCGGTAACGGTGTGCTCGGCGGATTCATGCAGAGCCAGGATTTGCCGCGCACGCTCGATGACGCTCATCGGCAGCGCGGCCAGACGCGCGACTTCGATGCCGTAGCTTCGGTCCGCGGCGCCCGGTTCCACGCGGCGCAAGAACAGGATCTGGTCGCCGGATTCCTTCACCGAAACATGCAGGTTGCGCACGCCTTGCAGTTGCGAGGCCAGTTCGGTCAGCTCATGATAGTGCGTCGCAAACAATGTCTTCGCGCGGATGTTGCGATGAATATGCTCGATCACGGCCCAGGCCAGCGCCAGGCCATCGTAGGTGGAGGTTCCACGGCCAATCTCATCCAGCACGATCAGGCTGCGCGCGGTCGCGGTGTTGAGGATGACCGCGGTTTCGGTCATCTCCACCATGAAGGTCGAGCGTCCGCGAGCCAGATTGTCCGCCGCGCCGATACGGGTAAACACCCGGTCGACCACCGGCATCAGCGCGGAGTCAGCCGGTACGAACGACCCCATCTGCGCCAGGATCGCGAGCAGAGCGGCTTGTCTCAAATAGGTCGATTTGCCGCCCATATTCGGTCCAGTTATGACGGAAATGAACTCCGTCTCCGGATGGAAATACAAATCATTCGGGATAAACCGTTGCGCGTCTTTTTCGGCCAGCCTTTCGATCACCGGATGCCGGCCGGCGGCGACTTTCATTTCTCCATCCGTAGAGAATCTCGGTCGCGCGTAGCGATTCGCCCCGGCCACCTCGGCCAGCGCCACCGTGGCATCGAGCTCCGCGACCGCGGCCGCGGTGGCCTTTATGCGAGCCGCCGCGGCTGAAATGAGGGCGCGTAGCGCCTCGAAGAGTTCGCGCTCGATGGCGAGCATCCGCTCCTCGGCTTCCAGGATCTTGACTTCGAGCTCCTTCAATTCCGGCGTAGTGAAGCGCTCGGCTCCCACCAGCGTCTGCTTGCGCTCATAATCCGGCGGCGCGAGGTGCAGATTGGATTTCGAAATCTCGATGTAGTAGCCGAAGATATTATTGAAGCGGACTTTCAGCGATACGATGCCAGTGCGGTCGCGCTCGCGCTGCTCGATCTGAGCCAGGTAGGTTTTGCTGTTTTGCGAAAGATTGCGCAGCTCATCCAAGCGCGCGTCGAACCCCCAGCGAATCGCGCCGCCATCATTCAAATTCACCGGCGGCTCCTCGGCGATGGCAGCCAGAACGCGATCGCGCACGTCGGGCACCTCGTCGAGCCCTTCTAAAACCTCCCGCAGCCGTGCGGACTTGGCCGTGGCGGCGCGAGCCTTCAGCGGCGGAACCACAGCCAGCGACCGCCCCAGCGCCAGCACATCGCGCGGACCCGCGGAAGCCAGGCTGATTTTGGCGAGCAAGCGCTCCAGATCGAGGATCGATTCCAACTCCTTGCCGAGCTCCGCACGCAGAATCGCCGCGCCGTGCAATTCTTCGACGGCATCCAGGCGAGCCTCGATTTCCGCGGTGTCGATGGACGGCGCGAGCAGGCGCTTGCGGAGAAGCCGGCCGCCCATGCCGGTGCGAGTGCGATCCAATACGCTGATCAGCGTGGCGTCCTTCGATTCCCCGGCAAACAGCGGCTCGACTAGTTCGAGGTTCCGGATGGTTGTCGCATCCAGCACGAGTGCTTGGGCGCGGTCGTAAAATGAGGGCCGCTCCAAATGATCCAGAGCGGCGCGCTGGGTCTCGCGAAGATAGTGCAGAATGGCCGAGGCAGCGCCGGTGGCCAGCGGGCGATTCTCCAATCCGCAGCCGTCCAACGCCAGGAGATGAAAATGTTCGCATAGGCTGCGAATCGCGTAATCCGCGGCGAACACCCAGCCCTCGACATCAGTCCTCAGCCCTGAGACCGTCAAACCGGACCCGGAGGGTCCCAGCACTTCGCGCGCGCCCAGCGTCTCAATCGCCGCCGGAGCCTCGCTCGCCTCCATCTCGGTGGCGCGAAACTCACCGGTGGAAACATCGACATAAGCCAGGCCCGCGCGCGAACCATCCGCGAGGAACGCCGCCAGGTAATTGTTCTCATGCGAGCGCAGCAGCGCAGCGTTCATCGCCGTGCCGGGAGTCACCACGCGCGTGACCTCGCGCTTCACCAGTTTTTTCGCTGCGCTGGGAAGCTCCATCTGGTCGCAAATGGCCACGCGATAGCCCTTCTGAATGAGGCGCGCAATATAATTCTCCGAGGAATGATATGGCACGCCACACATGGGAATCGGCTGGCCCTTTTCCTTGTTACGCGCCGTGAGCGTGATCTCCAGTTCCCGCGCGGCGGTCACGGCGTCGTCGTAGAACAGCTCGTAGAAATCGCCCAAGCGAAACAGCAAGAGCGCATTCGGAAACTGCTGCTTGATGCCGTGATATTGGCGCATCAACGGCGTGGAAGGCTCGGCCGGCATGGGAAGCTCTCATTATGGCTCAGGCGCCGGGCGCGGGTTAGAATCGAGATGAGGTCTCATGCCAACCGCAGTTCTGGAACAAACCAGCCCCGCCGAGGCGCCGCGCAAGCGCTGGACCCGCGCTGAGTGCGCGGCAGTCGAAGCAACCGGCGTCTGGGATCAACAACACCTCGAGCTCGTCAACGGAGAGTTGATCAGCAAAATCGGAAAGAAGCGTCCGCACGTTATCACCTTGTCTTTGGTGCACGCGTGGCTGATCAGCGTTTTCGGCCCTGAATATGTGAATCCTGAAGCTCCGATCGACGTTGCTCCGGGAGACAACCCCATCAATGAGCCGGAGCCCGACCTCATTGTGCTCTCCCGCCCTCGCACGAAATCCTGACCGGCAACCCACAGCCCTCCGACCTCCGTCTGGTTGTCGAAGTCTCGGATTCGACCCTCGGCTTCGACCTGAAAGTGAAAGCGCCGCTGTACGCCCGGGCCGGCATCCCCGAATATTGGGTCGCCGACATCTCCGGCCGCCGCATCATCGTGCATCGCGACCCGCGCGACGGCGCATACCAGTCCATCGAGGCTTACAGTCAAGAGGAAGCGGTTCGGCCGCTGGCCGCTCCCGAGCACGCTTTTCCCGTCAGCAGCGCGTTTTCTCCCGCCTGCGGTTCACTTCGGAGCCTGGATTTCTTTGGGCCCGTCGTCGAGCCCGTAGATCCGGATCGCGCCGCCGTTCTGCTGGGGCGGTGGAGGCGCGGCGCCGGCAGCCGGAGCCGGACGGCCCGGCGCGCCAGCGGATGCTCCTCCCAGGCCCAGGATGCCGAGCAACGGCGCCAACTGCGGAGGCGCAGCGCCGCCAGCCACCGCCGACTTGGCCTGCTCCTGGATCATCGCCATAACCTCCGGAGGAATCACTACGTGCATTTTGACCTTGGAGCCGTCCTGCGCCAGGCTCAGATTCTTGGCGATGCTGGCCATCGCCCGAGAGCCTGCCGCAGCGGAGTTGATGATATTCAGCGTCGCCAGCAGCTTCCGCGCGGCGTCTGCGCCGGAGGAATCCAGCACCACATCCAACACGGGCGAATCGCTCAGGGTCAAGCCCAGCGCTACGCTACGCAGATCCTGGAGCATCGGAGGCATCGCCTGGCCCGACTGCTTGGACAGGAACGCCGCGTTAGCCTCGAACCAGATATCGCTCGCCGCAAAATCGTCCGCGGGAGCGCTGGGAGCGGAGCCGTCCAAACGCGCAACAGCGGCGGTGAAAGAGTCGCCTTCGCCGATCAGGATGGTATGAGGCCCGACGGCTTTCACCTTGCTCGGGCCGGTGCTGGGAAACAAGCCCATTACTAACTGGGGATCGAAGCTTCCGGTCACCTCCGCCAGAGCGTCCATATCGTTGGGCGCTTTCTGGCGCCCGGAGAAGGAGACCCGGTCAACGGTCCGCAACATTCCCATCACCAGATCGATTTGTGCAGTATTGTTTTTGGACTGCGCCTTTATCTGCTCAATCGCCTTGGCGGCCGCGGCGGAAGTCAGCACGGCCTGAAGATTCACGCTTCCTTTGATATCCGCATCGGGTTGCGCAAAGCGCCAATCCGCGGGAGCGGGCGATTGCGCGATCGCCAGGCACGAAAAACTCAAAAAAAACAGAGCACGCCTCACAGAGAACCTCCTGATGCAATTCTAGACGGGTTTGCGTAGGAGGGATACGAGGTGAACGCCTTAGCGCCGCCGTTACCGCTCGCAGACCAGGATAGAGCCGTCCAATCCCAGGCCAGGGGCAGGCCGGATGTTAAAATTGAGGCTCCTGAGGTGATGACCGAAAGAGAATGACAGAACAGGAACGCATGGCCCGGCCGCTCGAGGAAGTCGATCCGGAGATTTATGCCCAGATTCAAGCGGAGACCCAGCGCCAGAATTCGCACCTGGAGCTGATCGCCAGCGAGAATTTTACTTCGGAAGCCGTGCTGGAAGCCGCGGGTAGCGTATTCACCAACAAATACGCAGAAGGGTATCCGGGCAAGCGCTACTACGGCGGTTGCGAGAACACGGACATCGTGGAGAATCTGGCTCGCGACCGCGCCAAGAAGCTGTTCAGCGCCGAATACGTGAACGTGCAGCCGCATTCCGGCTCCCAGGCGAATCAGGCTGCCTACGCCGCGGTTCTGACTCCTGGCGACGTGGTCCTGGGCATGAACCTAGCCCACGGCGGCCACTTGACGCACGGGCACCAGCTTAATTTTTCAGGCAAAACGTACCACATCGTGCCCTACGGAGTTCGGCGCGAAGATGAGCGGATCGATTACGAGGAACTGGCCCGGCTGGCCGAGCAACACCGGCCGAAGCTGATCATCGCCGGCGGCAGTGCCTATCCGCGCACTCTGGATTTCCCGCGCTTCCGGCAGATTGCGGACAGCGTGGGCGCGATGCTGCTGGTGGACATGGCCCATTTTTCGGGCTTGGTGGCGGCGGGCTTGCATCCCAATCCGTGCGCCTATGCCGATATCGTCACCTCCACCACGCATAAGACGCTGCGGGGGCCGCGCAGCGGAATGATCCTGGCCAAGGAAAAATACGGAGCGGCCATCGACCGCAGCGTGTTCCCTGGAACCCAGGGCGGTCCGCTGGTGCACATCGTCGCGGCCAAAGCGGTTTGCTTCGCCCAGGCGATGAAGCCGGAGTTCGTGGCCTACTCGCGGCAAGTGCTGGCCAACGCGAACACGCTAGCCGCGACCCTGGCTGAAGCCGGATGCCGCGTGGTTTCCGGCGGCACCGATACGCATCTGATGCTGGTGGACGTATTCGCAAAGGGCATTCGCGGCAAAGAAGCGGAAAGCGCGCTGGACCGGGCGTTCATTACAGCCAACAAAAACGCGATCCCGTTCGACACGAATCCTCCGCTGAACCCCAGCGGCATGCGCTTCGGCAGCCCTGCGGTGACCACGCGCGGCTTCCGTGAGGCGGAGATGCGCGAGGTGGGCGAACTCATCGTGCGCGTGCTGGAAAACGCATCCAGCGAGGGCGTTCTCGAACAAGTCCGGCAGCGCGTGTCGAGGCTCACCGAACGCTTTCCGCTGTACGCCTGGAAGCTCGCTGAAGCCCAAATCCGTTAATCCGGGAGTGGTCATGCTGTTTCACGCCGTCATTGACGTTCGCCGCTGGAACGATTTCGGCATCGGCACGTACATCCGCAACCTGGTCACGGCACTGGCCGCCCTGGATCGGCAGAACCATTACACGCTGATCGTCCGTCCACAGGATGAACGCGAGATCGCCGGACTGGCCGCGAATTTCTCCGCCGCTCCCTACGCTCGCCCGGATACGGATCTGACGCATAACCTCACCTTTCCCCTGTTTCTGCGGCGGTTTGGCGCGGACCTTTATCATATTCCGCTGAATTCGGTCGCCTACTGGATGCCGCGCCCCTACGTCGTCACCATCCACGATATGAGCAGCCTGCTTTTTCCGGCGCGCAGCGACCTGCGCGGCACCCTGCACGAGGAGCGCTACCGGCGCGGAGCTCTGCGCGCAGCGCGGGTGATCGCCGTTTCCCATTCCACCCGCCGCGACCTGGAAGCGGTGCTCCCCATCTCTCCCGACCGCATCCGCACCATCTACAGCGCGCCCGATCCTGCGTTCGCCAGCAATCACGTGAATCAGGCGAGTGAGCAGACGGTGCTGGAGCGCTACTCGATTCGCTGGCCGTTCATTCTCTATGCCGGCACCGTCCGGCCGCAAAAAAACGTGCCGCGCCTGGTGGAAGCCTTCGCCGTGCTGCGCGGGGAGTTCGAGAGCCATCCGGAATACCATGACCTGCGTTTGGTGATCATCGGCGACGAACTCTCGCGCAATCCCAGCGTGCGGCGCGCAGTGATCGCCACTCGCGTGGAGCCTTTCGTGCGTTTTCTGGGCTTCGTGCCCATCGATACGCTGAAAGTGTTCTATCGCGCGGCAACCATTTTCGCCTTCCCATCGCTTTACGAAGGCTTCGGTTTGGCGCCACTGGAGGCAATGGCGTGCGGAACACCAGTGGTTGCATCCAACCTGCCGCCTCTGGTGGAAGCCGTCGGCGAGGCGGCGGAGTTGGTCACGCCGGATAATGTTTTCGACATCGCCAGGGGCTTACGGGAGTTGCTGCTGGATCGGGATCGCCGCGAACGGATGCGTCAGACCGGTCCACTTCATGCCAGCCGCTTCAATTGGAAAGACACCGCGCAGGACGTGCTATGCGTTTACTCCGAAATAATCAACGAATTAAGAAATAAAGTTTGACTTTCCACAGTCCCGGAAGTACTATACCCAAAGAAAGTTCCAGTACTCCATGCTGGGCTATCATGTTGGCTACCCTTTTCTGTGTTTCCCGGAGGGGGAAAGGCAGGCCATAAGGGAGGACGATTGGATGCAATGGACACGGTCAGAAACTTTGGCGCTAGCCATGCACCACTGCACGCATTGCCACGGCTCGGGATTGCGTTTGGGCAGAAAGGGCGCGCTGGCGCCTTGCAATTGCGTTTTGCGGTCGATTTTCCGCGTTTGTTACTCGCGTTTTGTGACGTGTGTGACTCAGGAACGGCACTTGAGCCGAATCAGCTTGGAAGCGAACCGGAGGCGGCCGGGCCGCCTGACATGGGGCAGAAAAGACGAAGAGTACATCGCGGATTTCTGCCTGATCTCGCGCAGGACGCTGAATGAGTTCGAGTACAAATTGTTCCGCTACCACTTTTTACTGGGCGCGGACTGGCGCATGTGCACCCGCAGGCTGGGGATGGAGCGGGGCAGCTTCTTTCACACGGTGTACCGGATCGAGCAAAAGCTAGGGCGTGTCTTCCGGGAGTTAAAGCCATATTCGCTTTACCCGCTGGACGAGTATTTCAGCGGAACAGTCCGCATGCCGCCCGCGCGAGCCGATTCCGCGAAGGCTGAGCGCGACTCCCTGCTTCCCGCGCATCTCCGCTTCCCGATGGTAGGCCAGACTGCGTAATTAATCGCGGCGGCTTTCAAAAAAAGTACGAATTAATTCCGCACATTCCGCGCCGCGGACTCCTTCGGTCACCTGGATGCGGTGATTAAGGAGTGAGGAGTCTACCAGTCCGAACTTGCTGCGGACGCCTCCGAAGCGCAGGTCCCGCGCGCCGAACACCAGCCGTGCGACGCGCGCGGCAACCAGCGCCCCGGCGCACATCACGCACGGCTCCAGCGTAGTGTAGACCGTGACGCCCTCCAGACGGTAGTTGCGGAGGGCGGCCGACGCTTCGCGCAAAGCTAGAATCTCGGCGTGGGCGGTGGGATCGTTCAGCGCGATAGAGGAATTTTTTCCGCGCCCGATGACCGCACCATCCAGCACCACCACCGCGCCGACGGGGACCTCGCCGGCTCGCCCAGCCTCGCGAGCGAGATCGAGGGCCTGGAGAAGAAAAGAGTCGTCCTCGGAATTCACTTGAGAATTCAGGCGAAAATCTCGCGGAGCGGGACTTCGAGGCGCGGATTTCCGGTGGCAAGGCCGCCGGATTTTATCTCGCGCAGGCCGTCGGAGCTCTGCTCGCCGGTGTCTCCGAGAATTACGCACACGTCGGGTATCCGGAATCGTGCAGCGTTCACTTGAATGCGCCGTTCTGTGATGACCGTGATGTTCCACTGGCGGCGGCGCAAGAAGAAATACGCAGCAACGGCAGTTTGCAGCCAACCATGATCCCGTCTTCCCACGTTTCTCTCGACGACCTCCCCATCCACGTAGTCGCAGCCGGGACGGTAGCTGGTCCTCAAGTACTCTTCCACCGAGACTAAAGGCCGGGAAATCAGCGTCCGGGCGGGCATGCCTCTATTTCACCACTATGTTTACAAGCTTGCCTGGCACTACGATCGTCTTCACGATCTGCTTGCCGGCGAGGAACGGTTGCACGCTGGGGTCGGCCAGCGCGGCGCGTTCGAGATCGGCCTGAGTGGCATTGAGCGGCACGCGGATCCGTCCGCGCACCTTGCCGTTGACCTGCAGCACGATTTCGACATCGTCTTCCTGGGCGAGTTCCTCATCGTAAGCCGGCCACGGTTGGCGGAACACCGGGCCGGTACGGCCGAGCGTTTCCCACAGCTCCTCCGCAGTGTACGGCGCAAATGGGCCGAGCAGTAATGCGAGCACAGGCAGGATCTGCGCCAGAGCCTCGCCGGAAAGTTTTTCTTCGAGCGCGTACAGCTCATTCACCAACTCCATCAAGCCGGCGATTGAGGTATTGAAGTGCCAGCGTTGATCGAAGTCGAGAGTGATCCGGCGGATGGTCTGGTGAAGTTTGCGCAAGGCTTGCCGATCTGCGGCTGGATCGCCCGCACTCGGCGCGCGGTCAGCGTTGCGAGTCACAAAGCGGAACACGCGGCCCAGGAAGCGGTACGCTCCGTCGGCGCCGGCGTCGGTCCAGTCCATGTCTTTTTCGGGAGGCGCGGCGAAAAGTTCGAATAAGCGGCCGGTATCGGCTCCGAAGCGGTCGATCATTTCCTCGGCGCTGACCACGTTGCCCTTGTTCTTGGACATCTTCGCGCCGTCCTTGATCACCATGCCTTGCGTGAACAGGCGCGCGGCGGGCTCATCGTTGGCGATGAGGCCCAGATCGCGCATCACTTTGGTGAAGAAACGCGAGTAGATCAAATGCAGGATGGCGTGCTCGACGCCGCCGATGTATTGATCGATGGGAAACCAGTAAGCGATCTTTTGCGAATCGAACGGCGCGTCCGAATTATGGGGATCGCAGTAGCGATAGAAATACCAGGACGAATCGACGAACGTGTCCATAGTGTCGCTTTCGCGGCGCGCCTCGCCGCCGCACTTGGGACACTTCACCTTTATGAACGACTCGACCTGTAGCAGCGGCGATTGACCGATTCCGGTGAGCTTGACGTCGGTGGGCAGAACCACGGGGAGATCGGATTCCGGAACCGGCACGGCTCCGTCTTTGGGGCAATGCACCACCGGAATGGGAGTGCCCCAGTAGCGCTGGCGCGAGATGCCCCAATCCTTGATGCGATACGTGATGGCGGCTTTGCCGAAGCTTTTCGACTCAGCAAGCTGATTCATTTTGCGCCGAGCCTCGGCGCTCGGCAGGCCGCTGAACTCGCCGGAATGTTCCACGATGCCGTCTTCGGTGAACGCGGCTTGCGGATGCTCCACCAGGACCCCGTCAACGGGACGGATCACGGGGCGAATCGGAATGTTGAACGTCTTGCAGAAATCGAAGTCGCGCTCATCGTGTGCGGGCACGGCCATGATTGCGCCGGTGCCGTAGTCCATCAGCACGAAATTTCCGATCCATATTGGAACTTTCGCCCCGCTATAAGGATTGACGGCGTAATGGCCGGTGAAGTGGCCGTCCTTTTCGATATCACCGGGCCCTTTTTGCGCGCGGGCGTCGACCATCTGCTTGGCTCGGGCGCGGCCGGTTTCGTCGAGTAGCTTTTGGGCGAGTGGATGCTCCGGCGCGAGGATCACGCAGGTCGCGCCGAAAATAGTATCCACGCGGGTGGTGAAGACCCGAATTTTTTCACCGCCGCCTTCAATAGTGAAATCAATCTCGGAGCCTTCGGATCGGCCGATCCAATTCCTCTGCATGGCGAGCACGCGGTCCGGCCAGTGGCCTTCGAGCTTCTCTGTGATGTCCTTTAGCAACTCGTCGGCGTACGCGGTAATCTTCCAGAACCACTGCTCCAGCGCGCGCTGCTCTACCGGCGTATCTTCATGACGCCAACAGCAGCCGTCGACCACCTGTTCGTTGGCGAGCACGGTGGCGCATCTCGGGCACCAGTTGACCATGGCTTTCTTGCGATAGGCCAGGCCGCGCTCCAGCATCTTCAGAAAGAACCACTGGTTCCAGCGGTAATATTCGGGCTCGCAAGTGGCGATTTCACGATCCCAGTCATAACTGAAGCCCATGCGCAGATGCTGGCGCTTCATTTCGGCGATATTGGATAGCGTCCATTCGTGCGGATGGCGGCCGCGCTGGATGGCCGCATTTTCCGCGGGCAAGCCGAAGGCATCCCAGCCCATCGGGTGCAGGACGTTATAGCCCTGCATCCATTTGTAGCGAGCCAGCGCGTCGCCGATGGTGTAGTTGCGGATGTGGCCGATGTGCAGGCTGCCGCTCGGGTAGGGCAGCATCTCCAGCACATAGTATTTGGGGCGCTGGGAATCGGGATCGGCCTTATATAGGTTGCGATCGTTTTTCCAGCGCTCAAACCACTTCAGCTCGATTTCTTTGTGGTCGTAGGCGCGCTCTGGCATAGACGTCTTTCCATAACACCGCGCGCAACGCAGCGGGCCGCGATGATTCTTTTAACTTTAGAGCGCGCCCCGCGCTGCGCGCTTGAGAGTATCGAGATTCTTCCGGTCATCGCCGGGTTGATCCACCGGTGTTTCTAGGATAAAGGCTTTGTTGCGGAGACCCGGGTGAGTAAGAATGCGGCGAAACCCGTCAACACCAATATACCCCTGGCCGATGTTTTCGTGGCGGTCCACGTGCGAGCCGAGCGGCGTTTTGGAATCGTTGGCGTGAATCACCGGGACGTTTTCGAGGCCCAGGAGGCGCTCGGCCTCGTTGACGGTTTGCTTAAGCCCAGAGGTAGTCGAGACGTCGTGTCCCGACGCCAGCAGGTGGCAGGTGTCGAGGCAGAAGCCGATGGGCAGATCCGTCATCTTCATGCCGTACTCGCGCATGACGTGCAGTTCCTCGAAGCGGCTGCCGAGTTGCGCGCCCGCGCCGGCAGTGTTTTCGATGAGCAGCATCAGCTTGCCATGGGCGAGCCCCTGCGCGGCTGTCGCGACGCCTTCGAGGAAGTGCAAGATCCCCTGCTCGACGGTCTGGCCTTTGTAATTTCCCGGATGCGCGACCAGGTAATCCGCGCCGATGGCAATGGCGCGCTCCAGCTCGCCGCGAAAGGCCTGAATGGACAAATCGCGCGTCTTCTCGTGTACCGAGGCGAGGTTGATCAGGTAGTTGTCGTGGATCACCAGCGGCACAAGGTCATGGCGCTTCCGGGCCTTTTCGAATAACGCGACCGACGGCGCCGACGGGACCGACGCTTTCCATTGGCGTGGGCTGGAAGAGAAGATCTGGAACGTGTTGGCGCCAAGTTCAGCCGCCTTTAGCGCGGAACGTTCGAGCGAGCCGGCTATGGAAGTGTGGATTCCGAGGCGCAAGCTAACATGGTGGCACGGTTCGCGTGCGGATGAAGCGCCGTGGGCCATCGGTCCGCACGGCGGCGGCCATATGTCGACGACGCACTGCATGAACTCTTTACGCCGTGGTCAGGCTTCGGTCCGGAGCCGGAAGCCGACGCCCGGCTCCGTGGTGATGTGGCGCGGCCGGGCCGGATTCACTTCCAGTTTGCGCCGCAGGGAGCCGATGGTGGTGCGCAGGAGTTGCAGCGCTTCCTCGTCCTGTTTTTCGCCCCAGGCTTCGTGGGTCAGGCGGTGCGGAGTCAACAGCCGGCCGGCGTTGAGCACCAGGACGCGCAGCAGGTCGAATTCATTGGAGGTGAGCTGAATCGGGCGGTCTCCCACCTGCACTGCGTGTTGCTGCAGATCCACGTCCAGGTCGCCGGCGTGGAAGGTGTGCAGGCCCCCGATGGTTTTGCGCCACAGCGCGGAACGGACGCGCTCCAGGAGCTCGCCGGGCGGGCAGGGCTTGGTCAGATAATCGTCCGCGCCCGCATCGAGAGCGGCGATTTTGTCGGATTCGCCGGCGCGAACCGAGAGAATGATGACCGGCACCTGGCTGCGCTGGCGCAGCAGCCGGGTGACTTCGATTCCGTCGATATCGGGCAAACCCAAATCCAGCAAGACCACGTCGGGCTTGCGCCGGGCGGTTTCTTCGAGCACCTGCTCTCCAGTGCCCGCTTCATAGACCAGGTAGTTTCGCGCCGTTAACTGAGCGCGCAGAACCCGGCGGATCGGTTCCTCGTCGTCCGCCAGCAGCACGGAGGCGTGCGCATCGCCGTGCGATTCTTGCAGGTTTTCACCCATTCAAAACAAAATTTTACCGATTCTGGCGTCTAGGCAGCATCAAAAGATGGCTGGCAGGCGTCAAGGAATCGTCAAGCCCCACCTGGCGGCGCGGCAGACTGGGCTTGGTCGGCGCGCAGGCGGTAGCCTACGCCGGGCTCAGTGACGATATAGTGCGGGCGGGCCGGCTCTTCTTCCAACTTCCGACGCAGATTGCTGATATTAACGCGCAGCAAGTGCTGGACATCTTCGTAATGCGCCCCACCCCACACCTCGCGCACCAGTTGGCGATGGGTCAAGAGCCGGTTGACATGAGTGATCATGACCTTGAGCAGGCTGAATTCGGTGGGCGTGAGCTGCACGTCGCTGCCGCGCATGCGTACGATGCGCTCCGTGAGATCGACCATAAGCTCGCCGGCCACGAACACGGGTTCGGTTTCGTACTTGGCGGAGCGGCGCAAAGCCGCGCGGATGCGCGCCTCGAGTTCTCCGGTTCCGAAGGGCTTGGTGAGGTAGTCGTCGGCGCCGGCGTCCAGAGCCGCGATTTTCGCGGACTCCTCGCCTTGCACGGAGAGAATGATGATCGGAGTCTGGGTCCACTCCCGCAGGCAACTGGTAACCTCAGTTCCGCCCAGGCCGGGAAGGCCCAAATCGAGCAGGATGACATCCGGGCGGTAGGCGGGCACTGCTTGCAAAGCTTCCTCGCCGCTGGAGGCTTCGCTGACCGCATATCCTTGCGCGGTGAGCGAGGCATGCAGAAAGCGGCGGATTCCCGGCTCATCGTCGACGATCAGAATGCGCTGACCGTGGTCCATCACGCTTTGGCTCCGAGTGGCAGAGAGAACGCGAAATCGGTGCCACCCTGCCGGCGGCGCTGGGCCCAGATCCGTCCGTGATGAGCTTCTACAAATCCCTTGCAAATCGACAATCCCAGCCCGGCTCCGCGCGAAGACCGCGCCGAGGAGCCGCGGAAGAATTTGTCGAAGACACGATCCAGCTCCTGTCCGGGGATTTCGTTGCCCGCGCTGCCAACGCGGATCTGCAACTGGCCATGTTCGAGACGCGCGCCGATCTCGATGGGGGCAGCAGCCGGGGAATATTTCAAGGCATTGTCCAACAGGTTCACCAGAACCTGAACGATCAGGGCGTGATCCATCGGCACCAGGGGCAGTCCCGGATCGACCGAGGCCGAAATAGGATGGCTGTGGGCCGCTTCGCCGAGCTGCTCCAGGGCCGCGCCTACCACGTCGTGGACGTCACACGGTTCGGTCCTGGCCAGGATCGCGCCGCCTTCCAACCGGCTCATGTCGAGCAGATTCTGGATCAGGCGGTTGAGGCGCACGGCTTCGTCGCGTGCGGTTTCGAGCAAGGCCCGCTGAGTAACTTCGTCCAGCACGGCGGAATCGTGCAAGACGCTGTTGAGTCCCCCGATGATGGAGACCAGCGGCGTACGCAGGTCATGCGAGACGGAGTTCAATAGCGCCTTCTGAAGCTTGTCGGTCTCCTGCAGCAGTTCCGCGCGCTGCGCCTGCTTGGCCAGATTGGCGCGGGTGATGGCGAGAGCGGCCTGGTTCAGGAAGGTGCCCAAAAGCTGCTGCTGCCCGGCGGGGAGGACCCCTGCGGCGTTACTCGAGAAAAGTCCCAGCACGCCGATCACTCCGCGCCCGGTTTTGAGCGCCCGGAAACGGAAACGCGATTCTGGAAACGGCTCCGCTCCGCAGCCTGCCTCCCCGGAGTTAGCGAACACCCATTCGGCAGCGGCTTTTTCCGGGCCGGTCAACTCCAGGCCCCGGCTGAGGAAGCGCAACTTCAAGGAGGCCGACTCCGGCAGGAGGATCGCGACCGGCCGCCGGAAGGCCTTGGTCAAATGCGCGTCGATGGCCCCGAGAATGCGATCCAATTCAATTTCGGCGGCCAGGGATTGGGTGAAGGAGTAAAGCACCGCGGTGCGCTCCTCGCGAGATTTGGCCGAGTGCGCCTCTTCTCTGGCGGCCACCGTGAGCATGCTGACGGTCAGGCCTACTGCCAGCAGGCCGATCAAGGTAATCAGGTCCCACACGTCGCCCAGCGCGAAGGTGCGCTGCGGCGGCACGAAGAAGTAGTCAAATAGGAACGCGCCGAACACCGCGCTCACGATCGCGGCGGAGCGGCCCCAGCGCAGCGCGCTGAATACCACCGCCAACATATACAGGATCGCGAGATTGGTGCCCTTGATGACCGGCCCAATCCAAAAGCCGGCAATCGTCAGCAGGATGGACAGCGACAGCCCAGGCAGCACACCTCGCCAAGTCCAGGTTGCGGCGACACCATGAGCCAGGCGCAAGAGAGGGCCGGGCAGAAGACGGTTGGAAGAGTGAACGCCGGACAGGCGCTCGGATTCTTCGCCAGCGCTCAACACCGTCGAAGCGGCTTGGGAAAACTCCTGGTGCATCGCGAACCCTGGCGCGGGACGTTCTTCCTTCCCAATTATGACCCTGCTACCCGGCTGCCACAAGAACCGCCGCGACGGGATGCCGGCCCGTGGCGGTGTTGTATACCTGCAATGAGGGCGCCGCCGCACCCTTTGCGGGCTAGCCCGCGGCGCCCAGATTCGGGGCCCATCGCTGCCGGGCGTGTTCAGCGTGTCGCCCTTTGCGGCGAAGCACGGACAGGACGCGGGCTGCTTCGCCCAAGTCGCTCCATTCCAGGTCTCGCCCCGGCAGGACGGCCAAGTCACGGCAACACGCCGCCAGCACCTGGGTGGAGAAGTTGCTTGGCTCGATTTTCGAATAAGCCTCCATAAGCGCCGCCTGCTCCGCCGCGGTTCCCCATTTCCTGCGCAGCGTATCGAAAGCCGCGTAGAGGCCGGGCAGAGCGCGCCGGATCAAGTCCAGAAAGGAGCAAACGCGCCCCACCATGACGAACGTGTTCCACAAGCACCCGCGCTGCATCAAACTGGTGGCCAGCGGGAGCGAGGGCTTTTCCCAAAAGCGGGTCACTTGAAACAGCGGACCGGAGACGTGCGCCTGGAGCGGCGCGCCGGGCTCAATCCAGCCGTAGGCCACTTCCGGCCGGTCCGGGGCAATCCCCAGCAAGGTAACCAGATCGGAATAGGATTCGGCGGCGTCGAACGCGAGGTTCAAGTGGCGCACGAAGCCTCCGTCGTCGGCGAAGTGATGGTCGGAGGGAAAGAATCCGGCGACGGCGGCCGGGTCTATGCCGCGCAGCAGCAGCAGCGCGCACAAGATCGCCGGAGTGGTGCCGCGATTAAAAGGCTGGACCAATAATGGTCCAAGCGAAGACGATCCGGTCAATTGCCCGGAGTAAAAACGCTCGTGCGTTTTGGTGAGCACCAGCATGGTCCGATGCGGCTCCACCAATTGCCCGATCCTGCGGCGCGTGCGGTCCAGCAGCGTCTCTCCTTGCAGGATCGGGCAGAATTGCTTGGGCCGGTCGTCCCCCGCGATGCGCCGGGTCAAAGGCAGCAAGCGTTTTCCGTCGCCTCCAGCGAGGATCACGCCCCAGCGATGGTGGACGCGCGGCTCATGTGGTCCCGGAAGTGCGGTTGGCGTTTGCATTTTTTCCCATTCCTGTTTTTTTCTGCCGATTTAGCCGGTCCGATACGGTCCTTTCCAAATTTAATCAAGGCCGTCTCAAGACGGCGTCAAGAATCCGGGGAGGCCCGTCAAGTAATCGTCAATGCAGCACCGAAGCGAGTGAATATACCGGCGCCAGGGGATTCGGATGGGGCTGCATGCGGACTTACAATCGAATCGCGAAGAGAGTGGTGAGATGCGCTCGACCATACATGAGCGAACCGGCGATGAGCGAACCGGGAGCCAGAAGCAAGGCGCGCATTCCCAAGCTGCCCTGGGCAGCTTTTACTCCGATCCGAAGCGCCGCTTCACGATCGTGTTTCCGGCCGGCGCGGACACATCCGAGATCCGCGGGATGGATCCCTACTCGGCGGCCGTGGCGTTTGTCGAGGGCCGCTTCCAGGTGCAAGGCGATCTGGTGGCGGCGGTTGAATATTTCGACCGGCAGGAGCACCCCAAGCTGCGGTCCTTGTGGCATTCGATCCTCGCCCATCTGGGCCACGAGGGGCTCGACGCGCATGTGCGTAACACTCAGCGCCGCGATATTCAGTTTCATTACGACCGTTCCAACGAATTCTATGCGCAATTTCTGGATCAGCGGATGCAATATTCGGCGGCGGATTTTAGCGACGCGCGCCGGACTCTGGATGAGGCGCAACTCGAAAAGCTGCAACAGGTTTGCCTGACGTTGAAGCTGCAGCCGGGAGAGCGGCTGTTGGACATCGGATGCGGATGGGGCGGGCTGGCGGTCCACGCGGCGGAACAATTCGGTGTGAACGCTTCCGGATGCACGTTGAGCGCGGCACAGAAGGAGTATGCCGCGGCGGTGGTGATGCGCAGAAAACTCGAAGACCGCGTGTCGATTGAGCTCAAGGATTACCGCGACGTGCGCGGCCGGTTCGACAAGATCGTTTCCGTGGGCATGTTCGAGCACGTCGGCCGCAAGCATCTGGCGGAGTATTTCGGGCGCATTCGCGAACTGCTGGAAGAGGACGGGACATTTCTCAATCGCGGCATCGTGCGCCCGGAGGGAGTGTCCGACGGTCCGGAGACGCTGTTTCTGCAGCGCAACGTGTTTCCGGGCGGGGAACTGGCGCACTTGGCCGATGTGGTCCGGGAAGCGGAACATGCGAGGTTTGAAGTCGAGCGGATGGAGGATTTCCGGCGGCATTACGCCTTGACGTGCCGGGCTTGGGTGGCGCGCCTCCGGCAGCACGCGGACGCCTGCCGTTGCCTGGTAAGCGAAAGAACGCTGCGCACCTGGCTGGTGTATCTGGCGGCGTCGGCGGTGTGCTTTGAAAACGGAACGACGGACGCGGTGCAGGTGCTGCTCCGCAAAAGGCCGCGGAGCTCCCGGCCCTGGCGCGCGGAACTCCAGGACGGATCGGGTAATCACCATGGAGCGGACACGCCGCTCCCTATGAATTTTTGACGCGATCCTGACTCGGTTTTGACCGCGAGTTGACAAAGTTTGGCCTAACTTGAAAGTGCAAGGAGCAGGAAGAATTCAGACTCCCTTTCGGAGGAGGGAGCCATGTGGGCCGGCTGCGCAGGCGGTTTGCGGCTCGAGAAAGGAAAGTACGATGAGTCAGGTTAATGTAACGAAGAACACTTCCCCGCCTTCCACGAGTAGGGGCGGCCTCCCGTCAGCGCCGTTTCCCATGGGTGAGGCGATGTCCAGCCTGAATCCACTCTCTCTCATGCGGCGGTTCACCGACGAGATGGACCGGCTGTTCGGGCCGGTGGCGCGCCCCCGTCGCGACCTAGAGTTGTGGACGCCCCCCATTGAAGTAACCGAACAAAACGGCTATCTGGTGGTTTCCGCAGACTTGCCGGGGTTGCACAAAGAGGACGTAAAGGTGGAGGTATCCCAAGATACCCTCCTGCTGGAAGGAGAACGCAAACAGATGTATCGCGAGAAAGGCGAAGGTTATCACCTTTCGGAGCGGAGTTACGGGCGCTTCTCTCGCAGCATTCCTCTGCCCGAAGGAGCCAACATCGACAAGGCCGTGGCCGAGCTGGTCAACGGAACTCTGGAGATTTCGATTCCGATCCCCGAGACTCCGGCCTCACGCCGCCAGATCCCGGTGCAGGAGAGTAAGGCGCGAAGTCTGCCCCCGAGTTAGAGAGGGAGCAGGTTGAAGTGTTTTGAAAGAGAGGTTTATATGTCTGAACAAACTGGGATGCAACAGAACGATACACACGCGCAGATTTTTCTTCAACCGATTGCTGCGCCGTCGATCCTGGGTTTGTACGGGCTGGCCGGCGCCACGTTCATGGTGGCGGCGCACCAGGCGCACTGGTTCGGGAGCTCGACAAGTTCGTTGTATTTGTTTCCGTTCGCGGCGATTTTCGGGGGACTGGCGCAATTCCTCGCGGGAATGTGGTCCTTCCGCGCGCGTGACGGAGTGGCTGCCGCCATTCATGGAACCTGGGGTTCCTTCTGGATGGCGTACGGCGTCTTGAATCTGCTTTTCGCAATGGGACGGATTACGGCGCCCGCGGGACGATGGCCTGAGCTCGGATACTGGTTCATCGTGCTCGCGGCGATCACCTGGGTGTCCGCCGTGGCAAGCTCAGCCGAAAACCGCGGGTTCGTTTTTCTGCTGGCGTTTCTCGCGGCAGGATCGACGACGGCGGCGATTGGCGAATTGACCGGCGCCGAGTGGCTGATGATCGTCACCGGTTACCTGCTGATCATCGCTTCCATCGCGGCTTGGTACGCCGGCAGCGCGCTCATGCTGGAGGAAGCCTTCGGACATGAAGTCTGGAGCCTGGGCAGGAGCCGCCATGCCCAAGAGATGCATCCGGTCTCTATCGGCATGGGTGAACCCGGAGTCATTCGGGGACAAGCCTAGCATGCGAGAAGAAAGCTGGCGGGAGCAACACGAATGAGGTGCTGGCTGGGGGCGTGGTCTCAAAAGAGGTCATGCCCGCCGGCTTTTAAAGGAGACGAACATGTGTGACTACTCCCTGATGATGCTTCCCAACCGCCTGGCGGTGGAAGGCGAACAGCTCGTGGCGCACCGGTTTAAAAGCGGATCGATCGGATTGGTATCCGCCGCGGGATTCGCAACCTGGCGCGCGCATCGGCCCGGGCTTTGGCATAGGATCAAGAATTGTTTTCTCGGGCAAAACGAGCCGGGCCCGGTGGTGTGCATCCCTCCCGGAGCGCGGCTGTGGCTGGAAGACATCACGAAAAATCTGCGCGAGAAGTACGGTTTCAACGTGTGCGAGAGCGCAACATTCGCGCAGCGATCAGCCGAGTCCTGGCAGTATCGCGACCTGCTGGTGTTCCCCAACGGGACGGAGATCCTGCTCCAGCTTCTGGGGGAGGGGCAGAAGGTGAGCGTTCTGGGGCTCTCCTCAATAGAGGACCTGGAGCCGGAGCCTGCGCAATCGGTGCCTGAGCCGTGGGGCGGCGAGAGATCGCCGCAGCCTTGTGACGTTGCGTGAGGTCTTCGCCCATCCGCACTCCATTTATGCTCCGAATACGGCCCAGCCGCTCTCACCGTGGCAGGAGGAGCTAAGAGACCTTCCACCCGCTTACTTTGCGATGGTGATGGCCACCGGCATCGTCGGTATCGCCTGCCATCTCGAAGGACTGAATGTGCCGGCCAAGCTGCTATCGGCAGCCAACCTTGTGGCGCTGGCCGTGCTGGCCGCTATGACGGCCCTGCGGCTGATGCTGTTTCCCCGAGCCGTCCTGCATGACTTGGGCGATTACCACCGCGGCGTGGGTTTTTTCACCATCATTGCGGGAGTGGCGGTGCTGGGCTCGAACCTGGTGTTGATTCTGGGGCAGCACCGGCTGCCGTTGGTTCTGTGGATCGCCGGAGCGATCCTGTGGGTGCTGATCACCTATTCGATTTTTTCCGGATTCATCATGAAAGAGAACAAGCCCCTGCTGGCGTGGGGCATCCACGGCGGGTGGCTGCTGGCCGTGGTGGCCACCGAGGCGATCGCGCAATTGCCGCTTCTGCTCCTGCCCCATCTGAAGCATCGTGGCGCCATCCTGTTCTTCTGCCTGGCGCTGTGGCTGTGCGGCGGCATGCTGTACATCTGGATGATCTCGCTGATCTTTTACAAGTACACGTTTTTCTCACTGTCGCCGGATGAGCTGATGCCGTCCTATTGGATCGACATGGGCGCGATGGCGATCGCGACGGTGGTGGGGACGCTGCTGGTGGAGCGAGTCCCAGGATCCCCTTTCGCCGACCTGACGCCGTTCCTAAAAGGCTTCACCATCCTGTTCTGGGCCATCGCGACGTGGTGGTTTCCGATGCTGGCGATTCTCAGCGTCTGGCGTCACCTGGTGCGGCCCGTGCCGCTGGCCTACGATCCGTTGTATTGGGGCGCGGTGTTTCCTCTGGGTATGTACACGGTTGCGACGTATCACGTCGCGAAGCTCACCGGGATGGCGTTTCTGTTGGTTATTCCGCGCGTTCTGGTGTACGTTGCGCTGGCGGCGTGGGCATTGGTGGCGGCGGCGATGTTTATGGCGGTGTTCGCGGCCATGCGCGAAGACCGGGGCGAGGCTTGAGCGGCTGCCTCACGCCGGCAAGGCAATCCCCTCGTACATGAACGTCATTGGCTTCGGACCTTGCATATAGCCGGTCTGCAGACGGTCAAACCGGAATCCGGCGTTTTCGACGAGCTGGGCGATAGGACGGTCCAGATGGCAACCGCCGGCCAAATGCCTCCACGCGGGCGTGAGCCGGCGCTGCCACTTGCGTACGTTCGCATCCGGAGCGAGGCCATGCTCTACCAGCAGCAGCTTGCCCGAAGGTTTGAGGATCCGGCGCATCTCGGCCAGCGCAGCAGAGGCGTCCGGAATGGAGCAGAGCGTCCACGTCATAAGGACGGAATCCACGCTGCCGGTTTCGAGCGGGATGGCTTGCGCCGAACCCTCAATGAGCTCGACTGGAACAGCGTGTGGTTTGCGGCGTGCCATCCGCAACAGCTTCGGCTGCGGTTCCAGGCCCACGACCTCACTTGCACGCTCCGTGTACAACGGCAGATTCATGCCGGAACCGACGCCGATCTCCAGGACGCGGCCTTCCGCCAATCCCAGAATCCGTTGCCGGTACGGCCCCAACAAGCGATTCCGCATGGCTAGGTCGAGCAGATGCGGCACGATACGTTCGCAGTAAAATCCCATGCCCTAGGGCGAGTTGCCGGCTTCCATCGCAGCATATCTGGTTCCTGGGCGTCCAGCGGTCGGAGGTCAGCGATCAGCGTTCAGCTTTCGGTTTTCGGGTTTCGACTTTCGGCTTCGGCTCCGGTCTTTCCGGACGCTGGTGCTGATCGCTGTAGGCTGTTCGCTCCGTGATCGCCGTAAGCTGACAGCCTTTTTTTGCGCTATGCTGTATCCAGACATGAAAACCGCAGCGCTACTCTGTTTCTCGACGCTGGTCTTTGCTCAAGCACCGGCTTCTCAATCACCGGCGGCTCAAACACAGCCGACGCGCGAGCCGCAGGACCTTCAGCTCAGCAGGGTTCGCGGTACGAATCAGCCTCGTCAGGACCCCGACTGGCCGCCGAAAGGACCGACGCCGCGCACCGCCGATGGCCATCCGGATCTCTCCGGCAACTGGCAGCCTAACGCGATTCGTGAAAACGTGGACTTGGTCGGCTCCGGCACGGATGTCCCGCTGCTTCCGGGACCTTACGCCGTCTATATGAGTCACCGGGCAACCCTGAGTAAGGACGATCCGGAGGCGCGCTGCCTGCCGCCGGGGGTTCCGCGCATGAACACCACGCCCTATCCCTGGACCTATGTCCAGACCAAAGATATGCTGCTGATTGTCTACGAAGGCGGTGCGCACATCTGGCGCAAGGTCTTTCTGGACGGACGTCCGCATAATCCGCAAGCCGTCGAGACGTGGCTGGGCGATTCCACAGGGCATTGGGAAGGCGACACGCTGGTCGTGGAAACGGTCGGACAGAACGCTATCACTTGGTTAGACGAATCCGGCATCCCGCATTCGGATGAGATGAAAGTAATCGAGCGCATCAGCCGCCCGGACCTCGGCCATCTCACGATTGAGAACATCATCGACGATCCCAAGACGTTTTCCAAACCCTGGAGCTTCACCACCCACCCTTCCATGCTCAAGGGCGAGTTGATCGAATACATCTGCCAGGAAAACAACAGGGACGTCGAGCACCTGGTAGGCAAGTAAGCCGCACGCCAAGCGGAAAATGAGCGCGGTAACCAACCCGAAATTGACTTGATACAATCTACCATGGACTTTCTAAAGTCCAGGCGGTAGTTTTGTGAGGGAGGGTACCAGGTGGCCCGCTTTGGCTCTGTTGGCGTAACGCTTTGCCTCATTGTTAGTCCGATCTGGGCGCAGCAGGCCCCTCCGTCAACGTCGCAGCCGGGAGTGGTATCCGCGGGAACCGGCAATCCCTACCAAAGGGCGGGACAGCTTCCGGCACGAATCATGGATTTCAAGGCCGAGCCGGCCTCAATCCAACCCGGACAAAAGACGACGCTCACCTGGGAAACCGAAAACCCGTCGGGAGTGAGTCTCGATCCCGACGTCGGCCGCGTGACGCCTCGCGGGATTTTGCAGGTTTCTCCGGCGAGGACGACCACCTACACGCTGACGGTTCGCGGTCCGAATAATCAGCTCCTGACCAAGACGGTGACGGTCAATGTAGCGGGCACCAGCGCGGAGCCGGAATCAGCGGAAGCCGCCGCGAAAAAGGAAGTGCCGCGCACGGCCAACGGCCATCCCGACCTATCCGGAGTCTACGACATTAGTTTTGGAGGCGGCGGTGGACGCGGAGCACGAGGAGGACGCGGAGGGCGCGGTGGAGCTGCCGCGGCTGCGCCTGCCGGTCCTGAATTGAAGCCCGGCGCCGAGCAATACAAGGTTGTTCGTCCGGCCGAAGACACCGGCCAGTATTCCGATTGCATGCCCTTGGCAGGCCCACAAGCCTTCGCCGTCCCGTATCAATTCGAACTTGTGGAGAGCGCCCATCACTTGGCGATCCTCAACGGGTATCCCGGAACGTTTCGCACTATTCCGACCGACGGCGGTGTGCATCCCGCGGACCCCGACCCGACCTGGATGGGCGATTCGATCGGGCACTGGGAGGGCGACACGCTGGTGGTGGACAGCGTCGGGTTCAATGACAAAACCGAGATCAACGGGTACCGGCATACGGACGCTCTGCACATCGTGGAGCGCTTCAGCCGGCCGGATTACAACACGCTCCAGTACGAAGCCACGATCGAAGATCCCAACGTCTTCGTGAAACCCTGGAGCATTACGCGATCATTCACGCTTCGCCCGGATTTGTCCAAAGTGGACGAATTCGTCTGCGAGCACAACATCGACTACAACAAATATTTTGAGAAGAAATGAGGAGACTTGCATCATGAAAGCGTTTCGTTTGATCCTGGCGATCTCATTATTAACCATTCCTACCGCGACCCCGGTATTCGCGCATCATTCCACCGCCATGTACAACATGGCGAACCCGACCACCGTGACAGGAGTGGTGAAACGCTTCGACTGGACCAATCCGCACGCCTACATCTATCTGGAAGTCAAGGAGGAGAACGGAAAGACGGTGGAGTGGCAGATCGAGATGATGAGCTTGAATCATCTCAAGTCCTATGGCTGGGCCCACGATACGGTCAAGCCGGGTGACGTGATCAGTTGCACGGGAGGAGCGGCAAAAAGCGGCGATCCCGCGATGCTTAGTTCACTGATCAAGCTGCCCGACGGCCGCCAGATCAAGTCCTAGCGATTGGCGCGCGCGAGATTCGCCATGCGCATTTCTACGGCTTCCGGCTTGCAGGCCGCCATGCTCAGTCTGACGCTGCCGTTTTATGCAGGGGCGCAAAATCAAGCGCCCCGTCCGGCGCGCGTTGTGCCGCCTGCGCGTATCCTCAGTTTCACAGCGAAGCCGGAATCGGTTCAGGCCGGACAGCAGGTGGTATTGACCTGGGCCACGGAGAATCCGAACAACGTGACGATCGATCCTGACGCGGGTAAGGTGGAAGCTCGCGGCATCCGCCAAGTGTTTCCCACCGCAACCACGACCTATACGTTGACCGTGAATGGACCGAACAATACCGTTCTTACCAAATCCGTGACTGTTACGGTTACGGGTTCGGGACCGGAGGTGCAGGTACAACCAAAGACGCGTCCCGATCCAAAAGATGCCCGGATGCCGGACGGCAAGCCCGATCTCACGGGAGTCTACGGATTCGCCGGAGTCCGCAATCTTCCCGATCCGGTGCTCAAGCCCGGAGCGGAGAAGTTCAAAGTCGACCGGAGCGGAAACTTCGTCGGCGGCAGGACTACTTTGGGCACCGATTGCGTGCCTCTGGGCATCCCACAGAGCTTCGTCACGCCGTATCCGTTCCAGATCATCCAAAAACAAAATTTCCTGATTATGTTGTTCGAGTATCCCAATACTTTCCGCTTCATCCCGCTCGATAACCGCCCGCACACGCCCGATCCGGACCCCACCTGGATGGGAGAAGCGGTGGGCCACTGGGATGGCGAGACGCTAGTGGTGGACTCGATCGGCTTCAACGATAAGACGGAGGTCAGCGGGTACATGCACACCGACGCCTTGCACGTGGTGGAACGGTACACGCGGGTCGCGAACGGGTTGCAGTACGACGTCACCGTCGAGGACCCGAATGTATTCGCGAAGCCGTGGGTCTTCCCCACGCGCGTTCTTCCGGCTCATCCGGAGGAGGAACATGTCGACGAGTTCGTCTGCGAGAACAACGTCGATTACAGCAAGTTCTTCGGAAAGGACGACAAGAAATAGCCCGTGTCGGTCCTTAGCGTTTGTGAGTGGCTCCAGAGCGTGCCGTGGGCCTATGGCATCAAACATTCGACTTGGGAGTTTCCAGTGGTCGAGAGCGTCCATTCTCTGGCGCTGAGCGTCATGCTGTGGCCGGCAGCGATTCTCGATCTGCGCTTGCTCGGACTGACGATGCAGCGTAGATCCGTCTCGCAAGTAGCGGCTCAGTTTCTGCCGTGGGTCTGGACCGGATTCACGGTCATGATCCTCACCGGAGCCTTGCTGTTCTGCTCCGAAGCCGTGAAGTGTTACAACAGTCCGTTTTTTCGCACGAAGGTGGTGCTGCTGGGAGCTGCGGGATTAAACGCGCTGCTGTTTCACCAGACGGTCTTCAAAAAGGTGGCGGAATGGGACGAGAATGCCACGACGCCATGGCGCGCGAAGCTGGCGGGCGCGAGCTCGCTTATCATTTGGATCGGGGTGGTCGCGATGGGGCGAGCACTCGCCTATGCGTGAACCGTCATGTTGAGCGAATCTCTGCGTCCCTATTTTGAATGGTGCGGGAACACCTGGCTGGGGACGGCCGTGCGCAACACAACTTGGGCGTTTCCGGCAATCGAGACGTTTCATCTGCTGGCGCTGGCCGTGCTGCTGGGAACCGTCCTTATCGTGAACTTGCGCGTGTTCGGACTGGGACGGCAGTATGCTCCGGCCGCGCAGCTCGCGCGGCAGTTCGAGCCGTGGCTGCTGGCGAGCCTTGGCGTTCTGATCGCTTCGGGAATCCCGATGGCTTTTTCCGAGCCTTCGAAGTGCTTCGAAAGCGTTTCCTTTCCCATCAAGATGGGCCTGATTGTCTTGGGAATTGTATCTCAATTCACGATCCAAAGACGGTGGGTTATTAACGGCGATGCCGGCGGTGGCAAGGCCAAGCTCGCGGCAGTGTTGTCGATTGTGATTTGGACGCTGGTGGGGGCTGCGGGCAAGGGCATCCCCTACGTTTAGCGCGCCTCTTCGGTGTAGATGGTTGCTCTGAAAAATTCCTGGGCGTTTCCGCTGATTGAAGCGGTGCATGTGGCGGGCATGGCGCTGCTCGCCGGGGCGGTTATTTTCACTGATGTGCGGCGGCTGGGATGGGCCGTCGCCGAGCGAACCAGTGACGAGCTTGATCGCATCTTCAAGCCGTGGGCGCATGCGGGGCTCGCGATGCTGCTGGCCACCGGCGCCTTGATGACTGCGGCCGATTGGTCGCGCTACCGGCGCAACCCGGCGTTCTGGGTGAAACTGGTTCTGGTCGTGCCGGCGCTGGGCCTTTACTTTGTACCTCACAAGAGCAAGACCCTGACGATCGCATCCCTACTCTGCTGGACCGCGGTGGTGCTGGCAGCGCGGGCCATCGCGGATTTCGACATCTGAGGCGGATTCGAGATGCTGCTGAGTCTGGCCCAGCGTATCCAAGCGACGGAGTTGAGCGCGTGGCTGGCGGGGTCCACCTGGGCGTATCCGCTGATCGGCGCGCTGCACGTTTTGGGAGTCGCGTGGTTTGGCGGCGGAGTGCTGCTCTCGATCCTTTGCCGGCTCGGCCGTGAAGCGCGGCCGCGAGCCGGCTTTCTGTGGACCGGTGCGATCGTCATGCTGGTGAGTGGAGCGTCGTTGTTCGTGATCGAGCCGCTGCGCTGCGTTACCAGCGATGCCTTCGGCGTGAAATTGCTCCTGTTGGTTGCGTTAGTGGCGGCCCATCGAGCGCGGACCAAAGTTCGCGTGCCTCTGACGCTGACACTCTGGGTTGGCGTGTTCCTCGCCGCCCGCGGCATCGCGTTCTTCTAAGTAACTTGCCGCACAACGCACGGTGGCGAGAGCGGTCCCGTGCATTTCGGGCCGCGCCACGCGGCTGCGCGGCTTCTAGGAACTTCCGCGCCCGTTGGCAGACTACAGAATGGGCAGCGCGGCAAGCTGCAATCCACTCGAGAACACAGCCAGGGCCAAAAGCGAGTGTTCGTATGGCAACCCCATCGTTGGGCGGCCAATTTTATCTAACATTCGCCCAATGATGGGAGCGCAATGCGCGCGTTCGCATGGCGGAAAGGACCGTTACGCCCCAGGAGCATTGATGTCCAAGACGACCGGGTCGAATGGCTCAGAGCTGGCCAGAAAGAATCCGTCCTCGCCGGTGTGAGCAACGACCACGGAATAGGATTCCCCTTCGAGGCCTTCTCGAATTGCCTGGCGACCTTCCGCACGTCTTCAACTACAAGGATTCGCAAGCATTTCTTGTTCCTTTACACTCCGGCACAGGGTCCGCACGGGCTGAGATTTTCCTGAATTCTACCTGAGCGATTGTTCAGCAACGAAAGGTCGCGGGAGCCTCCGCGAGGAAGCAAATCAATGTTGTTGATACAACATATCAGAAAGGCCAACTTGACTCTCGGTTGGGGTTTATGAAAGAACGTATAGACCGTTGTAGTTTCATTGAAACTTGCAGAGCTGCTTTGGGGACTGATTAAGGGGGTCTTTCATGATGCGAAGTTCGTTCATAGCTGCACTTGTTTGCTTATCCGCTTCGGCCGCGTTTGGCCAAACTGGTACCGCCACCGTCACCGGGACGATCACCGATTCACAGGGGGCCGTGATCGCTAATACTCCGGTTACCCTGAAGAACACCGAAAACGGCCAGGTCTATACGGCCGGCAGTTCCGCTACCGGCAACTACACTGTCTCGCAGTTGCCCATCGGCGATTACAATCTGACTGTTCAAGCTCCTGGGTTCAAGTCGTACACTCACACCAATTTCCATTTGGCGGCCGACCAGATCATGCGCGAAGATGTGACGCTCCAGGTCGGCCAGGCGACAGAGGCGGTAACCGTCACTACGGAAGCCTCCCTCTTGCAGACCGAAAGTAGTGAGCTGGCGCATAACGTGACGCTGTCACAACTCGATGACCTCCCGCTTCTGACCGTGGCTGCCACCAACGACGGCGTTCGCGATTATTTTGCGGCTTCGCGGCTGCTGCCTGGAGTGCAGTATTGCGATAGCGCCACTTGCCCCGGAGGCGGAAGCGGCAACGCGATCACCGTCACCGTCATCAACGGAACTCCCAACAACTCACTCTCGACTCGACTGGATGGTTCGGTCATGAACCCCACCAGCTCGCGCCTGGGCGGAGCTACCATGGAGACGCAGTCCTCCACCGAAGCGGTTCAGGAAGTCTCCATTTTGACCAGCAACTTCGCTCCGGAATTCGGGGCCGGCGGCGGAGCGGTGGTGAACGTGGTGACCAAGAGCGGCACCAACGATTTCCATGGCAGCGGCTATGACTACCTGGTCAATACCGCGCTGAACGCTGCCCAGCCCTACACGGGGTTGAAAAACGCGATTCACCAGAATGACTACGGATTCACCTTCGGCGGGCCGGTCTGGGTACCCAAGGTTTACAACGGCCACAACAGGACCTTCTTCTTCTTCAACTTCGAAGAGTACCTTCAGAATCTGATCAATGACACGACGCCGGACACGGTACCCACTGCGGCATACCGCGGCGGAAATTTCTCCAGCCTCATCACCGCCGAAAATCGGCTGGTGACCACCGCGTCCGGCACGTACGTCGATCCCCTCGGCAACACCATCCAAAGCGGCACGATCTTCGACCCCAACAGCACGCAGATCGTCAACGGCGCACAAGTTCGAACTCCATTCATGAACAACACGATTCCGGCGACGGAGTTCGATCCGGTCGCGGTGAAGATACTTGCGATGGTTCCTCTGCCGCAGGGGCCGCTTGCCAATCAGGCGGGCTCCAATTATCTCGCGACGTACAACGGAAGCCGCAGAACTTATATCCCCTCTATCAAGGTCGATCACAATCTAGGCGCCAAGTTGCACGCGGCTTTCTACTTCCAGAAGACCAGTACATCTACACCCCGGACCGGCACAGGGGCCGACGACCTGCCGAACGGTATTACCGTTTCGGGCACTTCCGCGAATGCAGCCAGGACCTACCGCCTCAACCTGGACCACACGGTGACGCCCCGGCTCCTCATTCACTACACGTTGGGCTGGAACGACTCGGACTTCTTGCTGGGGCCCGAAGATTTCCTGAACATCCAGCAAACACTCGGCTTATCGGGCGCAACCTCTCCTGGCCGCGGTCTCCCGCTGATTGCTACCGGCGTCTCATCCAATGCGGCAGAGGGCGGCATGGGCAATTTAGGCCCGCAATATGACCAGCACTTCTGGGAGCGCCGTCCCTCGTTCGTGACGTCTGCCACCTACGTGAAAGGCGCGCATACCTACAAAGTCGGTTTTGAAATCCGGCAGATGAAGTATCCCAATTTCAATTTCACGTACACCGCCGGCGAATACACGTTCGGTACGACCACCAGCACGGGCAATGCTTCGAATTGGACCACGCAGCCCTCACTGAACGGTGCAAGTATATCCTCGGGCTTTGCCGGATTCGGTCTCGCTTCGTTCTTGCTGGGCGGCGCGCAGGCAATCGCCGTGAACGCGCCCATCAACCTCATGACCGAGAATTACCAGAGCGCGCTCTTTATTCAAGACAGTTGGAAAGTCAATCGTAAATTGACGCTCGACTACGGCTTGCGCTGGGACTACGGAACCTACCAGAAAGAGCAGTTCGGGCGCTATGGAGACTTCTCAGCCACCGCACCGAATCCCTCGGCTGACGGACGGCTTGGCGCAATTATCTACGAAGCTAACTGCAATTGCAGCTTCGCTCATAACTACCCGTATGCGTTTGGGCCGCGTCTAGGCGCCGCCTACCAGCTCGATAAAAATACCGTCGTTCGCGGCGGTGTTGGCATGATTTACGGCTCCCTCGACGATTCGTTCGCCACCGGTTACTCGTCAAATTCCGCCAGCGCCAGCACGCCGGCCTTCGGGCAGATTGCCGGACTGCTGCAGAATGGCATCCCGTCCAGCGTCCAAGCCGCGTGGCCGACCCTAAATAATCCGGCTGCGGGCCAAGCACCGGGAGCTGTCGTGACCGCCCCCACACTGCTTGATGCGAACTCGGGCCGCCCCATGCGCCTGCTTCAATGGAACGTTACTCTGCAGCGCACCATCGGCCGGGATATGGTGGTTGAAGCCGGTTATGTCGGCAATGTCGGTGTTTGGGAGGTAGCCGGCACCCTGGGCGGCACTCTGGCGCCGGAGAACGCCTTGAGTCAGCAGACTCTGGCAGCCCTCGGAATCCCTGCCTCGGACTTCAGCAATGTGACACTAGCGCAGGCGTTCAATACGAACATCAATGCGCTCACCACGGCAGAGAAGCAACAACTCGCGGCCGTTGGCCTGACGCAGTTTCTGCCCTATGGCAACTTCCCGCAAACCCAGACCGTCCGCCAGGCTCTGGTTCCCTTCCCTCAATACAGCGGGCTTATGTATCCTTCGGGGGCTCCCCTCGGGAAAAACTGGTACGACGCACTCCAGACCAAGTTCACCAAGCGCTTCAGCCGCGGCTTGACTGGGAATGTGAATTACACCTACTCGAAGACAGAGTCTCTGACCGGCACGATCGATCCGTACAACCGGAATCTGGGCAAGAACCTCAGCCCCTATGACGTTCCGCAGCAGTTGCGGTTCAGCGCCCAATATGAGGTGCCGCGTCTTCGCAATGGCATCTTCAGCAACAAAATTCTTAGCTACGCTTTCTCCAACTGGGGTACAGGCTGGTATTTGAATTACCAGAGTGCGGCTCTAGTGGGACTACCCACCAGCGCGGGCACCGCGCCGATCAGCGACTTCCTGGGCTACGGACCGGGCCCCGAGCAGTTGATTCCGGGCATGAGTCCCTGGTCGGTGAATTGGTATAACTACGCCGGGGTCCATGAAACCACGCCGCTCAACATCAACTGCGGCTGCTTTAACCCGACCACCACCCAGGTGCTCAACCCGGCTGCCTTCGAGAACGTTCCCAACGGCGTGTTCGGAGCCAATCAGTACTCGTATCGGGGTTTCCGCGGCCCACGCGTCCCTTCGGAGAACGCCAATTTCGTCCGCAACATCCGGGTTAAGGAACGTTACAATCTGCAGATCCGCGCGGAATTCACCAATATTTTCAACCGCATGATTTGGCCGGTCGCGACGGGACAGACCACCGCCATCAATATCGCCGGCCTCAACTCGGCGACTGCTCCCACGGTGTTTACTTCCGGCCCCAACAAGGGCCTGTATAGCGGCGGCTTCGGCACGATTGTACCGGAAACAACTGCTAGCGGCCAGCGCGCCGGCACCCTCGTAGCCCGCTTCTCGTTCTAGCGGCCCCCGACGAAAAAGGAGGGCGCGCGGGAAACACCCCCGCGCCCTTTCTCAATCTACAGCGGAGGGTGGGTCAGGGCTACCAGAGACATTGGTCTCCCGCGACATCCCGCGTCCCCGCGGGTTTGTACAATGGCATACATGACGCTGCAGCCTGCCAATCGCCCTCCGGTGCTGGTGGTCGATGACGAGGAGCAAGACCGCGCGATCCTCTCGAACATCCTCCGCCCGCTCGGATATGCGGTCGAGACTGCCGCCAATGGGCGTGAGGCGCTGGCCCGTTTTGACGCGATTCCGGTTGCCGCGATCGTCACCGACCTGCGGATGCCGGTCATGGACGGTTTCGAGTTTCTGCGTGCGTTGAATGGCCGGCCCCGGTTTGTCCCCACGATCGTGCTTACCAACGTCGGCGATGTGGGCCAGGCTGTAAGCATTGTTCACGACTTGCAGGCTTTCTGGTTCCTCGAGAAACCGGCGCGGCCGGCCGTTCTGGCGACTCTGGTAGAACGCGCGATCAAATACGGTGAATTGCATCGCGGCAAAGAGCTGCTGGAGCGCCAACTCAGCCAGCAGGGCATGCTGGGCGAGATGGCCGGGAACTCGCGGGCGATGCGGCAGGTTTTCGACTTGATTCAGATGGCCGCTCCGGCGCAGGCCCCGGTGTTGATCACCGGCGAGAGCGGAACCGGGAAAGAAATGGCCGCGCGCGCGATTCACCGTCTGAGCCCCCGCAGCAGCGGGCCCTTCGTCGCGATCAACTGCGCGGCGGTGCCGGCCGACCTGATCGAGAGCGAACTATTCGGTCACGAGAAAGGCTCCTTCACCGGAGCCGTCGCGAGGCACGAGGGATGTTTCGAACAAGCCAATCGCGGGACCCTGCTGCTTGACGAAATCGGAGAAATGCCGCAGAGTATGCAGGCCAGATTATTGCGGGTCCTGGAGGAATCCACGATACGGCGCGTGGGCGGCACGGGCGAAAATCCGGTGGATGTGCGGATCTTGGCCGCAACCAACCGCGTCATCAGCGGAACGGGAACCGATAAAAGTCTGCGCAGGGACCTCCTATATAGATTGAACGTATTCCACATTAACCTTCCACATTTACGGGAGCGCAAAGAGGATATTCCGGATATTGCGAAGGCGATCATCGGCATTCTGAACGAAAAACACGAGTGCTCCGTGCAGACTTTGCATCGCGATGTCCAGAGGCGCTTCGCGTCTCACAGTTGGCCCGGGAACGTGCGCGAATTACGGAACGTGCTCGAATGGGCCGTGATCACCGCGCGGACCGGCCTCATCCAGACCTGGCATCTTCCGAAGAGCTTCCCGGCCTCCCGTGAGCGCGCGGTTGCCGCCCCCTCCCCCCTCAGCGACGGTGCGGCGCGTTTCGCGTTGGGGCGCAACCTGAAAGACATCAAATTGGAGTATGTCGAGGAAACGCTGAGGAGCGTTAACAACGATCGCCGCCGGGCGGCGCAGATGCTCGGCGTCAGCTTGCGCACACTTTACAACTGGGTGCCGGAATCGAGGAAGACCGTAAGGGCGGGATCGTGAGTGGCCGCTCGACCGCGGTCATCGGGTTTGGGGTGAGGGAGAGTGGCAAAGCTCTCCGGTCTCTGTTGCCAGGCATCGGACTGGAGGTGTGCGAGGCGGCGAACGAAGCCGGCATCCTGGCGGCGGCTGCGCTGGAGCAAACTGGCGTTGTCCTGCTCGACACCGAAGTGGGCCGGGACGGAATCGACATCTGCCGGCGCTTGAAAAGGGACCCTGCCTGCATTGCGCCAGTGATCCTTGTGGTTCCGGCCCAGGCAAGCGATGGCCGCAAGAAGGCGGCGCTCGCGGCCGGAGCCGACGTCTGCCTGCCGGAGACCTGCGGCTGGGACGCGCTACTGGCCGTTGCCGGGGCTATGGTCAAAGTTGCCCGCGAACGGCGAGACTTGGCGCAATCCCTTCAACGTGCCGGCCACCTGGAGGCCCAACTCCGCGACGCCCAGGATGAGCTGGAGCAGTTCGCCTCGCAGGCCTGCCACGATGTCGAGGAACCCCTGCGCGCCATCACGACTTTTGCGGAGTTGACCGGAGAGCGGCCCGACGGACGCCTGTCGAATGACGATCGCACTTATCTTGGCTACGCGGTCGCTGCCGGCAAGCGGTTCCGGCGCCTGTTGCGCAGCGTGCTGTCGTATTCCCGCGCCGGCCGGCTGCGAAGGGACGGACAAACGGCGGTGGATCTCCGGATCGCCGCGGCATCCGCCTTGCAAGCGCTGCGCCGGATGACGGAGGCATCGAGCGCTGTCATTCACTTCGACGAGCCGTTGCCTCTGGTGGCCGGCGATTTGGGAGAATTGCAACAAGTATTCGAGCAGTTGATCGCTAACGCCATTCTCTATCACCAGCCCGGCTCCGCTCCGACGGTGCGGATCGGGGCCGCCCGGGCGGATTCGGAGCAATGGACCATTTGGATCTCGGACGACGGCCCGGGCGTGCCGGAGGACCGCCGGGGGGTCGTGTTTCAGCCCTTCAAGCGCCTGCACGGCCGGGAGGTGCCTGGCGCGGGCATGGGCCTGCCGATCGCCAAAAAAATCATCGAGGCGCATGGCGGGCGCATCTGGATCGAGTCCGGGCCGGCCAGCGGCGCGCGTGTCTGCTTTGTGCTGCCCTCGGCCCACGGCACGCGCGGCGTCTAAGCCGAGGGACGCTTCAACAGTTCGACTACCGTGGAGCCCACCACTCCCAGGAATTCACGCAGGTTGGCCGGCTTGGAAATGAAGCGGGCCGCGCCCAATTGCAGGATATGATCCATCTCCTGAGGCCGTATGTAGGAGGACAGAACGGCTTTGGGCACCCGCGCCAAATGGGGGTTCGAGGACGCGGCGGCTAATACCTGGCCGCCGTCGCCGGTGGGCAGATTGTAGTCAACCAATATGAGATCCGGAGCAGCTTCGGCGCCGCAACGTTCGAGGGCTCGAATCGCGTCCTCTGCCGAGGTGTAATGTTCGATCTCGCAGGCGAGCGACTGGCGCATAAGCGCCTCGCGAATCAGCCATACGTCCGCGGGATTATCCTCAGCCAATAGAATCTTCACCACCTCGCTCACGCTGCCTCCTCCCTTACACCTCTGCGCTCACGCCTTCACGGCATCGAGGAAGCGAGAAGCGGAAAAGAGCGCCGGGTCCGGCCGAGGGCTCAATCCAGATTCTGCCTCCTAGTCTCTCGACGACCGCTTTGCAAATCGCCAAGCCCATTCCGGTGCCGGCCGTCTGGCCGCGGTCCAGGCGCTTGAAGACCCCGAACACATAGTCGTGGTATTTGGCGTCGATGCCCCGTCCGTTGTCCCGCACGGAGAAAATCCACAGGTCGCCCGCCGCTTCGGCGGAGATTTGAATCCTGGGCGGAGCCGCGGAGCGATACTTGATCCCGTTGCTGATGAGATTCTGGAACAACTGAACCAGCATGACCTCCGTGCCCGTGACCACGGGTAAGCGCCCGCATTCCACCGTAGCGCTGGATTCCTGAATCATGCCGTGGAGATTCGAATTCGCCGCGTCCACGGCGGCGCGGCAATCCACGGAGGTCCAATGATTTTCACCGGATTCCGCAACCAGGATGTACTGCTGGAGCGCAGCCAACAGAGCGACCAGCCGCGCGGCCTGCTGCTGGATCGTGTCCAGCATCTGCGTCTCCGGCTGGCTCAGCGTTTTCACGCTGCTTTCCGCGAGCCACTGGGAGTACGACATCACCGTGCGGATCGGCTCCTGGAGATCGTGGCTGGCGGCCCAGGCAAATTGCCGCAGCGCTTCATTGGAGTAGGTGAGGGCGGCGGTCCGTTCCGCAACTCGCCGCTCGAGTTCCCGGTTGATCTGCTGAATACGCGCCTCCGCCTGGACTTGATCCGTCGCGTCGCGTATGGCGGTGGTGATGAAGCGGCCTTCGCGGGTGGTGAAGGGATTACGGGTGATTTGGACGGGAAGGGACGAACCGTCCTCGCGAACGGCAGTCAGGCGGTGCTCCAAGGAGGGCGGCCCGCTTTCGGGCAAACCCGGCGTCCACTCGGGTATCAGAGAACGGATGTCCCGATGGACCAATTCGGCTCTGGCGTGGCCGAACAACGCATCCGCGCGGGAGTTGGCCAGCTCGATCTGGCCGGCCTCAGAGGTGATCACCATGGCATCCGGAGCCGCCTCCAGCACGGCCCGGAACTGCGCTTCGGCGCGCGCGATTTCTTCGGCCTGCCGGCGGAGAATTTGTTCGCTGCGGCTGAGCTCGACGAAGACCGACACCTTACTCTGAAGGATTTCCGGCACAATCGGTTTGAAGAGAAAGTCGACGGCGCCGAGATCGTAGCCGCGGAAGAGCTGCTCATCGCTGCGATAAGCCGTTAGAAACAGGATCGGAGTGTGGCGCGAACGCTTGCGGGAGCGGATCAGCTCGGCGGTTTCGAAGCCGTCCATTTCGGGCATGCGGACGTCCAGCAGGATCACGGCGATGTTGTGATCCAGGCACAGCCGCAAGGCGTCCTTGCCGCTTTCGGCTAACAGCAGTTCCTGATGAAGAGGCTCCAGAATGGCCTGCAACGCAAACAAAGCGTCACGGTCATCGTCCACCAGCAGAAGTTTCGCGGGTTCAAGCTGTGCGGTCAAGACCCGTTCGGGTTCCTTCGTGGCGGTCATCATGTTCACGTCAGCCTGACCGGACGCGCCTGATCTCCCTGCCGGGTCAACTCCGGCACGGGACCGCTGCCGCGGGAGCGAACCAGCCATACGCGCATCACCGCAAACAAATACGCCAAGTCCACGGGTTTGGTGACGTAGTCGGAAGCGCCGGCGTGCAAGCACTTCTCCCGGTCCCCTTTCATAGCCTTGGCGGTCAAAGCGACGATGGGAAGGGCAGCGAAACGGGGCATGCGGCGGATGGCTCGCGTGGCTTCATATCCGTCCATGCCGGGCATCATGACGTCCATCAGGACCAGATCCACGTCGCCGTGGCTTTGAAGAACCTCGATGCCGGCCTGGCCGGTCTCGGCGTGCAGGACATCGATATTGTGCTGTTCGAATACGCTGGTCAAAGCGAAGATGTTGCGGAGGTCGTCGTCCACCACCAGAACTTTCCGCCCCGCCAGCACGGGGTCGGTCTGGCGGACATCCGCCAGGATGTCTCGCTGGGTCTGGGGCAGGGTCTCCTCGGACCGGCTCAACAAGCGCACGGTCTCATCCAGCAGCCGCTCCATGGAGGGCGCGTAAGCCACTGCGCTGCGGCGGCCCAGTTGGCGCAGCTCGGCCGCCCGGTACAAGTCGATCTCGGGAGGACCCAGAATGATCACGGCGGGAACAAACGGCTGGAGCGTGCTCTGAAGGTGCGCAATGAAAGGCGCTCCGCATACTTCAGAGACCACCCAGTCGAGGACCACGCCGTCGATGGTCCGCTCCGACAGAATTTGCATCGACTCTTCCTCCGAATGCGCGTGGGTGAGTTCCAGATCGGGCGCCTCCAGGTAATCGCGCAGCGCCTTTTTCATCGGCTCCGAGCCGGCAATAATCAGAACCGTCTTCTTGCGCGGCGCGGCCGAATCCTGAACCACCGGGAAGAGCCGGTCCAGCGGCTGTTGCAAGGCGTCCTTCGGTGAACAGGTTCTGGCGCCCAAGGCGAAGCCTTCCAGCGTGGAGTCCACTCCGGAAATGACGTGGACCGGAATGTGGCGGGTGGCGGCATCGTGCTTCAGAAAATCCAGCACCACCCAGCCGCTCATGTCGGGCAGCCGGACGTCCAGCGTAATGGCGCTGGGCTTGAACTCTTTGGCCAGCGTGAGCGCGGTCCTGCCTTGCAGCGCGACGACGGCTTTCATCCCGCGAGCGTGGGCGTTGTCCACCAGGGCGCGGGCGAAGACCGGATCGTCTTCGACCACCAGCAGCACCGGATCCTCCGGCTGAATCAGCGCGCGGTCGTCGTCGAAGCAGGGTCCGTGTTCATCCAGCCAGTTGGGAAGGTTTGCGATGCCGTGCTCAAAGCGGGTATCGACGTCGCGGGCGACCCATACGCGCATGACCGAGAAGAGCAAATCGAGATCCACCGGCTTGGTGACGTAATCCGACGCGCCGGCGCGCAGGCATTTTTCGCGGTCTCCTTTCATGGCCTTGGCGGTCAGGGCGATGATGGGCAAACTCTGGAACTCCGGAATTTTGCGCACGGCGCGCATGGTTTCGTAGCCGTCCATCTCCGGCATCATGATGTCCATCAGCACCAGATCGACATCCGGCGTGTTGCGCAGCAGCTCCACGCCGGCGCGTCCGTTTTCGGCATGGATGGTTTTCAACTCATGATGCTGGAGCACGCTGGTAAGGGCGAAAATGTTGCGCAGGTCGTCGTCGATGACCAGCACCTTGCGGCCGGCCAGCATGGCGTCGGTCTGGCGCACTTCCACCAGAACGCGCCGCTGTTCCTGGCTCAAAGCCGTCTCAGGCCGGTGCAGGAGCAGCACGACTTCGTCCAGGAGGCGCTCAATGGAGGGAGCATAGCGCACCGGGCCGGAACGCGCGCAACGATGAATGGCCGCGACTTGTTGCTCCGCCAGCTCGCGGCTTCCCGAAACCACCACCGGCGGCACGGGCAACGCCGAGGCCGCCTGAATCTTTTCGATGAACTCGATTCCCGCGGAGTCCGGAAGCACCCAATCCAGCACGACGCCGTCCACCGCGCGGGTCTTTAACACGCCGTCTGCCGCGGCCAGGTCTGGAACGTCGATGATTTCCAGGTCATCGCCCGCCAGAAGATTGCGGATGTCCGCGGCGCGGACGTCGTTTTCGGCAATCAGCAAAAGCTGCTTCTTGCGCCGATCCATGGAGCGCTCCACGGCCGCCAGAATCCCTTCCAGCGACTCCTGGCTCACGTCCTTGGGGATGCACGTTACCGCGCCCAGGGCGAATCCGCGTTTGTTGTTTTCGTGGCCGGAAATTACGTGTACGGGAATGTGCGCGGTGCGGGGCTCGTGCTTGAGGCTGTCGAGCAGGGTCCAGCCGCTCATGTCCGGAAGACGGAGGTCGAGGGTGATCGCGCCGGGTTGGAATTCGCGGGCGAGGGAAATCGCGGTGCTTCCGCGCAGCGCCACCACCGCGCGCAAGCCCCGGCTTCGCGCCATTTCCACCATGATGCGGGCGAATGTAGCATCGTCCTCGACGATCAGCAGCACCCGGTCTCCGCTTTCCACCAGATTGCGATCGTCGTCCACCGACATTTCCTCCACCAGTTCGGCCGGCATCGCGCCGGAGGGGGCTAGGATCAGGTCGACGTCGGCAACCGCGTCGCGGTCGGCCTTCTTGATGGCCGGAGCGATGTCGCTCGACTCGGGTTTGGGCGCCGAAGAGATGTAGACTTGCGGCAGGTACAAGGTGAAGACGCTGCCGCGCCCCACGGTGCTTTGAAGACGGATCTCTCCGCCCAGCAGGCGCGCCAGCTCGCGGCTGATGGACAGACCCAGGCCGGTACCGCCGTACTTGCGGCTGGTGGTGCCGTCGGCCTGCTGGAAGGCCTCGAAGATGATGCGCTGCTTCTCGGGGGCGATTCCAATGCCGGTATCGATCACCGAGAACCCAATGACGCTCTTGGCCCGGCTCAAGACCGGATGGCTGGGACTCCAGCCGCTGGCGGCCCGTTCGATGGCCAGGCGCACCGAGCCCTGCTCGGTAAACTTGAGCGCGTTCGACAGCAGATTCTTCAGCACCTGCTGGAGCCGTTTCACGTCGGTACGCACAACCTCGGCAACCAACCGGGTGTCGACTTCGATCGCCAGGCCGATGCCTTTTCCTTCGGCGACGTGACGGAAGGCGCGTACGCAGTAATCCTCCAGCTCCTGGAAGCGCACATTGCCCACTTCCACGTCCATCTTGCCGGATTCGATCTTGGAGAGATCCAGAATGTCGTTGATCAACGCGAGCAGGTCGGTGCCGGAGGAGTGGATGGTCTCGGCGAATTTGATTTGCTTGGGGCTCAGATTGCCCTCGGAGTTGTCCGCCAGCACGCGCGCCAGAATCAGCAGGTTGTTGAGCGGCGTGCGCAGCTCATGCGACATGTTGGCCAGGAATTCGCTCTTGTATTTGGAAGTGAGCGCCAACTGCTCGGCTTTCTCCTCTAGCGCATGCTTGGCTTGCTCGATTTCGCGGTTCTTGGCTTCGACTTCGGTGTTCTGCTCCGCCAGCAACTGCGCTTTTTCTTGAAGCTCGGCGTTGGTGTTCTGCAGCTCTTCGGCCAGCGCCTGGCTCTGCTGCAATAGTTGTTCGGTGCGCATGGTGGCCGCGATGGTGTTGAGCACGATGCCGATGCTCTCGGTGAGCTGATTGAGAAAGGCCAGGTGGACTTCGGAAAGCTCATGGAACGAAGCCAGCTCCATCACCGCCTTTACCTCGCCTTCAAACAGCACCGGTAGGACGACGACGGTCAGGGGAGCCGCCGAGCCGAGACTGGAGCGGATTTGAACGTAGTCGCCCGGCACGTGGCGCACCAGGATCCGTTGCTTGGCCTTGGCGCATTCGCCCACCAGCCCCTGCCCGACGCGAAGCTGCCCGGGCGCTTTGTTGGTCTCATCCAACGCGTAGCCGGCCATGAATTTCAGCACTGCGCTCCCGTCCGCGTTCTCGGCGATGTAGAAGGCGCCCTGCTGGGCGCTCACCAGCGGCGCGAGCTCCGACAGCAGAAGTTGAGCCACCGTCAGCAGGTCGCGCTGGCCCTGAATCATGCCGGTGAACTTGGCGATGTTGGTCTTCAACCAATCCTGATCGGTATTCTTGCGGGTGGTCGCCGCGAGGTTCACAATCATCTCGTTGATGTTATCTTTGAGCGCGGCTACCTCGCCCTGCGCTTCCACGGTAATCGAGCGGGTCAAGTCGCCCTTGGTCACGGCGGTCGCCACCTCGGCGATGGCGCGCACCTGAGTGGTGAGATTCGCGGCCAACTGGTTGACGTTGTCGGTAAGCCCGCGCCACAATCCAGCCGCGCCGGGCACGCGAGCCTGGCCGCCCAGCTTGCCCTCGATGCCTACTTCGCGAGCCACGCTGGTCACCTGATCCGCGAAGGTCGCCAGCGTGTCGATCATGGCGTTGATGGTGTCGGCGAGTTCTGCGATCTCGCCCTTGGTTTCGAGCACCAGTTTGCGCTTGAGATCGCCGTTGGCGACCGCCGTCACCACCTTCGCGATACCGCGGACCTGAGTGGTCAGGTTGGCGGCCATCTGGTTGACGTTATCCGTCAAATCTTTCCAGGTTCCGGCCACGCCGCGAACTTCGGCCTGGCCGCCCAGCTTGCCTTCGGTGCCCACTTCGCGAGCCACGCGGGTCACTTCGCTGGCGAAGGAGTTGAGCTGATCCACCATGGTGTTGATGGTGTTCTTCAGCTCCAGAATTTCCCCACGCACCGGCACGGTGATCTTGCGCGATAGATCCCCCATCGCGACCGCCGTAGTCACCTGCGCGATATTGCGAACCTGATTGGTGAGGTTGGAGGCCATGGAGTTGACCGATTCGGTCAGGTCTTTCCACGTGCCCGCGACGCCGTAGACGTCGGCCTGGCCGCCCAAACGCCCTTCGGTGCCCACCTCGCGGGCGACCCGCGTCACCTCGCTCGCGAAAGAGCTGAGCTGATCCACCATGGTGTTGATGGTGTCCTTAAGCGTGAGAATTTCGCCACGCGCATCCACCGTGATTTTGCGTGAGAGGTCGCCCTTGGCCACGGCCGTGGTCACGTCGGCGATGTTGCGGACCTGCGCCGTCAAGTTGGAGGCCATGGAATTGACCGATTCGGTCAGATCCTTCCAGGTGCCGGCCACACCGCGCACGTCCGCCTGTCCGCCCAGCTTGCCTTCGGTTCCGACTTCGCGGGCCACGCGGGTCACTTCGCTGGCGAAAGCGTTGAGCTGATCCACCATGGTGTTGATGGTGTTCTTGAGCTCCGAAATTTCGCCGCGGGCGTCCACTGTGATCTTGGTGGTGAGGTCGCCCTTGGCCACCGCGGTAGTCACGCCGGCGATGTTGCGGACCTGGTTGGTCAGGTTCGAGGCCATCGAGTTCACGGAATCTGTCAAGTCCTTCCACGTTCCGGCCACGCCGCGGACGTCGGCTTGCCCCCCCAGCTTTCCTTCCGTGCCGACTTCGCGGGCGACGCGGGTTACCTCCGATGCGAAGGAGCTCAACTGATCCACCATGGTGTTGATGGTGTTCTTGAGCTCCAGGATTTCGCCGCGAGCATCCACCGTGATTTTTCGCGAGAGATCCCCCCTGGCGACCGCCGTGGTTACTTCAGCGATGTTGCGAACCTGATTGGTCAGGTTCGACGCCATCCAGTTCACCGATTCGGTGAGGTCGCGCCACGTGCCGGCGACGCCGCGCACGTCCGCTTGCCCGCCCAGGCGGCCGTCGGTTCCCACTTCGCGGGCGACACGGGTGACTTCGCTGGCAAACCCGTTGAGCTGGTCCACCATCGTATTGATGGTGTTTTTCAATTCCAGGATTTCGCCGCGCACGTCCACCGTGATCTTGCGCGAGAGGTCGCCGCGCGCCACTGCCGTGGTGACCTCCGCGATGTTACGAACCTGAGCGGTCAGGTTTCCGGCCATGGAGTTCACCGACTCCGTAAGGTCGCGCCATGTTCCGGCGACCCCCTTCACGTCCGCCTGACCGCCAAGCTTGCCTTCCGTTCCAACTTCGCGCGCCACGCGAGTCACTTCGGAAGCAAAGGAGCTCAACTGGTCCACCATGGTGTTGATGGTGTTCTTGAGCTCCAGAATCTCGCCTCGAACTTCCACGGTGATGGTGCGCGAAAGGTCGCCTTTGGCCACTGCAGTAGTTACTTCAGCGATGTTGCGCACCTGGTTGGTCAGGTTCGACGCCATGGAGTTGACCGAATCCGTCAAGTCCTTCCACACTCCGCCGACGCCTTTGACCACTGCCTGGCCGCCGAGTTTTCCTTCCGTGCCGACCTCCCGGGCAACACGGGTCACCTCCGATGCGAAGGAGCTCAATTGATCGACCATGGTGTTGATGGTATTCTTGAGCTCGAGGATTTCGCCGCGCACGTCGACGGTGATCTTGCGGGACAGGTCTCCGTTGGCGACGGCCGTGGTGACTTCGGCGATGTTGCGCACTTGCGCGGTGAGGCTGCCGGCCATGGAGTTGACCGAATCCGTCAAGTCCTTCCACACGCCGCCGACCCCTTTGACCTGCGCCTGACCACCGAGAGCGCCTTCAGTGCCGACTTCGCGCGCCACGCGAGTCACTTCGCCGGCGAACGCGTTGAGCTGGTCGACCATGGTGTTGATGGTGCTCTTCAGCTCCAGGATTTCGCCGCGCACGTCGACGGTGATCTTGCGCGACAAATCGCCGTTCGCAACGGCGGTGGTGACCTCGGCGATGTTGCGGACCTGCGCCGTGAGGTTGCCCGCCATCGAGTTCACGGAGTCCGTGAGATCCTTCCACACTCCGCCCACGCCTTTGACCTGAGCCTGGCCGCCGAGCTCACCTTCGCTTCCGACTTCGCGCGCCACGCGGGTCACTTCGGAAGCAAAGGAGCTCAACTGGTCGACCATGGTGTTGATGGTGTTCTTGAGCTCCAGGATTTCGCCGCGAACGTCCACGGTGACCTTGCGTGACAAGTCGCCGTTGGCCACCGCGGTGGTGACCTCGGCGATGTTGCGGACCTGCGCGGTGAGATTGCCGGCCATGAAGTTGACCGAGTCCGTTAAGTCGTTCCATACGCCGCTGACGCCCTTTACCTCGGCCTGCCCGCCGAGCTTTCCATCCGTTCCGACTTCACGGGCGACGCGGGTGACTTCGCTGGCGAAGGAGCTCAACTGATCGACCATGGTGTTGATGGTGTTCTTCAGCTCCAGGATTTCGCCTTGCACGCTGACCGTGATTTTGCGCGACAAATCGCCGCGAGCGACAGCCGTGGTCACCTCGGCGATGTTGCGCACCTGCGAGGTGAGATTCGAGGCCATGGAGTTGACCGAATCCGTAAGATCCTTCCAGGTGCCGGCCACGCCAGTCACCACGGCCTGCCCGCCTAACTTGCCTTCGGTGCCGACTTCGCGCGCCACGCGAGTGACCTCGGAGGCAAAGGAGCTGAGCTGATCCACCATGGTGTTGATGGTGTTCTTGAGCTCCAGGATTTCGCCCTGCACACTGACCGTGATCTTGCGCGACAGATCTCCGCGAGCCACGGCGGTGGTCACCTCGGCGATATTTCGCACCTGATTGGTCAGGTTCGACGCCATGGAATTGACCGAGTCGGTCAGATCCTTCCAGGCGCCGGCCACGCCGGTCACCACCGCTTGCCCGCCCAGTTTGCCTTCCGTGCTGACTTCGCGAGCCACGCGGGTGACTTCGCTGGAGAACGAGTTCAATTGGTCCACCATGGTGTTGACCACGCGCGCCGTTCGAATGAACTCGCCCTGCAAGGGGCGGCCTTCCACCTCGAGCGACATCTTCTGCGACAAGTCGCCTTGCGCGACCGCTCCGATCACGCGCGCGATTTCGGTGGAGGGCTGAACCAGGTCCGAGATCAGGCTGTTGATGGATTCGACGCAGGAGCTCCATTCGCCCGAGCCGGTGAGTGAAGCTCGCTGACTGATGCGTCCTTCCTTGCCGACCGCGGCGCTGACGCGCCGCAGCTCGTTCGCCATGTTCTCGTTCAGCTCGAAGATGTCATTAAGTACGTCCGCAATCTTGCCGGCCAGTCCGACCTGGTTCACCGGGAGCCGAGCCGAGAAATCGCCCTTTTTAAAAGCGATCAGCGTGGCCAATACCTGGTTGGCGTCGAGAATTTCGGCAACAGGAATTTCGCGCATTCCATCCTCCCTGAAAACTTCTGGGCTCCGACAACTTTCGATGTGACCGGGAAACTGAGACTAAACCCGTGTGACTGGCCTGCGGCGCAGTTGTTTCAAAAAAATAAGATACATCAAATCAATACATTAGAGGAGCCCTGGAGGCCGGTTGAGCGGACGTCGCGCTCAGTTGCGCCTCCACGATGTCCGCCGCCCTTCGAACACCTCCCGCCTGGCGAATGGTCTCAGCCATGAGCAATGCGGCCAAGCGGCAACGCGGGTCGAGCAGAACCTGTCGAGCGGCCTCGCGAAGCCGCCCCGCGTCAAGCGTCCCCAGCGGCACGATCCTGCCTGCTCCGCACCATTCGATCCTTCTCGCGATAGCCGGTTGTTCGTAGGTGATGGGGATGGCGACCATGGGGACGGCCTGGCTGAGGGAGTCCAGCACGGTGTTCAATCCGGCGTGCGTGATAGTCAACTGCGCGCGGGCCAATACCTCCAGTTGCGGAGCGTAACTGACGACGATGGCGTTGCCTGGGAGCCGCTTTACCTGCTCCGGCGTGAGCCCGCCTCCATGACTCATCGCCAGTTGCACGTCCAGATCCCGGCATGCTTCGGCGATGGAGCGGAACACATCCTCACGCCGGTTCTGCAAGGTTCCCAGCGACGCGTACACCAGCGGCCTTCCGTCCAGACGCTCCCAAGGGAATGGCACGGTGCCCGGCTGAGGACGCCGCAAGGGACCGACGTAATGAAAATTTTCCGGGCTGCGCTCCCTCGGAAAGTCGAATTCGCGGGGCACCTGCGCGATTTGCGCCAGCCGGGAAAAGGACTCTTCCGTCGAACCCATCCGCGGCAATTCCCACTGCTCGCGGTATCGCGCCACGGTGCGGGCCAAGGGCCGGAGCATCCAGCCGGAAGCCGCGTAGCCGAGGCGATTCCGCAGCCGCGGCCACGCGCCCCCGCAATAGCGCCAGTTGGTGAACGGAGGCGGGACCGCTGGATCGCGGTGGATCGGCAACGCGTTGCAAACGGTGATAAAGGGAAGGCCGAGCCGCTCGGCCACCGTGCCTCCGGCCGGCTCCATCTGGTCCACCAGCAGCGCGCCGATTCCAGCGCCGCGAATCGCGTGCGGGGCGTCGCGCAGCACCATCTCGCTGGTTTGCGCCACCGCGCGGATGGTGAAGCGCAGCCCGGCGTGCCCATCCAGGCGCGAAAGTTGCGCGAGCGATTCCGCGAGCGAGCCTTTGGGATGGTCGCTCTCACCGATGGGAAGAAAATCGAGCCCCTCGGCGCGAACCTGATCCTCCAGGTCCGGCATGTGCAAGCACGTCACGCGATGCCCCCGCGCTACCAGCTCGCGCCCTAGCGCGCCGAAAGGATGAAGATGCCCGGAGACCGGGGGGGTGATGATCCCGAAGTGGGCCATGGTCGAATCAGGCTTGAACCGAGCGCAGGCCAGGCGACGGCCGTTGTGGTTCTGTGTATCCCACTCCGTAGCGGCCCGGCGCCAGAATGCCGGCAGGGTCCACCAGGCGTTTGATTCCTTCGAGGAACCTGCCATAGGGCCCTTCGGCCCGCGCCGAGCCCATGGATTGGATGCCGAGACGGTAGGGAAGATAGCCCTTCGCCGCCAGCAGTTCGCGCAGCTCTTCGAAGCAGGCCATGGCGCGCTGGTCCTCGCCGGACTGATCGCGGTCGTAGGTGATGGAGATGACGCAGATCAACGCCCGGTCCGTGATCAGGGTGATCGAAAGCATGGGTTCAAAGCCGTGGCGCAGCAGAATGCCGCTGGAGATCTCGGCCAGGGCGCGTGCGTGCCTTCCTTCCGCGGGAGCCACGGGAGAGAGCCACAACAATCCGCAGCGGTCGCGGTCGGGATTCATCTGCACGGGCGGAGGGTTGCGCTTGCGCCAGTAAGCGCTGCGCAAAGGCTGCTCGGTGGGCACTCCTTTCATGAGGCCATAGACGGGCCGTACCAGCTCCAGCGCGCGGCTGATGTCCCAACGCGTCAGGAACGCGAACACCCCGGAATAGCGCCCGGCCAGCTCCAGCAGCCGGTCATCCAGAAACTGCAGCTTGTCAGCCTTGCCCTTGAGAGCGTTGCGCACCAGGCGGCGGGCCTCAGCCACCTGCCCGCGCGTTCCGTACAAGCCGGCGGATCCGTTCCACGCGCCGAAATTCAACTTCTTACGGAAGCCGCTCACCCATTCCTCAGTCAGGGGAACGGATCCGCCGGTTTCGGTCCAAGGATATTGCCGAATGCCTGCCAGCACCTTGTAGTCATTACCGATATGAATCGCGCTGCGCAACGTTCCGCTCATGCGCAAAGGCCGGAGGGCGTCGACCAATGCAGGCAAACCGCCGGGCGAATCGCAACGGAAAAAGAATGCCTGAAAATATTCCGGAGCGGGCATCAGCCAGAAGGTCATGCGCGTCACGACTCCGAAGTTGGATTGCGCGAACAGACCGTCCAGGCTGGGCCCCAGGCCCCAGCGGTACACCGGAGCGGCCAAGGCTCCCGGAAACCGCGCCGGCCCGGTCTCGATCGTCTCGCCGGTCGAAAGGGTCACCTCGAAGTCGCACACGTTGGCGGCGTGTTCGCCGTAGGGCGTGTGCCCGAAGCCGCGCTCCAGGGTATTTCCCACCAGGCTGCAATCCGGGCTGGAGCCGGTTCCATCGATCCACAATCGCGAATTCCGCGTGCGCAGGAATTCGAACAACTGCCCTTGCGTTACGCCGGGTTCCACGGTCACGTACCCCAGCTCCTCGCTGAAGTCCAGGATCCGGCTCATGCGGCTGAGGTCCAGAATCACGCAGCCGTCGGTGACCGGCACGCCGGAGCCGTAGCCCCAATTCTTTCCGCTGCTGACGGGGTACACCGGAACGCTGAAATGACTGGCGATCAGCAGGCACCGCCGGACTTCCTCGCGCGTGGCCGGACGCAGAATCGCCGGGACACTTTGCCGGACGGGAAAGGTCGCTTGAGCGGCTGCGCGCAGCGCCTCTTCAGAAGCAATTACGTTCTCGGTGCCGAGAACCAGCTCCCATTGCCGCAGGGCGGCCGGGTCGAGCATGTGCCTCGCCTTCTTTCCGGCGCGTGTAGACGCACCAGAAGCATGCCGGCCCCTGACTGCCGAAAAATTATTGTACTGCGAGCGCCAAATTGTCTTCAAATGCCCACTCCGGCTGAACCGCTGCAGCCAGGCGGTGCAACTGGAGCGAGAATGACTGGCGGGCGGCTTCCGTTCGGATGACCGGCGCGGTCAGCCAGTAGGAGCACAAGTCGTTCACCCAAGACTCGAACTGGGGACTGGGTTGAAGCGAATCGAAGCGCAGAACCTCCATCTCGCAACCGTATTGCGGGTCGTGGTAGGGAGGCAGGTTGACGCGGTTCGTGCGCAAGGCTTGTCCTCCGATGCGCCGGAGAATCTCCGAAGAGCAGTGCCGCCGCGTGGCGGTGGTGATTCCGATGCACCCGCCCAGCGCGCGCGCCAGGCCGTACGTCGCCAGAGCAATCCTCAGCCCTTCCCGCGAGCGGCGGAGCTTGGGAGCCAAGGCCCAGCCGCCAACCTCGACAAAGGAGACACCGCGGCGCCGCGCGCGTTCCACATCTTCCGCTACCGCGTCGCGAAACAGCCCGCCCCAGCGGCGCGAGCCCGCCAGGGCAGCGTGCCGGACGGCCAGGCGATGAAATGCGACCGTGTTGGGATGAGCCAGATAGCGGGAGCAGCCTGCCACTTGCCCGTGCTGGTCCAGCGCCACGACATGCCAGGCGCGCTCATCGCCGGCCATGCGATGCCGGCCATCGGAGCTAAGCTGGTCCGCTCGGATGGCGCCCTCGTTCAGGTACAGTTCTCCGCGCAAGCGTTGCAAGGCGGCCAACAACTCGCCGTGGCGTTGCCCGTCGCGCAGCACATTTTCAAAGCGCCGGGGAACGAAAGCGTCAGGAGGGGCAAGCAGGACCAGCCTACCGCCAGGGAACTCTTTCTTACACCTAGACTTCATGCGTCAACCATTTGGCCGGAACTTTTCGCGAACATTACAGCCAAAACATCGGCTTGGGACCCTGAGTGGCTTTAGTTCCAGCGGGCCTTAGCAGGCGCTAAGACAATCCTGAAGCGCAAAGGTATTTCTGCCTATGGCCGGCCCGATACGGTACTTTTCCCAGGGTTGCGGCAGGCAGCTTTCCCGGTATTCGCACGCACAAGCGGCTGCCACAATCCGTTTTGTGGACCGGCGCAGCACGAGGCCGCTCCCAACGTCGAGATACGGAGGAACTCACAGAACGCGGAAGGTGGCGGAACGCAGGAAGTAGTGAGCACGCGTCATCGACCCCGCGGAGGAAAGGTCATGAAACACATCGCACTTCTTTCAGTTTTCGCGGCGGCTCCGGCCCTTCTACTGGGGACGCCGCTCACGGGTACCCTCACACTTAGCGGAGGAACCGGCCAACTCGTTGCGGTCGGGCTGTGCACCGGGAGTATGACGAACTTCTGTATCGACTTCGATTGGACGGGGACATCCACGGCCGGGCCACCCAATCTAGTCACGAGCGGAACGGTTGACGGAACAGGCGATAGCGCGGCGTTTACCACCAACAGCTCATTCTTTACTTCAAATGGCGGAGTCGCTTCAAACGCTACCGTCGCCGATCTGACCAGCGCCTCGGAGCCAACCGGCGGGACTGTGAGCGACGCTAATTTCATTACCTTCCCCTCGGACCCCACCTGGAGCGTGACGTTGACCGAAGTACTTGCGGGCTCGGATCCCGTGAGTGCGACGTGCCAGGCCGATGCTTTGTCCTCCGGGCAAACCTGCACGCCGACGGGCACTCCCTTCAACGAGCAGAACGTAGGAACGTGCACTTCAAGCGTCAATTGCTCTGCCGTCATCAGCTTTAGCTTTATCGGCACGGCGACCAACGGCAGCCAAACGTCACAAGTGCTGGGATCCTTCAGTAACACGTTCAGCCAAACCGATTTTCAGGCTATCGACCTGGCCATCGCCGACGGGGACGATGTGGTTACCTCGGACAGCGGTACGGTCAATTTCACGATCACGCCTACCGTGCCCGAGCCGATGAGCTCCGCTTTGCTGGGCACCGGCTTGATTGCTCTCGGGGTGTTGGGGCGCAAGCGCCGCAGAACCGCCCGGCCTGAGTAACGATCTCCGACCACGCATTAGCGGACGAGACACCGCTAAGCGTCTTTGAAGGCCACACCGCGCTCCCCGCGCTGGTGTGGCCTCTTCTTTTTCGCACAAAACTTCGGTAGGCGAGTTGCTATATAGTGTGAACAGTAGAGAGTTAGGAAGATGCTTGTCGCCGAACCAGTCCGGACTAGCGCGCGGCAGCGCTACCGCTGCTTGGATCTGTTAAAAGCCGCGTTCGAGGGTGCTTCACAGGCCGTTATAGAGGACCTGGTCCTGCTGGAGATAGGGGAGCTAGGTGGCTTGCTGCAAACCGGCCGCGATATACCGCGCGGAACTTCTTTCCGTCTCAGCTGCAATGGCCGAAGCGTGCTCGCCAAGGCCGAATCTTCGGTGAAAGACAACTTCGGATATGTGGTGGAGTTTACGGTCGACCCCCAGAGCGGCTGGTTTCCGGAGGCATATCGGCCGCCCTACGTGCTGGAGCAGCGCGATAGTAGCACGATTGCTTCGCCGTCGCAGGCTCTAGCCGGCTGAAACTGCCCTTGATCCGACTTCATCATAGGAGCGCGTGCGCATAGTGGCGGCCCATTCGGGTCCCGCGATACCGTTGGTGAGCACCGGCGCCGTTCGCAAGCACTCCTTGATCTCCTCAATCCAGATGCTGTAGCGCGGGTTGGGCGCCCAGGAATAAAAGCGCAAAAGCTCCATGTTGCATTCGTATTGCGGATCGTAGTAAGCCGGCAACTCAACGCCGCGGCATTCCAGCGACCGGCCGCCCATTCTTCGCAAAATGGAAGCCGAGCCGTGCCGATGGGTCACTCCGCTGAGGCCGATTGCGCCGCCCAGTTCCTGCGTCAGCGCGTAGATTGCCAGGGCCATCCGCAGAGCCTCCGCGGTTCCGCGGATCTCTTCATCCAAGGCCCACCCTCCCAATTCCGACATCGGACAATCCAAATGCTTGGATAATTCGAGCTCCGCCTCCACCGCTCGCCTCACATTGCGGCTCCACTCCGGAGAAGCGGCCAGGGCAGAGCGTGAAACGCCGAGTTCCGGATATGGCGTTCCCGCACAGTATTCTTTGTAGCGTGCGCAGCCGCACACGTTGCCACGTGGGTCCAGCACCAACAGGTGCCAGCTTCCGCGATCGATTTCCGTGCGATGGCTCCCGCCGATCAACTGCCACGGTTTGATCGCGCCGTCCCCAAGATACACGCGGCCCCGAAATGCTTGTGCTTCGGCTAGCAACTTCGCGTGCCGGCGGGCATCCAAGTGCGCTCCTCTGAAGACCTCCGGAACTGCCCGTTCCGATGGGGCGAGCAATAACAATTTGCGCGATACGTTTGTAAAAGGCCTCATCTGGGCGGATGCTTCCCTTCATTGGTTCCCTGACTGAATTCTAAGGGGCCAATTTTGGCAATTTCGTCTCCACTAAATGCCAGCCGCGTAAGTGCATTGTTCTCAGAGAATGTTTGTGCCGTTGTGGTTCCCGCAGGGTGCCGCGGTGGCTTGCGTGCTTCGTTTCTACCGAAAAACTCCGTAAAACTTTCCGGTGCGAGTTAGTTTCAGAAGATCGGCAAGTTTGACGTGACGGCAGGAAGGACGCGATCCGCGCACTGCAGTGATTGGACGCGGAATAACATTGCGTCATCGGCGAGCGTACTTCCTCTCAACGAACCCTTTCAAGCAGAATCAGTACATTCCTCGCCCTGACCGCGTACTTTGTATACAAGTATCACTCGCGCGAACCCGGCCGCCAGATTCTTTTGAGAGCGCCGCGTAAATTCACCTGCGGCTCCGGTAGCAACGTTCTTGCGAAGTGGAAATCTTTGCGGCCTTGGGTACAATCTTCACGAGCGCCACCAAGCCTTGCCCTGGCGCGGCGCCGCTCCCTCGTGATAGTTAGATGAATCGAGACGCGCTGAGGGCTTGTCTTGCCTACGCTTGCGAGTTTTGCACGCAATCAAGCGGTCGCGAGCCCACGCGACGGAACGTCACTTGCAGGCTCTCCGCGAGATGCATACGACCACTGTCCCCGGCAGATTCTTCCGCGATTTGCTGCGGCCTATTCACCACCACAGAGGCCCTATCAATCCTGCGGCGCGCGCCAGCCTTTCGGCGCATGTTCTGCTTGCGCAGGAAGCCGAACGGCGCAGAGTGAGCCGCGAGATGCACGACGATCTGGCTCAGCGGCTGGCATTATTGCAATTCGAAATCGAGGGCATGAAACAGCGCTTCGCATCGGATACGCGGATTCTGCCCGAGATCGACTCGCTGCGTGGAAGCGTGGCCGTGCTTGCCGAAGACCTGCACCGTATCTGTGAGCGTCTTCACCCGGCCGTGCTGGACAACCTAGGCTTGATTCGCGGTATCGAGTCGCTTTGTGAGGATCACGCAAGACTCACCGGCGTACGGCCGGAGTTCGTGCACCGTTCGATTCCGCCGCGGCTGCCGGGCAACGTGTCGCTATGCCTGTACCGCGTCGTGCAGGAGGCGCTCCAAAACATAAGCAAGCATGCTCGAGCGGCCGCGGTCTTCGTTACGGTGTGCCGGAAGGGCGATGGAATTCGCGCCGCCGTGCGCGACAAGGGCCCGGGATTTGCGAGGAAGCCCGGCGGCCGAACGGGCTTAGGGCTGACCTTTATCTCGGAGCGGGTGAACCTGCTCGAAGGCCGCTGCACGATTTCTTCCGCCCCCGGGAAAGGCACCCGCATTTCGGTATGGGTCCCATGTCTCGGTTCGGGCAAATGACGAAAAGCAACATTGCGGGAAGCCTGCCTGCGTTCGCCTGCGGCGATGGCGCGGCAGCACGCTTTCCCGGGGAGCCGGTCAAGTGACGGACACTATCCCTGACCGGGTGGACGGAACGGAAGCTGGTTCCCCGGGGCCCTTGCCGGAGCCAATCGCACCGCAGGCAGGGCCACACGCGGAGATCCTCGCGCAGGTATCCGCGCAACCAGATGCGCAAGTTCGGCCAGCCCCGCGGCTGCGCATCGTCATCGCTGACGACCACCTGCTCATGGCCCAGGGCCTGGCCAAAATCCTCGCGGAACATTTTGAGGTCGCCGCGGCCGTCAACAGTGGCCGCGACCTGCTGGCGGCCGCCGCACAACATGCACCCGATCTTGCATTGATCGATGTTTCAATGCCCGAGATGAGCGGAATGGAGGCAGCCCGGCGTCTACGCCGCTCCTTCCCGCAATGCAAGGTGATCCTGATCAGCATGTACGGCCAAGCGGAGTTTGTCCGCGAGGCGTTCAGCGTGGGAGCTTCGGCATACTTGCTCAAGTCCTCGGCCAGCGTGGAGCTGCGTGAAGCCATCCACGAAGTCACGAACGGCAATGTTTACGTGAGCCCCAGCATCGCCAAGGACGTTCTAGCGTCTCTGCTCACGCCTCCACCCGCGGCGCTCAGCCCGCGCGAGCGCGAAGTCCTGGCGCTGGTGGCTGAGGGCCATTCCGCCAAGGAAATCGCCGGCCGTCTGCGTATCGCGGTGAAGACCGCTCAATTCCACCGCACCAACATCATGACCAAACTCGGCATCCACTCCACCGCCGAGCTCACCAAGTACGCACTGGGCCACGGCATCGTTTCCTGCTGAAACTCGGCTGACCTTCCCCCGGCTATTCCGTACAGTAGATTGGTCTCTCCAGACCTCCCTCGATGCAGCCGCAACAGCGAGCTCCGGACGTTAACAGCCCGTGTCTAAACCCCAAAAACGGCTGGACCTGAAAATGTTTTGACTTTAAACTTTGGGTATGGCGATGGGGACGCGGAAGATGCGGGAGCGGCAAGAGGGCTTGTGGTACGGCGGCGAGTTGGCCACGGCGCCGGGTCACCCTTTCTATAAACGGCTCAATGAAGTTCTGGACGACGCCAAGTTCGACCGTTTCTGCGAGAAGAGTTGTGCCGGTTTTTATCATCAGAAACTGGGGCGTCCTTCGCTGCCTCCGGGCCAGTATTTCCGGATCATGATGATCGGTTTTTTCGAAGGGCTGGATAGCGAACGCGGCATCGCGTGGCGCTTGGCCGATTCGCTCACGCTGCGGCAGTTCCTTTCGATCGGTCTGGATGAGAAGACGCCGGATCACGTGACCATCTCGCGCACCCGGCGGCTGATCAGAGCGGCAACCCATCAACGGATCTTCAGCTTTGTGCTGGAGCAGTTGGCGCAAGCCGGACTGGTCAAGGGCAAGACGATCGGCGTGGATTCGACCACGCTGGAAGCCAACGCGGCGATGAAATCGATCGTGCGCCGCGACACCGGCGAGAGCTACCTAACGTATTTGAAGCGTCTGGCGGAGGCCGAAGGCATCGACGCCCAGGATGCGGCAGGCCTGCTGCGCATGGACCGGAAGCGCAAGAAGAAGACCTCTAATGAAGACTGGCACAGCCCCAGCGATGAGGATGCCGAGATCACGAAACTGAAAGACGGGCGCACGGCGTTGGCCTTTAAAGCGGAGAACGCGGTGGACATGGAGACTGGAGCCATCGTTGCGGTCACCACCCATGGCGGAGCCGCGGCCGATACAGCGACCATCCAGGAAACCGTGATTGAGGCAGGCATCGCGGTGGCTGGATTGATTGCCGAAACGACGCCGCAAGGCGAATATCCTGTGTACCCGGAGGGAGTCCGGGAAGTGGTGGCGGATAAGGGCTATCACAGCAACGAAGCCGTGCTTGGTCTGGAACAGTTGCAAGTGCGAACCTACATTGCCGAGCCGGACCGGGGCCGTCGCAACTGGCGCGGCAAGGCGGCGGAGAAGGCTGCGGTCTACGGCAACCGGCGGCGGATTCAAGGCCCTCGCGGCAAGAGTCTGCAGAGGCAGCGGGGAGAGCGGATCGAGAGGAACTTCGCACATCAATTCGATACCGGCGGATTGGACCGGCTGTATGTACGGGGCACGGAAAACGTGCACAAGAAACTGCTGATTCAGGCCGCCGCATGTAATCTTGCGCTGCTGATGCGGTCCTGGTATGGCTCGGGCAAGCCCCGGGCGGCTCATGACAAGGTCGTGGACGCGATTTTGACGATTTTGGCTGTCCTGAAGGCCGTCGAAGGCACTTTCACAGCCCCGCGGCCAACTCTTTATCGCAAGCTTCGATTTTCCCGCCGTTCAGATCGACCCCACTTGCATTTCTCGGCTGGCCGAAAACGCCCGGTTTAGGCACGGGCTGTTAGACCGCTACGCTTCGGGCGTCGCGCCAGAGCCGCTCCAGGTCATAATACGCGCGAGCCTTCTCTGAAAAAATGTGGATCAGGTAGTCGCCGTAATCCATCAGCACCCATTCGGCGTGGTTGTAGCCCTCGACGCTGTTGGCTCGCTCACCCTTCTTCTTGAGGCGCAGCTCGATTTCATCCGCGATGGCCTGAATCTGGCGCGAATTGGAGCCGCTACAAATGACGAAGTAATCGGCGAAGGAGCTCACGTCGCGCAAATCCAGGACCCGGATTTCCTTGGCTTGCTTCGCATCGGCCGCTTTCACGGCCTCCCGCCACACCGGTTCCGGTTCCGCCAGCTTCTTCGCGCGCGCCAGTCGAATCTCCTTAGGAGCATGTTACTACATGCAGCATCTCCCTACAGGGCCTTGCCCTGCACTTAAGCACTGTCCTGCAATAAAATCGAAAAACTATGCCGAGTCTGACCGTGATGTTGCCGGCCGAGCGGATTCAAGCGCGCATCCACGAGCTCGCGGCCGAGATCGATCGCGATTATCCGGAGGGGCCGGTGTACCTGGTCGGGATACTGAAAGGCGCATGCTTCTTCCTCGCCGATCTGGCACGGGCGATGAAGACTCCGGCGCGTCTGGAATTTGTCGGCATTTCGAGTTATGGCCGCGGCACCACCAGTTCTGGCGAAGTCAGGCTGACTAAGGATCTGGACGCATCGGTGGAAGGCTACGACGTGATCGTGGTGGAGGACATCGTAGATAGCGGCATCACGCTCAGCTACCTGATCCAGGTTTTTCAGCAGCGGCGGCCGCGATCCCTGCGTGTCGCGACTCTTCTGGATAAACCCGACCGGCGGCAGAGACCGGTAAAGGTGGATTACGTCGGGTTTCAGATCCCGGATAAGTTCGTGGTCGGCTACGGCCTGGATTACGCGGAAAACTATCGCAATCTTCCCGACATCTGCGTGCTGAGCGAGTAGGTCTCGGCGTTTCTCGAGAACACTAGCCGCGGATCAAGCGCATCGCCTGGGTGATCGCCGCGGCTTCCTTGGGTTCGCCTTTGTTCGCGCCATTCTCTTCGACGGTGTCGCCTTCACCCGGCGCCAGGAACAGATTCGCTTCCAGACCGTGCTGGCGCGTGTAGAGATCCCAATAGCGGCCGCCGAGCGCATACAGCTCCTCATGCGTGCCGCGCTCCACGATGCGCCCGCCTTCGACGACCAGAATCTGATCGGCCCGGCGGATGGTTGAAAGCCGATGCGCGATGACGAAAGTCGTGCGGCCTTTCATCAGATACTTGAGGCCCTCCTGAATCAGTGCTTCCGACTCGGAATCGAGGCTGGAAGTTGCTTCATCCAGAATCAGGATGCGAGGGTCGGCCAGAATCGCGCGGGCGATGGAAACGCGCTGCCGCTGCCCTCCGGAGAGCTTCACGCCGCGCTCGCCGACGATGGTGCCGTAGTTCTTCTCGAAGTTCTCCGCGAATTCGTCGACGCGCGCGATGCGGCAGGCTTCGAGAACCTGCTCATGCGTGGCATTGGGCCGCGCGAAAGCGATGTTCTCCTCAATGGAGCCGTCAAACAGGAACGTGTCCTGCAGCACTACGCCCAACTGCGTGCGGAACGAATCCAGCCGGACTGTGGACAGATCGACTCCGTCGACCGTAATCGCACCTTCGCCGGGCGTGTGAAACGCCGAAACCAGGCTGATGATGGTGGACTTCCCCGAGCCGGAAGGACCCACCAGAGCGGTCACTGTTCCCGGCTCCGCGCGGAAGCTAACGTCGTGCAGTACCTCCTTGCCTTGCTCATAGGCGAAGCCGACGTGCGAAAACTCGACTTCGCCGCGGATGACGCTAAGCGCGACGGCCCGGTTCGGATCTTGGTCTTCCGGCCGCTCGCGCAGCACCTCACGGGTCCGCTCCAGGCCGGCGAAGGCTTCGGATAACTGGGTTCCAATGTTTACCACTTGCATGACTGGCGCGATCAGGAACGCCAGGAAGGCGACGAAGGTCATCAGGTCGCCCAGGGACATGCGCCCCGCCAGCACCTGCCGCGCGCCCACGAACCACACTACCGCGCCCACGAATCCCATTAGTACCGTGGCCGACAGGCTCATCAGCGACATCGCGGTGAGCGACTTAAGCACGTTGTTGAGGAGGCGCTGGACGCCGTCGGCGAAGACTTCGGCCTCACGGTCCTCGGCGTGATATCCCTTTACGACGCGCACTCCACCCAAGGATTCCGTGAGGCGCCCGGTGACCTCGGCGTTAATTTTACCGCGTTCCCGGAAGATCGGGCGGATTTTCTGAAACGCCTGCTTCAGAGTCAAGGAGAAGGCGATCACGAAGAAAGCCGTCAGGGCCGTCATCAGCGGGCTGATGCGCACCAGGACGACCAGCGCGATCAGCGCCGTCAACAGCCCCCCCGCGAAATCCACCAGCCCGGTGCCCACCAGGTTGCGCACGCCCTCCACGTCACTCATGATGCGCGAGACCAGCATGCCGCTCTTGTTGGCATCGTAATAGGCCACGGGTAGTTTGCCGACGTGCTGCTGCACCTTCGCCCGCAGCTCCGCGATCAGGCGCTGCCCGGCTTTGGAAAGCAATTGAGTGAGGGAAAAAGACGTGACGCCCTGGATCACGGTTGCGCTCAGCACCGCGGCCACCAACGGTCCCAGCAGCTCGGCATGACGCTGATTGATCACCTTGTCGATCAGAGGCTTGGTGGAGAGCGGCAACACGATTGCGCACAGCCGGTTGATGACCATCAGCAGGAAGCCCAGCGCGAAGATCCCGCGCCGCGGGCGGATCATCTCCTTGATATCCGGCCATAGCTCGCGAAAGCGCTCGGATTGGCTGAGCTTCGACGGCTTGCCTTCTACCCCCGGCCGTGGCGGACCCCCTCGGCGCTCTCCGCGTCCCATTCCACCCATTCCTGGTGCCATGCTCTTACAGTGTAGCCCGCGCGAGGCGGGTGACTGATATCGAGCGGCGTGTCCGCTCCAGGCTGACTATAGTGAGGGCAGGTGCTGACGCGGCGCGGGCGGAGTGGATCGCTCGGGCGCTGCGGAAAGAGGGATGCAGCACAGGGGGGGCCCTTTTTCAGCACGCTCTTATAGCGGCTCGGGCAAATGCAGCTTCGCCTTGACTAGCGCTTCATCCAGCATGCGGGCTGAGTCGGCTTCGCTCAAGCACCGGGAGGTGGAGATCTCGGTGATGATCATGTGCCGGGCGCGGTCGAGCATCTTCTTTTCGCGGAAGCTCAGCGGCTTCTGTGCTTGGAGGATCAGCAGGCTCTTGAGCACCTCGGCCACGGCGAGCAGGCTGCCGTCGCGCATCTTTTCGGTATTCTCTTTGAAGCGGTCCTTCCAATCCTGATAGCGGCGGCAGCGGCCTTCGGAAAGGAAGCTGATGACCCGGGCGACTTCACCGTTGCGCGTGAGCTTGCGGAGCCGAAGCTCCTGCGCGTGCGAGAACGGCACCATCACCGTCAGGCTGTTATAAGTCAGTCGGAGCAGGTAAAACCGCTCAAAGCGGTCCGCGAATGCCCGCGTGCTGATGTTCTCAATCGTTGCGACCCCGTGATTGGGGTAAACTACCTTCTCACCAACTTGGAACGTGACCATGCGGAGCTACGGTCCTCTTCGTGGATTCCCTGAACTTGTCCCTCTCCGTCAATCGCCTCATCAAATGTTTGAATGCAGGCGAAAGAGAATCTTAATCCCAACTTCACCCGCTGTCAACAGGGAAAGTATGCCGTTTGGAACTAGATCATAGGTTATTGATTCCACATGGGCTTGTGAAGGAACCTTGGGGGATCGGGTACCATGAAAGGATTCATGGAGTCCGCCAAGGTCGACTTAAAGAAGACGGTGCACCTGCCCCAGACCGGGTTTTCGATGAAAGCGAACCTGGGGCAGCTCGAGCCGAAACTGCTGGCGCATTGGGAGCAGACGGGCTTGTACGAGCGCATTCGCGAGGCTCGTCAAGGGCGGCCGACGTATATTCTGCACGACGGCCCTCCTTATGCCAACGGCAATATTCACCTGGGGCATGCGCTGAACAAGCTGCTCAAGGATTTCATCGTGCGGCTGAAGAACATGGAGGGCTACGATTCGCCGTACGTGCCGGGCTGGGATTGCCACGGGTTGCCGATCGAATTTCAAGTAGACAGTGAGCTGGGCGCGAAGAAGGCAGGGATGTCGGCGGTGGAGATTCGCGCGGCGTGCCGCAAGTACGCGAACAAATACATCGAGCTGCAGAAGAAAGATTTCATGCGGCTGGGGATCATGGGGCGATGGGACGATCCGTATCTCACGATGAGCGCGGCGTACGAGGCGACCATCGCCGAGGCGTTCGTCGAATTTCTGGAGCGGGGTTACGTTTATAAAGGACTGAAGCCGGTCAACTGGTGCATCCGGGATCGGACGGCGCTGGCCGAAGCGGAGATCGAATACGAGAATCATTCCAGCCCGTCGATCTGGGTGAAGTTCGCGCTGAAGTCGGACCTGACAGATGTGCTTCCGTCGCTGGCGGGTAAGCCTGTTTACGCGGTGATCTGGACGACCACGCCGTGGACCATTCCGGCGAACTTGGCGATCTCGTTTCATCCCAGCTACACGTATGTCGCGATTGCCCATGCGGGCGCCTACTACATCGTCGCGGAGGACCGCCTCGCCGATACCGCCCGGGCTTGCGGCTGGGGGAATGCGACGCCTGCGGTAAGCTTCAAGGGCGAGAAGTTGGAACGTTTGGTCTTCCGCCATCCGTTCTTGGAGCGAGATTCGCTCGGCATTCTTGGCGAGCATGTGACGCTCGATGCGGGGACTGGAGCCGTGCACACGGCCCCAGGTCACGGCCAGGAAGACTACGTTGTGGGGCTCCGATACGGCCTCCCAGTTTACTGCCCTGTGGATGCGGCCGGTCGATTCTTTCAGGCGGAGGGAGCGGAAGGCCGGCTCCCCGACGAGCTTCTGGGCAAAAGCGTCTGGGACGCTAATCCCCTCGTCATTGAGATCCTCAAGGCTACCGGCGGTCTCCTCGGCGAGGAAAAGATCGACCACAGTTATCCGCACTGCTGGCGCTGCCACAAGCCGACGATCTTCCGCGCCACCGAGCAGTGGTTCGTGGGGATGGATCGCGGCATCGTAGATGGGAAGTCCCTGAGGGAGCGGGCGCTGGACGCGATCAAGACGGTGAAGTGGAAGCCGGAGTGGGGCGAGGGGCGCATCTCCAACATGATCGCGACGCGGCCGGATTGGTGCATTTCGCGGCAAAGGGTTTGGGGAGTACCGATCATCGTGTTCTATTGCGAGGGGTGTAATCAGACGCTCACGGCTCGCGCGGTGCTGGATCGGGTGATCCGGTTGTTCCGCGAACACTCCGCTGACGCGTGGTATTCGATGAGCGCGGCGGAGCTCATGGGACCCGATGTGAAGTGTCCAAAATGCGGCGGCACGGAGTTTCGCAAAGAGAATGACATTTTAGACGTGTGGCTCGATTCCGGCGTGAGTCATTTGGCGGTGCTCACCGAGAAGAATCATCTGCCGTGGCCTTCGGACCTTTATTTAGAGGGCGGCGATCAGTATCGCGGGTGGTTTCACTCATCGCTGCTGGTGGCGGTGGCGCTGCGCAACGCTGCGCCTTACCGCGCGACCGCTACAAATGGCTGGACGCTGGATGGCGAAGGCCACGCGATGTCGAAATCACGCGGGTCGGAGGCGGTGGAGAAGATCACCAATAAATACGGCGCGGAGTTATTGCGGCTGTGGACGGCGTCGATCGATTTCACCGAAGATATGCGGCTTTCGGACACGATTCTGGACCGGCTGATCGAGGCGTACCGCAAGCTGCGCAACACGCTGAAGTACACGCTGGGGAATCTGCATAATTTCGATCCGGTGTTGGACAAGGTGCCGGTGGAGGAGATGGTGGAGATCGACCGCTGGATTCTGGCGCGGACGCAGGATCTGGTGGAGGAGTGCCGCAAGGCTTACGACGATTTCGAATTTCATAAAGTTTATCGCGCGATTTACGATTTCGCCACGAAAGATTTGAGCTCGTTGTATTTCGATGTGTTGAAGGATCGGCTGTATACGGGAGCGACTCGCGGCAAGCCGCGAAGGAGCGGGCAGACGGCGCTGTACCGGGTGCACTGCGCGCTGGTTCGATTGATGGCTCCGTTTTTGGCGTTCACCGCGGAAGAAGCGTGGAGCTTCACGGCCAAGCTGCCGGGCGATCCGGAGAGCGTGCATCTGGCGTTGCTGCCAGATCCGCAGGACGAGGAATTGGCGCACGGCCTGGATGCGTCGAAGCTGGCGGACTGGGAGACGCTAGTGGAGGTTCGCGAGCCGGTTTTAAAGGCGCTGGAGGAAGCCAGACAAGCGAAGCTGATCGGGACATCGCTGGAGGCTCGGGTGCGGATGGGCGCGACGGAACTCCTTGACAAGTACAAGGCAAGTCTTCCCGCATGGTTCATCGTGTCGCAGGTGGTGCTAGACGATACCAAGGGGGTAATCGTGGAGCGGGCCGGCGGGCAGAAGTGCGAGCGCTGCTGGAAATATTCGACCCTCGTCGGGAGCGATGCGGATTTCCCGGCCGTGTGCGGAGATTGTGCGCCAGTCTTAAAAGAGATGATGAAAGAGACGGCGGCGTGAGGTCGCCCTGGGTCCCGGCTGCGATCGCCGCCGGGGTGGTGGTGGTGGACCGGATCACGAAGCTGTACATTCAAGCGGCGTACTCAGCGCGCGACGTGACCAAGGTGATCCCGGGATTTTTCTACATCGATCACGTGGAGAATCCGGGAGCCGGTTTCGGGATGCTCGCGGATTCGCAGGGCATCTGGCGCGAGGTGCTGCTGGTGGGAGTGTCGGTGGTGGTGATGGCCATCATCGCGGTGATGCTGTGGCGGCCCGGCGCAGGAGCGGCGCAGAGCGGGCTGATGCGGATTGGCCTGGCCCTGATTTTGGGAGGGGCTGCGGGAAATTTGTGGGATCGCATCTTCCGCGGCACGGTGACGGATTTCCTGCAGTTTTTTTTCGGCCAGTGGGAATTTCCGTCGTTTAACGCCGCGGATGCGATGATCACCATCGGCGCTGGGCTGCTCATCCTGGATCTATTGCTTACAGGGCATAAGGAGCCCAAGGGTTGACTCGTTTTCGACGCAGGGCGTCCCACAAGCGGACACGGCTCGGTTTGTAGCCGGAAGATTTCAGGTGAGATGCGTGCGGCATGGCACGTGCTGAGTTGGAGTGACTAGGGGTCGGCGTGCTCGATACCACCAGACAGGATTTGCGCTTCGCGTTCCGAACGCTCCGGCACAGCCCGGGGTTCACGTTTGCGGCTCTGCTGACACTGGCGCTGGGGATTGGCGCGAACACGGCCATCTTCAGTGTGATCGACGCGGCGCTGCTGCACCCGATCCCGTTCCCGGACGCGGAGCGGCTGGTCACGCTGTATGCAACGTCCAAGAGTGAGAGCAAGAATTCGATCTCGTATCCGAATCTGCTGGATTGGCAGAAGCAGGCGCAGACGGCCGAGATCTCGGGAGTAAGGAACGACGACACGTACACCATGTCCGGACGCGGTGAGCCGGAGCAGGTGATGGCTCTGGCGGTCTCCTCCAATCTGCTGGCGGTGCTCGGGGTGCAGCCGCTGTTAGGGCGGATGTTCACCGCGCAAGAGGACATGCGGGGCGGGGCTGCGGTGCTGCTGCTGGGCGAAAACTTCTGGCGAAGGCGATTCGCCGCTGATCCGAAAATCGTCGGGCAGACGCTGCGGTTGAATGGACGCGACTATGCAGTGATCGGCGTCGTGCCGGCCAGGGTCGCGAAGCTGCGCTTCGACGACTCGCCCGGGCCGGCCAAGGACGTGATCACGCCGATCGGCCAGAGCAACGCGGAGATTTACTATGATCGCGGCGTGGGCGACTCTACCACCGGGCTGGGAAGGCTGAAGGCGGGAGCCACGCTGGCGCAGGCTCGTGCGGAGATGAAGGCGATCGCGCGTGGCCTGGAGCAGGAGTTTCCCGACAAGGATAAAGATACCGGCGCGAACGTGATGCAGTATCGCCAGGACCTGACGGGCGGATTGCGGCCGGTTCTGCTGGCCCTGATTGCCTCGGTCGGCTTCGTGCTGCTGATCGCTTGCACCAACGTGGCGAATCTGGTGCTGGCGCGGTCGGCGGGCCGGGCGCAGGAGTTTGGGGTGCGCATGGCGCTGGGCGCGGGGCCGGGCAGGCTGGTGCGGCAGATGCTGACGGAGAGCGTAATGCTCGCCCTGGCGGGAGGCGCGCTGGGGCTGCTGATCGCCTCCTGGTGCACGGGTGCGGCTCTGGCGGTGCTGCCTTCGGTGCTTCCCGGAACCGTGGACGTGGAGGTGAATCCTCGCGTGCTGCTGTTTACACTGGCGGTGTCTTTGGTCACCGGAATGCTGTTCGGGTGCGCGCCGGCGTTGAAGGTCCGGGAGGCGAATCTTCAGGAGACGTTGCGTCAAGGCGCGCGCGGAGTTTTGAGCGGGCGGCGGAAGCCGCAATACTTGCTGATCATCGCGGAGGTTGCGCTGACGCTGGTTCTGCTGACCGGCACCGGCTTGCTCTATCGCACGCTGCACAATTTATGGAGCGTGGCGCCGGGGTTTCAGCCGAATCACCTCTTGGTGTTCTACAGCAGCCTTTCGCCGGAGCGGAGTTCCAGTCCTGCGGCCGCACGGGCTGCGCTGGAGGAGTGGAACCGGCGGCTGCGTGCGATTCCGGGAGTGGAAGCGGCGGGAGTGGAGGCAGGCGGACTACCGTTCATCGGCAACACCGGCGTCGGCTTCAACCGCGCGGATCAGCCTCCGCCCGCGGACGGCTCGCACCGGCTGTCCAATATCTACTGGGTGAGCCCTGATCATTTCCAGGCGATGGGGATTCCGCTGCTGCGCGGGCGGGCGTTTTCGGAGGGGGATACTCAGGGCCGGCCGCTGGTTGCGGTGATCGATGAAGATTCGGCGCGGGCGGTGTTTCAGGGCGAGGACCCAATCGGCAAGCAGCTTCATGTGTGGCTGCATGACAGGCCGGTGGAGATCGTCGGCATTGCCGGGCGGGTGAAGCAGGCGCGGCTGGATCCCGATGCGGAAAGCAACCAGTACGCGCAGCTCTACATCCCAATCGGCCAGATGCCGGATTCGATTGTTCCCATGATGGCGAACGCGTTCGCGAGCCTCGTGCGCAGCAAGACCGAGCCAGCGGCTCTGCTGCGGGAACTGCGCAAAGAGGTCAACTCGTTTGACGGCGGAGCCGTGTTTGGCGAACAGTGGATGACGGACAACATCGCGGCGTCGCTGGCTCCGCGGCGCTTTTCGCTGATCGTGCTGGGCTGCTTCGCGGGGATTGCGCTGCTGCTTTCCATCACGGGAATCTACGGCGTGGTTTCTTACCTGATTGGCCAGCGCACCAACGAAATCGGCGTGCGCATGACCATGGGGGCTCGGCCGAACGATATTTTCCTGGACGTGCTGCGGGAGGGGGCGATCGTGGGAGGCATAGGCGTGGGGCTGGGCTTGATTGGCGCGGCGCTGCTGACGCGGCTGATGTCGAGCCTGCTGTTTCAAGTCAGCTCGACGGATTTGCTCACGTTTTTAGCCGCTGCGGTTCTGCTGTTCGCATGCACGCTGGCGGCTTGCTACGCTCCGGCGCGGCGCGCGGTGAGAGTGGATCCAGCGACGGCTCTGCGCTGCGGCTGAGAGTTGTTACCCTGGAGAGAGCAGCGCGACGCTGCTCAAGTTACGCGCCGGTGAATCCGGCGGAAATCCAAAAAGTACTCATGAAACCTACTACTCTTCCTAAAAATCCCTGCTTTTCTTCAGGGCCGTGCGCGAAGCGTCCCGGCTGGAGCCTCGAAAATCTGAAAGAAGCCGCGGTGGGGCGATCCCATCGCGCCAAGATCGGCAAGAATAAACTGGCGGAGGTAATCGAGCGCAGTAAGAAGGTGCTCGGCATCCCCGCGGATTATGTTCTCGGCATTGTACCGGCGTCCGACACCGGCGCGGTGGAGATGGCGATGTGGTCGATGCTGGGCGAGCGCGGCGTGGACGTTCTCGCGTGGGAGAGTTTTTCGAGCGGCTGGGCGGCGGATTGCAAGAACCAGTTGAAGCTCGCCGACCTGCGCGTGTTCAAGGCCGATTACGGCAACCTGCCGGACCTCGCTCAAGTGGATTGGCGGCGCGACGTCGTGTTTGCGTGGAACGGAACAACGTCCGGCGTGAAGGTGCCGAACGAGCAGTGGATTCCGGCGGAGCATGCGGGGTTGGGAATCTGCGACGCGACTTCGGCGGTGTTTGCGATGGAGATTCCGTGGGCGAAACTGGACGCGATCACGTGGTCATGGCAGAAGGTGCTGGGCGGCGAAGGCGGGCACGGCATGCTGGTGCTGAGCCCGCGCGCGGTGGCTCGGCTGCAGACGTACGTGCCTCCTCGACCGTTGGCGAAGATTTTCCAGATGACCAAGGGCGGCAAGCTGATTGACGGGATTTTCCAAGGCGAGACGATCAACACTCCTTCGATGTTGTGCGTGGAGGACGCGCTGGACGGGCTGAAGTGGGCGGAGTCGATCGGCGGTTTGCCGGCTCTGTTGGCGCGGTCGCGGGCGAACCTGGCCGCGATGGAGGCGTGGGTTTCTCAGTCAACTTGGGCGGGCTTTTTGGCAGAGGATGCGGCGGCGCGGTCCAATACATCGATTTGCCTGAGGGTGATCGATCCGGCGTATGCGGCTCTATCGGCCGAGAATCAGGCGAAACATGCCAAGTCGATGGTAGCGGCGCTCGAAAAGGCGGGCGCGGCGTATGACGTGGGCGCGTATCGCGATGCGCCTCCGGGATTGCGGGTATGGGGCGGGGCGACGGTGGAGACCTCGGATATTCAGGCTCTGCTGCCGTGGCTGGATTGGGCGTACGGCGAGGTGAAGGCGCAGTTCTGATAAAGAGCGACCTGGAGTGCAGAGCGAACTCTCGCGCCTCAGGCAGTGGGAGTTCGACGCCCAAATCCGCGGCGCTTCAGTTGCGCCAGATCCTTGGCTTCCTTGCGGCGATTAACGTACTCGATCATCTCCTTTTCCGAGAAGACCGCCGGGCCGGCCGGGTCGCCAGTCCGGCTCTCGAGGAAGCGAAGGCACAGTAGGGGCAGTTCCTGGAGCGGGATCTCATATTTCCGCGCCAGCGCCATGTCGGCGACCACAGTCACGTTAGTTCGCGGAGGGCGGCTTCCAGCCAGCTCGAAGGTGAACCGGCGGAGACCGCCTTCGTTGCTCACGCGCCTTAATGCGAAAACCATGATGCTGGCCCCTCGATCCGTGCGTTAATGCGTTAATCGGTTGAATTGATCTGCTCGGCTGGCTCGGCGGCTGGCGGCGCGTCCGAACTGGTTTCGGAGTTTTGACGTCTCCGCTCAAGCCGCTTTGCCATCTTCTCCTGCTGTTTTTCCCTGCGCTGTTGTTCCTTCTGGCGCTTCTTCAGCGATTGGGGTCCACGACCGGGCATATGCTTCCTTTCTTGTGGCCCTTACGGGCCGCATGGTCCGCAGACCGGTGTTTGTTTAGCGAACCTTTCTTACCAGCGGGACCCGCGCCCGCCGCCGCTATTTCCTCTCCGGTTCCCGCCACCGCCGAATCCTCCGCGGCCGCCCCCAGAACCGCTGGTCTTCGGACGAGCCTCGTTCACGTTGAGGGTACGGCCGTTGAGCTCCGCCCCGTTCAATTGCGCAATGGCTGTTTGTGCTTCCTGCGCGTTGCTCATTTCGACGAACGCGAATCCGCGGGGCTGTCCGGTGTCCCGGTCCCTGATGACATTGACTTGTTCGACGTTGCCGAATTGGGAAAAAGTAGCGAGCAGGTCCTCCTGCGTGGTTTGGAAGCTGAGATTGCCAACAAAAATGTTACTCATAGTGTCCTTGTAGTTAGGTTCAAATTGTGTCGCTGAGATTCGAAATTCGGCTTGGCCAACAGACCGATGTTGCCATCGGGAGGAAGGACGGCTGAGGGATCGAAGTGGAAACGCTTAAAGATGCATGCTCTTTCCGGACTCATCGGCGATGAGTGCCAGGGTTCGCCCGCCAACAGCGAAATACTTCTTTAGTATAGCAGGAACCTTCACGTGGATGCATTATAGCGTGGCTGGGTGAGTTCGAGGCTCACATCCGGATGCGGCGGGCACTGCTTTCCGGATAGGGGTATTCCATGTGCCGAGCGGTGGCCCTCGCTACGCTCTCGCCGAAGTAATGTGCCACAACTTTGAGTGACATATCGATGCCAGCCGAGATGCCGGCGGAGGTAAACACACGGCCGTCGGCGACGAAGTGCTTGCCGTACTCAACGCTGACCAAAGGAAAGGAGTCACGCATCCAATCGAGCAAGCGCCAGTGGGTAGTGGCGTGCAGCCCATTCAGAAGACCGGCGAAACCCAGCAGCATCGAACCAGTACAAACCGACGTCAGCGTATCCACCTCCGCTGCGCGGGCGCGCAACCAATCGAGCATGACCGGATTCTTCAATTCACTACGGGTACCCCATCCGCCCGGACAGACAAGTATTTCAAGGTGCGGGCAGTTCTCGAACGTGAAATGAGGCAGGACCGTCATGCCGCCCGTTGTACGAATCGGGTCCGGCCGCTCAGCGACCAGCAGTACCTCGAAGGGGGAGGGTTCTTCGAGCCGCTTCTCTTCGTTCAACCGAGTGGCTGAAAACACTTCAAATGGCCCGCAAAAGTCCAGGACCTCGACGTCTTCAAACAGGACGATTCCAACCCGTTTGCGATCCATTTAAACGTCTATTGTAGTGCGGCAGGGCCGCTCAGGTGCAGTTTTGGAGGCGCCGGTTCGCCAGTGTTCAGAACGGCGTCGTAGATGTGCGCTCAGGCTTTGATTGCGCGGTAGCGGCGAATCAGGTTGTTGGTGGAGCTATCGTGGCCCAGCGCCGGCTCGGACGGGCTTTCCAGTTCGGGAATGATGCGCTGCGCCAACGCCTTGCCCAGTTCCACGCCCCACTGGTCGAACGAATTGATGCCCCAGATGGTCCCCTGCGTGAACACGCTGTGTTCGTACAAGGCCACCAGGCGGCCTAGCGCGGCCGGCGTGAGGCGATCGGCCAGGATGGTGTTCGATGGCCGATTGCCTTCAAACACACGATGCGGAACCAGCCAGTCTGGAGTGCCTTCCGCCTCCACTTGCTCCGGTGTTTTTCCGAATGCCAGCGCCTCGCTTTGCGCGAACACGTTGGCCAGGAGCATGTCATGATGCCGGCCCAGCGGATTCAGCGCTGCACCAAACGCGATAAAGTCGCAAGGGATCAAACGTGTTCCCTGGTGGATCAACTGATAAAACGAGTGCTGCCCGTTGGTGCCGGGTTCGCCCCAATAGATCGCTCCGGTGCTGTAATCGACGCACATTCCGTCCAGCGTGACGCTCTTTCCGTTGCTTTCCATGGTCAACTGCTGCAAATAGGCGGGGAAGCGCTTCAGGTATTGCTCATAGGGCAGCACGGCGATAGTGGAGGCATTGAAGAAGTTGCCGTACCATACCGCCAGCAAGCCCATGAGCACGGGTAGATTCTGTTCGAACGGAGCGCTGCAAAAATGTTCGTCCATTTCGTGGAAACCAGCCAGCATTTCCCGAAAATAATCCTCACCGATGGCCAGCATGGTCGACAATCCGATCGCCGAATCCATCGAATACCGCCCGCCGACCCAATCCCAGAATCCGAACATGTTCGCTGTATCGATGCCGAACTTGCCAACCTCTCCCGCATTGGTCGACACGGCAACGAAGTGCCGGGCCACGGCCCTCTCATCGCCGCCCATGCCGGCCAGCAGCCACTCCCGCGCTGTGTGGGCGTTGGTCATAGTCTCTAGCGTCGTGAATGTCTTCGAGGAAATAATGAACAGCGTTTCGGCCGGATCCAGATCCTGGACCGCTTCCGCGAAATCCGTGCCGTCAACGTTGGAGACGAAACGGCATGTCAGCTTACGCTCACTGTAATGCTTCAGCGCTTCGTGCGCCATCACCGGACCGAGGTCGGAGCCTCCGATGCCTACGTTAATCAGGTTGCGAATGGGCTTGCCGGTGTAGCCGGTCCAAGCCCCGCTTCTCACTCGGTGAGAAAAATCGGCCATGCGGTCCAGCACGGCGTGCACCTGGGGAACGACGTCCTCGCCGTCCACCAGGATCAAGGCGCCGCGCGGCGCCCGCAGCGCCACGTGCAGAACGGCGCGCTTTTCCGTGATATTGATCTTGTCGCCGCGGAACATGGCGTCGATGCGCGGCCGCAGCCCGCACTCGTCGGCGAGTTGAATCAGTAGCTTCACGGTTTCCGGCGTGACCCGGTTCTTGGAATAATCCAGAAACAGTCCCGCGCCTTCGGCGGTCATGCTTTGTCCCCTCTGCGCGTCCTCGGCGAACAGCGTTCGCAGGTGCGTTTCGCGGATTTTCTTGAAGTGGGTCTGGAGCTTCTTCCAGGCCTTCCGCCTGGTCAGCGGAGGAGCTATGGCGGTCTGTTTTTGCGGCCCCATCGCGCCTGCTCCTTCAGCGTGCAGCCGTCAGGAGCGCGGCACTCTTGGATTCGATGACCTGCAACAGGTCGTTCCAGGACTTCACGAATGCTTCCGCGCCTTCGTCCTGAAGCTGCTGGGCGAGCTGGATGACATCGATTCCGGCAGTTTTAAACTGTTCCAGCACTGCCTCGCAATCGCCACAGTCTTCCGCCAGAATCCCGGTCACCTCGCCATGATCGGCGAAGGCCTTGAGTGTCGCGTCCGGCATGGTGTTGACCGTGAACGGCGCGGCCAGAGCCTTGACATAAAGCACGTCGGACGCCTTGGGATCCTTGGTTCCGGTGGAGGCCCACAACAGGCGCTGCGGAAGCCCGCCGGCGTTCATGATCCGCTTTACACGGGAGTCCGCGAGCAGTTCGCAGTACGCCTTGTAGGTTCGCATGGCGATGGCGATCCCCAGCTTGCCGCGCAGGGCCTCCGGGATCTTGCCCATCACTGCGACGTCCCACCGGCTGATGAACAGCGAGGCGACTGAGGCGATCTTGGGGTCCAGCCCCTTCTCGATACGCCGCTCGATTCCGCGCATATACGCGTCCGCCGCCGCCAAGTAGTGCTCCCGCGAAAACAGCAGCGTCACGTTGACGGGGATGCCGCTGAAGATCGCTTCTTCAATCGCGGGAAGTCCCTCCGGCGTGCCGGGAATCTTGATGAAGAGGTTCGGCTGGCCCGCTCGTGCGTGAAGATCCTTCGCCGCCGCTAGGCTGCTGGCACTATCGTGCGCCAGCACGGGCGAGACTTCCAGAGACACCCATCCGTCGACTCCGTTGGTCCGGCGATGTACCTGAGCAAACAACCCCGCCGCGCGCGTGATGTCCTCCAGTGCGACCTCGAAAAACAGGGCTTCACCCGACTTGCCCCGTTTCAACTTCTCGCGAATGCTGGAGTCATAGGCGGGGCTGTTCTTGATGGCGTGGTCGAAAATGGTGGGATTCGACGTGAGTCCCGTTACCGACCACTCATCGATGTAGCGTTGCAGCGTCCCGCCATCGAGCATGTCGCGCGTGATATTGTCCAGCCAGATGCTCTGGCCCGCTTGATGCAACTCATGTGTAACATTCATCGTTAACAACCTCCCGAGTACCGCCTTCGTCTTAAGAGTCAGGATACCGCCGGAACGTTTCAGGCTCTTGTTTAATTGTGGCTCCTTTCTGACCCGGCCGGGATGGCTTCTTGATTTTTGCCGGTCTCGATTCAGCGGTAACAGCGGGTTCTGAGCGGCCGCACCAAGGCGCTCGTCCAGCACACCAAGGGAAGGAGGGTCACTTTGACGGACACGTTGTGAAAAACAAATCTCTATCGCTCACAGCGGGAGGCACTCTCGGTGCGCTGTGACGCACTTCTGCGACAGCCACAGTGTAGAAGCGTCATTTACGCTGCCGGCAGAGCCATGCCTTCTGAATATCCACAAACACTTCACTGCCGGATCGGCGTTGTGCGCGTTGGCGCGGCGACTGCCCCTACTGAGCTGGTAAACGCCTGAGGCGTTTCCGTTCGGGAGGGACAAGCTATGAGCAAGCTGTCAAAAGCATTCCTGGCGTGGAGACCGTTCACAACCAGATCGAGGCCCTGCCGGTTTCCTTCCACGACGACCGGCTTCGGAACTCAGGTCGTGACTGGGATCGATCCATAGTTGCGTTGCTTGGAGAATCGGTCACTTGAGGGCCTCCTTTTGTGCTTCCCGCTCTCCAGCGGCTTCGACGATATTCGGACGGACCATCTTTACCGGATCGACTACGCGATCGAACTCATCCGCCGTTATGAAACCAAGCTTCAGTGCGGCCTGCCTGAGCGTCAAATCGTTGTCCAGAGCGTAGTGGGCGATGGCGGAAGCTTTGTCATAACCGATGACTGGCGAAAGTGCAGTCACCAGCATCAGGGAGCGGTCGACATACTCCTGGATCTTTTTCTGGTTTGGTTGTGTACCTTCAATCAGATATTTTCGAAAATTCGCGCACCCATCCGTCAGCAGAGTGATCGACTTCATGATGTTGAAGATCATGAGGGGCTTGTAGACGTTCATCTCGAGATAGCCGCCCGCGCCGCCGAATCCCACGGCTACGTCATTTGCCATCACCTGCACGGCAATCATGGCCAGCGCCTCAGCCTGCGTTGGGTTCACCTTGCCAGGCATGATCGATGAACCCGGCTCGTTCGCCGGAATGATCAATTCGGCGAAGCCCGCCCTGGGGCCGCACGACATCAGGCGGATGTCGTTGGCGATCTTGTAGAGGGAAACTGATAACGTACGGAGCGAACCAGACAACTGAACCAAAGCGTCGTGAGCGCCTTGTACCGCGAACTTGTTCGGCGCACTGACGAAAGGCAATCGGGTGAGCCTCGCGATCTCGCTAGCGGCGGACTGATCGAAACCCGGCGCGGCATTGATGCCGGTGCCAACTGCAGTGCCGCCAAGGGCTAACTGGTAAACGCCTTTCAGTGCGTCCAGAATACGATCGACAGAGTCGCCCAGCATCACCGCATAACCTGACCACTCCTGGCCGAGGGTGAGCGGCGTCGCGTCCTGCATGTGTGTGCGGCCGATCTTCACGATTTCCTTCCATTGCTCGGACTTCGCCGCAATAGCATCCCTCAGAGCCGATACCGCCGGAAGCAAGCGGTTGGTGACGCCGTCGACTGCCGCAATATTCATTGCCGCCGGAAAAGAATCATTGGACGACTGCGACATGTTGACGTCGTCGTTGGGATGAACCGGCGTCTTGCTTCCCAGCGGCGTGCCCGCCAATTGGGAACAGCGATTCGCGATCACCTCATTTACGTTCATGTTGAACTGCGTTCCACTGCCGGTCATCCAAACGTGCAAAGGGAAATTGTTTTCGTGGAGGCCGGTAAGGATCTCATCGCAGCTCTCGACGATGAGCCGGTGTTTTTCGGCCGGCAAGCGGCGCGCTGCATGGTTGACATTAGCAGCCGCCTTTTTAAGCGTCGCGTAGGCCGCTATCATCTCCCGCGGGATGAGATCGTGCCCGATGCTGAAGTGTTCCAGAGAACGTTGCGTTTGGGCGCCCCATAGGACACCGGCCGGAACTTCAACCTCTCCCAGGCTGTCGGTTTCTTTTCGTGTGGCGGTTTGTCGCGACGGCTTCAGGATTTGGTTCATCGTTAGCTCCATTCCATTTCGTCAGTAGCGGCCTTGGCGCCAATCTGGAGCGCCACGGCCATTCCGCGGGTTGGATAACACTTTGTCATGGCGGCAATCATCGTTCCTTTTAGCTTTTGCCAACTCCACTTCGAAGGCAAGCAGCCAGGCCTTGGTGTGGGCGATGGCAGAGGCGTCGATCGGAGCAACAGGGGTCGCGGATTGCGATCTGAAGCCGGCCAACATGAAAAGCAGGCCTCGCCCTTGTTCGAGAAGCCGGTCATATAATACACGAAGGGCGACGGCGCTCATGCGGGCGCCCACGCCATCGAGACAAGGCCGGTGCGAGCAAGGAGGTAGAAAATCTCATGCGGACATTCGTACAAGCTCAGGCCAGTCTTCTTGAGACGCGCACAACGGAATGCCGAGGCGTCCTGTGCGCTCTGCTCTTGGCTTTGGCGGGGATGGCCAGCGCGCTGCACGCGCAGCAGTCTCCCGTGGTCGATCTGACGGTTTTGAAGAATGCCGGTACGCCGAGGGACTCCTTCCCCGGCTCCTGGCTGACCTACGGGAAATCCCAAAGTGAGCAGCGCTATAGCCCGCTAAAACAAATCGACACATCGAACGTCAACCGGCTGGGATTGGCCTGGTCGTATGTAGCGGGGCCCGGCGGGTACGGCCAGGAAGCCACACCATTGGTTTGGAATAACACGATCTACGGGATCACTACCTGGAGCGTTGTGTTTGCCTTGGATGCCCGCACTGGCAAGGAGATCTGGAAGTGGGATCCCGAGGTCAATCAGGCAACCACCAAAGGCATCACCGCTAACCGCGGAATCGCGCTGTACAACGGGATGATCATTGCTCCCAGCCTCGATGGGCGGCTGTTTGCACTGAATGCTCTTACCGGGAAACCGATCTGGGAAACACGCGTCTCCTACACCCAGGATCATCACTACGTGACCATGGCCCCGCGGATAGCCGGTGGCAAAGTGATTATAGGAGTCTCCGGCGGAGACAGCGGTGAGAATCGTGGATACTTCGATGCCTACGACGCCACCACTGGGCAACGATCGTGGAGGTTCTATACAGTACCGGGCGATCCGAGCCAGCCCTACGAAAATGAAGCCATGCGAGTAGCCGCCAAGACATGGGGCGGCGATTTTTACAAGAAGGGCGGCGGCGGCGCGGTCTGGGACGGATTCGCCTACGACCCGGACGCTAACCTGATCTATATCGGCACCGGCAATGCAGAACCGTGGGTGCAGAAGTTCCGCGGCGCTCAGAACGTCGACAACCTATACACCTGTTCGATCCTGGCCGTCGATCTGGCCACCGGTCAGCTCAAATGGTATTTCCAAACGGTACCGAACGATAACTGGGATTTCGACAGCGTCCAGCAGTTGATGCTGCTCGACCTCACTATTGAGGGCCGTCCACGCAAGGTTCTGACGCAAGCTGCGAAGGATGGATTCTTTTACGTACTCGACCGGGTAACGGGGCAGTTTATTTCAGGTGCGCCCTTTGTGAAAGTGAACTGGGCCAAAGGTCTAGACGATAGCGGGCGTCCGATGGTCAATCCGGAAGCCTACTACGATAAGGAGCCTGTGGCGGTGTATCCAACCGGCGGCGGGGCTCACAATTGGGCGCCGATGTCGTTCAACCCGAGTACGGGCCTAGTGTACATTCCCGCCTCTTACTCGAGCTACACCTATGCGGCAGACGACGAATACAAACCAAACACCTCGGGCACCAACCGCGGCGGTGGGGCCGAACCACGTCAGATTAAGGCTCCCTCGATCGGTCCCGTGGCTCCCGAGGGCGTTCGCGGCGGGTTGCAAGCTTGGGATCCGGTAAAGCACCGGCTGGTCTGGCGCGCGGACGGCGGCGGCGGCATTGGGGGAGGAACCGTTTCCACCGCTGGGAACCTCGTATTCCATGTAATTCAGGATGGGCGGTTGATGGCCTATAGCGCGGATAAAGGCGAGAAGTTGCTCGAGGTTCAAACCGGGCGGACTGGTATGGCGCCGCCGATCACCTACGAAATCGATGGCAAACAGTATGTAGCGTTGATGGGAGGTGTGGGCATGCGCGCGGCGGGCCGCGGTGAGGCGGGCGCCGGAAATGCACCCGCCGATAATGCTCCCACGCTCTTTGTGTTTACCCTGGACGGGAAGGCTGAGCTCCCTAAGGCGGCTCCTCCGGCGTCCGCTCGGTGAGCGGGACTCCCAGCCTGGAAATCTGGCAAAAATAACCGCTCGCCGATAAAGGTTACTGGACCGAGAGCTTGTAACGCTCCCTTACGGTGTCCCCGCTGTGAGGTTGTCAGACAAACAGATTAGGAGATTTCGTGGACGGCCGTGCGTGGGCAGCACGGGAAATAGTCACCGCAACCGCGCGTGTCCGGCAAGGTCATCCGACAGGCCATCAGGTTGATCCGCGGTCGTACGCATCACATGAACACCACTTGGCGGGCGGGAGTTGTTAGCCGATACTGGCGGCATGTCAAAGACACAGGAATCGCGGCGGGAGTTCTGGCGTCAGTTGGTGGCCGAGCAACAGCAGAGCGGAATGTCGGTTCGGGCGATCTGCCGACAGCGCGGGGCCAGCGAGCATAGTTTTTATCAGTGGCGCAAACGG
>JASHNT010000037.1 GCA_030041495.1 Bryobacteraceae bacterium | reverse complement strand
CATGTAGCCGAAGGTCAGCACCTGGTTCGGCGCGCCCTGCGGCTCCGCCCACACCAGGAACCGGTGCCCCAGATACAGGGCCGTGTCCCCGCGCAAGTACCCGTCGGCCGACGCCACCGCTTGGCTCACCGCTGGCCCGAGTTCGTCCAGGAACGCATCAAAATCCGGCTGCAGTTCCTTCCACAGCTCATCCAGGTGCGCCTCTTTGTAGAAGTCGGCCAGCAGCGGAGGAAGATCGTCCAGGGGCGCCAGCGAAGGCGGCCGCGGCAAATCCGCGCGCGCCGGGGTAAAGTCCGGCGGGCCCGCCGACAGGATTGCGAATTCCACGTAGCGATACAGCTCGCTAGCCGGGTCCCTGGGCCGGGCTTGTTTCAGCAGCGAGCGCAACGGGACGATCGAGCTAAGTTTTATGCCCTCCAAACGCTCGCGAACCTTTTGCCGAATGGGGCTGTTGGAGTTCCAGTCCGCGCCCGCATCGTAACCCGACAGGTTCGCCGCCGCCAGGACCACGAACAAGGTCTGGTTCACGTCCAGCCGGCTCCCACCATTTACCGACACGGCTTCTTTTGCCGGTTGGGACTTCGGTTGGGACCACGCGGGCAACCCGGCGAGCAGCGCGGAAATGAGGGCAAAACCCGCGTAACGCATGAAAATCCTTAGCTAAGTATAATCCGGTTAACCTTCCCCGAGTATCTCCAGAGCCGCCTGCATCTCCCCGCGCGCGTGCCCGTCACGGGTGGCTTCGATGCCGCGCCGGTACAGTTCCCGGGCGTCGTTGGTGCGGCCCAACTTCTCGAGGGTCTGGCCGCCGTGAAAATATGCCGCGGAGTAAGCCGGGTCGGCCGCGATGACCGTCCGGAACTCCGCCATGGCCGGCTCCAGCTCTCCGGCCTGCACGTATTCCATCGCCAGGCCGTAGCGCGCGAACGTGCTGGCCGGATTCTGTTCCAGCAGTTGCCGGAGGACTTCAATCCGTGAGCTTGCCAATCTGCTAGGATACCGCTTGTTAGCTGCTCTGGAGCGGCGTGTCCGCTCCAGGGCGGAATATGGAGCGGCGTGTCCGCTCCAGGGTGGAATATGGAGCGGCGTGTCCGCTCCAGGGTGGAATGCGGAGCGGCGTGTCCGCTCCAGGGCGAGTATATGGCCTGTCCTTTTTTCGAGCCCGCGCTGGACCCTCCGCCCGAACCCTGGCAGCAGCGCTGGACCCACCGGCCCCGCCTCCCGTTGGGCGATTGCTTCTCAGGCTCATGCCACGCTGCGGGAGCGTCAAGACCGGTGTCGGAAGAAGAACGCGAGCTGTGCAACCAGGGCTACGCCCGTGGCCGTTGCGGGCATTTTCCCGCCGATGCGGGGTCCGATGCCGTGCGCTTTTCGGTGATCGCGGAAGAGCCGCTCAGACTAATCTACATCCTGGAAAAAGACCACGCACCGATCGAGCACGGCGAAATCCACGCTGCCGCCTTGCCGCCCGACCCGGTCATGGCTGCGCAGGCGCGCGCATTTATCGCGAGCTTTCCTGCTACGCCTTATACATGTACTTGATGTTGGACTTATACACTAGCAGGTTAGGCTCGCCGTCGCGGTTCACCTTGAGGCAACATTTGTCGTACCACTCGATCACGCCCTTCAGCGTCTCTCCGTCCTTGAGCACGATGGTCATCTGCGTCTTGGACTGCATCTGTTTCAAGTAGTAGAAATTTTCGGCGTTGGTCTGTTCCGGCGGCGAGGTCTTCTTCTGCGCGTCTTTACCGTGTGAGCCGGGATTGCGCTGCTCCTTCATTTCGTTGATGTTCGGGCGAATCAGCCTTCGGTTTGCGGGGTCCACGGGCAGGCTCCTTGGGGGCGCTATTGATTCTTGAATAACATGAGCGTTAGCGGGAGCGCAATTCCACTGCCAGCGCGTCCAGGGCGATCGGCTTCTGAATGTTCCGCCGGGCCAACTCCACCAGCGCGTCCACGCGCTCCACAGCCCTCCGCAGCCAGTCGAAGGAAACCCTTCCCGCCAACGCCCGCAGATCCCGCTCCACGTCCTGATTGCGCACCTCTTCGACGCCGTGCTCCAGCCGCAGCACATCGCCCAGCAGCAAATACAGGACCTCCAAATACTGCTCGAGCTTCTCGGTGCGCCTCGCCGCAATCGACTCGCAATGCTTCATCCAAGTTCCGAACGGTTCCAATCCTCCGGCGACTTTCAGCAGCGCCAGCATCGCCCCGCGCCGCCGGTCATAAGCCTCCAGATCCAGCGACACCGCCGCGCCCGGCGAGCCATCCGCTAACGCCAGCCTCCGCTCCGGCTGATCCACCCTGCGAGCTTGCAGGAAGGAATGCATCGCGTCTGCGTTCAAACGTCCGAAATAAAACGGCACCGCGCGCGAGCGGATGGTCGGCAAAAGGTCGTAGGCATTGCGCGCCGTCAGAATCAGGATCAGGTGCGGGGGAGGCTCCTCCAGAGTCTTCAGCAGCGAATTCGCCGCCTGCTCATTGGCGCGGTCGATGGAATCGATCAGAAACACGCGCCAATCACCGTGCAACGGCTTGAGGGGCGCGCGCTGCTTCAACAGCCGCATCTGCGCGATGGTGATCTGCCGCAGAGGGCCGTCCGGAGCAAAGGTTGTGAAATCCGGATGCGTCGAAAACACCAGCGGATCGTCGTTGCGCTTGTCCGAAGTCCATTTTTCGCGATCCTCTACCAGCGCCTGGTTCGCCTGCAAACTCAGGTCGTCCTGTTCGATTTTCTCTGCTCCTCCGAGCAAGGCCGCCGCGAAGCGCCGCGCCAGAGTCGCTTTGCCGATGCCTTCGGGGCCAGAAAATAGCAACGTCTGCGGAATCTTTGCGGCGCGGATCATCTTTCGGAGGGCGAGGGCCACGTCCGCATTGCCGTAGTAGTTTTCGAAAGAGGCTTCGAAGGGAGCCGACATCGTAGACTGAAACTTACCATGTCCGCCCGCGTCGCCGCATCCGCTCTGGCCGTGCCCGATTCCCGCGTGCGTGAGCTGGCGGAAATCGCGATGCAGATGAAAGGAGTCTACCGGCTGTATTTCGGCGAGTCCGATCTTCCCACGCCCGCATTTATCAAGCGCGCCGCGGAAGAAGCCCTGGCCCAAGGCTTCACATATTACACCGAAAACGCCGGCCTTCCTTCGCTGCGCGAAGCTATCGCCCGATACACCCATCGGCTGCATGGCGTCGCACTCGATCCATCGGCCGAAATGGCCGTCACCGCCTCCGGAGTGCAGGCGCTCTCGGTTTCGCTGCGCTGCCTGGTCGATCCCGGCGATGAAGCTCTGGTGCTCACGCCCGCCTGGCCCAACGGCTCGGCGATTCTGCGCATGTCTCACGCCGTGGTCAAGCAGATCGCCCAGCCACGCGACGGCCGCGCTTACGCGATCGACTTCGACGCTCTCGAAGCCGCAGTCACTCCGCGCACGCGGCTCCTGCTTTACACCTCGCCCTCGAACCCTCTGGGCTGGGTTGCGACCCAGCAGGATCAGCAGCGCCTGCTCGACTTCGCCCGGCGGCATAGGTTGTGGCTGGTCGCCGACGAAGTCTATGAACGCCTGTACTACTCCGGAGCCGCGCTGGAAGAATGCGTCGCGCCATCCATTCTCCGCCTGTGCACCCGGGATGACGCCGTTGCCGTCATCCAATCGTTTTCCAAAGCCTGGTGCATGACCGGCTGGCGGCTCGGTTGGCTTACCGCGCGACGCGACCTTATCGCCCGCGCCTCGCGCCTCAACGAATTCCTGGTCTCCTGTCCCGTCGCCTTCGTGCAAAAGGCCGGAGAGGCAGCCTTGGAACACGGCGAAGCGTCGTTACAGGAACTGCTCGCCCGCCTGCGCGAAAATCGCGACCTGTGCCTGGGCGCGCTCAACTCCATGCCAAGGATTAGCGTTCCGGTTCCCGAAGGCGCGTTCTACCTCTTTCCGGAGATCGAGGGCATCGCCGATTCCTTCGCCTTCTGCAAGCGCCTGTTGCTCGAAACAGGAGTCGGCCTCGCGCCCGGCGTGGCCTTTGGAGCGGGCGGCCAGGGCAGCGTGCGCCTGTGCTACGGCTCCGGCAAGAACATGCTGGAGGCGGCGCTTGAGCGACTTAAGAGATACTTAGAGGAGTCGGGCGCGTAGCTCAGTTGGTTAGAGCACCTCGTTTACACCGAGGGGGTCCGGGGTTCGAGTCCCTGCGCGCCCACCACCAGCTTTCACCCAGCCATAACGCGCAATCTGCGGCGCCCGTCACCTATTCTCAATCATCAAGAGACGCCACAACCGCGGCCTCACGATTGCACCAGAAAGAGTGCGATTGCAAAGGAGGCTCTCCAGATAGAACCCGGCAAGAGTAAGGGAGCGGTGACCGGACGGCCTTGATGGGGTTGAGGATCGGCAAGCGCCGGAGAATTGAGCACAGTGCCTGAGAGCACGGCTCAGCGCGTGAAGCGCAAGACGATGGCGCTCGTAGAGATTCTTATGATGGGCCGCCCGGACCACTGCTCCTTTTGTTGTTTCTGGTTATTCTTCCTTTACACGCCCAAATTCACAATCAGGTCGTTAATGACGCCGAAGGTTCCGGGGACCGACATGGCTCGAAGGTATGCCTCGGTTCTATCGCCTTGCGTCGCGACCATTCCCATCAAGGTCACCGTCCCGCTATCCACGATGATGTGGATCGATGGGACGACCGGCTCTCCGTAACGCTGCAGGGCCGGAGCGCCGTAAATTGCGCGCAACACGGCCCGCCGGATGCCGGCGTCCATGAATGACCGTGGCAGAATATGGAGCTGGTCGATGACCGTGGTCACACCAGAGACATCCATGACAGCGCTCTTGGCCTCGTCGGGCAGCGCGGGGTTCACGACCTGGCCCGTACTCGTCACCTGGGTGCCGTCAACCCTAAACCCGAGACTATCGAAGACCGTGTAGTAGGGCAGGCTTGCGAGTTTCTGTTGTACCTGGCTGGCGATATCGGATTGCGATTGCGGATTGATCGGATCGCCCGTGGAGCCATACGCCGCAAACACCCCGGCCGCGCTCAGACACGCTGCCAACGCAAATGAACGATAGTGCTTCATCTCCCGTCACCTCCTGCTTCATAAGATGGAGACTCCTAGCCCGAGGTAGCGGGCGCGTGAAATCAGGGGTTAGCGATCCGCTTCTGGGCCGCGAATTGCTCCATCCACGGTATGAGACTCAAGAATGCTGTATTTCTTGCCTTCCTCGGATCGGTGCTCTTGGCCATAATGCTGATCGTGGGATTGATCGAGAACATTTTTGGAGTGGCGGGAGGGTTCGTTGCGCCGGTGCATTTTATCGTTTCGCTGATTGAGACTTTCGCTGGAGTAACCGCCGCGATCTTCTTATACGTTTTCTATCGAAACCAGCACTGACCTGGTCGCAGCAGGAGACGCCCCGGCCTATAATGTGAGCCGTGCCACGCAAATCTTTCACTGGCGTCACCTTGATTCTGTCCGCTGCCGCATGGGCGCAGGTGCAACATCCGCCCGCTCCCTGGCGCGGTGCCGGCCCAACCCCCTGCCTCGGTTCCGACGGCGGAGTCTACCAATGCCCTCCCGCTTCCCAAACCACCGCGATTCGCGCCGGGCGAATGTTCGATAGCAAGACCGGGCAGATGCTCGGCAACCAAGTGATCCTGATCGCAGGCGACAAAATCACCGCCGTCGGCGCTGCGTCAGGTATCAAGATTCCCGCGGGAGCCCGCGTCATCGATCTCAATCAGGCCACCGTCCTCCCCGGACTGATCGACGCGCACACGCACATGTTCGACCAACGCCGCGCCAACGGTTCGACCGAGCAATCCATGCTCATCGCTGTCTCGAACGTTCAAGCCGACCTGCGCGCCGGTTTCACCGCGGCTCGCGACATGAGCACGCACGGCAATGGCTACGGCGACGTGGCCATCCGCGACGCGATCAATCAGGGCCGCATCGACGGCCCGCGGTATCAGGTTTCGACGCGCGGCATCGTCTGGGGAGCCACGCCTCCCAATCCGGCGCGTCCCGACGATCCGCTGGCCAGCGCCGTGGTCCGCAACGTGGAGGAGGCACGCGCCGCGGTGCGGGATCAGGTGGCGCACGGCGCGGATTGGATCAAGCTTTTCCCCACCGGCGGCTACTCATTCACCGCCTCGGGCGAGGCGCAATATCAGGTCACCTACCCCATGCCCGTGCTGCGGGCTTTGATCGATGAAACCCACAAGCTCGGCAAGAAAGCGGCGTGTCACGTTTACGGTGGCGAGGGCCAGAAGAACGCGATCCTGGCCGGCTGCGATACCATCGAACACGCCTTCGGGCTCGACCAGGCACAGGCCAACTTGATGGTCCAAAAAGGGCTGTTTTACGATCCCACCCTGCAACGCTACATCGAGCCCAATATTGACGACACCGACGCCAAAAACACCGGCGGCAAATATCGCATGATTCCGATCTTCGAAAAGGCCGTGACGATGGCAATCGACACCAAGGGCTTGAAGATTATGCTAGGCAGCGGCGCCGACGGCGCGACTTACGCTCACGGCACGCAGGCCCTGGATTTCGAGGCTCTGGTCAAGCACGCCGGTATGAGCCCCGCGCGGGCGATCCAGGCCGCCACTATGGTCAACGCCGAGGCTCTCGGCTGGCAGAGCCAGATCGGCTCGATCGAGGTTGGAAAATACGCGGACCTGATCGCCGTTTCCGGCTCCCCGCTCACCGATATCACCGAGCTCCAGCGAGTCAAGTTCGTGATGAAGGGCGGCAAAATCATCCGCGACGACCTCCATTGACACTTGCGGGCGACGCGAGTATAGTTTCGAGTCAGAGGAGTCGTACGGTGGTTAATCGAGTTGTTCTTACCGCAATTTGTGTTTTCGCGGCGCTACCCCTGGCCGCGCACCACTCCCTGTCCGCCAAATACTACACCTCGCAGATCATCATGCTCAACGGCACCATCACCAAGGTCGATTGGAGCAATCCCCACGCGCGTCTATACCTCGACATCAAAGACGCTTCCGGCACGATCCAGATGTGGGATTTCGAGATGGCCAGCCCGAATCTGCTGATGATCAACGGCTGGAAGATCGACTCCTTCCGCAAGGGCGATCACGTGCTGATCAGCGCCCACCCTTCGCGCGACGGCTCGCATAACGCGTTCGCTACCAAGGTCACGCTAGAGAACCGCTAACTGAAGGCTGATTGCTTAAGGCTGCTCGCTAACCCCGCTCGAACAATTCCTGCCAGCTCTCGTCCAGGAACGTCCACTTGTCCGGATCCTGCCAGCAGGCGGCCATCTCCGGCACGTGCAGCATGCCGTGGCCTTCCACGCAGACCAGCTCGGTTCCCGCCCAATCCAGCAGCAGGCAGCCGGGGCAGCCGACGTGCGCGGCCATCCCGAGCCGCTTCAGGCACACGCGGCAGCGCTGCCTCTGGTCCGCGATCGACCAGGTCAGCGCGCCGGTCGAGCCCATGACGAACAGCCACGCCGATACGGCCACCAGCCCATTCGCACCGCCGAGCATCGTGATAGACGACGCGCCCGTGAACTCGATCCCGCACAAAAGCACGCTGACCAGCAGAAGCCCGGTCTTGGCGAGGAAGAACCCCGCCGCGGTGGGATTCCAAGTGGGCATCCGCATCCGCAGAGTCGGCAGAATGATGAGGATCGCCAACCCCAGCCCGGAGGCGAACACCCAAAACACCATATGCACCCGGCTGGCCAACGGGGTCAGTTCCACAAGACTGTCCCAATCCTGAACTCCGTTCTTGCGCAGAATTGCGCTCAGCTCAGCCGACGCTTCGCTCGGCGAGACTTCCGGCCGCAAGCGCGCAACCACCCCGTAGCGGGCTTTTTTGTCGGGCCGCCCGATTTGCCAGCGAGTGATCTTCGGCGAGAGGAACCAGAAGCCGCGCCCCGCGCGCCGTTCCGGCGCCAAAACGCTGAAGAAGTTTTCACTGACGGTGGCGCTGCCAGCGTCCGGCCGCCATTGATATGTGGCGATTCCATCCAGCGTTTGCGCGTAATCCCGCCACAGAGTGACGTTCGCGCTGGGAACGCCGGAGCGCTCCGCCATGCTTCCCGCTTGCGAAATCAGTACGATCCTGCCGGCGTCGCGATAGGGCAGCGGCTTCACCGCCAGGCGTGTCAGCGATAAGAAACCGCTGGCCAGCGCGATCACCACCGGCAGCGCCGCTAGGGTTGCCAAGCACATACCGGGTGATTGCGCCACACGCCGGGCGCGCTTCGGCGTCCAGAAATCGCGCTGCTGCCACACGGCGTCATGGAACGCTCCGCGCGCAAAGGCGTAGGACCGCGCCTCTCCGGCATGTTCTTGCGCGTAGTGCAGCTCCGCAAGCCACTCCTTGATCCACTCCGCGCGCCGTTCGGAGGGCACCAGCAAACTTGCCGCGCGGATCAGCCACTCCGGCCGCCTCATGACGAGGCTCCCTTCATGTGTTGCAGAAGAGGATAGCGCTCCACCGCCTTGCTCAGCGTCTGCGTGCCGGCAGCCGTCAACTTGTAATATTTGCGCGCGGGGCGTTGCTCGGCGAGAGCTTTGCTCTCTTTCTCCCACGTGGAGTGAATCAGCCCGAGCTGCTCCAGCCGGCGCAGCGCCGGATACACGGTCCCGCTGGGCAGTCCCGTCGCCTCCATGACGTCGAATCCATAACGGTAGCCCGCGCCGATGGTTTGCAGGATCAGCGCGGAGGTGTGGGTGAGCTTGACTTCGTCGGCCATAAAATTCAGCGTCCAGTATACACCTTTCCTATTGTAGAGCGCTACATAGGGTGATAGAATGAACTCGCCATGTTGGAAGTTCGCGGCTTGACCAAGCGTTACAACCGGATTCCCGCGGTCGACCGGGTCAGCTTCAGCATCCGCCCCGGCGAGATTCTCGGCTACCTCGGTCCCAATGGCGCGGGCAAATCCACCACCGTGAAAATGCTGATCGGTTTGATCGAGCCGACCATCGGCGAGATCCTGTTCCACGGCCGCGACGTGCGCGCGGATTGGCCCGGCTTCTTGAGCCAGGTGGGCTACGTGCCGGAAGAGCCGCACCTGTATCCGCAACTGAGCGGCCTCGAATATCTGCAACTGGTCGGCCGATTGCGCGGCATCGGGCGCGCTGTGCTGGAGCCGCGGATGGACCAACTGTTCCGGCTGTTTTCGCTGTGGGAAGACCGGCATGCGCCGCTCTCGGCGTATTCCAAAGGGATGCGGCAGAAGGTGCTGGTCTCCGCGGCGCTGCTGGGCAATCCGGAATTGCTGATTCTCGATGAGCCTTTTTCCGGTCTCGACGTAAACGCCGCCATTGTGCTGCGCACCTTGATCCGCGCGCTCGCGGACGAAGGCAAGATGATTCTCTACAGCTCCCACGTGCTGGAGGTCGTGGAAAAAGTCTGCTCGACGGTCCTGATCCTGCGCAAGGGCAAAGCCGTGGCGCACGATCGCGTGGAGCGCTTACGTGGCCTGCTCGCGCAGCCGTCGCTTGAAGGCGTGTTCGCGCAATTGACCGAGCAAGAAGATCCCGCGCGCGTGGTCAACGGGCTCATTGCGGCCATGCGCAGTTGAACGGGATGTGGAGCTGACGTGTGGGTCATTTTCATACTCGTCTCGGCGGCGTTCCTGGTGGGATCAGGCGCAGCTTCCGCCATCCTCGCGCCCCTGCGCGCGCGGCTCCGCCGCTGGCTGTCGGAAACGCATTCGATCCCCTTTGAGCTCCGCCGTCACTTCTTCCGCCGCTTCTTCGATAGCGAATTGATCTCCGATCCCTCGCAAGCCAAAGTCGTCGCCGGCGGCGCGCTCGCCATCTTCATCTCCTTCAGCCTCATCAGCGCGCAGGCGTACTATCACAAGTACGCCGGGCTGAACCGTCTCGAAGATCCCGCGCCCTATCATCGCGCGGCTCTGGCCGATTTTCTGTTCTTCGTCGCACTGGCAATGCTGATTACGGCGCTGTTCACCACGCTCCAATGGCCGGCTCTGTTTCCCGGCCTGCGCGATTATCTGGCCTTAGCCGGATTGCCGGTGCGAATCCGGCAAGTCTTCGTCGCGAAATTCACCGCCCTGCTGGGGATTGCCTCGCTGGCAGTCCTGGCGACCGGAGCCCTGCCCAGCATCGTCTTTCCCGCAGTAATGGACGGCCGCCATGGGGGCCGGCTCATCCTTCAAGTCCCCGGAATCTTCGTGTCCTGGTGTCTGGCCGGATTCTTCGTCTTTTTCGCCCTGGTCGCGCTGCAAGGAGTTCTGCTGAACCTGGTGCCGGTGAAACAGTTCCCTCGCGTCTCGCTCACCATTCAAGGAGCCCTTTTGGCGCTTCTGCTATGCTCCGCTCCGCTGGTCTTTTCGATTCCCAATCTCTATTCCTACATGGAACAGCGCCCGGCGTGGGCCATCTTCGCGCCCCCCTTGTGGTTCCTGGGCGTGGACCAAGTCATTGCGGGAAATCGCGAGCCGTTCGCGCTGCGCCTCTCCGTGATCGCCGCCGCCGGCGTGGCGCTCATGGCAGCCTCGGCGATCCTCACCTATTTATGGAGCTACCGCCGCCAGCGCACGCGCGTGCTTGAATCGGCCGGTTCTGCCGAAGCCCCGCCGCGCGTTCGCCTATGGACCGCAAAACTGGGTGATCGCATGATCCCCAATTCCCGCTCGCTGGCCGTCTTCGGTTTCATCGCCAAGAGCCTGGCGCGCAGCCGCCAGCATCGCCTCATACTGACCGCGTTCGCCGCCATCGCGCTGGCGATCATCTCCCAAGGTTTTGTTGGCTTGCTCGCCGGAGGCGCCTGGCGTCACGTTCCGGTACGTGCGCCCGCATTCGCCGAAGCCGTGATCGCTGTGCCTCTCGCGTTTTCTCTGTTTGCCCTGGCCGGTCTGCGCTACCTGTTTCGCCTGCCCGTCGAATTGCGCGCCAACTGGATCTTTCGCGTTCATGAGCCCGGGCACGCCCGCGCCCTCTTGGCCGGAGCCGAAAGCTTCCTGATCTGGTGGTGCGTCGCTCCGGTCGTTCTGCTAACCCTGCCCGTGGAGATCGCTCTGCTCGGTTGGCGAATCGGACTGCTGGTCGAGCTGGCCTGCGCCTTCGCCGCACTGGCTCTGATGGAGCTGCTGCTGTTCTCCCTCGAGCGCATTCCCTTCACCTCGTCCTATTTTCCCGGCAAGGATCCCCCCGTGGTCACCGTGATTAAATATGGCCTTGCTTCGGCTTTGTACGTCGGCGGCCTCAGCTCCGTGATCCGTGTCTCGCTTGCGAGTCCGGTTTGGACGCTGCTGCTCTTGTTCCTGCTCGCGACCGGCTGGCTGCGAGCCCGCACCGCCCGCCTCCACGTCCGCCAGATCGCCCGGCTCCAATTTGAAGAGCTCGCCGATCCGGTGGTGCAACTTCTGCGAATCGAGAGGGACTGAGGCCGGGGTGACAGCGAGCCGCTTTTTCTGCGACAATTGAATATTACCGGAATCGAAGCAACTGCGGAACTTTTGGGCTAAGGTTTGCGTCGTGGCATTATTGGGAGACTGTAAATAGGTGACTACAGCAGGAAAGATCGGTCTTGGTGTGCTTACGATCACGGTGATCGCCGGCGGAGTTGTGGGCACAAAGCGCTGGAGCCAGCGCAATTTGGTGACCGTGCAAACCGGCTTGGTGGAGCGGCAGGACCTGAATGCCGTCGTCACCGCATCCGGCGAGATTAAGCCAAAGAATTACATTAACTTAGGCGCGAACGCCATGGGCCCCCTTACGGCCATCTACGTCAAGGAGGGAGACCGCGTAAAGAAGAATCAGGTGGTTGCGCGCATCGAAAATACCCAGGCCGACGCCGACGTTGCCGCGCAGAAGGCGACCATCGCGTCTACCCAGGCCAACGTGGATGCGGCACAAGCTGCCATCAAAGCCCAGGACGACGCGATCAAAACCCAACAAGCCACCCTCGATCGCTACCAGAATGAGCTGGTTCGCGCCAAAGATTATCTGACTCGGTACGAGCAGATGTACAAGGACAAACTGGTCGCCAAGCAGGACTACGATCAAAAGAAGGCCGACTATGAATCGGCGCTGGCCAGTGTCAACGAGAATCAAGCCCGCTTGGCGCAGTCGCAGTCGCAGCGGGTGCAGAACGTGGCTCAGTTGACCGCCTCGCAGAGGCAGGTGGTGCAGGCGCAGGCTAATCTGAAGCGGCTGGATAACGTGCTCGAGCGCTACGATGTGACGGCTCCGCTGGATGGCGTCGTCACCGACCTGCCGGTGCGCGTCGGCGAGACCGTGGTGCAAGGCGTCCAGAATTCGTCCGGCTCCACCATCATGACCATCGCCGACATGTCGCTGATCACCGCAGAAGTGGACGTGGATGAGACCGACATCGTCAACGTGGCGCTGGACCAGCCCGCCGAGGTCACCATTGAGGCGATTCCCAACCAGACGTTCACCGGCAAAGTGATTCAGATCGGCGATACCGCCATCGTGCGCTCCTCCGGTTTGTCCGCTTCACAGAGCGCGACCTCGACCCAGGAAGCCAAGGACTTCAAGGTGACCATCGCGCTGGACCATCCGCCCGAGGACATCCGTCCGGGCCTTTCCGCGACCGCCAAGATCACCACCGCCACGCGCCGTAACGTGCTGGCCATCCCCATCCAGGCGTTAACCGTCCGCACCAAGGGCGACCTGGAACAACAACAAAACGCCGATCCCAACAAACCTCTGGATCCGGCCGAAGAACAAGCGCGCCGCGAAGAAATTCAGGGAGTCTTCGTGGTGCAAGGCGACCACGCGCAATTCGTCAAGGTCGACACTGGCATCGCCGGCGCCACCGATATCGAGGTGCTGAACGGCCTGCAACCCGACCAGACCATCGTCATCGGCAGTTACAAGGCTATTCGCAGCATGCGCAACAACGCCCGCGTCAAGGTCGACAACACCATCCAAACTGTCTCAGACACGGATACCAAGAGCTGACCCGGGATGGCCAACACGGCGGTCATGGACAAAGTGGATAAGGCCGGGCGCGGCGAACAGCTCCGCCGCAACGGCATCATCATCCGCACCTGGGACTTGATGAAGACCTACGTGATGGGCGACCAGACCATTCACGCGGTCTCCGGCGTCGATATCGAGATCCGCAGGGGCGAATACGTGGCGATCATGGGGCCTTCCGGCTCGGGGAAATCCACGCTGATGAATCTGGTTGGATGCCTGGATACGCCCACTTCGGGCCTGTACTATTTGAACGGCAAGCTGGTCAGCGACATGAACGATGATGAGCTGGCGCACATCCGCAATAAGGAAATCGGCTTCGTTTTCCAGACCTTCAACCTGCTGGCTCGCGCCAGCGCGCTGCACAATGTCGAGCTGCCGCTGATTTACTCGGGCATCCCGGCCAAGGAGCGCGCCGAACGCGCCAAACTCGCTCTACGCGAAGTGGACCTGGCCGAGCGCATGAACCACAAGCCCAGCGAGCTTTCCGGAGGCCAGCGCCAGCGCGTCGCCGTGGCCCGGGCTTTGGTGAACAACCCGTCTATCCTTCTGGCCGACGAACCCACCGGCGCGCTCGACACCGCCACCGGCAACGAAATCATGGCGCTGTTCGCCCGGCTGCACCAGCGCGGCAATACCATCGTCCTGGTGACGCACGAGCACGACATCGCTCTCCACGCCCATCGCATCATCCACATCCGCGATGGCAAAGTGGAGCGCGACGAGCCGATATCCCACCCCATCGGCTCAAAACCGCTCGGCGCCTGATCCTCGCGCCAGCCAATATCATATCAGTTGATAGACGAAATCAATAGAACTCTACTCGACACAAGCAGTCCGCAGTAATAGAATCGACACGGTCAGTTTGCGGACTCGCCGAACAAAGGCGAAGGTCCCGCGAGTTCACCCGCTTTAAGGGTGAATTATCCCAAAGGGGGACGAGATGCGTTTTCGAGCTGTTGTATTCAGCTTGTTCTTGATTTCAGGTGCTGCTTTGGCTCAAACCGGCGGCACGATTACCGGCACAGTTTCCGATCCCGCTGGGGCCGTCGTGGCCGCCGCCGCGATCGAGGCCCGCAACACCGACACCAATGCGAAGTTTCCAGTAGCGAGTTCCAGCACCGGGAACTACACGCTGACGGATTTGCCCGCCGGAACCTATGAGTTGGATATCAGCGCGCCTGGCTTCAAGAAATTTGTCCGGTCGAGCCTTGTGGTGCAGAATGCCCAGACCATTCGCGTCGACGCCGCGCTCGAAGTGGGCAACACCGCTGAGTCGGTGACCGTCACCACGGAAGCTAGCATGCTCAAGACCGAAAGCGGCGAATTAAGCCAGACGGTCTCCACGGCCGCGATGGACCAATTGCCGCTGCTCCAAGTCGGCGGAGACAATTCCGGCGTTCGCAACCCGTATGCGTCAGCGTCGCTTCTACCTGGGGCGCTGGCAGTCGGGCCGAACTTCAATGCGCTTGGATTGACCGTCCATATCAACGGCAACCCTTACGCGACGGAGACAGCGCTGGTCGACGGCATGGATAACACCAACATCATGGCGCAGGAATCCCAGCAGGAAAACGCGCCCGGTCAGGACTCCATCGGGGAGCTAACCTATCAGACCAGCAACTACTCGGCCGAGTTCGGGCAAACCGGCGGCACGGTGGTGAACATGGTGATGAAGTCGGGCACCAACGAGTTTCATGGCAGCCTTTACGAGTATCTACAGAATGCGGATTTGAACGGCGGAGTGCCGTTCACCAATAACGGCGAGGGCCAATTGACCCGCCCTGAAAACACGCGCAACGACTATGGCTTTACCGTGGGCGGTCCGGTGTGGATCCCCAAAGTCTACAATGGCCGCAACAAGACGTTTTTCTTTTTCGGCTGGGAGAACTTCATTCAGGATAATTATGTGTTGCCAAGCCCGATTTCAGTGCCCACGTCGGCGTATCAGAGCGGCAACTTCGCCAGCGCAATCACGGCTGCGGGTAACAAAAACCTGGGAACCGATCCGATGGGAAACACCGTGTTCGCGAATGAGATTTTCGATCCGCTCACGCGGCAAGTAGCGCCGAATGGACAAATTGTCACGACTCCGTTCAACGGCAATCTGATCCCGCCTACCCGCCTGGACAAGGTTTCTCTGGCGATGCAGGCCCTGTATCCCTCGCCGGTCTGCATTGCGGGCGGCACCTGCAATGTCAATTCAGTCATCAACAACTACCAGAACACCGAGTATACGCATCGGTCGACCTTCATTCCATCGCTCAAACTGGACCAGAACATCGGAGCCAAAGACAAGGTTTCCTTCTACTGGAGCCGCACCGGCAGCTACTGTCTTACCTGCTATGGCGAGGATGGCTTGCCTCAACCCATTTCCGGCACCTTCGGCGCGGGAATCTACTCTCAGGCCGAGCGACTGAACTACGATCGTACCCTTACACCGACGCTGCTGTTGCATTTAGGCGTCGGCTTCAACCGTGACGACCTGGGGCGCCCGTCCGTTACTCCCCATTACAATCCCTGCTCCAGCGTGGATCTCTGCAGCCAGGCGTTCACCGGCCTGACGACGTTCCCCGACGTTACCGGCCTCCTCAATACCCTTGGCGGCGGCGCCACGACGCTCGGCCCTCCATCCCGCGCTGACGACCTTTTTTCGAATTTCAACAATATTGCCAGCTTGACCTGGGTCAAGGGCAATCACACCTACAAATTCGGTGGAACCCTGAACTTCGAAGGATTTTATGAGACCGGCGTCCCCTCGGAACAGTTCGCTTTCTCCGCCGCGGAGACCGCCGATCCCTACGCTGCGACAATTTCGAATGGAGCGGCCTCCTCCGCGATCGGAGCCTACAGCCTGGGCTTTCCCTACGCCAGCTTCCTGTTGGGCTCGGTAGACCATGTCAATATCGATCCGTCCTACGATGCTCGCTATGGAAAATATCAATTGGGAATGTACGCGCAGGATAGCTGGAAGATCACGCGAAAATTCACCTTGGACTACGGCCTTCGCTATGACTACTCGACGTATTATAAGGAGCAGTACGGCCGTTCCCCGGATTTAGACGAGACTCTCGCCAACCCCAGCGCCGGAGGCCATCCCGGGGCGACGATTTACCAGGCTACCTGTAACTGCCAGTTCGCGCACAACTATCCTTTTGCGTTCGGGCCGCGCCTTGGTTTCGCCTATCAGGTTGAACCGAAGACAGTGCTTCGCGGCGGCTTCGGCATCGTCTACTCCGGCGTAGGCGCGGGCGCTCTGTTCGGCGGCGTCTCCGGCAACTCCGGGGCCAGCAATCCCTTCGGCCCTACCGTTCCCGGTCAGGGGATCATGACCTGGGGCCAGGGCGTGACGATCAATGGCCAGCCTCTCACGGCCGCGCAGATCGCATGGCCGAATTTGAGCCCCGGCTACTATCCGATCGGTGGAGTCGTTCCCGGCGCCGCCCCGCAGTACATGGATCAGAACGCCGGAAGGCCGGCGCGGCAGTACCAATACAGTTTCACCGTCCAGCGTGAACTCACTCGCGATCTAGTGGTCGACGCGGCGTATGTCGGCAACCGCGGAGTCTGGTGGCCGACCTATAACGACTCAAGCGGCCAAATGGTGGTCTACAATTACCTCAGCCCGCAACTGCTGAGCCAGTACGGGCTGAGCCTCAGCAATCCAGCGGATCTGGCGATGCTTCTATCGCAGGTCGGTTCGCCCGGCGCGGGACCCTTCGAGGGTAAAATTCCGTTCGCCGGCTTCCCGCTAACCGCTTCCGTGGCGCAGTCTCTGAGGCCGTTCCCGCAGTTCAACTCGAATCCCTCCGTGATTGAAGCGCCTCTTGGCGAGACCTGGTACAACTCTCTGCAAACGACAGCCAGCCAGCGGATTTATCACGGCCTGCAGGCCACGTTCGCCTTCACCTGGTCCAAATCGCTCACTAGCTTCTGTGGAACTCCCGATCCCGAAGACTACGCCTTGGCGAAGTGCCTTGGGGAGTTCGACCAACCTTTCGTGACTCGCTTTAGCATCGACTACAGATTGCCGAAGTGGGGGCCCAAGATCGTGTCGTACATCGTTCGCGACTGGACCCTGGATGCGTTCGCCGCATATGCCAGCGGACTTCCTCTGGCGGCTCCGGCAGCCACTGCGGCGGGCCCCGGCTACTCGGGTTCCCTCGCCACCGCTACGATGGCCAACCTCACTTTCCTTTCGGGCCAATATCAGATCCCCACGGGGCAGCCGTTTTACAACGTCGATCTAAACTGCCATTGCTTCAACCCGCAGAATACGATTGTTTTGAATCCGGCGGCGTGGGCCAATCCTGCTCCCGGCCAGTACGGCGGCGCAGAATACTACAACGCTTTCCGGCAGCAGCGCCGGCCGGTAGAGAATTTCGGAGCGGGACGCATCTTCCGCATCAAGGAACAATACAGCCTCAATGTCCGGGCTGAGTTCACCAACATCTTCAATCGCACGACCCTGATAAACCCGAGCACCACCAGCCCACAGACGGCGCCTACCTGCTATGGCGCCACCGGCGCCGTCGGCGCCTGCTCCGCGGGCGAAACCATCGCCTCCGGCTTCGGCTGGATCAACACGGCCGGCGCGGCGTCGGGCGCGGTGGGCACGCCCGCTAACCTCCCGCGTCAAGGCCAGGTTGTAGCGTCATTCAAGTTTTAACCCTCCCAGTTGTAGCCAACCTTCGGGGCGGCCCTGCGAAAGTCCAGGGCCGCAACCCCATGGGCCGCCTCCCCGACACCAGGAAATCCCTCCCGAGGATCTTTCAGCCGCCGCACGCTTTGCCGCTAGACTACGCTCGATTCCAACACCTTTCAGGAATGGGCGGCCCGCGCTGTACAGGGAGCCGGACACCGACGGGTTGAACGCACGCAACAACTACTATTCCAGCCAGCCGGCGTAATGATCGTCAGGCGGCAGCGATAAATCGCGGAAGCATCCGCCATCGAAGGAGGGGCCCGCCGCCGTGCGCTACTTGCTGGTTTCGCTCGCCAGCTTGCTCGCCAGCGGCCGGTCCTGGCCCGCGTATTTGTTACCGGCTTTCTTGCGATAGGGGACCTCAACGCGCGAGGAAAGCTGCTCGAAGGTAAACGAGCAAATCCGCATCCCGGGGTATAGCGCCACAGGCATGCGCCCCAGGTTGCTGAGCTCCAGCGTCGCCCGTCCGATCCAGCCTGGATCGAATAATCCCGCCGTCCCATGCACGATGATGCCGATGCGCCCCAGGCTCGAGCGCCCCTCCAATCGCCCGAGCACGTCGTCGTCGAGCTCCAGCGTCTCTTTGGTGATCGCCAGCGCGAATTCATGCGGCTGAAGAATAAACGGCTCGCCGTCGCCCACTTCAATCGTGCGCATCAAGCCTTGAATTGCCGCGCGTTCCCTCAGGTCGATCATCCCGTGGCGGCTGTGTTCGAATACGCTGAACTCGTTACCCAGCCGGAAATCGACGGAGCAGCTTCCCAACTGCTCGGCGGGGAGCTCCGGCGTGATCTTGATTTTGCCTTCTTCCAGGTAGCGCCGGATATCGACGTCAGAAAGGACCATGTCTAGATGATAAAACGGCATCGCTTGTTACACTGAATGTGCATGGCTGTCAAAGTCGCTATCAACGGATTTGGCCGGATCGGCCGGAACGTGGTGCGCGCAGCGCTCCACAACCCGAACTTCGAAATTGTCGCCGCCAACGATCTTACCGACACCAAGACGCTGGCGCATCTGCTCAAATACGATTCCATCCTCGGAACGCTCCCTGAAGAAGTGAGAGCCGAGGCGGACACGATCGTGGTGGGCGGAAAACGCGTCAAAATTTTCGCGATCAAAGACCCGTCCCAGATCGACTGGTCCAGCCTGGGTGCTCAGCTCGTCATCGAATCCACCGGAAAATTCACCGAGGCCAAGGAAGCCTCCAAGCACTTGCAGGGCTCCGTCAAGAAGGTCATCATCTCCGCGCCCGCCAAGAACGAAGACATCACGATTGTCCTAGGCGTAAATGAATCCGCCTACGACCCTTCAAAGCATCACATCATCTCCAACGCCTCCTGCACCACCAATTGTCTGGCGCCGGTGGTCAAGGTGGTGCACGAAAAATTCGACATCGAGAAAGGCTCGATGACCACCATCCACAGCTACACCAACGATCAGAACGTGCTGGATTTCCCGCACAAAGATCTGCGCCGTGCCCGCGCCGCCGCGATCAACATGATCCCCACCACTACCGGCGCAGCCAAGGCCATCGGCCTGGTGATGCCGGAGCTCAAAGGCAAGCTCGACGGCTACGCCATGCGCGTTCCCACCCCCAACGTCAGCGTGGTCGATCTTGTCGCTGTGACTTCAAAGTCCGCCACCGCTGAAGAGGTCAACTCAGCGCTCAAAGCTGCCGCAAACGGTCCGCTCAAGGGCATCCTAGCCTACACCGAAGACCCGGTGGTCTCCACTGATATGATGCACAATCCTAACAGCTCCATCGTCGACGCGGAAATGACCAAGGTCATCGGCGGCAATCTCGTGAAAGTCGTCGCATGGTACGACAATGAGTGGGGCTACTCGATGCGCTGCGTCGACCTGGCGCTATTCCTCTTCCAGAAAGGACTCTAACTGCGTGTCGTCCGGCCGCTAGTCCAACCGGCGGCACAGGGCGAACGCTCCGTTGTGCCGCCACTAATCCAACCGGCGGCACAGGGCGAACGCTCCGTTGTGCCGCGCCACTAATCCAACCGGCGGCACAGGGCGAAGGCTCCGTTGTGCCGCGCCACTAATCCAAAAGGTGCCCGAGCTTGTCCCGCTTGGTTCGCAAATACTCTTCGGTTGACTCGATCGGAGGAACGATCGTCGGAATCCGCTCCGTGACCCGCACGCCCGCCCGCTCCAACGCTTGAATTTTCTCCGGATTATTCGACATCAGCCGCACAGCCGTGAGCCCGAAGTAGCGCAGGATCGCCCCGGCCAGCGCATACGCGCGGAGATCCGCCTCAAACCCGAGCCTCTGATTCGCCTCCACCGTGTCTGCACCCTGATCCTGCAGCTCGTAGGCGCGCAACTTATTCAGCAGTCCGATCCCGCGGCCCTCCTGATTCTCGTAAATCAGCAAGCCTCGTCCCTCTTTGACGATCGCCTCCAGAGCCAGCTCCAATTGGCCTCGGCAATCGCAGCGCAGGCTGTGGAACACATCGCCGGTCAGGCATTGCGAATGAATCCGCACCAGCGGAGGATCGCCCGCCAATTCGCCCATCTTCAGAGCGATCGCCTCTTCGGCCTCGCCCCCGGCTGTCTCAAACGCATAGATTCTAAAGTGTCCGTGCCGGGTGGGAAAACCGGCCTCGGCCACCTTGCGCACGTCATCGGTTGGGGACATGAAAGAATAAAGGGCGAGTAACTTCATTATAATTGTCCGCAGCGGTAAAAGCGCACAGCCAAAGGCAGCTTGCCCGCTTCGGGTTGTGCGCGTGTAAGAGATCGATGGTCCCTCAGTTACTGGTATTTCTGCTGGTCAAGCTCGCCGTGGCGGCGTCCATTGCGAGTTTCCTGAGCCGCTTCGGCTGGTTCCAGCGGATGCTGATGCGCGAGGACCGGATGCTTTCCCAGCGCGTCCAGCTCGCTCTGGTTTGCTCGCTCATCTTCGGTGCGGGAGTCTGGACCCGCATCGCTACGCATGGCAATTACCAGGCCGTCGACATCGGCCTCGAAGGCAGCCTGGTCATGGGCATGATCGGCGGATACGTCACGGGTCTGTTCGCTGGGGTGTTAATCTCCATCCCCGCCATGCTCGGCGGCGAATTGATGACCATGCCTCTGTTGGCTGCCGCCGGAGTCATGGGAGCCTTGCTGCGTGACCTCGCGCCTGATAAAGAATTCATCTGGCGCTTCACTCCGTTTCCCGAGCTTGCCATGTTCCGCCTGCTGCGCAAGGGCGACCTGCGTCTTCCCGCCTTCAGTATCGGCTGCGTGGCGATGATTCTGCTAGCCGAGCTGCTGCGCCAGATCACCGGAGCCTTTAACGTTCCCGATGGCCACCGCTACGTCTTCGTGCCGCAATGGAGCGAGGCCGGCAATTGGGGCTGGGTCTGGGTCTACGCGACCACTGTCGGCGCAACTGCGCTACCCATTAAAATCTGGAACAGCTCGCGCACCGAAAAGAAACTCGAGCAGCAACAGATGCGCTTGAACGAAGCCCGCCTGGCCGCCCTCACGAGCCAGATTCACCCCCACTTCCTGTTCAACACGCTCAACTCCGTCACCGCCCTGATCCGCCTCGATCCGGAGCAGGCTCGCCAGGTCGTGCAGAAGCTATCGAGAATCCTGCGCCGTCTGCTGCGCCAACAAGACAATCTCACCACGCTCGGCGAAGAACTCTCCTTCATCGAAGACTATCTTTCCATTGAAATGGTCCGCTTCGGCGACAAGCTGCGCTTCGTCAAGGAGATCGACCCTGCCACCGTGGATCTGCTGGTTCCCAGCATGCTCCTGCAACCGATCATCGAAAACAGCATCCGCCACGGACTTGCCAATAAAGTCAGTGGAGGCACTATCCGCGTGCGCAGCCAGCTTTCCGAAGGCCGTCTGCAAATCGTCATCGCAGACGACGGTGTGGGCATTCCGGAAGCGAAGCTGGCTACGCTGTTTGAGAACGGCATCGGCGTCAACAACGTGAACCAGCGCCTGAAAGTGTTGTTCGCAAACGACTACCGCATGTGGATCGACAGCCACGTCGGCGAAGGCACCAGCACCGGGATCGAACTTCCGGAGCAAACCAGTGGTAGTGTAGTTGGAGTTGAATCCTTGGTGGGCAGCGGGTAATACTCGCCAGGCAGAGGAGCTTTCATCCTTGGGTGATTTGAACTATTCTTTATTGCTTCCCCGCGTCGAGCAGATGCCGCGGACCATCGCTGCTCGCACGCGGCGCGTCTACGATGTTCTCTCTTCGGTTTATCCGCTCAGCACGTTTTTCTTTCATTCCAAAGCGCACACCTGTGCGTTGCGGCATTCCGGAATTCGCGACGGTATGCGCGTGCTGGAAGTAGCCACCGGCAGCGGCGAAATGTTCCGCCGGCTGGTGCGCTCCAATCCGAGCGGCAAAACCTTCGGGCTGGACCTGTCGCCAAAGATGGCCGCCCGGACCTTGCAACAAGCCCGCCGCGAATTTCCGGGCACGCAAACCCACTGCGGAGCCGTCGATGTCCGCGACCTGCCCTTCCGCACCCGCAGCTTTGACGCCGTCATGTGCTGCTATCTTCTGGAGCTGCTCGCTCGCGAGGACATTGTGCGCACGCTCGATGAAATCCGCCGCGTCCTGCGCCCCGGCGGAACGTTCTCCCTGGTGGTGATCGGGCAGAACGGCCCGGTTTTCAACCGTTTCTACGGCGTCTGCGGCTCCCTCGCCCCCGCGTTTTGGGGACGCCAAGTCGAGGCCGGGGTTCCAGAAATGATTCGCGAAGCGGGATTCCAGATCCTCACCGATCAGTTCGTGCGACAGGGATTCTATCCGTCGCGCGTACTTACAGCACGCTAACCTCGTCTATTCACGTGCATTCGCGGCTCTAGTAAAAGAGGTATTTGCGCCACTGATCGTCGCTCTTCCCGAGCAACCGCATCAGGTGCCTGCTGGTGTGCAGGCTGAACGGCCGCGGCGCGCGAGCCAGCCGCATTCCCGCTTCCTCCGGCGTCCGGCTCCCTTTGCGATTGTTGCAAGGATGACAGCACGCCACCAGGTTCTCCCACGTCGTCTCGCCGGAGCGCGAGCGCGGAATCACGTGATCCAGCGTCAGCTCAGAAGAATTGTAGGTGCGCAGGCAATATTGGCAAGTGTAACGGTCGCGCATCAAAATGTTCTTGCGCGACAGCGAACGAGTCTGGTGCGGAATGCGCCGGTATTCCAGCAGCCGGATCACGCTAGGGACACCGATGGCGTGGCGCGCCGAATGCACCTGGCCGGAGCCGTGCTCCTCCGCCGCTGCCACCCCCTTCAGCACCAGCACCAGCGCGCGCCGCGCGGCGCACACGTTAATCGGCTCATAGCTGGAATTCAACACTAACACCGGCTTATGCAATCGTTCTTGAGCGTTCCCAATCATGGCGAATCAACTCCCCAAACCCGCGGCCCCTCCGGCCGCCACTTCCATCCCACCACGGCGATCTCGCCGGGCCAGCGCCAGCAGCGTCACCTCGGTTGCCCCCGCCCGTTTCAACGCTCGAGCGCACACGCTGGCCGTCGCCCCTGTGGTCAGGACATCGTCGATCAAGAGAAGGCGCATTCCCTCCAAACGCCTGCCCTTTTTCACTTCAAAAGCTCCTTGCACGTTCTTGCGCCGTTGCGCGCTGGTGAGGCCAGCCTGCGGCGCGGTCGCTTTCTTGCGGTGGACCACATCGGCGACCGGCGCGTTCCATCGCCGGGCGATCTCCTTGGCCAGCAGTTCTGACTGGTTGAACCCGCGCTGCCATCGCCGCCGCCAATGCAGTGGCATCGGCACGATCGCGTCGAAGCCACACTCCCGCGGCAGCGCCCGTGCCAGGAGAGCGCCCAGCGGCTTCCGCAGCGTCTCCACTCCCTCAAATTTGAAAAGGTGGATCAGCCTGCGCAGCGTCCCGTCGTAAGCCCCGAACGTGTACACATGATCGAATCCGTTCAGTCCCAGCCGGCACAACGCGCACAGCCCGGCTTCATCGAGCGGGGCGCGATTGACGAACGGCGTCCGGCATGCCGCGCAATAGAACTCCGCCCGGAAAAATTCCGGCGCGTTCAAGCAGCGGCTGCAAACCGGGACTCGCGAAATTTCATAGGGAGGTTCGCACAGCCGGAGGGGTTCGTCACAGACGCGGCATTCATCGGGAAACAACAGGTCCAGCAGGCCGCAAGCTGCCTTACGCGCCGCGACTAGGGCGCTGCCCGGCATCGTAGCCGGGCGGGTGGCAACGGGCAACGGGCTACTGGAGAAGACCCACCTCCGCCTACAGCACCAGTTTAGCTCAAGTTTGTTTCACAGATAAAACAGGCTTAGGCGGGGCAAACCGGCTGCCTCCAGAAGCTTTCGCTCTAAAAACTGTTTTTCCAGCCGAGCGAGCTGCTCCGCCGTCATCTTGCTCCGGTACAGCTTCAGCTCCCGATCCAGCGCCTTCCGAGCCTCAAACAGCGCTTCGTCGCTCGCCGCGAGCCTCAGTCCCGCGATCATCTTCTCCTCGATCGCCGTCAGCCTCTGCTCCAGTTGTTCCAGATCCCCGTACAGCTCGTTGACGTCCAGCGCCTCGATGGACGCCGCCACTTCCCCGAGCCCGGCCCTCCGCAGCGCCGCGGCATTCTTCTTGAAAAATTCCCGCACATCTTCGATCGAGAACGGCGGCGGAGCCACCTTGCGCGGCCGCGGAGCATTTTCCGCCATCGCCTGAGCCTCCACCGCGACCGCCTGCGCGCAAAATGCCAGCGAATTCACCTTCTGCACACGAGCTTTCGCCGGCTTCGCCCGCCATTTTTCGAACGCGTCGTCGATCCCGCGCAGCACCGCTTCCAGCGGCACTCCCGAATTCTTCCACGCCTCGATCAGCGCCCAGTCCAGCGGCGAAACCAAAAACAGCCCGGTACCGCGCGCAACGCGGAAATGCTCCTCGATTTCGGTGAAGTAGTTGAAGTAGTTCTCGGGCGCCCCGTCCGGCATCAGGACGCGCGATTGCGCTCCCAGATGAAGCGCAGTCCTTCCAAGGTCAGATCGGGTTCATATCTGGTGACCCAGCGCGAGGCGCGGGTAATCAGTTGCCCCTGGCCTCCTGTAGCTACGCTTTGCAGGTTCCCTCCCAGCTCGCCCCGCAGCCGCTCCAGAATCCCGTCGATCATCCCCACGAAGCCGTAATACAAGCCCGATGTGATGCTGCCCACCGTGTTCGAGCCGATCAATTTCTCGGGCTCGCGAAAATCCACCATCGGCAGCCGCGCCGTGCGCGCCACCAACCCCGAGATCGACATTCCGATGCCCGGGCAAATCACGCCGCCCAGAAAGACTCCGTCAGCCGAAACAATATCGAAGTTGATTGTCGTGCCCAGGTCCACCACCGCCACCGGCCCTCCCAACTTGCGATACCCCGCCACGCCGTTGGCGAGGCGATCCGCGCCGACCTCACGAGGATTGTCGTAGCGAATCGTGATCCCCAGGTTCGTGGCGTAGTTCACAAACAGTGGCTGGCGATGAAAATACCGCTCCGCCATCGCCTCCAGCGGCTGATCCACCACCGGAACCACGCTCGAAATAATCACCCCATCCACCGCGGCCAAATCCAGTGACGAAAGCGAGAACAGATTGCGGATCAGAATGCCCCACTCGTCCGCGGTCTGCTCATGAATCGTCCGCAGCCGCCAGCGTCCCGCGATCTTCTCGCCATCGAACGCGCCAATGGTCACGTTGGAGTTGCCGACGTCCAGCGCTAGCAGCACGGCCTCACCCCTCCCGCCAAAATCGTCGCCTGCTCGCCGTTGTCTTTCCTCACGATCAGAAATCCGGCCGCGTCGAGCCCCTGCGTGACACCCTCGATGGCGTTTGCCTCCACGCGAACCCTCCGCCCGCGCGCGTAACTCGATCCGGCCTCAAACAAGCTTCGAATCTCCTCCGCTTCTTTCGCGCAATACCGCTCCACTGCTTCGATCAACGCTACCAGAACCTCCTCGCGAGTGGTAGTCGCGCCTTCCATCAGCAGCGACGTCGCCTCCAACTCCGGTGGAAGTTCCCTCTGGCTCACGTTGATCCCGATCCCGGCGATCACGGCATCTCCCTCGACTTGTGCCAGAATCCCGGCGCACTTCTTTCCGCCGATCAACACGTCATTCGGCCAACGCAAGTCCGGCTCGAGTCTCGAACTTTTCGCAATCGCCTCCCGTGCGGCGAGCCCCAAGGCCAGCATCATCACCGGCGCGGGCCGCGTTAGACGCAAGACAATCGAAACGTACAGCCCCGTTCCTCGTTCCGAGTGCCACGAACGCCCATGCCGTCCGATTCCCGCCGTCTGCTCATCGGCGACCACCACCGTCCCGTGCTCACAGCCTTCTTTTGCGAGCCGCGCCGCGACGGTCATGGTCGAATCGAGCGTCTCGTAGCGTTCAATTCTCGGCAAGCTCTGCTCGATTCCTGGCAAGCTCTTCCTCGTAGGCGGCCTTTTTCTCGCGCATCATTGCGACGATCTTCTCGGGCTTTTTGGCGAGCGACGCGGTATCGGCGAATTGTCGCTCAAGGTTCGCAATCTGGACCTCGAGTTCAAGACCCCTTTTCTCCAGCAAGCTCCTGTTGATGCGAGTGCCCAAGATAGGCATCTTGACGCCCCAGTCACCCGAGGTCTGCAGATCGCCAGGGACGACATCAGCCACCGCGTTGCAGAGGCGGCGCAGAGTGTTGTCGAACGACCGAAAAACCTCGAGGAGCGGCGGGCGAACCGTGATCGTCGCGGGTATCTCGGTTTTCGGTTCGATCCCCCAGGATAACCGCCTGGCCCTGAACCACTTAACAACTTCCTGTAGATACGCCACGTCGCGCTCAGCACCCTCATATCTCGCGCCTGCCACCGGATACTCCGCCAACGCGATGGACCTTCCGCCCGTCCCCAATCTCTGCCAGAGCTCCTCGGTGATGAACGGCATCAGCGGGTGCAGTAATCGCAGGGCCTTCTCGTAAATCACATACGCAAAGCTCCAGTCGCTTTCGATTTTTTTGAACTCCAGGTACCAATCGCAAAACTCGTCCCACCAGAAGTGATACAGCGTGTCCGCGACCTCATGATACCGGTGCGTCTGAAAATTCTTATTGGCCGATTCCGCCGCCGCACTGAACCGGCTCGCGATCCATCTATCTGCCAGCGACGAGGGCTCGCCCGAACCCTCCTTCGGCTTGCTCAGCAGCAATCGCGATGCGTTCCAAATCTTGTTCGCGAACGCGCGCTCGGCGTCGATGCGCTCCTCGCTAAGCGCGATATCCCCGCCCGGAGCTGCGCTCACCAATAATCCAAAGCGCACTGCATCCGTCCCGAACTTGTCGTTGATCACCAGCGGATCGATCACGTTCCCCTTGGTCTTCGACATCTTCTGCCGCTCGGCATCTCTCACTAGGCCGTGAATATGGATCTCCTCGAACGGCACTTTTCCGGTGAACTTCAGCGAAAGCATGATCATCCGCGCGGCCCAGAAGAAAATTATGTCGAACCCCGTCACCAGCAGCTTCGTCGGATAGAACGCCTTCAAATCCGCCGCGTTTTCGTCCGGCCAACCCAGCGTCACAAACGGCCAGAGTCCGCTCGAAAACCATGTATCCAGCACATCCGGATCCTGCACAATCTCTTTCGACCCGCAGTACGCGCACGCCGCCGGATCCTCGCTGGCCACGGTAACCTTCTTGCACGTTCCGCAGTGCCAAGCCGGAATCCTGTGCCCCCACCACAACTGCCGCGAGATGCACCAATCGCGGATATTTCTCATCCACTCAAAATAGGTCTTCGACCAATTCCCGGGAACGAATTTGATATGGCCCTGCTCTACGGCCTCGATCGCAGGCTTAGCCAGGGGTTCCATCTTCATCCACCACTGCTTCGATACCAGAGGCTCCACAATCGTCTTGCAGCGGTGGCATTTCCCGACGCTCAGCTTGTACGGCTCGATCTTCTCCATCAGCCCGAGCTTCTCCAGCTCCGCCACCACTTCCTTGCGCGCCTCAAATCGATCCAGCCCCGCGAATCGCCCCGCCGCGGCAGTCATCTTGGCGTTCCCGTCGATCACCTGGATGCTCGGCAGATTGTGCCGTTTGCCGGCTTCGAAGTCGTTGGGATCGTGCGCCGGCGTGATCTTCACCGCCCCCGATCCAAACCCCAGCTCCGCCATCTCATCCAGCACGATCGGGATCTCGCGATCCGTCAGCGGCAGCAGCACGGTTTTCAAGTGCAGCGCCTCCGCGCGCGGATCTTTCGGATTGATCGCCACCGCAGTATCGCCCAGCATCGTCTCCGGCCGCGTCGTTGCGACCACCAGTTTTAGATCGCTCCCTTTCACCGGATACGCGATGTGCCACAGGAAGCCCTGCGTCTCTTCATGCTCCACTTCCAGATCGCTGAGCACAGTCTGGCAGCGCGGGCACCAGTTGACGATGTAGTCGGCTTGATAAATCAGCTCATCCTCGTAGAGCTTCACGAAGACCTTGCGCACGGCGCGGATGAAATGCGGTTCAAAAGTGAACCGTGCGCGCTGCCAATCGCAACTCACTCCCGCGCGCTTCATCTGCTCCACGATCCGTCCGCCGTACTGCTCCTTCCACTGCCACACCCGCTTGATGAACTCCTCGCGTCCAAGGTCGCGCTTGCGAATGCCCTCGGAGGCGAGCTGCCGCTCCACCATCAGCTCCGTCGCGATGCCCGCATGATCCGTCCCGGGGAGCCACAGGGTCTTGACGCCCGTCATCCTGTGCCAGCGAATCTGCGCGTCGATGACGGAGTGCTCGAACATGTGACCCATGTGCAGGGAGCCGGTCACGTTCGGCGGCGGAATCACCAGCGAAAAATACGGTTCACCCGGTTTGGCCTCAACGTGGAAGATCTTCTCCTCCACCCACCACTTGGCCCAATGCGGTTCGAACCGCTGCGGTTCGTAAATTTTCTCGATTTCCATGGGGAAACTACGATTCTAACTTTTCGGCGAGCAACTCCTCCAGCAGGTCGCCGACTTTAAGATATTCCGCCCACTTCCGCATATACTCGCGATCCAGCCTCGCGCCGCTCACGCGCATCACTCCGCGCAGATCGTTCCACTGCCGCTCCGAATTCTCGCCTCCCGCGCGATACCATTCGAGCTTCCTCAGAATCGTGTCCTCCGCGGACGCCACCGCGCACTCGATCGGCTCTGGACCGAAGGAGCGGCTCTCCTCGAATTCTCGCCGTCCAAATGATGCTCGGCTGTATGGATCGGCTCGCAACGGAAAAACATCAACCTTGAACGTGCTGGCGTAGTGGATCAAGTTGAATGCCCGTCTTCGCGACAGCGCATCCCGGATCGCGGCCGGGTCCGCGTAGAATTCGCTCTTGAGCAACGCTGCGAATTCGTCAACCTGCTCGGGTTTGAGGTCCGCGACGATGTCAGCGTCCATCGTCGGGCGGCTGATCCCGTGAATGGAGCTTGCGACGGATCCGCCGACCAGGTACGGCACCTCCATCTGATCGAGCACGCCCAGCACCTTGAGGAAAGCGTCAGTGGAGGTGGCCATTGGGCTCCGGGTCCCAACCGTAGGCGGCGATCACGAGCTCCCGAGGCAGGTGTCGCGCGGCCACACGCGCCCGAATCTCCATTTCACTTGCACCGGGGTGCTGGCGGCGCACGCCCATTTCGTAACAAGCCAGCAATAGGTCGGAAGCGCCAAGCACCGCCGCCAGTTTTTCGCCCGGAGTCTTCTTCCTGAGCAGCTCCAGCCACACTTCCATCGCGGCCGGATCGGTATCTTGAAACTCGGGCGGGTGCCGGGTCATCTACACTATCATCATGACCTATTACGGAGCGAAAGATCTGGCATCGGCCTTCCGCACGGTGCGCGATAATACCATTGAAATTGCCCAGGACATCCGCGAAGAGGACTACGGCTTCCGCCCCACGCCGGAGAACCGCAGCGTCGCGGAAACTCTGATCCACATCACTAACATCCCGAAGATCGCGCACGAGACACAGGTCGTCCGCAAGCTGACTTCTTTTGAGGGCTTCGACTTCATGGGTTTTGTCGCGCCACTGATGGCCCTGGAGAAGCAACCACATACCAAAGCGGAGATCATCAGGCTCCTGACCGAGGGCCGCGACTTCACCGCTAGGTGGTTGGAAGGCATCTCCGACGCCACTCTGGCTGAGCATGTGCGGCAGGTGCCAGCTCCGAACAACCCGCCCTTCAAGACCCGCTTCGAGATGCTGTTAGGTCTGAAGGAGCATGAGATGCATCATCGCGCCCAGCTCATGGTGGTGGAGCGTATGCTCGGTGTGGTGCCACACCTCACCCGCCGGAGGCAAGAGATGATGGCTCGCATGCAGGCTCAGGCTCAACAGGCGGGTAACCGCTAGGGGTCCGCGATCGCGCGCCTAAATCCTCCACGGTGGCGATGAACTGAGCCGCGTCGATCGGCTTGGTGATGAATGCGTCCATGCCCGCAACCAGGCACCGTTCGCGATCTCCTGTCATCGTGTGCGCGGTCATGGCGGCGATGGGAATGCGCCGGTCGCCGCCGCGCTCTGATTCGCGAATCGCGCGCGTGGCCTCCAGGCCGTCCATGTCAGGCATCTGCACGTCCATCAAAACCACGTCGAAGTCTTCGCGCGCCAAAATGTCCAGCGCCTTGCGACCGCAAGCCGCAACCGTCACCTGATGCCCGCGCCGCTCCAGCAGTTTGGTGGCGAGCTTCTGATTCACGGCGTTGTCTTCCGCCAGCAGCACCCGCAGCCCGGCCGGCTTTTCACCCGTCCCCGCCAGCAGCCGCCGTAAATGATCCGGTTTGGCCGGTGCCTTCTGCTCCTGGGCGGAAGAGAGTTCGAAGCGCGCCGTGAAATGGAACGTGCTTCCGCGACCCATATCGCTTTCCACCCAAATCCGCCCGCCCATCAGCTCGACGAGTTTCGAGCAGATGGCCAGTCCCAGCCCCGTGCCTCCGAATCGCCGCGTGGTTGAGCCGTCGGCCTGGCGAAAGGATTCGAAAATAATTTGCTGCTTGTCTAGGGGAATCCCAATGCCGGTGTCATGCACGGCGAAGTGCACGTCCGTGGAACGGCCCTCTCGCTTCTCCAGATCCACCGAGATCAGAACGCCTCCGCGGGAGGTGAATTTGACCGCGTTGCCGATCAGGTTCAGCAGCACCTGCTGCAAGCGGTCGGGATCGCCCACCAGGTCGTCCGGCGTAGCCTCCGTCACATTCACTCCCAATTCCAGGCGCTTTTCCGCTGCGCTCACGGCAAAAATCTTTGCCGTCTGGTGAACGTATTTGCGCAACGAAAACGCGATCGGATTCAGATCCAGCTTGCCGGCTTCGATCTTGGAAAAATCCAGAACGTCGTTCAGAATCCGCAGCAGCGAATCCGCCGATTCGCGAGCCGTCTCCAGGTACTCGCGTTGCTCGCCGGTCAGGTCCGAAGTCAGTACCAAGTCCGTCATCCCCAGGATTCCGTTCATCGGCGTGCGAATTTCGTGGCTCATGTTGGCCAGAAACTCGCTCTTAAAACGGCTCGCCTGTCTGGCCTCGGCCAGCAGCCGCTCGATTTCCTTGTTCTGCTGCTGCACCACGGCGTTTTCCTGCTCCGCTCGAGCCTTTTGTTCCAGCACTTTCTGTTTTTCGAGCGATAGTTCACGCGTGCGCTCTTCCACCGCAGCCTCCAGCCGGATGCGCTCCGCTTCCAGCCGGCGTGTGCGCCGCTTCCATAGTAAATGCCCCAAGCCCAGGAACAACAGCACCGTTGCCAGCCGGAACCACCAGCTCAGGAACCACGGCGTGAGGATCTCAAACTGCAGCCTGGCCGGCTCCGAGCTCCATACGCCCTGCGGATTCCGGGCCATTACTTCGAGCACATATTGTCCCGGCGGCAGCTTCAGATAGTTCAGTTCCCGCTCCCGCGTCTCAGCCCAGTTGCGTTCGGATTGCGCAAGCCGGTAGCGAAACACAACCCCTGATTCCTGCGTAAAGGTCAGCGCCGCCAGTTGCACCTGCAGCGAATTCTGCCGGTAGGGCACCGCATTGACCATTGCCGGGTCCACCTCTTGCCCGCCCAGTTTCACCGAAGTGAACACCACCGGCGGCGGGACCGCAGGAATCGGAGTTGCCCGCGGGCGGAAGCGCGAGAGCCCGCGGCTGGTGCCGATCCACACCGCGCCGCTGGGCTCGGCCAGGAATGCATTCGTATTGGTGTCGTCCCAGATCAGGCCGTCGGCGCGGCCCCAGTGCCGCCAGCTCGCGCGGTCGTAAACGTCCACTCCGTGATCCGTGCCCACCCATAGCCAGCCGCGCGCATCGCGCCCCACGAATAGCGTCTTATCCGACCTCAGCGCATTTCCGGAATTGAAGTGCTCGAAGTTCGGGCGGTCACCCGTGAATGTCAGATGACTCAGCCCGAACGCGTCCCGATACCCCACCCACAAGCTTCCGTCGAAGTCCTCGGCCACCTGCGCCACCATGTTGTCCTTGAGACCATCCGCCGTTGTGAAGCGGGTCCACTCCCCGTCCTCGTAACGAGCCAGGCCCTGATCTCCGCAGGCCCATACCCGCCCGCGCGAATCCTCCATCGCCATCAGGAAACCCTCGTCGGGCTGGCCGCCCGGCAACACTACGCGCTCGAAGCGGCTCACCGGGCCCTGGCCCACGCTGCGAAACAGCCCCGCCCGCGTCGCGGCCCACACCCGCCCGCCGCGATCCACCAGAATGTGGAGCACCGAATCGTTGTTCAACCCATCGGCCGGACCGAATGTCCTTGCCGAGCCCGTGCGCGGATCCAAATGCAACAACCCGCCTTGATGGGTGCGCGCCGGGGCCTGCTCCTCCGCTGCCGGATCGCGGCGCGGCGTTCCACCCACCCACAGGGTTCCATCCGCGTCCGGCGCCAGGGCCCGGATTTCCAGGTTTTCGGTTAGCGGTTGATGACGCCAGTTCAGCCGCCCGTCGCGCTCTTCGCCGTAGTCCAGGCCGAACTGCGTCCCCACCCATAGCCGTCCCATTTTGTCCCGCGCGGCGGCCCAGACCGATTCGCGGCTCAGGCCGTCCCGTTCATTCCACCCTTCCCATTCCTGGTAACCCAGCCATCGCGCCAACCCCGATCCAAGCAACCCGATCCAGATGGAGCCTTCGCGATCCTGCTCGACCGCCGAAATGTCGTTGGTCGTCAGCCCTTGATCCGCCCCAACAATCTCCCACCCCACGCGAGTTTGACGCGCCAGGCCCTGGTTGGTCGGCACCAAAAGGTTACCGTCCGGATCGAGCGCCAGCGTCGGCAGGGTGTTGGTCGCGGGAGGCAGCGCGCCCCGCGGACTCCCGGTGCGAACCTGAAATCGCCGCGTGGCCGGTGACCGCGCCGCCAGTTGCCGCTCGCTACGCACCCAGAGGTTGCCTTCAAGGTCCTCAAGAATCGCCTCCCAGCGATCCGGGGGCAATCCTTCGGCTTCATCCACTTCGGAAACCTGCCCGTTTTTAAAACGGCACAACCCCCGGCCGCAGCCATACCACGCGGTGCCCGTCGAATCCACGTAAACCGCGTTGGCCGGCTCGTTCGCAGCGTGCCCCGGTAAAGCCCCAAGTAACCGGAAAGTCCAACCTTTGGGCGATTTGGTTCCCACCGCCAGGCCGCGCTCCGTCGCGACGTACAAATGGCCCGCTAAATCCGACGCGATCGCCTCCCGTCCTGCTACTCCTCGCGCGACTCCTAGCGCCACCGGCTCAAACCGCTCACCTTGCCGCAGAGCCGAGCCAAGCCGCATCGCCAGACCCAGATGAGTCCCGATCCACAGCGTCCCGTCAGCCCCTTCGTGCAGCGAATCGATCCGTCCCGCCGGCAAGCCGTCCGCCTTGCCGAAGGAAACGAACCGGCTGCCGTCATAACGGAACAGCCCGTTCTGCGAGCCGATCCACAGGAAGCCCGCATGGTCCTGCAGGATCACCTGGACCGCCAGGTTCTGCAGCCCTTCGTCTTCTCCGTAGAACTTGAAATTGTAACGCTGCGCGGCCGCCGGAACGGCCAATGCACTCACACAGGCGAGAATCAGGAAACGGCGCGGCATTATCCCAAGCAGCCCCGCACAGGGGCCTTAGTCCGGAAATCGTCGGTTGTTGTTGAATAGATTAGGTCTAGGGGGCCCGGCGTGCTAGGTTTGGTTACATGCCCGCACCTCGCGTTGCCCTAGTGGGCGCCGGCGCTTTTGGCCGCAATCACCTCAGGGTTATCCACGCCTCCCCGAACGCCACCCTGGCCGGAGTGTTCGACCTCGACCCAGCCCGCGCAGCGGAGGCCGCTCAGCCTTACGGCTGCCCCGTCTTCGATTCTCTGGAGGCCCTGGCCCGCGCCTCCGCGGCTGCCGTGGTCGCGACCCCCACCGTAACCCATTCCGAAATCGGCTGCCGGTTGGTGCACCTTGGCCTGGATGTGCTGGTCGAAAAGCCCATCGCCCACTCCCCCTCCGCGGCCCGGACCTTGGTCGAAACCGCCCGTTCCACAGGCCGCGTCCTTCAGGTGGGCCACCTGGAGCGCTTTAATCCGGTGGTGATCGCCCTCGCCGGAGTGGTCACCAAGCCCCTGTTCTTCGAAATTCACCGCTTGAGCGAATTCACCACGCGCAGCCTAGACGTGGACGTGGTGCTGGACCTGATGATTCACGATATCGACATCGTGCTGACCCTCACCGGCGAACTGCCGCAGGAAATCCGTGCCGCCGGGATCTCCATCCTCACCCCCAAAGTCGACATCGCCAACGTGCGGCTTCAATTCCCTGGAGGCTGCGTCGCCAATCTCACCGCCAGCCGCGTTTCCACGGAGCGCGTCCGCAAGCTGCGCCTGTTTCAACCCCACGAATACATCTCGCTCGATTATGCTCGCAAAGATGCCGTACGTTTTAAGGTCAAACCGCCGCTCACCATCGACTTCAGTCCCCTCCCCGTCACTTCCGATGAGCCTCTGCGCCTAGAGCTGGAGGCCTTCTTCGAGTGCGTCACAACGCACAAACAGCCCGTTGTAACAGGGGAACATGGCCTTTCTGCACTAGAAGTCGCCACCGGCATTCTTGATAAAATTGAGGAGCACTCCCGTCTGGTCGCGCGGACGCTGGAAGCTCAAGCACCACGGATCTAGGCTTGAAATTGGGGGTTACGTTGCCGAGCGCGCCGCCAGCCGAACCTGCTGAACTCGACCTCCTGCGGTCCTGGCGCGAACCAGTCGCACCTCGCAGAATCGCGCGCGATGTCGTTGGTTCGCTGCTGGTCCATGTCCTGATCGTCCTGCTCCTCATCTTCTTGCCCGATACCGGCGGCTACCAGAACGCGCCCGAAATCTTTTCGGATATCCACAGGGCGACCATCCTCTACGTGCCGCCCACATCGGAGTTGACGCAGAAGGCGCCCAACCAGGGGAAGGTCCTCAAGCAGCTCGATTCGCGTAGCGCCTTTCAGGCCCAGCCCGCCGAGACGCCGCATCCCCGCCGTGTATTCACGCCGCCGCCAGGGGCGCCCGCTCCTGGCCCCGATGCCCTGACGATCAAGGGCGCGCAGCTTCAGGCGCCGCAACTCCAGGCCGGACTCGAAACGCCCTTGCCATCTTTAGGCGCGACTTCCGGATTGACCGGCGTCGAGTCCATCGGCGCCCCTCCCAAGCCCAATGCGACTGCGCAACCCAAGCCCGCCGCCCCCAAGCCGAATCCTCTCAAGGAGGCGTTGCGGGCAGGCGGAGGCGGCGTCACCGTTGGCGACGTGGAGGATTCTCCGCGCGTGCCCGGCATCCTTCCCTCGCCCTGTGATCAGTGCAGCGCTCTGCAGCTCCTCAGCGATCCCCATAACGTCGATTTCAAGCCGTACCTGCTGCAAGTGTTGGCCGTGGTCAAGCAGCATTGGCTGGCAGTGATTCCGGCAAGCGCCCGCGCCGGCCGCCGAGGTGTCGTCGTGCTGCGCTTCGCCATCGACCGCCGCGGTAGCGTGCCGCAACTGGAATTCACCTCGCCCGCCGGCAACGATCTCAACCAAGCCGCGGTAGCCGGTATCAGCGAATCGGTTCCTTTCCCGCCTTTCCCTGCGGGGTTCACTGGCAACGAAATCCGTCTGCAGATGGCTTTCGCCTATAATCAAGTTGCGCACTAAGGTTCTCTAACGCTTCATGCAGCCTCTCGACGCCGAGCCCGAACCGCAACCCATCGCGACGCCGCGCTACAACCGCCGTTTTTTGTTAGCCATGTTGACCTACGCGGCCTTGGCTGTTTTGGCCGCTTTCCGCCTGGATGGACGCCCTCGACTCGTCGTCTGGCTCTGCCTAGGGCTCTTTGCATTCAAGACCCTCCTGTTGGTACTGAAGCGCAGAGACGTCTAGGGACCGGGTATATTCCTTGTGGGCAGATTATTAGGGCCCACCTAAGGTGAATCTTCGAGATACTTCGTAGGCCCTTTCCTCTTACCCTTTTATTTGCCGGTTGTTTCGGTTGGAATTGAGGTGCCCATTCGGGTACTGACGTTTCAGTTCGGGAGAGAACTCGGTTTAAGCGGTTCCATTTTGGTACGAAGCAGTCCGACTCCCCCCGGAACTGCGGGGGACACGGCTCGCGCGGCCAAGCGGAGCAGCATAGGGTTTCTCGCTCAAAATACAAGGACTGTTGCCGTACAGGAAGTTCGCTTCCGGTCCGCTGTGAAAGAGTGGCTGGGGGCGTGCATTCTCCTGACTGTCGGTCGGAAGAAAAAGAGGGAGATGCAAAGAAGATGATGACGATGAGTTACAAATCCGGAGCCACTGCAGCCGCCCCCGCGCCGGTCGCCGCGATCGGCGCTGTCAGCCCCGCGCCCGTACGGCCGGCGCGCCGAACGATTCAGGGACGCAGCGTTCCCGTCAAGCCGATGGGCACGGCCACTACCGCGCATTCCTCTCATCCGCGCACTTCGGCCCCGGCGAATGCCAAGCAGGATCGCCGCGATCGCGTCGTGCTGGAACACCTGCCATTGGTGAAAGCCATCGCCGTCCGCGTTCACGAGAATCTCCCCGTCCACGTCGACCTGGATGACCTGGTTCACGCCGGTATTCTGGGTTTGTTCGACGCCGCCGGCAAATACAATCCCGAAAAGCAGGTGGTCTTCTCCAGTTACGCCAAGCACCGCATCAAGGGCGCGATTCTGGACAGCCTGCGCCAGCTCGATTGGGCCTCGCGCGACATGCGCCGCCGCCACAAGCAGGTGGAAGCCGCCACGCGCGACCTTGCCTCCACGCTGCAGCGCGCTCCAACCGAAGCCGAAGTAGCCGAAAAGCTCGGCATGGATGTCGAGCGCTGGCGCACCATGATGCTCGATCTTCGCAACGTCGGATTGATTTCCGCGTCCACCCGGTCAAACGAAGGCGATGAGCTGCCCGCCCCCGATTTTCCTTCCAGCCCAGAGACCCAGCCCGATTCCATCTGCGCCCGCGAACAGCTTCGCAGCGTCCTTGGCGTCGCGATGAAGACTCTTCCGGAGCGCTACCAGAAAGTGGTCATGCTGTACTACACCAATGAAATGACCATGAAGGAAATCGGCGGCGTGCTGGGCATCAACGAGAGCCGCGTTTCTCAAATCCACAAATCCGCGCTCGAAAAGATGCAGGCCGCCCTCCAGGCTAGCGGCATCACCTCCAGCCAAGCGTTTTAAAGCTCGACCGCCGCGGCCATCTTCGCAACATCGGGTCTTCCACCGAGGAGCCGGGCCAGTTTCTCCACCATCCTCGGTTCTGCGAGTGTCATCCCATGCTCGATCGGCAACACTTGCGTGCGCGGCTGCTCTCCCAACATCGCCTTCACCCGAGCCAGCATCCTCTCCTGCGAATCGAGCACCTCGTCCAAATCCCTCGCATAAGATCACGCGGCAATCCAACCCTGAGGCAGGGCCATCGACAAAGGCGCCTCGATTCGCGGTTAAAATCTTCTTCAGGTGCCTTCCCCGACCCCCAAGACCCTCACCGTCCGTCACTTCTTCTCCAAGTCCGGCCTTCTCTCCAAGTGGCACCCCAGCTTCGAGTACCGCGAGGGCCAGCTTCAAATGGCCGAAGCCGTCGAAAGCGCGCTAGCCGAAAAGAAGCATCTCATCGTCGAAGCCGGCACGGGTACCGGCAAAACCCTCGCCTATCTTGTTCCTGCCATTCTCTCCGGCAAGCGAGTGGTCATCTCCACCGGCACCAAAAATCTTCAGGAGCAGCTTTTCTTCAAAGACATCCCATTCCTGGAACGGCATCTTTCCCCGCAGATGGGCTCCTTCCGCGTGGCTTACATGAAGGGCCGCTCCAACTATGCCTGCCGCCAGAAAATTTACGACGCCGAAAAGGAGCCCGTGCTCGAAGGTCTGGAAGAGGTCGCCGATTTTCAGGTCATTCAGCAATGGGAAAAGACCACGGAGACCGGCGACCGCGCCGAAATCAGGACTCTTCCCGAACACTCCACCGCGTGGGCCAAGATTGACGCCCGTTCCGATCTGTGCACCGGCCAAAAATGTCCGCAGTTTGAGCGCTGCTTCATCACGCTGATGCACCAACGCGCGCAGGAAAGCGACATCGTCATCGTCAATCACCATCTGTTCTTCGCCGACATGTCGGTGAAGGGTGACGAGCGAGGCGCAATCATTCCCGACTACGCCGCCGTTATCTTTGACGAAGCCCACGACGTCGAAGACGTCGCCGGCCAATACTTTGGCGTCTCGATTTCCAGCTACCAGTTTGACGAGCTCGCGCGCGATGTTTCGGCGCTGGCGCATCGCAAGCAGTTCGGCTCGCAAGAGCTCGATCGCACCCTCGTCACGCTAGGCGATTGCGCCGCGCGGTTCTTTGCGTTATTCGGTGGCACCGAGGGCCGCACCGGATTCCGCTCCCACGATGCGTTCCTCGAAAAAAACGAAGAGACCTATCGCGACGCTCTCCGCGTGCTGGAGCTGGTCGCCTTGCAGTTAGAGCTGCTCAAAGCCCCACCGGAAGAATCGCTGCTGCTGGTTGCCCGCGCCCGTGATCTCGCCCGCCGCCTTGAATTCTGGATGGAATCCGGCGACCGGCGCTACGTCTACTGGATCGAGCGCCGTGGCCGCGGAACTTTCCTGCAAGCCACTCCCATCGATGTTTCGCAGATACTCGATGAGCGCCTGTTCGACTGCATCGACATCGTAGTCCTCACCTCCGCCACGCTCGCCGTCTCCGGAGGGTTCGATTACACCAAGGAACGGCTCGGTCTGCGCACCGCTCGCACGCTGGTTGTTTCTAGCCACTTCGACTACTACCATCAAACCCTGCTCTATGTGCCACAGTCGCTGCCCGATCCGCGCAACCCCAGCTTCGTCGATGCCGCCGCGGAAGAGATTATCGAGCTATTGAACCTCAGCCAGGGCCGCGCCTTCGTACTGTTCACCAGCTACCAGCAGATGCGGCTGATCTACGACCGCGTCTCGCTCGACGTGCCGTTTCAGACCTTGATGCAGGGCACCGGCCCGCGCAGCGCTCTGCTCGAAGAGTTCCGGTCGACGCCCCACGCGGTCTTGTTCGCCACTTCTTCTTTCTGGCAGGGTGTCGACGTTCCCGGCGAGCAGTTAAGCTGCGTGATCATCGACAAACTGCCGTTCGCAGTGCCCAGCGATCCGGTGGTGGAAGCGCGCATCACCGCCATCAAGAATGACGGAGGAGACGCGTTCCATCAATATCAAGTCCCGCAGGCTGCGATTGCGCTAAAACAGGGTTTCGGGCGTTTGATCCGTAGCCGTACGGATCGCGGAGTGCTGGCTTTGCTGGACAACCGCATCACAAAGACGCGCTACGGCCAGATTTTCTTCGACAGTTTGCCGCCCTACCGCTTCACAACTGCGCGCAAGGACGTGGAGAAATTCTTTAGCGGCCGAAATACTTAGCGTTGCGCTGAGCGAAATCGGTCCACTTCTCGGGCAGGTCGTCAATGGCGAAAATCGCCGAAACCGGGCATACCGGCACGCACGCGCCGCAATCGATGCACTCCACCGGATCGATGTATATCAACTCTTCCTTATCGAAATTCGGTTCGTCCTTCTTGGGGTGGATGCAATCGACCGGACAGGCGTCTACGCACGCCGTATCTTTCGTGCCGATGCAGGGTTCCGCAATTACATAAGCCATGGGGTTGAACACCTACGAATAGCACACCCGGCCTCTTGACGCAATTCGATCGCAGCGAAACGGGCGTTACGCACACTTAGCGGCAGAATCCTGGTAGGGACGGGCAGATTCGAACTGCCGACCTGTCGCTTAGGAGGCGACCGCTCTATCCATCTGAGCTACGTCCCCGAAGTCTTGATTGTACCAATGTCCCAGCGCTTGAGCCCTTTGCGAGCGATATCGCGGCGGTAATGCATACCCTCGAAGTGAATCTTTTCGGCCGCTGCGTAGGTGTTCTCGACCGCGGCGCGTAAAGCCCCGCCCGAAGCTGTAACTCCCAGCACTCGCCCGCCCGCGGTTTCGAGTCCCTTCGCTCCCAAACGGGTCCCTGCCTGGAACACCACCGCGCCGCAATCCTCAATTCCACTGATCGCGTCGCCCGTCCGCACCTGCCCCGGGTATCCGGCAGCCGCCATGACCACGCACACCGAAGGCTCGGCTTTCCAGCGCAGTTCCGCCCCATTCAATGATCCCGTCGCCGCGCGCATCAGCACTTCGCCGAACCCGCCTTCCATGCGATGCATCAACGGTTGGGTCTCCGGATCGCCCAGGCGTACATTGAACTCCAGCACCTTCGGACCAGCCTGGGTCATCATCAGGCCTGCATACAGAAATCCTGTGAATCGCGTGGCGTCGATGACCGGGTTGATCACCGTTGCCATCACCTTCTCCGCGTCGGCCGAAGAAAGAATGCGGCCGTCGCAGTATGCCCCCATTCCGCCGGTGTTCGGTCCGGTGTCGCCATCGCCGACGGTCTTGTGATCTTGAGTTGCTTCGAGAGGCAGCCCCGTTTTTCCATCGCATAACACGATGAAGCTGACTTCTTCGCCGGTGAGAAATTCTTCGATGATCAGCCTTGGTCCCAGCGTTCGCACCGCGGCTTCCGCCTGACTGCGATGCTGCGCAACGATCACGCCCTTGCCCGCCGCCAGACCATCCGCCTTCACGACCACCGGATAATCGAACCGCGCCAGTGCGGCAAGCCCGTCCTCAGCCGTGTCGATGCGCGCGAAGCGAGCCGTCGGAATCCCTAACCGCTGCATCAGCTCTTTCGAGTGAATCTTGCTGCCTTCAATCTGAGCATGGGCTTGATCGGGTCCCACAATCGCGCGGCCCGCGCTGCGAAATTGATCGACCACCCCCGCCACCAGGGGCGCTTCCGGCCCGACCACAGTTAGATCCGGGTTAACGCTGCTCGCGATGGCGAAGTAATCCGCACCCGGAATGACCTTCGCAACCTGCGCAATCCCGGGATTGCCCGGAGCCGCAAAAATCTCATGCCCCTCGCCTGCCAGCTTCCACGCCAGCGCGTGCTCGCGGCCGCCGCTTCCAATGATGAAAATTTTCATGAGAAGCAGCCAGTGTAACCACTACTGAGGTATTGGGTCCACCTCACAGCAGATGTGGCATGGGCAGCAAGGCGTCATAGACGTTTCGGAAATGGAAAGCCTGTTGTCATCCCTCTTGGCTAAGCAGTTGGTCCAGATCCATGAAAAGGTAACTGGGCAAAAAGCCCCCTCCAAGTAGTTCCAGTCCAGTTAATCTTTCTTAAGATTCAAACGGACCCACTACCACCATTGAGGTAGTGGGTCCGTTTGCATAAAACCGCACTTGAATGAATAAAATCTTTCCCGCACACTTGAAGGAGCGATGCCGAACCGTTCAAGCAAGCGCGGCCAAGGGCCGAAGGACATCAATCAGATCGCTTTTTTGGTAGTCCAACAAGCAACTGGGCAGATTCCAAAAGAGGAGCCGATAGATCCTACTAAGAACCCGGCAGCGGTCACGTTAGGCAGACTTGGGGGCCTAAAGGGCGGAAAGGCCAGAGCGGCAAAGCTCACACCAGAGAAACGTAAGGAAATCGCCAAGAAAGCTGCGGAGACAAGATGGCGGAAAGACTAAGCCCGAGCAATTCTTTCGATGTTCATCCCCGGTGGTTCTGTGCAAGGGTCGAAGGTTACTGAATAGTTATCGAAAAATCCGCTACGCCCTAAGAGGCCAGCAACGGATAGGGTCGGCGAGAACCCAGCCACCACTTCAAGCATTGTTCCAGGGAGGCAAATCTTCACTTTGTGGAACCACATTTTGCCTTGCGCTCCGCCTATGACCCCGCCAAGAGTATCTTCTAGCCCCGTTGTCAAGTCTATCTTTATGGCTTTTGCAACGTCAGCATGAAAGAGGCACCATGGAGAGCCCGAATCCACGACAGCTTCAAAGCGAGCCGATCTGACATGGTTGTACATCAACGCAACGTTCAATAGCGGTGTCCATGTAAAGTTCTTGCCAGGGTAGATCGGGCTCGGCTTTGCGAGCGGGAATACCTTATAGGCTATGCGCACAGAACCAGAGATTTCCAGTCTTCTGGGGTTTTGATGAGCAGCGGATCTTCTTCTCCGTGAAGCTTGGCAGCTTCCAGCGCGTCAGCGTATGTAGATCCACGCCCGACAACCTGAGTCTCGTCCTCGGATAGGGCGATCCAACTATTTGGCGGTGCTTCTCTTAAAATCTGCGCTCTCTGCTCGAATGACATCGCACTCCGATCCTCTACCCGATTAGACGCACAAACGCCGTACGAAGTAAATCGGGTTTTTGGGGAAAACAGTATAACACCAAAGCTTAGCAGGAGAAATAAAATTATGATTGACTTTTCGTGACCGATCAAGCATACTAGTCCATATGAATCAGTTGGCCGCCGACCGGAGGGCGCAAATCCTTTCGGCTCTATGCGAAGGAAGCTCAATCCGCTCCGTGACGCGGATGTTCAACGTCGGCAAGAACACCGTCACCCGGCTGCTGATTCAGGCCGGAGCGGCTTGCGCTGTCTATCAGGATGAAACTCTTCGCAATCTGCGGTGCAAGCGGGTGCAGTGCGACGAAATCTGGAGCTACATCGGCGCGAAGGACAAGAACGTGCCAGCGGATCGCAAGGGCGAGTTCGGCATGGGCTCGGTGTGGACCTGGACAGCCATCGACGCCGAAAGCAAGCTGGTTTGCTCCTGGATGATCGGAGACCGCAGCGCAAGCGCCGCATGGTCGTTTATGAAGGACCTCTCCAGTAGGCTCGCCAACCGCGTGCAATTGACCACAGACGGTTACGGCGTGTATGTGGATGCGGTTGAAGCGGCCTTCGGCGCGGACATTGACTATGCCCAGTTGGTTAAGATTTACGGCGAGACTGCCGAAGCGGAGAA
>JASHNT010000036.1 GCA_030041495.1 Bryobacteraceae bacterium | reverse complement strand
CTTTAGGGTATTTTAAGCTTCAAACGGTAATCGTTCGGACGCGACGTTTCTTAGCCGCCTCTTGGTTGGTGCGAACCTTGACTGTCCCGTAATTCTACGGGTAAGCTCGCTTAAGGGCTCTCCTACCAGAGGAGACCTGCGCATGGCTTCGAGGGGTAAAGCGAAAAAACAGAGACCGCCGGTCCGGTTGGACCGGGCGATGCGGAGACGGCTTCAGGATTACTCGCTAGCCGCCGCGGGGGTGGGCGCGTTGGCGTTGGCGGCGCCGGCGCAGGCGAGTATCGCGTCCGTTTCTCCGAATTTGAGCATCCCGCAGAACGGTGGATTGAAATTCCTTCCCGTTCCGGGGTACGCGAATGCGATCGGCATGGTGAACTCTCAGTCCGCAAGCTTCCGCTCGGTCTGGATCAGTTCATCAAGCTCAACCGGGGCGGGCGCGAGATTTTTCGCGAAATCCTCCAACGGCCATATCGCTCCGGCTGGTACAAGCACGGGCCAACGAGTCCCTCTCAACCTGACCAGTTTCGGTTCCTCGGCGCGGCTGGCGCACAGCAGCGTTGGCGGCGCGATGTCGAATCCGTTCGTGGGTGCGAACGAATACCTCGGGTTTTCGGTGACCAAGGGCGGGTCGACGCACTACGGCTGGGTCAAACTGACGATTACCAACGGCCAGGGCGGTTACGGGGTTACCGTCAACCAGATTGCCATTGAACAGTGTCCAGGTCAGCCGATTACGGTTGGCGCCAGCAGCGGAGGGGCAAGTTGCGTTCCCACCACTCCGGCCCCGAATTCGCTCTGGCTGATGTCGCTCGGCGTCGCAGGCATGGCCGGGCTGGAAGCGCTCAGAAGGCTCCGTAAGTCCGCCTGAGCGGACGGCCTGCTCAACTGTCAGGTTTAAGCGGGGGGGGTGTTTCCGCTCATTTTGCTATCATGTCCCCGATGCGCCGCTTGCTGCTGCTTCTGATTTCCAGCGTTACGGTGCTCGCGCAGAGCAATGCGGTTACGGCAACTGTCTACGGGCCTCAGCAATTCAATCGTTTGCCGGGCGCGCCGGTCACGGTCAGAACGACGTTCACGGTGCCGCCGATGGTGGACGGTCCGTACACCATCGTCGTTCAGAACGGAACCAAACGCGCGAACGCGGGCCGCATTTCCGTCAACGGTGTCCGCCTGCTCGACGCCGCCGATTTTCAGGGAGCCACATATCAAACGGCCGTGACGCTCGCGGGCAACAATAGACTCGAGGTCGAACTGCGAGGCGTGCCAGGAGGATCGATCACCGTTAGCATCGTGGGTTATTCCTACGAGTTCGCGCCGGACTATGCGTCGATTCCGCTGGTCACGATGTCCAGCAGCGAAGACATCGATTGGAGAGCGAAGGGCGCGGTAACTCCGGTGAAGAATGAGGGGTCGTGCCATGATGACTGGGCGTTCAGCGCGACCGGCGCCGCGGAGGGCTTCTCGCAAATCTCCACCGGCAGGCTGGTTTCCCTTTCGGAACAGGAGCTACTCGATTGCACCCCGCCATCTTTGAGTTTGCCTCCGAGCTGCGCGGATTCGAGTCCGGCGGGCGCCTTGAAAAACGTGATCGCCAACCTGAGCGGCCAGATGGTCAGCGAAGCGAGCTATCCGTACACGGCGAGGGTGGGAACGTGCAAGCAGGCGACCGCTGTACTGACGATTTCGAGCTTACAGAGGTCGAATACGGAGGCAGGGTTAGAGTACCAACTCGAACAAGAGCCGGTTTCGGTGGTGTTCAACGGGAACTGGCTGTCTACTTACAAATCGGGAGTCGCGAATCCGGCATCCTGCGGCACGCAGCCTCCACAGTACGTAACGGGGCTGGTGGTAGGGGTGATTGACGGGGGCCCGGTGCCTTACTGGATCGTCAAGCTTTCGATGGGGGCCACATTCGGCAATCAAGGCTATGTGGACCTCGAAAAAGGGACCAACGTCTGCGGGATCGGGAACTACGGGCTTACGGTACACTGATTTCCGCTTTGATCGACTCCATCCTTTTCGATTTTGACGGGGTGCTGGCGGACACAGAGCCGATCCATTTCGCTTGTTGGCGGGAGGTGCTTGCCGGAGTGGGGATCGAGGTTGCAGAGTCGCGGCTGCCGGAGTTTGTCGGGGTGTCCGACCGGGCGATGATCGAGAGGCTGGCAGCGGAACGGCGTCCGCCGATTTCGGCGGAGGAGTTGTGGCCGTCTTACGAGCGGAAGAAGGCTCTGTTCCGGGCGCGGATTGCGCGTGAGGAGCTGATTCGGCCGGAAACGGCGGAGCTTCTGCGAAGACTGTATTCTGAGTATAAGTTAGCTGTTGTTTCTTCAAGCCATCGATCAGAAGTCGAGCCTCCGCTGGAGCGCGCGGGTGTTCGTCCTCTGTTTCAAGCGCTTGTGTGCGGAACAGAGATCCAACACTTGAAGCCGGCTCCGGACCCGTACCTGAGGGCGGCGGAGCTGCTGGGCGCGAGGAATTCTCTAGTGGTGGAGGATTCGGATGCGGGCGTTGCCTCGGGCTCGGCCGCCGGTTTTGCGGTCCTCCGGATCTCCGCCCCGGAAGCTCTGGAGCGGGAATTAACCGCCTATCTGGCAGCCGAGCCCAAGCACCTCCGAAAACCTTAGCTTCCCGACCAGAAGGCGTAACGCGCTGGGACCACCGCAAAGCGCTCGATGAAGCGGCGCTTGGGGACGGAGACGATCTTTTGTTGGAGAAGCTTCGCGGCGAACGCGGCAAAGCCGGGCGCCAGCTTGACGGCCGGGCGAGCCTTCATAGCCGCCGCGGTTACGTCGTAGTATTCGCAGCCGAAGGTCGTGAAGATGGGCAATCCGACGGTCTTTTCGATCTCCTCCTCAGTTAACTCGGACTTTTTGGTCATGCGATTGACCAGCAGGACGGTTTTGTCCTCCAGTTCGAGCTTTTGGAGCATGAGCGCCTTGAGCTTCGCCATACGTAGAGCGGGCAGCTCCGGAGTGGTGACGAGGAAGATGCGGTTGGCCTCGCGCATGACGTCGAGCGAAAGATCGTCGAAGGAATCCGGCAAGTCCGCGTTGATGACGGAGTAGTTGCGGCGCGCGAACTCGATCAGATTGGCCACGCGTTTGTGATTGTGATTCTGGTGTTCGGGGAGGCGAGGAGCGTCGGAAAGCAGCAGGTCGATGTTCCCTGCTCTCTTCACCAGCCTGCGCCAAGCCTCTTCATCGAGGCTGTTGGCAAGATTGATGGCGTCGGTGACGGAGTGCTCATGCTGGGCGTTAAACAGAAATCCTGCGATGCCGGAGCTGAGATCGAAATCCGCCAGCAACACGGGGGTGTCCGGACTCTTGCTGAGAGCCCAACTGGTGTTGGCCGCGACGGTAGAGGCTCCAACGCCGGATTTTGCGGGAAGGAACGCAAAAAAACGGTCGGTGGTGCCGATTTTGACGGGACGCTCTCTGAGGTCGGCGGCGATGAAATCGAGGAGGTCGGAAAGGCGTTGGGGATCGAAAGGCGGTGTGACTAATTCGCGCATTCTGACGTGCAGCGCCTTGCGGAAGATTTCTGGGTCGGGGGCGTTGTGGATCCCGATGAGTTGGATGCCTTCGAACTCGCGGTGGAGGTGCAGGCTCAAACTGGCGGCTTTCTCGGGCTGGCTCATGCTGAGGATGACGGTTTCCGGCGCCCAGGCGCGGACGATGCGGGAGAGAGTCTCCGGCTCGGGATAGTCATCGAGGACGCGGGAGATGGTTAGCCGGTCGCCGCAGACCCGGGCGGCGGATTCGAAAGCAGTTCGTTCGGCGGGATTAGGACTGATAAGGACGGCTCGCATGACTAAGCGTACCGGCTAGCCTTACGACTTGGGAATCGGTCCAGAGTACCGAGCGAATGAAACGAAAGGACGCCCTCCAGAGTACTAGACCGAGTACGGGCTAAGAAAAAAGGCTTGTGAGAAGAGATCGTGGGTGGATTTTGGCGGGGGTAGTTTGCCAAGTGAGTTCGTTGTCCGTGCTGCGGGCTCGAATCGTTCCTCCGTCGAATAGTTACTCTTGACATGCTTGTCGCCCGCCCGATATCCTTTAGCAGCGAGAGTCAGTAGTTCTGAGCGTCTCATGGTCTCGGTTGCCGCCAAGGCATAATTCCTTCCGGGCCAGTGTTGTCCAAATTAGGGAAATCCGGGCGACCTGTGACAATGGAGGGATGCTGCGCGAGGCGGTGGAGTCGTCGACGATGAAATCGGTGGGTTAGGAAGCCACGAGCCGGATTTTGGAGATCGAGTTCGAATCAGGGGCGGTGTATCAGTATTTAGGCGT
>JASHNT010000035.1 GCA_030041495.1 Bryobacteraceae bacterium | reverse complement strand
TAAAGGATAAAGTGGCGCTCGAAGTGGTGCGGGATTTGGAGCGATATTCACAGAACTTACGAAGTCCAGGTGCGTTAATTCAGGAGAAAAGGTAAACGTGGAACATCTTGCCGCGCTCGCCACGCAGGTTCGGAGCGAGCTTTCTAAGGTGATCATAGGGCAGCGCGAGGTGGTCGACCAGCTTTTGCTGGTGCTGGTGTGCGGCGGGCACGCCGTGATTGAGGGAGTGCCGGGGTTGGCGAAGACGCTGGCCGTAAAAGCGCTGGCTCGGATTCTGGCACTCGATTTCCAGAGGGTGCAGTGCACGGCGGACCTGATGCCGACCGATGTGACGGGGACGAACGTATTTCATCTCGGCACCAGTGCGTTCAATCTGGTGCGCGGTCCGGTGTTCACGGACCTGCTGCTGGTGGATGAGATTAATCGCACTTCGCCGCGCACGCAGGCTGCACTGCTGGAGGCGATGGAAGAGCGGCAGGTGACAATTCAGGGCGAGCGGTATCCGCTGTCGCGCAACTTCACGGTGCTGGCGACGCAGAATCCGGTGGAGTTCGAGGGCACGTATCCGCTGCCGGAAGCGCAACTCGACCGGTTCTTGCTGAAGATTCGTATTCTGTATCCGTCGGCGGAAGAGGAGATCCGGATCATCGAGCGGTATGACAAGGGGTTCGACGCGGGGCGGCTGGATGAGATCGCACTGGAACCGCTGAAACCGGGGTTGCTGGCGGAGGCTCGGCGGGAAATCGAAAGCGTGAAGGTGGAACCGACGCTGTATCCGTACGTGGTGTCGCTGGTGCGGCGGACACGCGATTGGCCGTCGATTTCACTGGGTGCGAGCCCGAGGGCGGCGATCGGACTGTTTCTGGCGGCGCGAGCGCTCGCCGGGATGGATGGCCGCGATTATCTGCTGCCGGACGATATCAAGTCCGCGGCGCTGCCGGTGCTGCGGCACAGGCTGTTGCTAAAACCGGAGGCGGATTTGGAGGGGTTGACAAGCGACCAGGTGATCCAGCAGGTGCTGGCGGCGGTGGAGGTTCCGAAATAGGTGACGGCGCTGCCGCTGATTCCGCTGGAGGCGCAAGCTCGGGCGCTGCCGCGCGGGCGGCTGCCATTCGGGTTCCTGACGCGGTTCTACGCCGCGCTGCTGTTGGGCTTGGTGTGGCTGATTCCGGCGTGGAGGGATCCGCGGTTGATTTCCGGATTGTTCGTCTGGGACGGGCTGGTGATTGCGGCGTGGCTGGCGGACTGGATGCGTTTGCCGAAGCCAGAGAGCCTGGAGATCCGTCGGCGCTGGAGCAAGGCGCTATTGCTGGCGCGGCCGGGGGGGGTGACGATCGAACTTGCCAATGGCAGCGGCGCGGCGATTCGGGCGGTGCTGACGGATGAGACTCCGCTGACGTTGCGGGATGAGCCCCCGACGTTGGAGGTGTCCGCGGAACCGGGTGCGGACGTGAGCGCAAAGTACGAGGTTATTCCGCGGGAGCGGGGCGATCAATCATTAGGGCGCGTGTATGTGCGATACCGAAGTTTTCTGGGGCTCGCCGAGCGATGGGCTGTTGCGGACCTCGCGCAGAGAGTGCGCGTGCATACGGATCTGAACCGGGCGGGACAGCACGCGCTGTACGTGATCCGCAGCCGGCAGGTGGATATGGGGCGGCGGCACAAGCGGCAGAAGGGCTTGGGGAGGGAGTTCGAGAGCCTGCGCGATTATCGCGAGGGCGACGATCCGCGGGACATTTCCTGGGCCGCGACGGCGCGGCGGCATGAGCTGACCACGCGCGTGTTTCAGGTAGAGCGGAGCCAGTCTGTGTGGATCGTGGTGGACGCGGGGAGGCTGCTGCGGGCGCAGGTTTTCGATGCGGAGAGGCCGGTTCCGGAAACTAAGCTGGATTATGCGGTAGAGGCGGCGCTATCGCTGGCGGAGGTCGCGGTGCAGTTCGGCGATAAGGTGGGGCTGGTCGCCTACGGGAGGTCGATCCAGCAATCGGTGGGGCTGGGGCACGGGGCGATGCACATACGATTGCTGGTGGACGCGCTGGCGCAAGTGCGGGCAGAGGTGTCGGAGGCAAATCACGGACGCGCGGCGCGAGCGCTGCTCAAGGCCCAGAGCCGAAGGTCTCTGATCGTGTGGCTGACGGATTTTGCGGAGACGGCGACGACTCCAGAGGTGATCGAGTACGCGACGCAGATGACTCGGCGGCACCTGGTGGTGTTCGCGGCGATGAGCCAGCCGGATTTAGGAGAGCTGGCGCGGAGGATTCCACAATCGGAAGAGGAAATGTTTCAGCACGCAGCAGCGGTAGAAGTAGTGGAGCGGCGGGAGCTGCTGATCCGGCGGTTGCGGGAGCGGGGCGTGCTGGCGGTGGATCTCGCGCCGGGGGCTCTGGCGGGGAATCTGGTGAATCAGTATCTGGAGGTGAAGGATCGGGCGCTGTTGTAGGCCGCGGGCGCATCGGCGGCTATAATGGGCCATCTCGGCGATCATTGAATGAACGTTGATGAGAGCGATTTCGAGCGGCGGTACGCAGACCTTTCGGACGAAGGGCTCCTTTCGATTAATCGCGAGGACCTCATCGACAGAGCGCGCCAGTGCTACGACCGGGAGTTAGCGATTCGGGGATTGCAGTATGGCCGAACTGTAATTGGAGACCCGCCATCGAGAGAACCGTTTGTGAGCGGTCTGAAAAGCGATCAAACGGTACGCACATTTTTGCCTGGGCTCCCGGCTCCTATTCGGGTCGTGAGCGCTTTGATTGGTAACTTTCTGGTCGCAGCGCTCGGGACCGCTATTTCAGAGGGGGCATTTTACGGTATCTACCATCCGGTCTCGACCCAAGGCATCTACGCAAAGGAAATGATCCTCAGCGCCGCAATCGCATTCCTCCTTGGGGGCTTCGTCTACTATAGGCGGCGGTCGGGCACTGCGAAATGGATCTGGATCGCCGGGGTCGCTGGGCTTATGTGGTTTGTGGCCGGGAGTTGGGGCGAGACCCGATTCATTCCCGAGTGGTTTAGAACCTGGGCCGTCTTATCCTTCATCTCAATACGGGTAATCGCGTATTCTGCCGGTGCATGGGTTTCGGCAGGGTTGATCGCTTTTCTTACTGACCTCGCGCCGCACGACTCAGGAGAGCCTTCACCGGATGGCGGCGACGGTCCTTGATCTGCCAGCTAGTGGGCTGTCTGTGAGAGACATTTACCAGGGCTGAATCCTGCGGGAGGGGTCAGAATATTTCCAGCGGAAAGGCCGTGCCGATTTGGCGTACAGCCGGATGTAACGCAAGATTTTGCGACGGAGATCGGCGACCGAGGTGAAGATGCCACGATCGTACGCATCACATGAACACCACTTGGCGGGCGGGAGTTGTTAGCCGATACTGGCGGCATGTCAAAGACACAGGAATCGCGGCGGGAGTTCTGGCGTCAGTTGGTGGCCGAGCAACAGCAGAGCGGAATGTCGGTTCGGGCGATCTGCCGACAGCGCGGGGCCAGCGAGCATAGTTTTTATCAGTGGCGCAAACGG
>JASHNT010000034.1 GCA_030041495.1 Bryobacteraceae bacterium | reverse complement strand
CGTTTGCGCCACTGATAAAAACTATGCTCGCTGGCCCCGCGCTGTCGGCAGATCGCCCGAACCGACATTCCGCTCTGCTGTTGCTCGGCCACCAACTGACGCCAGAACTCCCGCCGCGATTCCTGTGTCTTTGACATGCCGCCAGTATCGGCTAACAACTCCCGCCCGCCAAGTGGTGTTCATGTGATGCGTACGTTATTCGGGCTGACTTTCAACAATGCCGCCTTTTTAGTGACGGTCTTGCCGGCGTCTGCCGTGATGACAGATGGGGATTCGTCGATCACCGCGGGGAGATAAGAATTCCTCACGTTTTTGAATCGGTACGGCCACAGGGTTTTAGCTACGGACTCGCCGCAGCACAGATCGATGGAAGATGGGGTTTCATTGACCACTCGGGTAACTTTGTCATCCCACCCGAATATGAGGACCTGAATCCGTTTTCTGAAGCCCTTGCTTCTGTGCGCCGTGATGGACGGTGGGGCATGATTGACCTCGGCGGAAAGTTGGTCGTGGATTTCAAGTTCACGGACCTTGGAGGGCTTGAGCAAGGGATAGCCAATGCAAAGCTGGACGGCCAAGCTGGATTCGTTTGTGGCAACGGTTCATGGGCTATTCAGCCCACATTCGACCGTTGCTACCGCTTCTTTGGAAATCTGGCGGTCGTGCGCCGAGGAGACACCTATTCCTACATCCGCCGCAATGGAGACATAGTATGGACCTCTGAGCCGGGTGCATTCGTGCAGGCACCACCGGCATTTCTTTAGAGAGGGCTAGCCAGCCGTGCACCTCATCCGTTTCGTGCCAAACATTCAGTTACGATGCCTACGGCAACCGGGCGCTGAACAACGTCGGCCTCCCCGTATCGCCGCTGGCGCAGACCTCGACCTCCGGCTTCAGCTCGCATAACCAGAACGCGACTTCGGGCTGGAGCTACGATGCCGCGGGCAACGTTCTCGCCGACCCGGGGCCCTCGACCCACGCCTACGATGCGGAGAACCGGCAGATATTCTACTGTCCCACCACCACGACGGTATGTAGCGCCAGCAACGCAACCTGGACCTATAGTTACGACGGCAACGGCAAGCGGGTGCAGGAAGTGGGCCCGGTGCTGGGGTCGGTGGTGACCATGACATTCGTCTACGATGCCAAGGGCGAGATGATCGCCGAATACGGAAATCCAGAAAGCCTACCCTGCTCGGAAGCCTGTTATGTTACGGTGGATGCGTTAGGGAGTACTCGATTGCTCACCGACCAGGGCGGCGCCACGCAGCAGTGCTACGATTACCTCCCGCTGAGAAGTTCGTCGGCGAGTCGGGCGAGCAAAAGCATTCATGATGGCCTTTGGCTCGCTGCGCACGGCCTGGACTGAGCCCGGCCGCGATGCGGAGGAGTGTTCCTCATTCGAGGGAATCGCAGGCCGTGAATGAATTTGCTTGACACGGACCGGACTTCTCGTGGAAGCGCTACCACGACCTCTTACCTTCAATGGGTTGCGCAGGTCGCTTTAAGTCCAGTAACAACTTGTTAGGGCGAGAGTAAAATTCGCTGCACTGCGGCGGGCTCGCGATCGATAATCTGTAGCAGGACGCGCGCCGGTCCTTCCGGTTGCCGACGGCCTGTTCCCAATTGCGCAGGGTAGCCGTGTTGATTCCGAAGCGCTCAGCGAAGTCGCCCTGCGACATGCCCAACTTCCGGCGAACGCGCTTCACATCGATGTGAGGCGGCACGATTATGCGGTGGACCCGCCCCTTGCTCCTGTTTCCTTTCGCGAACGCCACAGCGTTCTGTAGCCCTTCGATGATTTCGGATCCAACCGAAGGAGTTTTCGCTCTGCTCGATTTAGTCTTTCCCATAGCTTTGTCTCAAATCGACATCACCTGCCTGATCAACTTGAGCTCTGCGGCCGACAGGTTTTCTGGGCGGCTCTTCGGATAAACGGTGAGCGGGAACAAGGGCATCGATTCGTCATGAAAGCAATAGATCACGCGCACTCCTCCGCGTTTCCCCATCCCCGCTCGGCTCCAGCGGACCTTGCGAACGCCAGCGCCACCGGGAATGAGATCGCCCGCTTCGGGATTGGAGGCGACATAGCTGACGAATTCCAGGCGCTTTTCGTCACTCCAAACCTCGACTGCCCTCGCCGGAAAGGGTTCCACCTCGACTACCGTGATCGAGGTGCCTTTCACATCTCAATGATACGCCAATGGCATAGGCACTGCTGTTTCGCGATCACTGGGTCTGAGCGGCATTTCGCCGTGCGAACTGGACGCAACTGGCACGACTTAGGCTCAGGTGAACCGAGCCGAACCGGCGGCACACGCCTTCGATTCCCGGTAGTTCGAAGATGTTTTCCTCAGGCATCAGTTGGTTCACGCGCAGCCCTTCCGTGCTTTGCTAGTCCGGTGAATAAGTTCCGTCCCTGACTGTCTCTCGGTTTTGAGCCGGTGCCGCCCGGCGCGCCGAGGTCGGCAGTTTCCGCCCTCCCGGTTAGCGAAGTAAAAGACCAGCGTGATGGTCTTCCCACCGCAGGCTTTGGAAAATCGGGAGTTCTCAAGGGCGTTCTCCGCGCCCTCCTTGAAGAACCTCTCGACGAGCCTTCCAACGTCAACGGATTTTACCTGCACACTTTGTTCGACGCTTCCCTGACCCGCCAGAGGCGGATAGGCGGGGATCTGCAGGCGTTCCAGACACTCGATATTCGACGGACTCGCCACCGGTCCGGGCTGGCCCGTTGCGGAACCGCCGCACCATCTTTCCGGAGCTGCCGCTGTGATAGCATGGCCGCTGGCGCCGTTATCACCGGCAGTGCGCCGTGGCGGATACGATGAATGATTTGGCGCTGCTCGGATTGCTGCAACTGGCGGATTCTGCGATACCGGTCGGTTCCGCCGCCCACTCCTTCGGATTGGAAACGCTGGCCGAGGATCATGTTCTGACTCCCGCGAATCTTGAGGCCTTCCTGCGCGACTATTTGGACGAAGCCGGATCCATGGAGGCGATCTTCGTTCGACGCGCCTGGAACGCGGTTTCAGCCGGCGAGTTAGGCGAGCTGAGCGCAGAACTGAGCGCGCGGAAGCCGGCCCGCGAATCTCGCGAAGCGAGCTTGGCGCTGGGCCGCCGGTTAGCGGGACTGGTGAACGGATGGCTTCCCCAAGCCGGCATCGCAACCGATCTGCATTACAGCGTTGCTTTCGGTAGGGCTTGCGCGGTTGCCGGAGTGTCGCGCTACGCCGCCGTGCTGGCCTATTTGCAGCAGTCCGTGACGGCGATGGTCTCCTCCTGCCAGCGTTTGATGCCGCTGGGGCAAAGCGCGGCCAGCAGAATCCTGTGGAATCTGCAAGGGTCGATAGCGCACGTGGGGAGGACCGTACTCACGCTCGATGAGGAGGTACAGTGCTTCAATCCACTGCCGGAGCTCGCATCCATGCGGCACGGCACTCTGGAAACGCGCCTGTTCATCAGTTGAGTCTGCGCTTCGAGCCCGGCCAGCTTCGCGTAGAGCGGCAGGATCCTCCCTGGAAGGTTGTCCGCGCCTTCCCGCAAGAAAACGGAAGCCTCCTAACTCATTTGCATAATGTCTCGGGCGGAATTCTGGCAGGCGACCGTTTGGCGCTGCGCATCGAAGTAGCGGCGGGCGCGCGGGCGCAAGTCACTACCACAGGTGCGACGCGCCTCTACCGTCATCGCCCAGGCTCGGCCGATTCGCAGCAAGTGATCGAGATCGATGTCGGCGAGGACGCGCTGCTTGAGTATTTGCCCGATCCAATCATTCCTTACGCGGGCTCGCGGCACAGCCAGCGAACCGAAATCCGGCTGGCTCGCGGAGCTGCTCTGTTCTGGTGGGAAGTCCTGGCGCCGGGCCGGCGGGCGAGCGGCGAGCACTTCGCCTTCGACCATCTGCGCATCGCAACTAGAATTGCGAACGCCGAACGAGAAGTATTGCGTGAGAACTTCGCGCTGAATCCCCGCTTGAAACCACTGGCCGTAGCGGCGCGCATGCACGGCCACGGATGGTTGACCAGCCTCAATATCTGCCAGGAGGGCCGCGAAGCTTCGTTCTGGCCCGGGTTGGAAGACCGGCTCAACGAAGCAGCGCGGGAGCGCTCGCAAGCAGGTGAGGCCGTGTGGGGCGCGAGCGCTTTCGTCTCGGACGGAGTCGCCGTCCGTGGGCTGAGTTCGAGCGCGCTCCCGATTCATGCTGCGCTGACGGATTTTTGGCGCATGGCGCGACGCGCCGTTACCGGCTCGGAAGGAATACCGCCGCGCAAACTTTACTAGTCTTCACCGACCACGCGTATGATGAGAAGGATCGAGGGGGTTCGATGCACCTAACGGCTCGCGAGCAGGAGCGGTTGATGATTTTCGCGGCAGCGGAAGTGGCGCGCCGGCGCAAGGCGCGCGGCGTGAAGCTGAACTATCCGGAAGCCATGGCGATTCTGACTGCGGAGATAATGGAGTGGGCGCGCGACGGCAAAACGGTAGCCGAGATCATGACACTTGGGACGAACGTTCTCGCTACCGCGGACGTCATTGAAGGAGTCGCGGGCATGATTCATGAGGTGCAGGTGGAGGCAACCTTCCCCGACGGAACCAAACTGGTCACGGTTCACGATCCGATTCTGAACTCAAGTCCCCAGGCGCAGCCCCAGCCAACGATGCAGCCAGGCGAGTATTTTCTCGATCAAGCACCCGTTCAAGCCAACGTTGCACGACGCACGGCGCGCGTGACCGTCACGCAGACCGGTGACCGCCCGGTGCAGGTGGGCAGCCACTATCACTTCTACGAGGTCAATGACGCGCTCAAGTTCGACCGCGCCGCCGCCCGCGGCATGCGTTTGAATATTCCCGCCGGAACGTCCGTGCGATTCGAGCCCGGAGATGAAAAGGAAGTCGAGTTGGTGGAACTCGCCGGCGCGAAACTTGTTCTGGGCCACAAAGGCAGAGGGACCAAATGAGCCTCACCATCCCACGGCGCACCTATGCGGACTTATACGGTCCCACTACCGGTGACCGCGTGCGTCTGGCCGACACCGAGCTGATCGTCGAAGTAGAAAGAGACTTTGCCGTTTACGGCGACGAAATTACCTTCGGCGGCGGCAAGGTGATTCGCGACGGCATGGGACAAAGCTCGCAAGCCACGCGCGCCCAAGGAGCTTTAGACCTCGTGATCACCAACGCGCTGATCGTCGACCATTGGGGGATCGTCAAGGGCGACATCGGCATACGCGATGGGCGCATCGTGAAGGTGGGCAAAGCAGGGAACCCGGATACGATGGAAGGCGTTGACCCGGAGTTGGTCGTGGGCGCTGCGACTGAAGTGATCGCGGGCGAAAACCTGATCGTAACGGCAGGCGCCATCGACAGCCACATTCATTTCATCTCGCCGCAGCAGGTTTACGAAGCGCTATCGAACGGCATCACCACCATGATTGGCGGAGGCACTGGACCGGCCACCGGAACCGATGCGACCACTTGCACGCCGGGGGCCTGGAACATGGCGCGGATGCTGGAAGCGGCGGACGCCTGGCCGATGAACTTCGGCTTTCTCGGGAAAGGCAACGCCAGCACGGCCGAACCCCTCGCGGAGCAGATTCGAGCGGGAGCGTGCGGGCTGAAGCTACACGAGGATTGGGGCACCACTCCGGCAGCGATCGATACGTGTTTGAAAGTCGCCGACCAGTTCGACGTCCAGGTCGCGATTCATACCGACACGATCAACGAAGCGGGTTTCGTGGAGGACACCATCGCAGCCATAGCCGGACGCGCCATTCATACCTATCACACCGAAGGCGCGGGAGGCGGCCATGCTCCGGACATCATTCGCATCGCAGCGCTTCCGCACATTCTGCCATCGTCCACGAATCCGACCCGACCCTACACCGTCAACACCATCGCTGAGCATCTGGACATGCTCATGGTGTGCCATCACCTGAATCCGCTGGTGCCGGAGGACGTGGCTTTCGCGGAGAGCCGGATTCGGCCTGAAACGATTGCGGCCGAGGATATTCTTCACGATTTGGGCGTCTTCAGCATGATCTCGAGCGACTCGCAAGCCATGGGACGGATCGGCGAAGTGGTGACACGCACTTGGCAGACCGCACACAAGATGAAAACCCAGCGCGGGACGCTGTCCGAAGATTCCTCGCGCAACGACAATTTCCGAGTGCGGCGCTACGTCGCCAAATACACGATCAATCCGGCCATCACGCACGGCATCGCGCACGAGGTGGGCTCCCTCGAACCCGGCAAGCTCGCCGATATCGTATTGTGGAAGCCGTCGATGTTCGGCGTGAAACCGGAAATGGTAGTCAAGGGCGGCTTCATCGCGTGGAGCATAATGGGCGATGCGAACGCGTCCATCCCCACTCCCCAGCCGGTGTTGTACCGGCCGATGTTCGGATCCTTCGGCCGCGCAACTGCGTCTACGTCAGCGACATTCGTATCGCAGGCGGGCCTGGAGGCGGGAGCGGGCGAACACTTCGGCAAGCGTGCGGTCGCAGTGCGCGGATGCCGCACGATCGGCAAGCGCGACATGATCCACAACTCCGCCACTCCGCGCATTGAAGTGGACCCTGAGACTTACGAAGTTCGGGCAGACGGCGAACTGCTCACCTGTGAGCCGGCGCAAGTTCTGCCTTTGGCGCAGCGGTATTTCTTGTTTTAGGAAGTTTTGGAAAGGAGCAGTGATGCGGGCGTTTCGAGTCGGGATTGCGGGTCCGGTGGGATCGGGAAAGACGGCGTTGGTGGATTGCTTGACCCGGCGCTTGTGGCCGTCGGTCAATTTGGCCGTGGTGACAAATGATATCTACACCAAGGAAGACGCGGAGTTCCTCATCCGCCAGGGCACTCTGCCCAGCGATCGCGTATCGGGCGTCGAGACGGGAGGCTGTCCTCACGCCGCCATTCGCGAAGACGCGTCCATGAACCTGGAGGCAATCGCGCGACTGGAAGCGCTGCACCCGGGCGTCGAGTTGATCTTCGTCGAAAGCGGCGGCGACAATCTGGCGGCGGCCTTCAGTCCGGAGCTGGTAGACGCCTTCATCTACGTTATCGACGTGGCGGGAGGCGATAAGATTCCGCGCAAGGGCGGACCGGGCATCAAGCGCAGCGGCTTGCTGGTGATCAACAAGATCGATCTGGCTCCGCATGTGGGCGCTTCGCTGGAAGTCATGGACCGCGACGCCCGGCGGATGCGCGGGGAACGCCCGTTTGTGTTCACCAATCTCAAGAGCGGCGGAGGTCTCGACCAGGTGCTGATCTGGTTGGACGCGCAAAGAGCCAAAGGCCCCACTGCCTCTGGCACCCCCCCCGTCCACACGCATTCTCACGAGCACGGACACTCCCACCACCGTGACGAAGCCGAGGTCTAGCATGCACGTGACAATGGGCTGTCCATAGATTTTGCTTTGGTCTTCCATCAGAAATACCTTCTTGACGGTTGTTACAGTTGGATGTTACATTTCTTTCCTAAAGAGATTCAGTCTCTTGCCGTCGTAGCTGTGTGCGCCCCGTCTACGCAAGCAGCCTTGTCCAAGTTTAGACAAGCCTAGCGGTTTCAACCGTTGGGCAATTCCGGCATGAGACCTTGGTGCCTTTTTCCAGGGTTGATGTACGCCGCCTATTCGAGCGGCAAGCACCTGTTCCGGATCGGCTTCAGCTCTGATCGGAGCCGCCGGACGGGACCAGCGAACGGCCCCGGGTTGAGCCATTCCCGCTCCCGGAAAACTTAGAGTCGCGGTCTCAACTGCCTTCCCCTGGAATGCTGCTCCGCCTGTTTGTGCGGATTCGCGTATTTAAGCGCTGCTCAATTTAACTTTTTCCGTGAGGAACACTCGCGGCCGGGCAATAGTGTGCCCAGAGAGGATTCTATTTTCATGCTAAGACTACGTGTCGCTAATGAGGCTGCGTTCATTACGCGACAATCGACGTTGTTGCCGTGCCTGGCGGTGCTGGCGCTTGCGATTCCCGCGTGCGCGCAAGGCAATCTCGGCCCGATCACGGTCGGCGCGGGGTTGCGAACCAGTTTCGTCAGCACCACGCCTGACGGCGGGCCCACTACCGATCAATTCCAGATCAACGATATCCGCCTGTACGTGAGCGGCCCGGTCTACGAAGATTTCAAGTTCATGTTCAACACCGACTACAACAGCGTCACCAACACGGTGGACGTGCTGGACGCGGTCGCGCGTTTGGAAGTCTCGCCCGAGTTCAACCTCTGGTTCGGCCGCTTCCTGCCGCCCAGCGATCGAGCGGATTTGTATGGGCCGTTCTATTCCCACGAGTGGCTCCCTTTTTCCGATGGTATTCAGGACGGCTATCCCGGCATCTACCAAGGGCGCGATAACGGCGTCACTTACTGGGGCACCTTCGCCAAAAAGATCAAGGTTTCCCTCGGCGCCTTCGACGGCAAGACCGCGGACAACCTGAACCACCTGCTGGGCGCCGCGCGCGTGCAGATCGACTTCTGGGATCCGGAAGACGGCTATTACTTGAACGGCACCTATTACGGCGATAAGAACCTGCTCGCCCTGGGCGGCGCGACTCAGTGGCAAGACGGCCATACGGCGGCCACCGCCGATTTTCTGCTGGAGAAAAAACTCCATAACGGCGGATCGTTTTCGATCGAGAGTGAATATTCCAATTACAACCAACTCGGCGGCTACAACCCGCTGTACACCCACAGCCAGGGCGCCTACGGGTTGGCCAGCTACCTGTTCCCCAAGAAAGTCGGGTACGGAAAGTTCGAAGTCTTGGGCAAGTTCGCGAAGGCCGATTTCACGCAGGGCGCCAAGCCTAGCTACAACCAGAAGACCGGCGAATTCAATTTCAACTACGTGATGAAGCAGTTTAACGCACGCGCGACCCTGTTCTATCAGCGCGTCGTTTTCAACGGGCAAAACCCGGACTTTTGGGAGGCGGGACTCGGCCTCCAGATCCAGATGTGACGTAATGCGTTCTCAACCTCAGACGGAAGGAGCTTATCTATGAAACCTACAGGAAGGCCGATGACCACCTGGCTGCTGACGGCCGGGCTGGTCTTCTCCGCAGCCGCATCCGCGCAAAACACCATCAAGGTGGGCGTGCTGCATTCTCTTTCAGGAACCATGGCGATCAGCGAGACAACGCTGAAAGACACGATTCTGATGATGATCGACCAACAGAATAAAAAGGGCGGATTGCTGGGCAAGAAACTGGAAGCAGTGGTCGTGGACCCCGCTTCCAACTGGCCTCTCTTCGCCGAAAAGGCGTCGGAGCTACTCGAGAAAGACAAAGTCGCCGTGGTATTCGGATGCTGGACCTCAGTCTCGCGAAAATCCGTACTGCCGGTGTTCGAAAAAGACGACGGCTTGCTCTTCTACCCGGTCCAGTATGAAGGCGAAGAGTCGTCGCGCAACGTGATCTACACTGGCGCTGCGCCCAACCAGCAGGCCATCCCCGCGGTCGACTATCTGATGAAGGAGGTGGGCGTGAAGCGTTGGGTGTTGGAAGGAACCGACTACGTTTATCCGCGCACCACCAACAAAATCCTGGAAGCCTATCTGCGCGCCAAGGGCGTGAAGCCGGAAGACATCTCTATCAACTACACGCCGTTCGGCTACTCCAACTGGCAGGCGCGCGTAGCGGAGATCAAGAAGTTCGGCTCCGCCGGCAAGAAGACCGCCGTGGTTTCTACCATCAACGGCGACGCCAACGTTCCGTTCTACAAGGAACTCGCAAATCAGAAAATCTCGGCGGAAAACATCCCCGTGGTCGCGTTCTCCGTGGGTGAAGAGGAACTCTCCGGCGTGGATACCAAGCCGCTAGTGGGACACCTGGCCGCCTGGAATTATTTCGAAAGCATCAACACGCCCGCCAACAAAGCATTCATCGATCAGTGGCACGCCTTCATAAAGAATCCCAAGCGTACCACCAACGATCCAATGGAGGCTTCCTACATCGGCTTCAACCTGTGGGTGAAAGCGGTGCAGAAGGCCGGGACGACACAAACGGACAAAGTGATCGCGGCTCTGCCGGGTCTCTCAACGCCCAACCTGACCGGCGGCACGGCCACCGTGCTTCCCAACCACCACATCACCAAACCGGTGTACATTGGCGAAGTGAAGGCCGATGGCCAGTTCAACGTGGTGTGGAAATCCCCGGGTGAAGTTCCCGGCGATGCCTGGTCCGACTATCTGCCCGGCAGCAAGGACATCGAAGCCGATTGGGTGACGCTGCATTGCGGCAACTACAATAAAGTAACTAAGAAGTGTTCGGGTCAGAACTACAAGTAGTGAAACGCTCCGCCTGGGGCGGGCCGTGGCTGGTGCTGCTGCTCGCCCTGGGCGGGGCTGTGCTTCCGGTTCGCGCACAATCTCAAAAAGACGCAGCCTTCCTGACGACGCTGGGGCAACTCCGCGATGCCAGCTACGACGACAAGCAAGCGATTGTCGAGAAGCTGAGCCAGAGCGGCCATCCCGGCGTCCGCGCGGTTCTTCAAGCGCTGCTCGATGAGCGGCTGTACTACCGCAACAGCGACCAAAGAATTTTCATTGCCAAGTCGGCCGAGGGCGATCCCCTCAAACTCGTCGATCCTCTGACCCTCAAGGATGCCGGATCGGCTTCCGCCGACAGCATGACGCAAATCGGCACCAACAACGCTTTGCGCCACTCCGTGCGCCTCACCCTCGCTCGCTACTCGCTGTCGAGCCCGGATGCTGCCGTGCGTCTGGACGCCGCGCGCGAGATTCTCACGTCACTGGACGATGCAACCATCGCTCTACTGCGCGAGCGGCTTCCGCTCGAGAAGAACGCTGCCGTCAAGAAAGAAATCGCCACCGGCATTGCGCTGGCGGATCTGGACAGCACAGACGCCTCGGCGCGCTTGAACGCCATCGCTACGCTCAAGGAAAGCCTCAGCCAGGATGTACGCAACCGGCTGGAGCAGTTGACCGGAAAAAATTCGGACGGCAGCTTCACCGAACCGGATGAGCGCGTGCGCCGCGCAGCGGCCGCCGCCATGCAAACCATCGACGGCTGGCGCACCTTCTACGCCGACATCCAGATTCTGTTCTTCGGCCTAAGCCTCGGTTCCGTGCTGGTTCTAATCGCCACCGGGCTGGCCATCACCTTCGGCGTCATGGGCGTTATTAACATGGCTCATGGCGAATTGATGATGCTCGGCGCATACACCACCTACGTGGTGCAGATGATCATGCCGGGGCACATCGCCTTGTCGATCCTGGTCTCGATTCCCGCCGCCTTCATCGTCTCCGGCCTGGCCGGCGTGGCGATGGAGCGCACCATCATTCAATATCTCTACGGAAGGCCCTTGGAGACGCTGCTGGCGACCTTCGGTGTCAGCCTGATCCTGCAACAGGGCGTGCGCTCGATCTTCACCGCGCTGAACCGTTCGGTGCAGACGCCCGATTTCATGAGCGGCTCCCTGCGCCTGAATGACGCTCTGGAAATCACTTACAACCGTTTGTACATCGTGATCTTTACGCTGCTGGTCTTTGCGCTGCTGTTGCTGATCCTCAAGCGCACGCGCATCGGGCTGGACATTCGCGCGGTCTCGCAGAACCGGGCCATGGCCAAAGCGATGGGCATTCGGACCGAATGGGTGGACGCGATGACCTTCGGCCTGGGATCAGGCATCGCCGGCGTCGCGGGAGTCGCCCTAAGCCAGTTGACTAATGTAGGCCCCAATCTCGGCCAATCCTACATCATCGATTCCTTCATGGTGGTGGTGTTCGGAGGCGTGGGCAATTTGTGGGGCTCGCTTGTCGGTGGAATGTCGATGGGTGTCGTGAATCAACTTCTGGAGCCTTATGCTGGCGCCGTGCTCGCGAAGATACTCGTGCTGGTGGCGCTGATCCTCTTCATTCAGGCCCGGCCCCGGGGACTGTTCCCGCAGGTCGGCCGCGGGGCGGAGGATAAATAGTGCCGGGCCTTTTGCAGCGCGATCGCGGCGGCCGCTGGTTTCTCGGCATCCTTGCCGCCGTGGCGATCTTCGTACCGATTCTAAACCTAGCCGTCCCCGCCGGCTCCGCGCTTCATCTCTCCGACTACGGAATCGGCCTCATCGGCAAGTATCTCTGCTATGGGTTATTGGCTCTCTCCATCGATCTCATCTGGGGTTATTGCGGTATCTTGAGTCTGGGGCACGGAGCTTTCTTCGCGCTGGGCGGCTACGCGATGGGTATGTACCTAATGCGCGAGATTGGCCCGCGCGGCGTCTACGGCGACCCCATCCTTCCGGATTTCATGGTGTTTTTGAATTGGAAGAGCCTGCCGTGGTTCTGGCATGGCTTTAACCATCTCGCCTTCGCTGCTCTCATGGTGATGGTCGTTCCCGGATTGCTGGGGCTGGTTTTCGGCTGGTTCGCGTTCCGCTCCCGGGTTACCGGCGTCTATTTTTCCATCATCACGCAGGCGCTCACCTATGCCCTGATGCTGGCCTTCTTCCGCAACGACATGGGCTTCGGCGGCAACAACGGCTTCACCGATTTCAAGGACATCCTGGGCTTCGATCTGCATTCGGACCGCACCCACGTCTCGCTGCTGGTGATCACCGCGGTGATTCTCGCCGCGGCCTACCTGGTCTGCCGGTGGATCGTCGAATCCCGCGCCGGGCGTGTGATCCGCGCGATTCGCGACGCCGAAAGCCGCACCCGCTTTCTCGGCTATTCCGTGGAATCCTATAAGCTGTGGCTTTTCGTGTTCTCCTGTGTGCTGGCCGGCATCGCCGGATCATTGTACGTCCCGCAAATCGGAATCATCAATCCCAGTGAATTCGATCCCATCGGTTCGATTGAAGCCGTCATTTGGGTCGCGGTCGGCGGACGCGGTACGCTCTACGGAGCCGTTGCCGGCGCGGTGCTGGTCAACTACGCCAAAACCTACTTCACCGGCGCGCTCCCCGAGATCTGGCTGTACGCCCTGGGTCTCCTGTTCGTGCTGGTGACGCGCTTCCTGCCCGACGGCATCATCGGCGCTTGGGAATTGCACCGGAAGCGCAGGGCCCTTCCGGATTCGCCCGAGCCCGCGCACGTGGAAGGCGAGGAAGGCGTGATCGTCAAGAAATGAGCACCCGCGGCAAGCGTCTTTATCTGGAGGACCTGACCGTCAGCTTCGACGGCTTTAAGGCACTCAATAAACTCAACCTATACGTGGATCCGGGCGAGCTGTTGTGCATCATCGGCCCCAATGGCGCCGGCAAAACCACCATGATGGACGTGATCACCGGAAAAACTCGCGCCGATACCGGTAGCGCCTTCTTCGGCGACGCCATCGATCTGTTGAAGCTCACCGAGCCGGAAATCGTAGCTGTGGGAATCGGGCGGAAGTTTCAGAAGCCGACCGTGTTTGAGGAACTAACGGTCTTCGAGAACCTGGAGCTGGCCTCGGCGGGCAACCGGTCGTTCTTCAATACACTTCGCGCACGGATTACGCCCCAGCAGCGCAAACGCATCGATGAGGTGCTGGACATCACCGGCCTCGGCGATCATCAAGCCTCGCTCGCGAAAATCCTTTCGCACGGGCAGAAGCAGTGGCTGGAAATCGGGATGCTGCTGATGCAGAATCCCGAGCTGCTCTTGGTCGACGAACCCGTGGCCGGGATGACCCCGCATGAGATCGAGCGCACCTCGGAGTTGCTGTTGTCGCTGGAGGGCGAGCATTCTATCGTCGTGGTTGAGCATGACATGTCCTTCGTGCGCTCCATCGCGCGGCGCGTCGTGGTGCTGCATGAAGGCAGCGTGCTGGCCGAAGGCGACATGGAAAAGGTGCAGAACGATGCTCGCGTGAAAGAGGTGTATCTGGGCGTATGAACGTTCTGGCGATTCGAGGCCTGAATCAGTTTTACGGCGGCAGCCACACGCTGTGGGATGTGGACCTGGCAGTTCCAGCCGGGTCGCGCATGTGCGTGATGGGCCGCAACGGCATGGGCAAGACCACCTTGCTCAAATGCGTCATGGGCCTGGAGCCGGTCCGCTCCGGAAGCGTGGTCTTCGAAGGCACGGACCTGTTGAAATGCCCCGCCGAGCGGAGAGCGCGGCTGGGGATCGGCTACGTGCCGCAGGGGCGCGAAATTTTTTCGCATTTGACGGTAGAGGAGAATCTGCGCGTCGGCATCGGCATTCGCCCGCACGGACCGCGAACGATTCCCGATCGGATCTTCCGTCTGTTCCCCGTATTGAAGAAGATGCTGAAGCGCCGCGGCGGCGATCTTTCCGGGGGCCAGCAGCAACAGCTTGCCATCGGCCGCGCACTGGTTCTAGAGCCGAAACTACTGATTCTGGATGAGCCCACCGAAGGCATTCAACCCAACATTGTTCATGAGATCGGAGACATTGTGTTGCGGCTGAATCAAGAGGAACGGCTCACCGTGCTTCTGGTTGAGCAGAAGCTGCCGTTTGCCCGGCGCGTGGCTAGCGAATTCTGCATTCTTGACAAAGGCCGCCGCGTAGCGTCCGGCGCCATCGGCGAGCTGACCGACGAAGTGGTCCGCGAGCACCTGAGCGTCTGACCACGGCCGTGTGTTGTACCTGCAGCAGGCCTCCGGGTAGCAATTTGCCGGTTCGAACTCACCTGTCCCGGAGTTCACCAGGAACAGACCGTGGGTTCTCTTTGAGTCATCACCGGCGGTATCCCGCCAGGTTGGGCTGTTCTCCCACGAGACTCCAACTATCTTTTATGCTTCCTCTGTATTTGAATTGTTTAGAACGAGAAAGACTGAGAAGGCGATCCTCAAGGCGGTGAGCGCCCTGGCCAGGCGCAAGGAGTCCCAATTATGCGGTACAGTCGTCTTACCGGGGAAGTGTATTTGCTGTTTGGGCGTCAGCCCAGAGGGACAAGCGCACGCTGACGCTGGAATACGGGAAATTCTTTTACACGTTCGGATTGTATTTGTTGGCTGTCTCGACCTCCGAATTGAATGGATAGAATTCTGCAACTGGCCCAGTGGGCGCTGACAGAACCGGAGAAGCCTGCCCTGCTGGCTCCGGGCAAAGCGCCGCTGACTTACGCAACTCTTCTGTCGTTGGTACGGCAGGGGCAAGATGAGTTTCGGCACGCTGGCCTACCAGCCGGACCTGTTTGTGTCTTGATGCAGACCGGCCTCGCTTCCATGGTCACTTGTCTTGCGCTATCCAGCGGCTCGACGTGCGTCCCGCTGGACCCTTCGTTGACGTTCGACGAATATTTTCGCTACCTGAAGCGTTTACGCGCGGGCGCGGTGGTGCTCACGGGCAGCGGCGAATCACCTGCGCTGGCCGCGGCTCGTGAGTTGGGATTATTGGCGCTTCGCGCGAGGCTCGCCGGAGGGGGCGGAGAGGATGGCCTCGCCGTTGAAACGATGTCGCCGCGCACCTCGACCGAGCCATCGCGTCACACGGAAGCACCACTAGTGTTCTTGAGCTCTTCCACCACTGGGGATCCCAAACTGGTTCCCCTGAGCGAGGACGGCATCCAGGCGCATATTGCGTGTGACGGGAGAGCGTTCCAACTCGGCCCGGAAGATCGTCTCCTGACCGGCATGCCCCTTTTTCATGTGTTCGGCTTCGGGCGCGTTCTGTCGCAGTTGCACTATGGCGGTAGTGCCGTTTGTACCCCGGGATTCGACGTGTCGCAGCTTCCGTCGTGGTGGGAGGAGTTCCACCCGACCTGGATGGCGACCGGCGCCTCGGCACTACATGCGGTTGTCACGGCTGGCCCGGCGGCGCGGAGAGTCTTCGCCGGCGCCGCTCCGCGATTTATTTTGGTTGGCGGGGCTACGCCGGAGCCCGCGTTGTGCCAAGCGGCTCAAGAGGTAATGCGGGCGCCGGTGCTTGTGGGATACGGCTCGACGGAGTGCGCGGGGGCAACGCGAAACACGATTGCCGCATCCAAGCCGGGTTCGGCGGGGATCAGCTTTGGGCCTACAATCGCCGTGGCAGACGCCTCCGGAAACGCGCTTCCGGCGAATCGGCAAGGTGAAATCCTGCTTCGCGGCGCCGGCGTGGTCTCGGGGTATCTGGACGATGAAGAAGCTACCCGGAGCGCCTTCCGTGATGGCTGGTTCCACAGCGGCGATCTCGGCTACTTAGATGACGAAGGCTTCCTGTTCATCACCGGCCGGATCAAAGAGATCATCAGCCGGGGCAATGAAAAGATCCAGCCTTCGGAGATCGACCGGGTTCTCCTGAGTCATCCTTCCGTCCAAGATGCAGCGGCCTTCGGCGTACCGCATCGCACGCTTGGAGAAAACGTCGCCGCCGCCATTGTGCTTCGGGAAGGCGCTCACCTGACGGCAGCCGATTTGCGGCATTACACAGCGAGCCGGCTGGCGGCTTTCAAAGTTCCTCGGCCTATCGTCTTCGTCGATTCGATTCCGCGCACCGCAGCCGGTAAACCGCAACGCACACTGCTTGCCGACAGATATATCGCAGACGCCGCGCGCGAACGTAGAATTGAGCGCCCGCGCACCGCGACGGAGCAACGGATCATGCGAATCTGGGCCGAGATCCTTGGAATGAAGACAATCTCACTCGACGGCGATTTCATAGAGCTGGGCGGCGATTCGCTGAGTTGCGCGCGTATGCTAGCGGAGGTCGACCGGGAATTCGATACGGATGGACAGGTGATGGCCCGGGCCGACTTTCTCGATGAACCCACCATAGAAACGCTGGCGCGAATCGTTGCGGAATGCCAGGCAACGCGAGATGCGCGCGAAAACGACGGGGACGGTATTCTGGTTTTTCACGCGGCCCACGCCGTTGGCTCCAGCGAATCGATGAACGCGGTTCCGCTCTTCTGCTTTCCCGGCTGGCGAGGTCGCGATGGCGGCCCGGTGGACCCGTATTACTTGCGGCCTTTGGCGGCGAGTTTAGGGGCGCAGCTTTCCTTGTGCGTGGTCACCGCATCGATTCCCACGAATTACGAAACCGCCCGCCGGGTGGAGGATTTAGCGCGAAGTTCGATTGAAGCGATTCGCAAAGCGCAAGCGCATGGGCCGTATCTCCTCGCGGGTCATTGCTTCGGCGCCGTGGTGGCCTTCGAGGCTGCGCGGCAGTTGCGCGCGGAAGGTGAAACGGTTCTTCGTCTCCTGTTTTTTGACGCGGTGACGCCGGGTTATCCCAAACTCGCCGCCAATTGGTCCAAATACCTGACCCAAGTGATTGGAATCGTCCGGACCCTGGACTGGAAAAGGGCTCGGAGCCAGACATACACCCTCGGAATCTTGCTTCAGCGGCGCATCGTCGGCCGCTGGAGACGCCGTACCGAGCGCACGTCATTGGGGAGAGGGCTGAATGAGAATCCATTGAACACTCGCGCCGCGGTTGCGCTTTGGCAGTACGAGCTTCGGGATTGTTGCGTTCCCATCGTGCACTTTCTTGCAGCGGACCATCCGGTCAGCGAGGTGCTCGACGATCCGCGCTATGGATGGCAGGATGTTGCCCGAGCCGGAATCGAGGTGCGCGAAGTCGCTGGCGATCACGATTCCCTATTAAGCTTGGACAACGCCCCCGGGCTTGCAGACTCTATCCATGCGTGCTTGACGGGACAGGTTCTGGCGAGTTCCGCGACCCCCCAAAAGCCTGACGTTAATCAAGCCGGGGCGGGAAAACTGTAGAGGCAAAGTGTCGGACGCCGAAGCAATCGTCGAACTAATTGAAGGATTTCAGCGCTTTCAGACCTTGGTTGCCGCGGTGCGTCTGGGAATCTTCGAAGGAGAGCGCCCGCAGGCCGCGGAGTTGGAACGCCTCCTCGAAGCATGCGCTTCTCTTGGGCTACTCGAAAGGCGTGACACGGAATACGTCAACACAACGCTGAGCGATAAGTATCTCCGCGGTTCGAGTCCGCTGTCTCTCGCCGGGTTTGTGAAGTTCGCCGGAGCATCGCTTTACCCGAGGTGGGGAGAACTTGATGAAGCGGTGATCGAGGGAACACAGCGCGAGAATCCATTGAGCATTCGAGGGACGCTTCGCCGCGGTTACCGTCGGCTGAAGGGTGCTCGCGCCCGCCAGGACACCAATCGCGACTTTAATGCCGGAATGCATGGACTCGGCATGCTCAGCTCTCCGGCGGTCGCCGCAGCGTTCGACTTGTCGGGTTTTCGGAGTTGCGTAGATTTGGGAGGGGCCACCGGGCACTTGGCTTTGGCCATAGCCGAGCGCTATCCACATATGAAAATCGGCGTTTTTGAACTCCCGCATGTGATTCCGATCAGCCGCGAATACACTTTCGGCAAAGCAACTCTTTATCCGGGCGATTTACTGACCGATGCTCTACCTGCGGCTGACCTGTATGCGCTTGGCAAGGTTTTGCACAATAAGGATGAGAGTGGTTGCCGCCTCTTGTTAAAGCGCGTATATGATGCTCTGCCTGAACTCGGGGCCTTATTGGTGGCCGAACGCGTATTGAACGATGACCGGAGCGGGCCCGCCCATGTGCACATGAGTTCCCTGAACATGCTGGTGGCGACCAGCGGGCGCGAGCGAACCTTTTCCGAATACCGCGGTCTTCTACTTGGGGTTGGATTCTCCGATGTAAGGTTCAAGAGGACGGGTTGCCTTGTAGACGCGATTCTTGCGACCAAGTGATTACGAAAGACGCGAAGCGCGGCTTTCGTGCAGGAGATCGCAGTAGAGGTCGATCATCTGCCGCGTACGAGCTTCGATAGTACACTGGTTTGAAACCAGGCGCTTCGCCTTGGCCGTGAGGGAACGGCCGAGATCCGGATTCCGTAAGAGTTCCAGTAAGGCGGACGCAAGAGCCGCACTATCTTTCGGGGCGACCAGGAGCGCGCTTTCTCCATGCGTGACCATTTCGGCAACGCCTCCCACGCGGGTGGCCACGATAGGCACCTGCGTCGCCATGGCCTCGAGTAAGCAAAGGGACCAACCTTCGCTGCGTGACGGTAGGACGAATGCATCCGCGACACCGTAGTATGGCTCGGAACTCGTCCTCCCGAGGAGTATGATGTGGCCGCGCAGGCCAAGAGAGCCGATGCGCGCTTCAATGCGTTTCCGCTCGGGACCATCCCCGACGATGAACATACGAACTCTAGCGCCCGCGTGGTGTAGTCGCGCGAAGGCTTCCACGGCGGTGACATGATCCTTTTCGCGGGAAAGGCGGCCAACGGAGAGAATCACCTTCTCCTCTGGAAGAACGCCAAGGCGCTTCCGCAGTTCGCCGGCCCCGCATCGCACACCGGATCCCCATTCTGGATCGATGGCGTTATGCACAACGGCGATTCGATTTCCCGCGATCCCGCGTTCGCGAAGCTGTTCGCGAAATGCGTCGCACGAGGTGACCACCCGAGCGGCAGCGCGTAGCGACCAGCGATCCGCTTGATTGTACAGACGGGTGCGGAGATCGGGCCACGTGTAGCCGTGATGGAAGGCGACCCAAGGGACCTGACGGTGAAGTCCAGAGAACCGGACCACGAAGTGGGACAAGAGAGCGTGTGTTTGGATGATGTGCGGCCGCACTTCCCGGACAAGATCCCGCAACTCGGCAACGACCTTTCGATTCCAACGATCCCACTTGGAAATATCCACAATGCGGATGCCCGCGGCCTGGCTTGCATCACTGAAGGCGGCATGGTCGCCGGGTTCGTGAAATTGGGCGAATGTGGTCTCCACCGTCCGGCCAAAGCGGCTGTGGCGCGCTAAACATGCGAAATCGAATATGGTTTTGCTAGGGCCTACAACCAGTGCCCTCGGTTCAACGATCGCCAACAAACGCAGAGTTTCCATCCCGGATCACGCTTGAAGATTAGCGGTCAGTATACGCTTTGCCGTACCGCTCACGCCCAGTATGTTATTTAGCTTACACTTGCTAGAAAGATTCCTATTCCTTCAGGCATGAACATACCCCTCGATCTTGAGAGACGGGCACAAGATGCCCCGTCGGCTACGGCTCTTGCCGCGCCAAAGCGCGCCCCGCTTAGTTACTCCTCGCTCTTAAGCCATATAAACTTGACGAGCGACGCTCTTCTCGAAGCAGGCATCCGTGTTGGAGAGGTTGTTGGCCTCGCGCTTCCAAACGGGCCGGAATTCGTGACCACGGTTTTGTCGATCATGACGCGATGGGCCTGTTTCCCCATCGACCTGGGACTCCGCCCGGATGAATGCCGCCGGTACTTGTCGCGCGTGCGCGTTTCATCCCTGGTATGCACGGAAGGCGGGAGTGCGCCTGTGGCCGATGTGGCGGGGGAGCTGGGCATGAGGGTCATCCGCATTCGGCCATCGATGGACGCCCCGGCGGGCGTTTTTGAGCTAGCGCGAACCGAGGGCGCAAGCGAGCAACCGCATGCGCGGCAGACCGATGCCGTTCTCCTGTTCCACACCTCTTCGACCTCTGGCTCGCCCAAGCTGGTTCCGCGCAGCCGAGCGTGTGTGCGCGTGGCGGCCACCCAGGACAGCGATGCTTTGGAATTGACGGCATCCGACCGTTTCCTGAGTCTGATGCCGCTTTGCTACGCCCACGGCATTAGCGCGATATTCACCCAACTGGTTCGGGGCGCCAGCGCGTTCTGTCCGGCGGCGTTCGATGCAGACCAGTTTCTCTCCTGGCTCGAAGAATTTCGCCCTACCTGGTTCTCGGCCGATCCCACGCTCCAGCGCGCGATTCTCACGCTGGCGCAAAAGCATCCTCAAGTGTTCAGCAGGGCTCCTTTGCGCTTCATACGCTCCGCTGGCGCTGCTCCGCACCCCGATATCGTTCGTTCTCTGGAGGAGCTTTTGGGGGTGCCCGTTCTGGATGGTTACGGCTTGACGGAGATGCCGAGCGTTGCGCGCAATACTCCTTCGCGACGTAAGCCTGGTTCCGTGGGGACAAGCAGCGGCGCGGAAATCGCGGTGATGGATGACGCCGGGCGGCCCCTCTCTGTGGGAAGCGAAGGAGAGATCGTGGTGAGGGGATCCACGCTCATGGCGGGTTATCTGGACGACCCGGAAGCGAACCAGCAGGCCTTTCGCGATGGCTGGTTTCGAACCGGGGATCTCGGCCGCTTGGATAACGAAGGATATTTGTTCATCGTGGGCCGGCGGAAGGAAATGATCAACCGCGGGGGCAAAAAGATTCTCCCGCAGGAAGTAGAATCCGTGCTCACCAGTCATCCTTGCGTTGCTGCCGCCGCTGCCTTCGGCATTCCGCACCGCACTTTGGGTGAAGACGTCGCAGCCGCTGTCGTGCTGCGCCCGGACGATCGAGTCAAGGAAGTCCACCTTCGTTGGTTCGCCGCAAAGCGTCTGGCGGTCTTCAAAGTCCCACGGCGCATCGTTTTCGTCGAGGAGATCCCTTGTACCGCGACAGGCAAGCCCAAGCGAGCCGCTCTCGCGGAGCAGTTTCAGAATTTGGCCAGCAAAAGTCTGCGAAATGACGGGCGTTCGCAAGAGGCGCTGCGCGCTCCGACCGAGGTTGAAGGCAAGCTGATCGAGATTTGGCGGAACGTTCTGGGTCTTGAAAATGTCGGTATTCACGAAGATTTTTTCGAGCTGGGAGGCGATTCACTGTCCGCGGCCATCATGCTTGCGCAGGCAAGCGAATGCCTGAAGATCGGCAGGTCCAAACTCGGCGAGGCGGAGCTGTGGGAGCGCCCGACGATTGCGATGCTGGCGCGGACGATCTCCAGGAACCGCGAGCGTGAATCGGCGTCCATTGGGGAGCAGATCATTGTGTTGCGGAGCGAAGGCAAGAACATTCCATTTTTTTGTTTTCCCACGACGGAGATTCAGGCCTTTGAGTTCCGGCACGTATCGCGGGAGCTCGGGCCGGAACAGCCGTTTTTTGCGGTTTGCCCTCCGCCGGCCGTCCAAGGGAAGCGGTTAATGAAGCTCGAGGAACTTGCCCGTCAGTCGGCCGCCTCCATCCTTGCGGCGCGGCCCGATGGGCCCTATCTGCTGGGAGGCTGCTGCCGGTCGTCGGTCTTCGCGCTTGAGACCGCGCGTCAGCTCATCGCACGGGGTAAGGAAGTCGCGCTCCTGGTTTTTTTTGAAGCGCCGGCGCCCGGTTATCCGAAGATTGCCCGGCATTGGCGGGAGTATGCGCATCAAGGCATCCTGTTGCTTCGCGAGCTGATTCGGGGCGATTGCAAAAGCGGGATCCGCGCCGCTCTGGAGCACTTTCGGAGGTTACGTAAACTCGCGACTCGCAGGATTCGCGCGAAAGCCGATCGCGCCCTGGCGCCGCGAAGGCGCGAAATCCCCGAAGACGAAAAACACTGGAATGCGGTGGTGCGGCGCGAATACATTCCGCGAGCTGTCCCTGTTTCCATCGTGCATTTCCTCGCGGCGAATGCGCCCGTAAGCGCGCGCATCTTGAGCGATCCACGATTCGGCTGGCGGGAGTTCACGAAAAAGCAATTCGATGTCCGATGGTTTCCTTCCGATTCTCTTTCAATCTTTACCGAAGACAACGCGGCGTTGCTCGCGGAGAAATTGAGAGAGGTTTTCGCCGCTGCTTCCGTCCAACGAGAGCGGCCCGGCATCGCCGCGAGCGCTCGTGCGGGAGCGGACGTCCACTAACCGGCAAATGCAACCGGGAGCTGCAGTCCGCCGATCGCCCGAGCCCGTTTCACGCGGGAGCCAGCTTAAGCAGGCTGGAATTGTGGGCGCACGTGCGATCGCATTTGCTCTTCCGGTTGCCATTTGGGTTTCGCCACTGCATGTGGAGCCGAAGGCGCAGCACGCGCTTGCGATCGCCGCTTTCATCATCGTCGCCTGGACCACCGAGGTAATGGACCATGGCGTAGCCGGCCTGGTCGGATGCTATCTTTTCTGGGCGCTGGGAGTGGTACCGATTCAGACTGCCTTCGGTGGTTTCGTCAGCGACACACCATGGTTCTCGCTCGGGGCGATTCTTCTGGGGATTATGGCGACCAGCACAGGGCTCGCGCGACGCGTGGGATATCTGATCCTGTCGCGTGTAGGAAGCAGTTATCCGCGCCTACTGCTGGGAATGATCATGCTGAGTTTTGTTCTGACATTCCTGGTGCCTTCCGGATTAGCGCGTGTCGCCATCATGGCTCCGCTCGCATTGAGTTTAATGGAAGCCTTCGGAATGGGCCGGGGGAGCAATGTCGGCCGAGGCATGTTTCTCATCCTCACTTACACAGCCAGCATCTTCGATAAGACGATCATCGCCGGAGCCGCAGCCATCACTGCGCGCGGCGTGATGGAGAACATCGGCGGAGTGGATGTGCTGTGGAGCCGTTGGTTTGTCGCCTTCCTCCCGATACAGGCCGTGACCGTCTTCTTTGCATGGCGCATGACGCTGTGGCTTTACCCCGCAGAGCAGCTATCTTTGCCGGGAGGCGGTGTCAGCTTCCTCAGCGCCGAGCTTCAAAACTTGGGTCCGATGAAGGCCCCGGAGAGGAAGGCGTTGGCTCTGATGCTGGGGGCGATGGCGCTCTGGACCACCGATTTCCTGCACCACCTCTCGCCTGCCGTGATTGGGCTGGGCGCGGGGCTTCTCGCCATCTCGCCCGTGGTGGGCGCGATCAGCACGCGCGATCTGGGACGGATGAATTACCTGCTGTCGTTCTTCTTTGTCGGTTCGGCGGTGAGCATGGGACAGGTGTTGAAAGCCACAAACGGTCTTGCGCGGCTGAGTCAAGTCCTGTTCGCCTGGATGCGCCCTCTGGCGGGACACGTTTCCATTCTGAGCGTAGTCCTGTATTGGACCGGCTTCCTCTACCACATCTTTCTTGGCAGTGAAGTGTCCATGCTGGGCGCCTCGATGCCGTCCGTGATGAACATGGCGCACACCAACGGCTGGAGTCCGCTGTTGGTCGGCATGATCTGGACGTTCTCTTCCGGGGGGAAGATCTTCGCGTATCAATCGACCGTAACGATTGCCGGATATGCGTACGGCTACTTCCGCGCCAAGGACTTGATGCGCCTTGGCATTTGCATGAGCATTCTGGATTCAATCCAGCTCCTGGTCTTAGTTTCGGTCTATTGGCCCTGGCTTGGACTAAGGGTGGTCGGTAACTAACTGCCACGCCTGGGCTGTCCGATCAACTCGTCAAGGTTTCTCGGGGTCGATGACGGAGGGCCTGTCGAATCGAAAGCAGAGCCAATCGAACCAAAGCCAGGCCAAGCATGTGCTGGCCGGAACCGACCCGCCTATTGCGGCCCCGGAGATCGGATCACCTCCCTCCTCACCGGCGCGGAGACCGGCGGAGCTTTTTCCATGGCCGAGGTCAGTGTACCCAACTAACAGGTCGCCCTTGGCTGAGCTCATTGCCAAAGCAGATTCGGGAAAACGCTGGTTATCTTTTTAATCCAGGTCCAATTAATCCAGGTCCAAGGGGCGTACGAGACTTTGCATCTAATCGCGCCAATAGCCGGGAAGGGCGGATTTGGTTCCCGCGACGATTTCCAGCGCCGCACGACGGCCGGCTGCCGACAGGCGCTGAAACTTGGGGCTCTGATCCTTACCAGTAAGAACCTCGTAGAGTCTCTGGTAAATGCGCTCGCGAGCCTGCGATGGCATTCCGTCGAAAGCGTCGCTATAGATCATGTAGCTCAGCGGGTACTTGAACAGGCGCGTGTGGAGGTCGAAGTCGCGGAGGGAACGGCCCCGGCTGTCGCGCGGCCCGCGCGCGGCGAAGGTTTCGGTGAACGCCGAAACTCCGGCGACATCGTCATAGAGAGGCGCTTCGTCGGCAAATAGCATGTAGGTAACCAACGACTCGACATCGGCGTCGTAACGGGCTCTTGCGGCCGCGTCCGATAGCCCGTCATGCTCCAGCATGCGCGCCTCCCAGCCGACGCGAATGATCAAATCGGTCATGCGGGTTTGATGCTCCAAAGTCATCAGCGCGACCAGATCGCTTAGCCCGCTCAGGTAACCCGCGGGATCGAACTTTCGGGCCAAGCTGGTCAGGTTCAGGGCGTCGCGGCTATCCAGCACCTCCGGATGGTCGGGCTCGTGCCCGATGGCGTTGCCCAGGTGGCGCATATCGCCATGCGTGCCGGTGACATACCACCCGCCGTAGCGCTGCTCGAACGGAGTGCGATGGTCGGTGATGTTCTGCGCCCCCCGGAATGCCGGCATGCCGTCCGCGTCCGGGTAGACCGAGGCGACGAGCAGGCCTGGAATGCCCAGCGTACCTTTGCTTTCGTGGCACTGCAGACAGACGTCGCGGCGGTCGAAACGCGGCGGGTTGGCCTCCTGGTCGAAACTGTAAAAGATTACCCCCTGTTTCGGATCCAAGGCCGCGACCTCCAGCAAGTTGCTGCCGCGCACATAGCCGACAGTTACATCGTCGCTGAAGTAGATGGCGCGCGGATTTTTGGGAGAGATGCGGGAGGCCTGGAAGCTGGTCTTCGAAAACACAAGCGATTGCGAATCCCGGGGCACGCCGAGAGCCTCTAGTAGCACGGGGAGGTAACCCAAACCGTTCGCGCTTGGCTCTAACTTGCGTTTCCCGGCGGCTAAATCCCGGATCAATCGGGTGACACGGTCATTGAGCGCGCCGTCATAGTATCGGATGGCGGGATGATCGACGGGCGTCAGGGCCTCGTCGATGGTCTGCGAGCGGCCCCGCAGCGCCACCAGAACCCCGATCGGAGCGATCACCAGGGCCCACCAGGTTTTGCGCATTCGCACCTCCACGCCGTCAGCGTCTCGCACGCGGCTCGCCATTACTCGGACCACTGAAGCCCTTGTAAATCCAAGGCGCCCTGCGCGTCTTCACACAGCTTCGCGCAGCCCTGCTGGGCCAAAACGCAGCACGGCCGGCGCGGGAGGACCCGATTTGTTGAGCTTGCACCAGGCGACACGTGGAATTCCAAATGCATTCCTTCCGCCGATGACCGCAAAACTATCCCTCGCCTTGGTTTCGATCCTCGCCATGGTGCTGATCCTCAGCGGCCAGACGCCGGTTGCGACGCATCCGGCGGCATCCGCGGTTGACCCGCGCGAAGTGATCGGCGAGTACTGCGCCGATTGCCACAACCCGACGATCCGCAACGGGGGCCTCGACCTGGAGTCTCTGGACCCGGTCAACATGGCGGGCCACGGAGAGATCTGGGAAAAGGTAGTCCGGAAGCTGCGCGCTGGCATGATGCCGCCGGTGAACCATCCTCGCCCCGATGCAGGCACTTACGAGGCCTTCATTCAGACCTTGGAGACGACGCTCGACAAAAGCGCGCCCGTGCGGCTGCCTGCACCGGGTCTGCATCGGCTGAATCGCATCGAATACAGCAACGTGATTCGCGACGTGCTGGGCCTGGAGGTGGACGCCTCCAAGTTTTTGCCTCCGGACGATTCCACGCACGGCTTCGACAATCAGGCCGGAACGCTGACTTCATCGCCTGCTCTGATCGAGGCCTATCGTTCCGCGGCGGGCAAGATCAGCCGCATGGCGATCGGCGACGTGACCGCTCCGCAACAGGCCATTTATCGCGTGGCTGACGATACTTCGCAGGATTATCACATCGCCGGGCTGCCCTTCGGGACTCGCGGCGGAATCATTGCCCGGCATGATTTCCCAGCCGACGGCGAGTACGCGATCAAGATCTGGCCCGTCAACAAGGGCAACATGGACAACAACAACGCCTTCGGCGAGATCCGCGGCGAAAAGCTGGAGGTGTTGCTCGATTCCCAGCTCATCAAGCAGATCGACTGGGACCGCGAAGTGGGCCGCGGCGCTGCTGTGCACCAGGGAACCCAGGAGCTACGCTTCCAGGTGAAAGCCGGCGTGCACGCAATCGGCGTGACGTTCCTGGCCACGAATTACGCGCCCGGAAACGATCTCGACAAACATTTCCTACGAAGCACCATCGAGACGGGCGGCCTTCCCGGATTCTCCTTCTACCCGCAGGTGGGCTACATCCGCATCGACGGGCCGTACAATGCGGCGGGGGCCAGCGGATCGCCCAGCTACACCAGGATCTTCGTGTGCCGCCCTACCAGCGTGGATGACGAACCGGCGTGCGCCACCAAGGTGCTGACCGCGCTAGCGCGCCGGGCGTATCGCAGACCCTCCACGCCGGAGGACGTGGAGAAACTCATGACGTTTTATCAGAAGGGCCGCAACGAAAAAGACTTCGATCACGGCGTCGAGCTTGCCATCGAACGCGTGCTGCTGGACCCCGATTTTATCTTCCGCAAGGAAGCCGAGCCTGAGGATGCCGCTGCCGCCGGATCGAAGTACCGCGTATCGGATTTGGATCTGGCCTCACGCCTTTCGTTCTTCCTCTGGAGCACGGTGCCGGACGACGAGTTGATCGATCTCGGCAGCCAGAACAAGCTGCACGAACCGGCGGTGCTGGAGGCTCAAGTCAAGCGCATGCTGGCCGACGCCCGCTCCCAGCAGTTCGTCAGCAATTTCTTCGGGCAGTGGCTGGGCGTGCGGTCGCTGGCGACCGCGGCTCCCGTGACGCAGTCGTTCCCGGATTACGACGACAATCTCCGCCAGGCTTTCCAGCGCGAAGCGGAGCTGTTCTTCGACTCGATCGTGCATGAGAATCGCAGCGCCATCGATCTGATCGACGCGGATTATACGTTCGTGAATGAGCGGCTCGCGAAACATTACGGGATTCCGAACGTGTACGGCAGCAACTTCCGCCGCGTCACTCTTCCCAAGGAGCTGGATGTGCGCCGCGGATTGTTGGGCAAGGGCTTCTTCCTGGAGGTTTCCTCGCAAGCCAGCAGGACCTCGGTCGTACAGCGGGGCAAGTCGGTGATGCAGGTGTTCCTGGGCGTGAGTCCGCCGAATCCTCCGCCCAACGTGGTGATCAAGATCAACTCCACGGAAAGCGACGTTCACGGCGCTTCCAAACCGACCATGCGGCAGCAGATGGAGCAACATCGCGCCAATGAGCCGTGCCATAGCTGCCATTCGATCATGGATCCGATCGGGTTCACGTTGGAGAATTTCGACGCAATCGGGGCATGGCGGACGCTGGATGGAGGCAGTCCGGTGAATCCGGCGGGCGGCCTGGTGGACGGCACTCCGCTGAGCGGCGTTTCAGACCTGCGCGCGGCGTTGCTGCGGTATTCTCCGCAGTTCGCCCGCGTCATCACCGAACGGCTGTTGACCTACGCTCTGGGCCGCGGCGTCGAGTACTACGACATGCCGATGGTCCGCTCCATCGTGCGGGAAGCCGGGCATGATAATTATCGCTTCGCCTCGCTCATCATGGCGGTGGTCAACAGCGAACCGTTCCAATTCAACACCAAGGGCATGACCTACGGGGAGGAGATGCACGCGGGACAATAACCGTGCTCAAAGATGCCTATGTTTCTGACCAGAAAATCCATTTCACGGCGAGCCATGCTGCGCGGCGCGGGCGCCGCCGTCGCGCTTCCCTTTTTGGACGCGATGTTGCCGGCCCAGACGCCCCTGAAGAAGGCGGCGCACCCCACGCGCTTCACGGGCATCTTCGTGCCGCACGGCATGGCTCCCGGATATTGGGCGCCGGAAAGAACGGGCGAGGGTTTTGACTTCCCCGCGATCATGAAGCCGCTGGAGCCGTTTCGCGATCACACGGTGATCATGAGCGGGCTGTGGTCGAAATCGGCCGAACCGCCGCCGGGCGTCACCGGCGCGGACCACTGGGTCGCCGCGGCGTATCTTTGCGCCGACAAGCCGAAGAAGACCGCCGGCGCGGATATTCGCGACGGCACAACCATCGACCAGCTCATTGCCCAGCGAATCGGGCAGGGGAACCTGCTGCCATCTTTGCAACTCGGGGTGGAAGACCCGGGCGCGAATTCCAGCAACTGCGGCGAAGGCTACAGTTGCGCCTACACCAACTCAATTTCCTGGATGACACCGACCAAGCCTCTGCCGATGGAGATCAATCCACAAGTGGTCTTCGAAAGACTGTTTGGGGATGGCACGACTTCGGAGGAGCGCGCGGCGCGCCGGGAGAACGATCGTAGCATTCTTGACGCCGTTCTTCAGGACGCCGCGCGTTTTAAGCTCCAGCTTGGCTCCCGCGACCGCAACCGCGTCGACGGATATCTGGAAGACGTGCGCGAGATCGAGCGGCGGCTGGAGATCGCCAAGAAGGCCGCGTCCGCCGCGCCGGCCACCAGCGTGCCGTACGGAGTGCCGTCGTCATTCGACGAACACATCAAGCTCCAGTTCGATTTGCAAGCGCTGGCATTCCAGGGCGACATCACGCGCGTCTCGACGGTGCTTTTCGCGCGCGACCTGACCGCGCGCACGTATCCGGAAAGCGGCACCAATACCGGCTTCCACGCCGCGTCGCACCACGCCGAAAATCCGGACCGAATCAAGGATTACTCGAAGATCAACACCTATCACGTGAAGTGCCTGGCGTACTTCGCCGGGAAGCTGAAGAACATCCCGGAAGGCGACGGCACCCTGCTGGATCATTCCTTGATTCTGTACGGGACCAACATGGGCGATTCCAACCAGCACCTGCATTACGACGTTCCACACGTGCTGCTGGGCTCGGCCTCGGGACAACTGAAAGGCGGAAGGTATCTGGCCTATCCGTCGCGCACAATCACTACCGGCAATCTGTTGCTGAGCGTCTTGGGGCTGTACGGGATTCACCAGGACAGCGTCGGCGACAGCAACGGTCCGCTGGCGGGACTGGTTTAGAGGCACGTTGATTTAGGAACACATCATGCGAATCCTCATTGGTCTATCGTGCTTCGCCGCAATTTTGCTGGGACAGAGCAGCCCCGCCGCCGATGCGGCGATGAAGGGCGACTTAGCCGCCGTGCGGGCCGCGATCGAAGAGCACCAGGACGTGAACGCGCCGCAGCCGGACGGGGCGACCGCGCTCCATTGGGCCGCCTACCGCGACGATATTCCCCTGGCGCAGGTTCTGCTCACTGCCGGAGCCAATGCGAGCGCCCGTACCAGGGAAGGCTCGACGCCGCTGTCGCTAGCGGCGATCAGCGGCAGCGCTCCGATGATCGAGATGCTCCTGGCCGCCGGAGCGGATGCAAACGAGACCGGGCCACATGGGGAGACGCCGCTCATGTTCGCGTCGCGCAACGGCAGCCTCGCGGCGATCCAGGCGCTGCTGGGCCATGGCGCGAAGGTGAATCAGAAAGAGTCGCTGCGCGGAACCACCCCGTTGATGTGGGCGGCGGAGCAGGGGCACGCCGGTGCAGTGAAGGTGTTGATCGCCCACGGAGCGGATGTCGCCGCAGCATCCAAACCTGACTCCAAGGGAGGGACCGCTTATCTTGCGCCGCCGATTCAATCGCGGCTGCGGTCTGAGCAGGGCGCGGGAGGCTTGCGCGGCCGTGGAGCAGCAAGGCCACGCCCGCAGCGGACCGGCGACGGCACCAACGGCGCGGATTTTGTGGCCGCAGCCGACGCGGAAGCGGCTGACCGGGCGTTCGGACGTCAGCAGAACTCCAACGGCGGAGGACTCGCCGCGCTGGCGCTGGCCGCGCGCGAGGGCGATTTCGAAACCGTGCGTGCGCTGGTGGACGGCGGCGCGAACGTGAATCAGCTCACCAACTATGGATGGTCTCCCCTGCTGATCGCGACCCAGAATCGGCACTACCGCATCGGCACGTATCTGATGGAGTACGGCGCCGACCCCAACATCGCCAATAAAGGCGGCTGGACCCCTTTGTATCTGGCTACCGACAATCGCAACATCGAAGGCGGGGATTATCCCGTGCCGGCGCCGGACATGGATCATCTGGAGTACATCAAGCTGCTGATCGAGAAAGGCGCGAATGTGAATGCCCGCGTGTGCGGAGCGTCTTCGACTCCCGCACAGTGCAAGGGCGACAGCACCGAAACGCGCACCATCTTCACCATGCAGTGGGTCTACGAAGACGGCGCGACGCCGTTCTGGCGCGCCGCCCAGTCCGGAGACGTAATTCTGATGAAGCTGCTGCTGGAGCACGGTGCAGATCCGAAGATCGCGACCGCGCATAACGTAACTCCGCTGGCCGCGGCCTCGGGCATCGGCTGGGTGGAAGGGATCACGTTCCAGTGGTCGGAGGCCGAGAATCTGGAAGCAGTCAAGATGTGCCTGGACCTGGGCATCGATCCGAACGCGGCCGATGACGAGGGCCGCACCGCTCTCCACGGCGCCGCGCACAAAGGCAGCAATGAAGCCGTGAAGCTACTCGTAGAGCACGGGGCGAAGCTCGACGCTCGCGACTTGGGCAGCCGCGACACGGTCAACGGCGCGATGCTCGGCGTGACCTGGGAGCCCATCAACTACGCACAAGGGCTGGTGCGAGTGGGCGTGCAATCCGCGATTCCGCATCCGGATACCGCGGAGTTGCTGCGCAAACTGATGACCGAGCGGGGTCTGCCCATCCCGGCGGATATTACTTCGTCGATCTGCCTGACCAAAGGTGTGAATGGCTGCCAGTAGCAGCCCTTTGCGCGGCATGTTTCGACGCCTGCCTCTCTTGTCCAACTAGCGGTTACGCTGGGTCGTTCGGCGCAGGCTTGGTGGCCGCCTCAGCGTTATTTCATTGACAGTGTTCCTGATCGGCGGGCCCGTCTTCCTGGGTCTGCACGCCTTCCTGGTGCCCATAGCTTCGGCGAGTATGGACATTACCGCGGCAACGCGATCGCGGAAATCGCCTCCCTGCCCACTGCCTACGCCGGACACCAAACCTGCGAAATCTGCCACACCGATATTTCGAGCAAAAAAGCAAAAGCAACCATGCAGGTGTAGCGTGTGAGGCAGGCCACAGCTCGGGCGCCCGCAAGTCGGACGATCCTCATGACGGACCGGTGAGAGAAGCCGGCAGGCAAGTATCGCAGAGGCGTCCTCGAAGTCGTGGACGTCGGTGGTGGATCAGGTCCACCCGGCGCATTGTGCGAGCGCCTAGCTCTTCCCCGCCGCGTACTTCAGCTCCTGGAGGGGAACCTTACGTGTGTCCGGATTCGGCAAATGGATCGGGATAATACGATCCACGTCCAGGTGCAGCCGCTCAATGTTGGCCAGCAAATTCACTTGGTATTGATTCGGCTTCTCCACCGGAGCCGTGGGAATCGGATTCAGCACGTTGAATTCGTCGGCTTCGATCAGCACCTTTTGTTTGGGTAGATAGACCATCAGCATGTTGTCGCTGTGCATGCTGTTCTGCACGTGGTACAGGTCGATCTCGTTACTGCCGCCCACCATCTTCTTCGATTCGCCCACGTATTCGACCATGGTCTTGGGCTTCGGATTCATCATGGACAGCTTGTCCGGCTGAATGGTGTGCGGATTATCGAACAGCATCTCCCAATAACCCTTGTTGTTCTGCTGTGTGACGATGGTCGCGCCTTCGGCCACGAAGGTTCTCAGTCCGCCGGCGTGATCGAAGTGGGAGTGCGTGTTGATCACGTACTTGATCGGCTTGTTGGGCACCAGCTTGTGGGCTTCGGCGATGATTGCCTCCGAACGAGCCTCATTCGACGGCCCCTCCACCACGACGATATAGTCGCCGAAGTTGACCACCACGGAGCCGTAGCCGCCCGTGATCAACCAGGCGCCGTTGCCGAGATCGTCATCCTCGACCACCACTGGTCCGCGTCCGCCTCGTCCGCCTCCGGGACCGCCGGGTCCACCGCGCGCCGCACCGCCCGGTCCGCCCCGGCCGGCGCCCGGTCCACCGCGCCCACCGCCGAATCCGCCGCGGCCGCCGCGCGCCGGAGGGGTGAGATCGACCGGCTCATTGATGCGCGCGTCGATCACGTTCAGCTCGAACAGTTTCGGAGGAGCCTTGGCTGGGCCCTGGAACTCCACCATATGCGCCGGAAATTTCACGCCCCGGAAGTCCTTGTACCCGTCGTATTCAGCGATCCACACCGCGTCGCCAATCGGATCCTGTCCGGCGATGGTGGTCTCTACGCGGTCCACGTAGCCTGTGTCGTCGATGTAACCCTTCACCGGCTGCTTGTTATCGCCCATAAATGTCAGCACGGTGTATTTCCTGCCCTTCATCGATTCGGTGGAGACAGTCGCGCTCTTCTCCAGCGCGACCTTCAAAAAACCCTCGGGCAGAAGAATGAACTCGAGCTGCGTGTTCCAGGGGGCCATCGGTCCGCCCTGGGTGATCGTGTTGGTGAACTGATCGGGCGAAGGATTGGTTGTGCCCGCTCCGCCGCAGGAATGCGGATCGCCCTCCTGCCGCGTGAATTCGATATGCCAGGCCTGCTTATCCAGATCCACCATGCGGACGTAATCCCGGTCGATGTAATGCCGCCACCAGTCTTCGTGCGGATTGCAAGGCTGCCCCACTGCGCCGTTGGCGCCTGCGCCGGCGAAGGTCAACGTGTGTGCGTTTTCCACGCCCATCGCCTTCATCGACTTGTCCACCACGGTCTTCAGGTCCGGCGTATCGACCTGGAGCGCCGTGACGAAAAATGTCGCGCCTCCTACAGCCGTCGCGGCCAGCATCCACTTCTTGAACATGTTCGCCTCCACTTGCGTGACCGGGGATTGGAATGATCCCGGAGGGTCAGTATACAGCAACGGCGCTCCGCGCGGGAGGCAAACGTGAGAGGCGGGACGCTGAGTCAGACCCCGCGCCCCGCTGTTCCGATCGGTTACTTGCTCACGGGCGGCAACGACTTCGGATTGCTGGTATTGATGCAGGTCGGATGACCGAACCCGCCGGCGCTGATGCCCGTGCCGCCGTTGGGATTGGGAGTAATGTCGAAGACAATATTGTCAGGTCGCTGCGAATCTCCGGAAACGCCCGGAATCACCGTACCCAGATGATCCAGTCCCAGCAGATTGCGTGTGCGCCAGGCAATGAAATGGTCCGCACAGGAGGTATCGCCGCTGACCCCGAGACCGCCAACCAGTTGGTGATTCGCGTTGTACAGCGCCAACCCTCCTCCGAACACGTTAACGCCACCGATCCGCTGCCCCACCATCGGGTCTCCTGGCGTGCCATAGAAAAGATACGAGTTAGCGTAGGCGACGTCCGCATCCACCGGGTTGCTGGCCTGCAATCCGTACAGGCTCCCGCCAGGTTGCACCGCCGAATACAGATTCGCGGTGGAAAGCGCCAGGGGCCCACCGGAGCCGTTGCTCGCGGCTGACTGATCCAGGCTGAAATCGTTCGCGGTGTTGGCTTTCTGTGCGGAGATGACGCGGCTGCCGAGCCACTGCGAGCCAGCCGTTGTGCCCGAGAATGCCACCGCACAGACGATTCCAGTGCGGTCGACAATGGTTCCCCACATGTGATTGTTCAGGCCGCTGGTTTCCGCTGCGACCGCCGCCGATAACTCGGTCTTCAGAGTTGCGAAATCCGGCAAAGCCGAGCATCCGTTGGCTGGTTCGACGCTGCTTGGTTGGGCCATGCCGCTTGCGGCGCAGGCCGCCAAGGCCGCCCCAATAGACACAAATCGAGTAATGTTTTTTCGCACGGTGTTTTTCCTCCTGATGAAATACAGCGGTTCGCCGCCCTTGCTCGGCGATTGCCGCCCACTTAGTATAGGGCCGGAAGTTCGATCCGTCCAGCCATTTTCTGGCGCATTCCCGGCGACGATCAAGTGACTCACAGTGGCACACTGCCGGTGCCGACTTAGCAAGAATCCAGTACCTTCCGAAGTTCAGAACTACGGCTTCACCCTTAGGCGGCCTAAGAAATCCTTAGGGGGGGAATCACTGAATATCCCGGATCGACCTGAGGGCCTGCCCGACCATACGATGGGACCAGAGTACCGATAGGAAGTGTAGATGACGATTCGCACCCGATCTCTGAAAGCATCGCTCGCTTCTGATCTGGAAGCGGGTGCGGCAAGGAACATCTCGCGGCGGCGGCGAAAGCAGAGCGGCAACCAGCTCGTCGAGCTGGCTCTCGTAATCCTGCCGACCTTCGCTCTGCTGACGATGTTTTTCGACCTCGCATTCGCTCTGTTCAGTTGGAGCACATTGCAGAATGCGGTGCGCGAAGGCTGCCGCTACGCAATCACCTTCCAGACCTCGGGCAGTCTGGGCCAAGACGCCTCGATCGAGGCCCAGGTCGCGAACTTTTCGATGGGCCTGGTGTCGTCAACCAGCTCCCTGATACAGGTGAACTACTTTACTCAAGCCGCTCCCACGACTGCCATCGCGGCGCCGAACGGCAACGTTCCGGGCAACATCGTTCAGGTGTCGGTTCAAGGCTACCCGTTGACTTGGTTGGTGCCTCTCACCGGACTGTGTTGCGGCACCGGAAGCTACAGATCAACATCGCCGGCCTCAATTTCGGTGTACTCGGAAGACGTCTTGGGAGGATACCCCGCGGGCGTGTCAAGCGTGACGAGGTAAGGAGCAAAACCGGTGAAAGAGGTTGCATATCGTAAAGTGAGCAGGCGTCGCGCCAGAAGCCAGCGCGGAAGCGAGTTGATTGAGTTCACGCTTCTCTCGATACTACTGTTCCCTGCGCTGGTGTGGATGTTTATCGGTGGGATGAATCTGATTCGCATGATTCAATGCACTGCCATTACGCGCGATATCGGAAACCTGTATATCCACGGCGTCGATTACTCCACCTGGGCCGCTCAGGACGTCGCCGCAACCCTGGCAAGCTCCTACAACCTGCAAATCGGCTCCAGCTTCACGGGTAACGAAGCTTCCAACAGCAGCAATGGAGGCTACGTCTATCTGATTCTTTCCGAGCTCACCTACGTTGGCGCCAACAGTTGCGCTGCCTTGCCCTCCGGGACAACCTGCACTAACGAGGACAAGTACGTCTACCTGCAATACCTTAACTTCGGGAACTCGGCCGTTCAGATCAACGGGGCCGGCGTAACCAGTAGCATCGGGTCAACCCCCACGGCCAGCATGACGGTATACGGCACGATTCCGAATTACATGACCGATTCAGGCGCTGTAGCGGCCAACGCAGGGAATTACATCACTCTTGGCGATGGACAGGTGGCTTACGTCGTGGAGGGCTGGTACGCATCCCCCGATCTGGGCTTCTCCCAGTATCCCGGGGGTGGAATTTATAGCAGGTTGTTCTTTTAACGGTCGATGGCACCTTGAGGAGCAGTTATGAGCAAGAATGCGAACAGGAAAAATCAAAAGGGCTGGACGCTCATCGTGGGAACGGTGTCTATGCTATTGATCATTCCCATGATGGGTCTGGCTGTCGACGTGGGATTCCTGTATGCGATCAGATCGCGGATGCAAGCAGCCGTGGATGGAGCGGCGTTGGCCGCCGCGCGCGCTCTCTCCATCGGCGAAACTCTCGCCGATCAGCAGAGTTCGGCGCAAACGAATGCGGTTACTTGGTTCAATGCAAACTTCCCCTCCAACTACTTCGGCGTAACTAACGTCAACATGTCGACCGCCAACGTCACGGTCCAGGCAGATCCTAACAATGCTCAGCTTTGGGACGTCTCGGTATACGCCTCGGCCTCCGTGAATACCATCTTCATGCGCTGGTTGGGCTTCACCTCCACCACTGTCGCCGCGAACGGCACGGCCTCGCGCCGGACGGTTGTGGCCATGCTGGTGCTTGACCGCTCCGGCTCCATGTGTGAAAGCGGCTCGAGCAACTACGCGCCTTGTTCCGGCACCTCAACTTACCCATGCGGACAGATGGTCACCGCCGCTAAGCTCTTCACCGGAAGCTTTGCGGAAAGTAGCGACTACATCGGATTGGTCTCATTCGCCGACGGCAGCTACGTGCATACGGCGCCCACTCAGTCGTTCCAGTCTACGCTGGGATACAAGAACGATTCTGGCTCCGGCACGGGAGACATCGACAATATTTCCTGCGCCGGCGGAACAGGAACCGCAGAGGCCATGAGTTTGGCCTACCAACTTCTCTACCAAACCAATCTGCCTGGCGCTCTCAACGTGATTGTCCTCGAAACCGACGGGCTGCCAAACACCCTCGCCATGAACTTCTGGGATTCGACCAATACTGTGGCGGGCATCTCCAGCACCAGCAACTGCACGGACGCCAACGGCAAGAAAAAGAGCGCGAGTGGATTCGGAAGCTTGACGGCCCTTCCGGCCTGGTCTCCGGGACTTAATTTCTCCGCGGCTCCCTTTTTAACCTCGAATTCCTACTACACGAATTTCAACAACAGCCACAATCTGATTGGAACCGTAGCGTCTTCCGACCCTGGGTCCACTGATTTTTGGTCGATGATCAACTACTGGACCACCTTCACCGAGAATACGCAATCCACAGGGACCGCCTCTTACCCGTTCAACGCGGTCGCGGGCACCGCTTCCCCCTCTTTGATGACCTCAACCACGGCGCCAGGGTGTGCCTTCGACGGCACAGGCGGCTATGACAAGACTAGTGTCCCCGACATTGCCTGGTTTCCACAAACCGATATTTTCGGCAATCAAATGAACCCGTCGAACGCCTACAAGACAGTCACCACCGATGCGCAAGGACACATCCAGGCCACCGGTTGGACGAACTACCAAAATGCGGTCCTCAATACCACCGACAATTCGGCCTACAATGCGCGCAGCAACAGCACCTTCCCGGTTTACGTCATGGCCATCGGCCTGGGCGGGAACACCACAACCGGTCCTCCCGATCCTATTCTCCTGCAGCGCATGGCGAACGACCCGAACGGAGACCGTTACAACACCACCGGCCCCGACGCCGGGGGCGCCTATTATCTGCCCTGTGCTCAAGAAACCGGCTGTGTGACCTATTCTTCCCAGCCGCAAGGCACGTTCGTGTATTCGCCCAATGCCACCAACCTGGGCCCAGCATTTTTGTCCATCGCGTCGCAGGTGCTTCGGCTGAGCAAGTAACGTTGTCTTGCAGGGCCTTGCAGATCGAATTCCCCGGGGATCGATCTGCTATCGTTGATGTAGATTGCTGCCTAAGCTGGTTTCGTTCGGAACGTATTACCTGCCAACCTACGGCGTCCTGGTGGCGCTGGGGTTTCTAGCCGGATTGTGGGTTACCGTCCGGCTCGCCCGCCGCAGCGGATTGAACGCGGAGCTGATCACTAACCTCGCGATCTACGCCGCGCTCGCCGGACTGTTGGGCGCCAAGCTCCTGATGATCGCCTTCGATTGGCCGGACGTGCAGATTTTTTCGCTTTCGTTCTGGCAGGCCGCGGGAGTTTTTCAGGGCGGCTTGATTCTGGCTGTTATCACCGCGTACTTCTACCTTCGCCACAACAAGTTGCCGCTACTGGAATCCTGCGACGCCTTCGCACCCGGCATCGCCATTGGCCATTCGATCGGCCGCTTGGGGTGCTTCGCCGCCGGATGCTGCTGGGGCAAAGTCACCAACCTACCCTGGGCCGTGAAGTTCCACAACCCCGATGCCTGGGCGCTCACCGGAGTGCCTCTGGAGATGCCTCTGCATCCCTCCCAGCTTTACGAATTCGCCACCGAAGGACTGTTGTTCGCCTTCCTGTATTGGCGCTTCCTGCGCAAGCACGAGCCGGGGCAAATCATCGGCCTGTATTTATTGATCAGCTCCATTGACCGGTTCCTGATCGAGTTCACCCGCTTCCATGAGCAGGCTCTGCCGTTCGGGCTGCCCTTGTCGATCACCCAATGGATCGCCATCGGCACCGGTCTGGCCGGCGCGCTTCTGCTGATGCGGCCGGGCCGCCTGACGAAGATGTCGCGCCCGGTAACCGCGTAGCTTTTCGTCCCACTACAGGGCGTCGCACTATACAGCGCGTCGCCTTTTCTGCCGTTTTATTAGACGTGCGCGTAATCTCGCCCGCCATCCCTGTCTTGAAGCAGCGCCGGCGAAGAGGCTTTGTTCTCATCGCCATGTCGGTCACGATGCTGCTGCTGTTGGCGATGGTGGGCATGGCTTTCGACCTCGGCCGCATCTACATCGCCCGCAACGAAACTCAGGTGTTTACCGACGCTGCCGCGTTGACCGCAGCGGTCAAGCTGGACGGCACCAACGCGGGTCTCGATCGGGCTCGCGATGCCGTAGCTCACATCCCCATGTGCTGGAATCTGGGCACGGAGCGCTTCACCGGAGTGGTCGTCGAGTTTAGCTCCGACGGGAAGACCTGGCAGCGCGAGCCGAGCGACGCCTCGGCCGTGGCCATGGCTCGCGTGAGCGCGCCCAATAACGGAGTCGACATCGTTTTCTTACGGGCGGTCGGAGGACCGAAGTCCCTCACCGTTCCAGCGCGCAGCGTCGCAGCGACCCATCCGGCGAGGTTGGTGGAATGAAGCCGACTTGCGGGAACAGGCGCGAAAAAGGTCATGCAATGATCGAGCTGGCCCTGTGCGCCGGCGTGATGCTCGCCTGCCTGTCTGGCACCTTCCAGTTCGGCTACACCTTCTACGTTTATGACCAATTGGTCAGCGCGGTGGGCAACGGAGCCCGCTATGCTGCTTCGCGCACCTATCGCGCGGCCCAGGAATCCGATATCGAAAAGGGCAACGCCGCAATCCAGAATTTGGTTGTCTACGGCAATGAGCGGCCAGCGCAGGCCGCTGCGCCCGTGGCACCGAATTTGAAACCGGAGAATGTGCTGGTCAATTGGGTCAAGGATTCGTCCGGCGCTCCTTCGGCGGTCGATGTGACTATCGTGAATTATTCGCTCGGCGCAGTCTTCGGATCGTTCACCTTCAACCGCCGGCCCTTTGCCGAGTTCCCTTACATCGGCCACTACGCCCCATCGGAGCCCGAGCCGTGAGAAGGAAACTGAAGCGCGGACAGAGTCTGGTGGAAGGTACGCTGGTCCTGTTCGTGTTTCTCTGCTTTCTCCTCGGCATCGCCGATTGCGCGCAGGTGCTCTTCGCGCACCAGGCTCTAGTGGAGCGGGTCCGCACTGCAGCGCGATGGGGCACTCTGCACGAATGGCAAGGCCCCGAACCAATCATTAATCTGGTGCTGTACGGCCAGACGCAACAGCCGCCCATCGCCTCCGGCTATTTGGGCATGACTCCGGCCAACGTCGTGGTGACTTACCGCCCCGCCACGCCCGACCGCCCGGACGATGAGACGCTCACTATCGCGGTGGTCAATTTCGAGTCGCATCTGTTTTCGCCGTGGCTGGCGCGGACGCTGGTAAGCTCGCGGCCGGTGTTGGTGAGCGCACCTATGGTCAGCGCACGTCTAGCGAGCCCCAATCCAAAGCAGCTATTCTGAGTGCTTGGCTACCATAAAACCCTTCCGGCCGTTTCGCTATACCGCTAAGGCTGGCGATCCCGCAAAGCTGCTGACGCAGCCCTACGACAAGATCAGTCCGAAGATGCAGGCCGAGTACCTCGCCGCGAGCCCCTACAACCTAGTTCGCGTGATCCTGGGAGAGCGCCACGCCTCCGACAGCGAATCGGACAATGTCTACACGCGTGCCGCCAAGCATCTGAACGATTGGATCCGCTACGGCATCCTCGCCCAGGATCCGGCTCCCGGGCTCTACGCTTATTCTCAGGAATTCCAGGTTCCGGATACCGGCGAGCACGCGCTGCGCAAAGGCTTCATCGGGATCGGCAAGGTGGAGGATTATTCGGCGAATATCGTCCACCGGCATGAACAGACATTGTCCGGTCCCAAGAAAGACCGGCTGGAGCTGCTGCGGCATACACGTTCGCATTTCGGCCAGATTTTCATGCTGTATTCTGATCCGGACGGCGCGGTCGACCAACTGCTCGATGAGGCCGCGAACGCGGCTCCAGTCTTGGACATGTTGGACGGCGATGGCACACGCCATCGCGCCTGGGCGATCACTCGAGCCGAGAAAATCGCGCGCATCCAGGAGTTGATGGCTCCGAAAAAACTGCTGATCGCCGACGGGCACCATCGCTATGAGACTGCTCTGGCGTATCGCAACGAGAATCCGGGCGACGCCGCGGCCGAGTTTGTGATGATGACGTTCGTCAATATGTACTCGCCGGGACTCAAGATTCTGGCGACGCACCGGGTGCTGCACAATCTGGATCGGGCGCGCGGGTTCGAAGCGCCCGCCGGATGGAATTCGCGCTCCGAATCGCTCGAGGGCATCAAGCGCGCTTTCTCGACGCGCCAGCCGGATGGCCTGCGGATCGGCGTCGCGGCCAAGAACGTCTTCGCGCTGCTGGAGCGTCCGCGCCGGACCGGCGAAATGGACGTCCCGGTCCTGCATCGCGAAATCATCGGTGGAGCGCTGGGCATCGGCGAAGAAGCGGTACGCGAGGAAAAGCACATCCATTATGTACGCGGCATCGACGCTGCGGTTGCGGAGGTCAACGCCGGCGCGGATATCGTGTTCCTGCTCGAGCCGACACCCATCGATGACATGGCCCGCATTGCTTTCGCCGGCGGCGTGATGCCGCAGAAGTCGACCGATTTCTATCCCAAGCTGTTGAGCGGCGTCACCATCTACCGCCTTTAGCCGATAGGACTTCAAAGCGGCTGCCTATAATATGAGGGTATGAAGCTGCCATTTGCCGCCTGCGTGGCCGCGGGCGCCGTCATCGCCGGCCTTCTCGCCGCCGCGCCCTCCTTTGAAGTTGCCGCGATCCGCGCCGCCGATCTGCCCACGCCGGAGACTTTCCGCTCCGGCCAGTTCCGCCCCGGATTGCGGCTCGATGCCGGAACCTTCGATTGGCAGTTCGCCTCTCTCGCTGACTTGCTCCCCTACGCCTTCGACGTTAAATCCTTCCAGATTTCCGGCCCCTCCTGGATGGCACAATCGCGCTGGAACATCCAAGCCAAGCTACCGGCAGGCGCTTCCGAGAGTGAGGCGCCGGCGATGGTGCAGGCTCTGCTGGTGGACCGCTTCAAGCTCACCTTCCATCACGAGCATCGCGAACAGCCGGTCTACGAGCTCACCGTCTCCAAAGAAGGCCCCAAGATGCAGGTGGAAGAGAAAGTCGCTCCGCCGCGCGCGAACAACGCCGCCGCGACAGAAAGCTTTGGACCCTTCGGAGGCGGACCCTTCGGCCGTGGTCCTGATGGGCGCGGTCCAGACGGGCGTGGTCCTGAGGGCGCGGGTCCCGACGGACGAGGTCAGCAA
>JASHNT010000033.1 GCA_030041495.1 Bryobacteraceae bacterium | reverse complement strand
CCGAGCCGATCGAAGTAGTGCTGGCGACGGGAGAGCGGTTGCGGATCGCGTCCGGCGTGGACGCGGCGACACTGCGCACAGTGCTCGGCGTGCTGCGCGAGCCGAGATGATCCATTTGCCCTCTGCCGTGCGCGTGTATCTGGCGACCTCGCCGTGTGACATGCGGCGAAGCTTCGATGGCCTGCACGCGTTGGTGAGCGCGGTGTTGAAATTGGACGCGTTCGCGGGGCATCTGTTCGTGTTTGCCAATCGGCGCAGAGATCGGGTGAAGATCTTGTATTGGGATCGCGACGGTTTCGCGGTGTGGAGCAAGCGGCTGGAGGAAGGCACCTACGCGATGCCGTTTGCCGAGGGTGAGGAAGTCCGCCGCGAGATCACGGCGCAAGAGTTAGGAGCACTGTTGAGCGGCATCGACCTGGGTCAGGCCAAGCGCCGGAAGCGACATCGGCGCGATGCGGCCGAAGACGCATAAACATTGGCGATTTCACATCTTTTGTCTTGGTGAGCCAGTGTTTTCCGGTTACACTTGAGCTTGCCCGTCGATCCCAAAATGCTGCCGCAAGACGCGGAAACACTGCGGAAAATCGTGGTGGATTTAACCGCACAGTTGGATCGAACCGAGCGCTTGCTGCGGCAGTTGCTGGAGACTAAGACCGGGCGCAAAAGCGAACAGCTCTCGCGCGAGCAACTGGCGCTGTTTGCAGCCGAGCTGGGCATGAGCGTGCCGGAGGCGGAAAGCGCGGAAGACGATTCCGATCCGGAAGATCTGCCGCCGGACATCACCGCATCGGGAACGGCAGCAGGCAAGCCGCGCGGCCGCAAGCCGCTGCCGCGCCATCTGAAGCGCGAGCGGGTGGAGCACGATCTACCGGACGGCGAAAAACACTGCGCGCGGTGCGATCAGGACCTGCGGCGGATCGGCGAAGAGGTCAGCGAACGCTACGAATACCTTCCGGCGCAGATGAAAGTGATCGAAGACGCCTGCTTCACCTACGCCTGCGCGTGCACGGTAAAGACAGCGGCCAAGCCCGCGCAGCCGATCGAGAAGAGCATGGCAGGCGCGAGTTTGCTGGCGCAGGTGATCGTGAGCAAATGGGCAGATCACCTGCCACTACACCGGCAGGCGAAAATGTTTGCGCGGCACGGCATCGAGTTGCCGGATCAAACACTCTGCGGCTGGATGGCGCAATGCGCCGGATTGCTTCAACCTTTATATGAGCGGCTGAAGCGGCACGTGCTGGAATCCAAGGTGGTGGGCACCGACGACACGCCGGTGAAGGTGCTGGACCGGAAACTTGCGCAGGCTCGCAAAGGGCGCATCTGGCCGTATGTGGGCGATCGCGATCATCCGTCGGTGGTTTACGATTACACGGCGACGCGGGAACGTGCGGGTCCGGAAGCGTTCCTGAAGTCCTATCGGGGATATTTGCAGGCCGACGCGTATGTGGCTTACGACAGCTTTTTTTTGAAACCGGAGCGCGGAATGGTGGAAGTGGGCTGCTGGGCACATTCGCGGCGGCACGTGTATCAGGCTGTGGAAACCGATCCGTCGCGGATGCGGACGGTCTTGCTGCTGATCGCGGAACTGTACCGCGTGGAAAAACTGGCGCGCCAGCGTGGATTGGCCGGCGAGCAATTGCGCCTGCTGCGCCAACAAGGCGCCCGGCCGGTCCTCGACAAGCTGCACGCCTTTCTCCTGGAAGCTCGTGAACAACTGTTGCCCAAGAGCGAAGCCGGCCAGGCGGTGAACTACATTTTGAAGAACTGGGCCGCGCTGACGCGTTATATCGAGAACCCGGATCTTTCCATCGACAATAACCACACCGAGCGCTCTCTGCGCGCCTGGGCCGTGGGCCGCAACAACTGGACCTTTTTCGGCAGTGATCGCGGTGGCCGCACGGCGGCTGTTCTGCGCAGCTTTGTGGCCTCCTGCGAACTGGTCAAAGTAGACCCCTTCGCCTGGTTCCAGGATGTACTCTCCCGGATCGCCGCCCACCCCATCACTCGACTCGAAGAATTACTCCCGCACCGCTGGGCTCAGGCTCGTGCCTAATCTCCTACAGCCCCGTTCCAAACCGAGCGTCAAGCGGTGTTCATCGGGTGGATACATTACAACAGCATCACGCAAGTTGCCGCCGCCGATTATCATCTCGGCAAGCAGCAATGGGGACTATTTGCGCAGGACTCCTGGAAGATCACGCGCAAGATCACCTTGGATTACGGCCTGCGCTACGACTACGGGACGGTGCAGACCGAGCAGGATGGCCGCGTGGGAGTGCTGGGGGCGGTCCCGAACCCCTCGGCCGGAGACCGCATCGGCGGCACCATCTATGGCGCTACTTGCCACTGCAGTTTCGAGAACACTTATCCCTATGCCTTCGGGCCGCGCTTGGGCCTCGCGTATCAGGTCATTCCCAAGACGGTGATTCGCGCCGGGATCGGTCTGCTCTACTCCTTCGTTCCGGACCTGAACGCCGGTCCGCCGCTCACTGGAATCAATCAGCCTGGCGGGCTTAATCCATACGTCGCGCTGGCCGGCGGTACGGCCATTCCGCAGCCGACCTTCCCGGACTTTAATCCTGGCGTGTATCCCACCGTCCCCGGCTCGACCAATTCGGCCCCCGCGGCGGTTGATATCAACGCCGGGCGCCCGCCGCGGCAGTTGCAATATAGCATCGGACTGCAGCGCGAAATCTCGCGCGACTTTGTGTTGGGAGCGGCCTACGTCGGAAATCGCGGCGTGTGGTGGACCACCGCCGGAGCCAACCTGGGATTGCTGGAGCAAATCTCGCCAGCGACTTTCGCTGCGTACGGCCTTAACCCGTACACCAATCCGGCCGATGATGCTTTGCTGAGCCAAAGCGCGAGCTCGGCGGCAGCGGTTCAGCGCTTCGGACATGCACTCACTCCCTACGCGGGTTTTAATGGCACCGTGCTTCAGGCCCTCGAGGCATATCCGCAATTCAGCACGGCCGGTTTGGGCGGCACTCCATTGACCATGACCAACGCGCCTACCGGTAACACTTACTATGACTCCTTGCAGATGACGGGTACCAAACGGCTCAGTCACGGTTTGCAGGTAAACGGAACATTCACCTGGTCCAAAGCCCTGGTATCGACGCGCGAGGACTTCTGGAATCCAGCGAGCTCCTCCAAGACCTATCAGAGCACCGACCAGCCCTTCCTGTTCAATTCCAACATCGTCTACACCGTGCCGAAGGTTCTGGAGAGCTTCAACAAAGTTGTTTCGCAACTGGCGCGGGATTGGCAGGTCGGCGTGTTTCTGCAGTACGGCAGCGGATTCTTGCTGACGCCGCCCACCGTCACCAACGGCGGCTTAAACCCCCTGACGCAGGTCGAGGGCGGAACCAGCTACATGCTGCGCGTGCCGGGCCAACCGCTGTATCTGAAGAATCCCAACTGCGGATGTATCAATCCCTACGATGATCAGATCCTCAATCCCGCGGCTTGGGAGAATCCAGCTGCCGGGCAATGGGGCGGCAACGCCTACTACGGCGACTTCCGGGGCGGATGGCGCCCCCAGGAGAATTTCAACTTCGGGCGGAACTTCCGTATCCGGGAAAACATGAACTTCCAGATTCGCGCGGAGTTCGTGAACATCTTCAACCGCACCTATCTGGGTTATCCGAGCACGACGTACATCCCGGTCAGCCGCAACCCGGCGGGCCAAATCACCGGTGGATTCGGAACTGTTAATGAAACGCTGGCTCCATATAGTTACTCGCTTCCCAGCGCTCCGGCGAACCAGAACGGCGTTTGCAGCGGCGACGCTTTGTGCGGACTCCCCCGCACCGGGACACTAATCGGTCGTTTTTCGTTCTAAAACGCGCTGGGCCGGGAAAACTCCGCCCACATCGCCGCGCGAGGCGTAGTTGATCCGGCGCGGGCTGTGCGGACGAGTTTTCGGTCACCATGGAGCGGACACGCCGCTCCATATCATCACCATGGAGCGGACACGCCGCTCCATATCAGAAGAAGAACCGCAGGCCTAGCTGAACGATGCGAGGATAGTTGCCCTGGGTCGTAATATGACCGAAGGTGGCCGGGTTACTGATGCTGGTGGCCGGGCCATAAAACAAAGGAGTATTTGTGATGTTGAACGCCTCCGCGCGGAACTGCGCGCGGTACTTTTCCTTGAACGTGAACGTCTTGAACAAGGAAGCGTTGGTGAAAGCCTGGCCAGGGCCGCGCATGGGAAGCGTACGGCTGACGTTCCCGTACGTGTAGATGGGAGCCTGGCTGAAGGCGGCGATGTTGATGTAGTCGTTCAGGCGCGACTCCAGCGATCCGCTGGTCTCCGGCGAAATTCCGGTCGCGTTCGGGAACTGCACACTGGTGCCGATGATGGAGTTGAGATTACTCTGCGTAACCTGCAGCGGGAAACCGGTCTGCATGGTGGTTTCCACGTTGGTGGCCCAGCCGCCGAGCACGTAATCCAGGCCCTTGTTATTGGCGAGCCACTTGCGCCCCCTACCAACCGGCAGATCGTAGTTGATGGCGTTGGTCCAACGATCGGGCGTGTTAATGGTAGCCAGCCCCCAAGCCGAGTTGACATTGTAGTTGTCTTGATAGGCGGAGGTCTGTGCGTTGTACGTGTTGCTGGCGGCGGCCGAGGTGTCTTCGTTCTTCGACCACACGTACGTGGTGAGGAAGTTCAGGCCTTGTCCCATACGCTTGTTAAGTTTCACGTAGCCGGAGTTATAGAGTGCGTGCCCCAGGCTCGGGCTGATCAGCGTGACCGAAGTATATTCCGGGAACGGTAAAAGAGACTGTGCGCGCGTGATGGTCGCGCTGGAAAGGGCTCCCAAGGCAAAGGCGGTGCCATAGAACGGATTGGGGACCTGCGATTTCAGCGAGCTGCCGAGGGACAGGTCTTGATCCGGCAACTGGTCGATATTGATCGAAGCGGTGCCCTGAATCAGGTCGTGCGTCACCGATCCGGAATAACCCGCGGCGATGATGAAGGACGCGGGCAGCTCGCGTTGGATGTCGAAAGAATATTGATGCACGCGAGTGGAGCGGGAGAACGGATCGTAGGCGCTGATGGCCTGGCCGATCCCAGCCTCTTCGCCAGCCGCGTTGCCGACGATCGGGTAGGGCCCGGTTGGGAAGGGATTGCTGAGCGATCCGGTGGGGATCGCCCCGGCGTTAGCCACCGACGCCAGACCGTTGTTATACGGAGTGGACTGAGTGTAGCCGATGGGCGACTGGAGACTAAACGAGAACGGATTCCAGAACAGTCCGTATCCGCCGCGGATGCTGGTCTTGCTGTTCAAGGCATACGCGAAACCCACACGCGGCCCGAACTTGTCGTGGTTCTGGTTCTGGACTTGCGTCGGAAAACCGTTTTGACCGGCGTATTCCGGCACGCCCATGGTGGCAATTCCGGGAACCGACGGCTGAATCGGATTGACGATGTTCGGATCGAACCCGACCAGCAAGGCATTGTTGGGGGAATAGACGCCGGTCTCATATTCGTAGCGCAGTCCGAAGTTCAACGTCAGCTTGTTGGTGGCGCGGAAATCGTCCTGGATAAAGACACCGTAGTAATTCACCATCTGGGAAAGAGCCTCGGCTGTGGCTAGGGAGGCACTCGCCGGGTCGCCGAGCAGCAAGCTGGCCAAGCTAGCACCGGTGCCCAGAACAGTCGAGTTCGGATTGGCGCTGGTGAAGCTGGAATTGAAGCTAAAGGAGCCAGAGCTTTGGGTAGGCGTGCCGGCCACGTGAATGGCGCGAACGTCGCCGCCGAATTTGATGCTGTGTTTGCCCATGTATTTCGACGCGCTGCCGGAAAAGCTGCGCGAATAGTACGTGGTGTAGCTGATGGTGCCGCCGCCGAAGCTTGAAAGGTCGCTCATCGTAACCGCGGGGAAAGAGAGATATGGGAGTTCGCTCACATACGTCGGAGAAAATCCCAGCGTCTCGGGGTTGAAACCGGTGGTGTACTGATAGGTTTTGTTGGGATAACGATTAAAGCCCCAGCGCAGCGCGATGACCCAGGTAGGCGACGGAGTGATGGTGGCGTTGGCCTGCGTGGCGTCCACGAAGCGGACCAGGAGGCTGTCGCCGGGCGTGGCGATGTCGTTGATCCAGGTGGCGTAACTGGGCTCGCGGCTGCCGTAGTGCAGGTAGGAAGCGCTGGCGCGCAGCCATTTGGTGACTTCCTGATCCACCTTGATGGTTTCCTGGCCCGCTCGATCGTACTGGAGCGGCGTAGAGGCGTAGTTATTGGCGCCATAGTAAGGCGTCGCTTCGTTCGGCAGAGGGAAGAAGGACGCCATGTTGTAGCCGATTGGATTCATGCGGCTGGCAGGAATAATGTTGTTCGGGAACGGGGTTCGGCTGTAAGTGCCGTTGGCGTTCTCGACGGTGCTGTTAGGATCGTAGATCACCTGCTGGGTGCCGTTGGTGTACTTGCTTTCCGAAAAGTTGCCAACCTTTTCCAGAGCCGTGGGCACGGCAATAGAGCTCGATTCGGTCTGGTTTTGGCGATACCCTTCCGTGGCGAACCAGAAGAAGGTCTTGTTGCGCCCGTTGTAGACTTTCGGAAGCCAGACCGGTCCGCCGAAGGATCCGCCGAAGTTTTTCCACATCTGAGGAACTTCCGGAAGCCCGGCGGCGTTGGCGAAGAAGTTGTTGGCGATGCTGCTCCCCAGCCATTCATATCCGAACGCCGCCAAATGGAAGTCGTTGGAGCCGGATTTCAGATAGAGATTGAATGTTCCGCCGCCGGTTCGTCCGACTTCAGCGTCGTAGGTGTTGATTTGAACCTTGACTTCCTGCGTCGCCTCAACGATGGGTACGATCACGGCCTGATTGGCGGAGTTGGTGATGGCGATGCCGTCCAGCAGATAGTTGTTGCCGGTGATGGGACCGCCGGCGATGGAGATCTGCGAAGAGCCGCTCTGATCTTCCATGCGGTTGAACTTGGGATCGCCGCCGGGCGTCACGTTCTGCGAGATCTTGACGGTCTCATAGAACGGATTGCGGCCCATGTTGGGCAGATCGTCCAGCTTGCGCTTGTCGACATCCTGGCCCACGGAGGCATTCGAGGTTTCCACCTGGTCCGCATCCGCTTCCACGTTGACGCTTTCGCTGACCTGGCCGATTTCCATCTGCAGGTCGGCGCTCAAGAATCCTTGGGTGCCCACGATGAGCCCCTTTTGTTCCAGCTTTTTGAATCCGGGCCGTTCCACCACAATGTCATAGGTAGCCGGATTCAGGGCGTTGAACACATAACCGCCCTCGGCGTTGGTAATCGTGGCGCGGGCGATGCCCGTCGCTTCGTCGGTTAGAGTCACCTTGGCGTCGGGAATGACCGCGCCGGTCTTGTCGGCAACGCTTCCGCGAATGCCGCCCAAAAATGTCTGCGCCCAGAGGGCCGCTGAAAATACTGTGAAACCAAATGCAAGTTTGTAGGTACTCCGCATATATGCTCCTCGATTCCGTTCGATTCGGATAATTCAGAGGGCTCGTACGTGGGGCGATTCACTTGTGCCGCGGCGGCATGAAGCGCGCCTGCGCCAAAGGAGTGCTCTTTTTCAGCGAGCTTTTGATTCCGCTACTCAGCGGGAGGAAGGAGCAATCTAGGGTTCAGCGTCCCAGCCTGTTAAAAAAGGGAGACCAACGCGGGGGAACCGATTGCTTATCTACAGACACTAACGGAAAAACCGGCGGAAGTCAATATGTGCCTCCGCATCGCCTTGATCCTGCGGGAACATCTGCTTCGCGTCAGCTCGACGCGGTGCGGCGCCCGGTGGCCAGAATTACCATCATGGCGCACAGATACAGCGCGCCGCCGATCAGCAAGGTTGCGCGCAAGCCCAGGTAAATCGCCAGGAAGATCGCTCCCGCCGATCCCAGCACGCTGGATGCCGAGTTGAGCGACCAGGCCCAGCGCACCGAGGGCGCGTGGCGCTGCTCCAGCCTTCGCAAGCCGCTCGGGAACGGCATTCCCATCAGGAACGCGGCCGGAGCGATTAACAGGGTAGTCAGTGCGATCTTCGCGGCCAGAGGCCACGCCGCCGCAGTCGCCACCAGCGGTCCAGCGCCTGCCGCCAGAGCCCCCACCAGCACCGCGATGAATGCCAGCACGCGCACCAACTTGCCGTCATCGCCGGCAACCACCGTCTTGCTGGCGTAGCTGCCCAGCCCACTCGCCACCAGCATCGAAAAAACGATCACGGTAAGCGCGTACTCCGGATGTCCCAACAACAGGATGAAGCGCTGGATCAGCGCCACTTGGATCAAAATGTAGCCCGCCCCCAAACACATGAAGTACCACAGGAACCCGACGACGCCGCGCTGCCTCGGCAAACGCGCGCCCAGCAGCCAGCGCGGAAGAAGCAGCACCAGGGCCGTCGCCGTCAGGCTGATCCCAACCACCCCGAACAGCAGCGGCACTGCTCGATTGACCTTGTAATCCGCGCTCAGCGTGCTGGCGTGACGGAAGAAATCCCACAAGTCGCGAGGCTGAACGGTGTAGAAGAAGAACGGCTGATCGTCGCTGACTGGCGTGATGTTGTAGGGATATTCGCGGAAAAACTGCTGCGGATCGGATGCCGCCAGCAACTGCCCGAAGGGATTCACCGGCGCATCGCCGGGTGCATAGACGACGCCCATGTGCGCATCAGCGCTCGCCGTGCGGACTGAAGTGACGTCCGCGGCAGTGAACGGCTTGCGCGAGATCATCACCGTGTCCAGCGCGCCCCACCCGTGCAGATTGGACGCATTCGCGCGCACCGCGATCACATGGCTGGCCGGGTCCGGCTCGCCGAGCCGCGCCAGAGCATCCATGGCCAGAGACACCAGCCGCAACGATTCGCGCGGGGGGTCGAAGCCCCAGCGCGTGAAGCTCAGAACGCCATCGGGAGTCAGGTGCGAGAAATAATCGTAGAACGCGTCAGCAGTGTACAGATTGTTTTCGGAAAGCGCGAAGGCTCCGGCGGCCGTGCTGGCCCAGGTGTCGACCAATGTCGCCTGAATCACCTGATACCTTTCCGGGCTGCGCCGCACGAACGCCCGGCCGTCTTCTTCCTGGACCCGCACCTGGGGCTGGAAATAGATGCGATGGCTGTCCGCGGCGAAGCGGTCGCGCATGATGGTGCCGGCGATGATCGGATTGATCTCGACCGCCGTGACATCCTGGCTGCCTCCGGCCAGAGCACGTGCGACGTCATAGCCGCCTCCTGCGCCGATCACTAGCGTCTTGGCGTGCGGCCGCAGGATATAGGGAAATCCTTGGCCTTCGTGCAACAGCTTGAAGCGCTCCTCGTCGGTCAATCCCCGCTGCCAATCGAAAGACGCGATCCCCGTGGTGGCATCGCCGTCGATCACCACCGTGTAGCCGCCGGGCGAGCCCGTCACGCCGATGCGCGAAAAACTGTTCCAGGCCGTGAAACTTTCATGCGGCAGCGTCTGCCCCTTGGACCAGCGCACGTCAATCAGACGCGTCTTTCCGTTGACCGCCATCAGAATCACCAGCAGCAGAGCCGCGAGAACCGCTGCCGCGCGCCTGCGCGAGCCTCCTGCGCCGTTGGTCGCGGCCTGATGGAACCAGATCGCCGCCGACACCAGATACAGCACGGCCGCCGCAATTACCGTATTCGGTCCGCCGAACAGGTGCAGGAACGGAATCAGCAGCAGGCATCCGGCCGCCGCGCCTGCCAGGTCGAAGAAGTAGGCGCGATCGACCCGCTCCATGGCCTCGCCGATAACTAGTGACACCACGGTTCCCGCAAAGAAAAACGGGAGCGAGCTGGCCAGATACACGATCCCCAGATGCACGTAGCCCAGGTCACCGGGCGCGAAGAGAATAATCAGCAGCGCTACGACTACCGCCGCACTCGCATACAATCCCAGCACGCCGAGTTTCGCGTATAGATTCCCCGGCCGCGCCGCGACGATGTACGAAAATACTCCGCCCGCGCCCAGTCCGAACAGCGCGATCGAAATCGCCAGGAACGCGAAATGGTAGTAGAAGACGACGGAGAAAATGCGCGTCAGCGACAACTCCAGAATCAGCGTCGCGAGCGTGGTGAAGCTCAGGCCGATGTAAAGCTGCGTCCACGGCACGTCCCGCCCGAGGACCGGCGGCATGGGAGAGGAACTGACTCTGGACAATTCTGTAGTGTAGCAGGCACGCAGCACAGACGCTTCGCGAACCCGTCTGCTCTGCTTCTACATCATCGCGGCCGGAGGTGCGGGATCTTCCGGACGGCCGGCTTTCGCAAGCGGCAGCTTCACCAGCATCGCCCCCAGCGCCGCAAGCACCAAAAATCCCACGGTGTAGGAGGGTTCAGGGAAGAAATGATGGATGGGCTTGTCGTAATACTTGAACGTCCCGATCACCAGGCCGGCTAACGCTTCGCCGGCGATCAAGCCGCTGGCGATCAGAATCCCGTTGTTCTCCACGCGAGCCGTCTGCGCCTCATTATTTCCCGCGCGCTTCGAAAGCCAATCCTGCACGCCGCGCAGCGATCCGCCTAGGAAAATCGCGAAGCTGGTCGGCAAAGGCAGGTACATTCCGACCGCCACTAACATCGGGCTGCGAACTTTCAACAGAATCATCGCCACGCCGAACAATCCGCCGGCGAACACCAGCGGCCAGGCCATCTCTCCTCCGACGATTCCCTGCGCCAGCGCGGCCATCAACCCAGCCTGCGGCGCGGAGAGTTCCTTATCGCCGAAGCCGATCCCGCCGCTGCGGATGTTGGCCACTTGCAGCACATATAGCGGGTAATACATTACCAGGCTCGCCACCACCACCGCAATCAGCTCCACAATTTGAATCGTGCGCGGAGTTCCGCCCAGGATGTAGCCGGCCTTGAAATCCTGCAACAGCTCGCCCGCGACTGCCGAAGAAACGCATACCACGGCGGCCACGCCCAGCACGACTGCGACTCCGCCCATCCCCGAAACTCCCATGGCCACCATCAGCAACGCCGCGATGATCAACGTCGAAAGCGTCAAGCCCGAGATCGGATTGTTGGACGATCCGATCATGCCCACCAGGTTTCCCGAAACGGTGGCAAAGAAGAATCCGACCAGCAGCATCACCACCGCCGCGACCACCCCCGCCAACACTCGGCCGGAGATGTAGACGTACAGAGCGTTCATCAGAAGGAACACAAGCAAGATGAGGCTGAACACGGTCTTCGATCCCATGTAGCGCTCCGTCCGCGCCAGCTTTTCCATGGGCGGCGCGCCGTGCCGGACCTCGCTGAGCGCGCGGCCCAGGCTCGAAGTCAGGTTCTTGCCCATGCGGACCAGAGTGTACACGGAGCCGACCAGCATTCCCCCCACGGCGATCGGCCTTACGATGTAGCGCCACACCGCGTCCGCCTGGTCGGCCCAGCCGCCCTCGGCCGCGCCCGCCGGGATGTATTGCTGCAATTGCGGGCCGAGGAGGAACATGAAAAGCGGCACCAGCACGCCCCACGCCAGCAGGCCTCCCGAGAAATTGAGCGCGGCCAACGACGGCCCGATCACGTAGCCGACGCCCATGTATGCCGGACTGATGGTCGGTGCGTCGACGGCCGTGATCGCACCCGTTGCGATGCGATTCGCGCTACCCAAGGGACCCAGCCGGATGAAGCTCTTCCCCATTTCGCCGATACGCACAAAGAAGCGCTTGTCCACCGCGTAGAGCTGCATCTCGCCCAGAAGCTGCACCAGCGCGCCCAGGCCGATATTCCAGAACAGGTACCGCGCCGATTGCGAGCCTTGCTGGCCGGCCTTGTGGATTTCAGAAGCGGCCACCGATTCCGGAAACGGCAGAGTCGGATCCTCCACCAGCACCCTCCGCACCAGCGATACGAACAGCACGCCCAGCACGCTGCCGACGGTCATCAGCGCGGTCGATTTCCAGTAGGCGTGCGCCGGATCGAATGACGTCCACGAGCCGGCGATCAGAAACGCCGGCAGAGTGAACACCGCGCCCGCCGCAACTGACTCGCCAATCGACCCCGCGGTGCGCGCGATGTTTTCTTCAAGCACCGACCCCTTCCACATCCGCACCACCGCCATGCTGATCACCGCTGCCGGATACGTCGCGGCGATGGTCATGCCCGCGCGCAATCCGAGGTACGCGTTCGCCGCGCCCAGGATCACGCACATCACCAGCCCCAACAACAGCGCGCCCATCGAGAATTCCTTCAACTTGGCGTGTTCGGGGACAAAAGGACGGTGTTTGGGTGCGGTCATGCGGGTTTATCCGACGCGGATTGATCCAAAGGCTCGATCATATCATTCAGGCGTTCGGCCGATCCGGAACGGCCAACTCCGCCAGCGAATAATAGGAGCTGCCGCTCTCGGACAGGACGCTGGCCATATTTTGCCGTTGCGGGTTCAGCCTCGGGGGTGCCCCTGGCGCGGGCGCGCCGATCACCGTTCCGTCCGGACGCGTCAAATAGCGCTTGATCGACTCCGGGCCGAAGACCGGAAATCTCTGGCACACCCTGAATCCGAGCTCTTCGAAGAAGTCCTGCTCTCTGCCATCCGGCAATCCGAATACCCACGGCTCCCCCCACTTGGCCAGGAACGGCGAGGACCCGTAATCGGGAGACTTGGCCATGAAGTCGAGCACGGCTCGCGTCGCGTAATCCAACACCAGCCGGCTCCCCGGCGCTGCCTGGGCGATGGTCTGGAGAGTCTCGCGCACTCCACCCTCGCCGACGTACATGGTAACGCCCTCCCAGGTGAAGAAAGTTCTGAGTGCGGGATCGTAGCCCGCCCCGGCGAGAACATCCGCGAGCTTCTGGCGATTGAAGTCGATGGTCACGTAGGTGAGATTCTGTGGCGTGGGACCCAACGCGGCTTCGGCTCGCCGGCGTTTGCGAGCTTGAGTGGCTTCGGTATCGACCTCGAATACCATCACCTCCCTCAGTTGCTTCGCGAAGCGATGCGCGCGTGTATCGAAACCAGCACCCAGAATTACGTATTGGCGCGCGCCGTCTTCCACCGCCTGGCGCAATGCTTCGTCGATGAATTTGGTGCGGACCAGCATCGCGGCCACCGTGCCAAGTTCTTCAAATATTGGTTTGGCGCCCCTGTTGATCAAAGTCGCGGCGAGGGGATGCTCCTGAATCAGCGCCAGCTCCTCGGGCCCAAGCAATTTTTCCGCAAGCCAGTCGGGGTTGCGCATCGCCGGATCGGGCTCGCGAGCTCCCAGAGCTCGTCCAGCCGCCACCATCAGCGAGGTACGCGAAGGAATCGGATGGGTCACGCCGTAATGGTAACGCAGACAAGGTTCAAGACACCGTCACGGTGAGCTCCGCAATGCCATAGAAGGCGCTGCTTTTCTTGGCCAACTCGGCGGCAGCCGCTTGCGCTTCCGGCGAGAGCTGCGGCCGGGGAGGGCCTCCCGCTCTCATTCCGAAGATCGTTCCATCGGCGCGCGTCAGGTACCGCTGGACCGCTTCCTTGCTGAACATGGAGAACACTTCGCGAGGCTCAAAGCCCAGGGTCTCAAAAAACTCGCGTTCTTGACCATCCGGCAAGCCAAAGACCCACGGCTCGCCCCACTCGTTCAGAAGTTTCAGAGGCCCCAGTTCCGGGAACTGCATCATGAAATCGATCGCTCCTCGCGTGGTGTAGTCCATCACGAGAGTGCTGCCCGGAGCCGCTTGCGCCATGGCTCTCAAAGTCTCCGTCACGCCTTCCTCCGCGACATACATGCACACGCCTTCCCACGTGAAGAAAGTCTTGATGGCCGGATCGAATCCCGCGCGAACCAACGCTTCCATCAGTTTGTCGCGATTGAAATCGACAGTCACATACGTCAAATTCGACGGCGGACTTCCCAGCGCAGCTTCGGCTCGCCTGCGCTTGTAAGACTGCGTGGCGCCGGAGTCGACCTCGAATACGCGAAGCCCATCGAGCAAGTCCGCGAAGCGGTACGCCCGCGTGTCGAAGCCCGCGCCCAGAATCACGTATTGGCGCGCGCCGCCGGCAATTGCCTGTCGAAGCTTTTCATCGATGAATTTGGTGCGAACCAGCATCATCACCGCGGTGCCCACGGCCTCGTAGGCGGATTCGGTAGGGTTCGTAAGCGCGCGGCCGATGGGGTGCTGTTGAATCAGGGCCAATTCCTCGGGACCCAGCAACTTTTCGGCGAGGGAATCCGGATTGCGCATGGCGGGATCGGCTTCACGCGCGCCGAAGGCTCGTCCGGCCGCAACCATTAAAGAAGTTCGGGAAGGGATTGGATTGGTCACGCGCGCTATCGTAGCGCATCGGCCAGGGCGGCGTTCGGAAAAGCGGGCGTTTTCTTCATGCGATAATAAAATTGGAGCCATGCGATATGAACTGGTTGCGCTTTTCAGTTTTGGCGCGATCCTCGCTAGCGGACAGACCGCGCCCTCCCCACTTCCTGCTTCCACGAAATCCCAGCCGGCGTCATCGAAACCCGCTCCGCGCATGCCGGACGGCAAGCCCGATCTTTCCGGTTTCTGGCAAGGCCCGCTGATGCGGAATTTCTTCGAAAGCGTCGGCGGACCTCCATTCACTCCGGAAGGCGAAAAAGCTTATGAGTATAACTTGAAGGAATCCGTCAACCCGGAAGGCCTGTGCATCTTTGCCGGCATCCCGCGCGCCAGCATCAGCGGAGTTCCTTTCGAGATCGTGCAGAACGCGAATCGCGTCGCGTTCCTGTATGAGCTGATGAGCACCTGGCGCACGATCCCGGTCGATGGGCGCTCGCACCCCAAGCGCGTCGATCCTACTTATTTCGGCAACGGCATCGGCAGTTGGGACGGCGATACTTTCGTGATCGATTCCATCGGGTTCAAGACTCGCTTGAGTTGGATCGACGACGACGCGCATCCGCACAGCGACCAGATGCATGTTGTCGAGCGATGGAAGCGTCTCGACGCCGATCACCTGGATCACACCGTCTGGGTCGAAGATCCCAAGTATTACACCAAGCCCTGGACCTTCCACCGCGTCTTCACTGCAATGCCCCAGGACCAGGAGATCATGGAGTACGCCTGCGACGAGAATAATCTCGACCGCGACAGCGGACGCCTCGGTTTCGGCCCGCACCAACCGGCGAAGTACCCCGGCGTGCCGTAAATTCCCGAGTGCTCTTCAAGAGCGCAAAGGGTGCGGCGCGCGCCACAAGAGGAGTCAGGAACTTTTTCGCGCCGCGCTCCGTTTTGCGCGATTCTTCAAGAGGAGTGATACAATCGCCCCCATGAAGACGTTGGTTACGGGGATTGTCTTGACTGTGGCGTCGCTCCACGCACAGTGGATCGGCTATAAAACTCCCGGCATTCCGCGAACCGCCGATGGCAAGCCCGATCTCACCGCTCCGGCTCCTAGGACCGCTGACGGTAAGCCCGACCTCTCCGGCCTTTGGGACGCGGACCGGTCGTATCTAGTGAATCTCGCCAAGGATTTGAAGAGCGTGCCGATGCGGCCGGAAGCCTTGGCGATCTTCAATGAACGAAAAGACGGCGGCAGAGCGAAAGAGGAGCCCGACGCCAACTGCCTGCCGCAAGGCGTTCCCAAGATCGACGCTGCGCCGGTGCCTTGGAAGCTGGTTCAAGACCCGCACGAAGTTATGATTCTTTACGAGGCCTTCAACCTGTTCCGCGAAATTTACACCGACGGTCGGGCGCTTCCCGTCGATCCGAACCCCACTTGGCTTGGTTATTCCGTCGGCCATTGGGACGGCGATACGCTCGTCGTCGAAAGTAGCGGCTTTAATGGCAAAGCGTGGCTCGACCAGGCGGGCCATCCCGCGAGCGAAGCCCTGCGTGTCACGGAGCGTTTCCATCGCAGGGACTTTGGGCATCTCGATATCCAGATCACCATCGACGATCCCAAAATGTACACGGCTCCTTGGAGCGCGACGGAGCATCCGCAACTCCTCGCGGATACGGAGCTGCTCGAATTCAACTGCAATGAGAATGAGCGCGATGTCAGGCACATCATCGATCAATAGTCTGCTATTGATAGCGCTGGCGCTGGCGCCAGCTTCAAGCAATGCGCAGTGGGCCGACTATCCCACCGCGCACGTTCCCAAAACTCCCAGCGGGACCATCAACCTTGGCGCGCCCGCGCCTCGCACTCCGGACGGCAAGCCCGATTTTTCGGGCATCTGGGAAGCCGCGAATTATCGTCCCTGCCCCAAGGAAGGTTGCCCGGACATGCGCACCAGCGAGGACTTCATGAACTTCGGTGCGAGCCTCAAGGGCGGGCTGCTGCCCTATCAACCCTGGGCTCGCGCGTTGATGGAACAGCGCAAAGCGACCGACGGCGCGGACGACAATACGGCGCACTGCCTGCCGCCCGGCGTCCCGCGCATGCACGCGCTCACTTGGCCTCGCAAATACGTGCAGACTCCAGAGCTGCTCTTGATTCTCGACGAAAGCACCAACGGCTTCCGCCAGATTTTCCTCGACGGGCGTCCGCTGCCGGAAGACCCGCAGCCCGCGTGGTACGGCTACTCCGTGGGGACTTGGGATGGCGATACGTTAGTGGTCCAGACCAACGGCCTGCACGACAGCGTGTGGCTCGACCGCGGCGGCAGCCCTTTGACGGACGCCGCCAAGGTCACCGAGCGCTTCCATCGCATCAACTACGGCAACATGCAGATTCAAATCACGGTCGACGATCCCAAGGCCTACACCAAGCCTTTCACTGTCACGCTGAATCAATACATCATGATCAACACGGAACTGCTCGAGGACATCTGCCTCGATAACGAAAAGGATCTGCCGCACCTCGATGGCAAGTAATGAGACGGTAAGTAACGGGACGGCAAATAACGGGAGAACGTCATGAAGATTCGCAACGCTTTCGTGTTCGCGCTGATGCTGGCGGTAACGCCGGCTTCGATGGATGCGCAGTGGATCAAGTTCCCCACCGCCGGCATCCCTCGCACCGCCGACGGTAAACCGGATCTGAATGCGCCCACGCCGCGCATGCCCGACGGCAAGCCCGATCTATCCGGCATCTGGCGCCAGCCCAATGGCGTCAAGTACACGGTGAATCTTGCAGCCGACCTCGCCCCCGATGCCGTTCCCTATCAGCCTTGGGCCGAAGCCCTCTACCAGCAGCGGCAGGACAACATCAGCAAGGACGATCCAGTCGGCCATTGCAACTTCCCCGGAATTCCGCAAATGGAGGCCGTGCCGTATCCATATAAAATCGCGAACGCACCCGGCATGATCGTAGTGTTGTACGAAGCCTTCCACATCTATCGCCAGATTTTCACCGACGGCCGAGAGCTTCCGAAGGATCCCAATCCCACCTGGATGGGTTACTCAGTGGGACGTTGGGACGGCGACACGCTAGTGGTGGACACTGCGGGCTTCAACGACAAAACCTGGCTCGACACCGGAGGCCGTCCGCACAGCGAAGCCCTACATGTGACGGAACGCTTCACCCGCCGCGACTTAGGCCACATGAATCTCCAGATCACCATCGACGACCCGAAAGCCTACACCAAGCCCTGGACCGTCTCCTATCCGATCACGTTGATGCCCGACACTGAGCTGCTCGAATACGTCTGCAACGAGAATAATCGAGACTTGCAGCACCTGGTCGGGAAGTAGAGCCGGGGAGTAGGTTGCCGATACAGCCACAACCTGTATCATGGTATGTATGCGTCAGCTCAATCTCAACGTGACACCGGAATTTGAGCGCGATCTCCGCCGCTTCATGAAACAAAAGGGCATTGACAATAAGTCCGACGCTATCCGCCGCGCGGTGCATGATGCAGCCTCTCGTTCCGCCCCCGCGCAGGGCTGCGACTACCGGTCTTGGCTAGGCCTTTGCCTCCGCCGGCCGCTCAACCCGAAGCCTCGCTTCAAAAGCGAAGACGATCTTTGGCAGTAGCCCGCCATGGTCATTGACACCTCGGCCCTCCTGGCCGTCTTCTTCAACCAGAAGCTTGGTCCGTGGGCGCTGGATCAAATTCAAGCGCACGCGGACGATCTGCAGATGAGCACGGTCAACTATGCAGAGGTGCTGATTCTCGCGGAAGATCGCCAGGCAAAGTCCGCCGAGGAAATTCGTGAGTCACTGGAAGCTTCCTCGATCCGGCTGGTCGCGCCAACACCGCAACATGCGGAGCTGGCGGCTTATGCTCGGCTGCGATATCCGCTCAACTTGGGGGACTGCTTCGCTTATGCGCTCGCTAAGGAACAGGAATGCAGCTTGCTAACCCTGGATCGCGATTTCCGAAAGACCGGCCTGCACCTGCTCCTGCCGCCGAGAACCTGATTCGCGCTGCTTTTTGTCAGGCCGATTGATGCGTCCGCCATCCGGGAGGCGCGTAGGATTCGCGAGCCACCTCGGCGTAGGGAACCGGGGAGACAATCGCCGGAATCTCCATTTGCACGTGCGGCTCCACCGTTGGCTTCGTGGATCCACCGCTTGGCTCGCCCCACAGAAGAGACACCCGCATCCCCGGCTTGCTGTGCGCTTCATCCAGCATCGCCAGGGTGAGCATCCTGCCCTCGTTGGAACTGTAGCCGATCCACGTTGAAAGGCCCACGGTTTTGCCATCGGCAAGAACCCTATCGAACGGATGCATCGAGTAAACCGCGCTGGGGAACTCGACGAATTTGGCGCGGTTGGTCTTGGCAAAAGCCATCGCCATCACCTTCAGGACGCTATCGGTGTCGAGCGCCAGCGTCACTTTGTGCCGGTGCGGGCCATTCGCCATCTTTTCAAGCGCGGCGCGACCAATGAAATCATGATCGAATTTCACGATCGAGCCGTAGCCCAAATCCCACGGCGTCAGATAATAGTCCTCGATATTTTCGGAATAAAAACTGCCGCCGATCGATGCTTTGGCTTCGTAACAATCCGCCGGGAGCCACTCGCGATACGCCTTCATGTCCTTGCTGGTATAAACTGCCGGCAGCGGCGATGGAATCCAGCCCGATTCCAAAGTGTTCGAGGAATAGGCGCGCCCGCCCACCTGCCGCAGGCCGAACTCCTTCCCCGCCTCAACCAGCGCCATTCGCACGGCCTCGCCTTCGTCCCACGGCCCGAACACTTCCAATCCGGGTTGTCCCGCCATGCCATGACGCAGCGCGCGGACTTTTATCCCGGCAATCTCGACATGCGTCATGTGAAAGAATTTCACATCCGGGGCGGGCTTCCCGGTGGCCTTCTCAATGACCTTCATCGCGTTGGGCCCCTGAATTTGGAACCGGTAGTTGCGCCGCCGGCTCGGGTCCTTGCGGGCGGCCGTCCGCTCATCTAGTTCCGCCTTCACGTTGTAGCCGCCCGTCTCGGCGTGATAACGCACCCAATTAATCACCGGGATGCGGCCCACCATGTTGAATAAATTCTCGGCCAGATGAAACAGGATCACGTCTCCAATCACGTACCCTTCGGGCGAACACGGGACGAACTGCTTGGCCCGATCCACCGGGAAGTTCGCGAAGCTGTTGACTCCCAAGCCGGTCAGTAGCTTTAAGGCATCCGGGCCCTCCAGTTGCAGCTCTGCCATGTGATAGGACTGATTGAAGAGTACGGCGGTCTTTTGCCAGGCCTTCTGCTCATTGCGCCAGTTGGTGAATTCTGGCGGTACGCCGGGGTAAACGTTGGGGCCGGTCTGCTGGTTGTATAAGAAGTGAGAGATCCCCTTCGTCTCCGCCAACACCGATTCAAGGCTATGTTCTTTCATTCAATAGACTCCAAAACTCACTAGGTTAGCTCTTTCAGGCGCGGTCGTCCATCAGTTCCCTGCATAGCATGCATCGCTTTCACTGATGATACACGGCGAGTGCGGAGGCGCGCCATGATGGGAGAAAGCGGGATCAGACCGGTGCCGTCACTTCGTGAGCCTTGCTGTTTGGACTCTTCCGTTGGCAGAATTGGCCCAGGCAATCCAGGTTTCTTTTCCGGCTTCAAGCAGCCGCGGATACCCGATACTTTCGGTCGAGCCTTGGGTAACCTCCACTACCGGGCCGGACATACCGGCGGCTGAGACATAGCGGGCGAGCGCACGCGACGACTTTTCGCCTTCCTCGATCCAAGAGACAAACGCGCCGCCATCATCGGCGAGAACCACGGATGCATGGCCGAGAGCGTCGCCAGTGTTGATCAGGATGGGTTTCGTGAACGTTGCTCCGGCATCCGAAGAGAAGGCGAGCTGCACCCTGGGCTTGTCGTCACCTTCCGTGTACCACGCGATCGCCAAGCGATTGCCGGCGGCCGCCGCCGATGCCGCGTTCACTGGACATGCATTGATCTGCCACTTGTCAGGATTGAGGATCTTCGCAGGCAGCCAGCGGCCGTTCTCGAACCGCTTCACGGCGATGTCGCGGATATCTTGTGGCGTGTGGCCGCGGTAAGCCACCAGGAGTCCGCGCGCCGTCCTGACAATGGCGGTCGGGCAGCAGGTGCAAACGTCGGCTTCCAGAAGTTCCTCCTTCACAACCTTGCCGTCGCTGTTGACCACCGTGCGCCTGAGTTGGGAAGGATCGTCTTCGCCCTTCAAAGCTTGCAGCCAGATAAGCGAAGCCTCGCGATCACCACTGGCCGCCATCGACACGAGAGCATGCTGAACGGGGCTATGGTCCTGATGCGCCATTGCTGGTGCCGTCCATTGAACTCCGTCCTTGGAAGCCGAAACATAGATGTACTCGGCTTCGCTTCCCGGCTCCGCTTCAACCCACTCCGCGAGCAGCGCTCCGCCGGGAAAGGAGACGACCGACGGCGACTCGGCCGGCTGCCGGAAAAACTTCCGGTTGGCGACGATGGTTCGCGGCTCCGACCACTGCCCGCCGCGCCGGATCGAGTAGCGCAGTTGATAGGAACCGTTTGCGCCCTCAATCCAACTCAACAGCGGGTTCCCATCGGCCATGGCCCAATGGGCCTCGATGCTCCCTTGCGGAGCGGGATTCGGGACTGCTTCCACCTTCAATGCTTGGCCCTGCGCCAAAACAGCCCCTGTGGCGAGCGACAGCCAACAAACACGATTAAGATTCATCTCATCTCCTCTAGTCACCGTGGCGCGGAAACGCCGCGCCATATCAGTTTACCGACGCCGGTTCGATGGACATAACCTTGATCGTATTCGTTTTCGAATTCAGCGTTCCGCTCACCTTGACCTTCGCTGCCGCGAACTTGGCGGGCGTCTTCTGGTCGCTCAGCTTGTAAACGTTCCGCCCATCGAACAAAGCATATTGCCCGGACGCCTTCGCGCACATCTTTACGCAGTCTGCGTCGGTGTGCCCTTTCATGTTGTGCTTGGCGCCGCAGAGCGTATCGGTGATCACTCCGGTAAAGGTTTGGGGCGCGGCTCCCATCAACATGCCCGCCATCGCGAGCGTCAAAACCAATCCTTTCATTTGCATCATCTCCTTACTTAGAGCTCGGACCGGCGAAGCCGGAATCGAAGAAATATGTTGCCGCCGGCCGGATGCCCGCCGTAATATGGCTTGATCGAGTCCGGCAGAGAATAAAGAGAAATATTCGCGCCAATTCCGGTCTCGACGGACCGGAATAAATCGACATCTCGTGTGTAGCCCAGAGTGTAGGCTCCGATTCGAAAGGTGCTGCCGTAGAGCAAGTCGAGCTGCTCCTGCAGCTCCAGGTCATCGGCAAACAGGTCGTCCTTGTCCACCAGCTCAAAACGTCCCGTAATGAAGTTCCTGCGCGTCACCGGCAGTTCCGATTCCGCTAAATACGAGTTCAGATTGCGGAGCGTCGCGGTGCTGTGAATGCGGCCCCAGGAAAGCGTAGAGGCCCAGCTCCCGCCGGGCATGGGCAGAGTGTATTCAACCGACGCGGTCACGCGCGTCTGGTCGCCCGGCTCAAGCGCTTCCGGATGGGCAAGGCGGCCTGCAGAAACCTGCGCCGCCCAATACTTCGCCGGGAAGAACCACAGACGGCCGGTCCAGGAATTGATGGGACCCTGCTGGATGATCCAACGGTTCTCGCCGGGCTCGGAGCCGTCGAATCCGCTGGCCTCAAGCTTCACCTTTTTGTACTGCACGCCAGCCGTGACAACGTCGTCGGCAACGTGGGTCGAATCCTGCCAGTGATGGCTGATCGGCGCCTCCGGCAACTCCATCGCCGAAGCGCGATGCGGGAATGCGGTCGGCCCTAATGCGGGGTCGCCGACGGGCGCGACATATAAATCCAACGTGGCGTCCTCGGCGAGCTGATGCACGTAGTGAAAGCCCAACTCCATGATGAAATTGTGCGGATGTTGCGCGTCCGTTAAGGGAAGGCCATAAGCTGTTTCCCCGGTCTGGAAGAGCTCTGGATAGCGGCGATTCGTGATCATGGCCGGCTCCAAGCTCAGCATGAGTACGGCTTCGAGCGCATCGCTGGTTCCGATGCGATGTTCAGCCGAAGCCATGAACCAATTGGTCGAATACAGCTTGTCGCCGCCGCGCGGACCGGATTGCTGAATGTCGGAAAGAAAGCCGAGCCCCATGAACATCGTGTTCCAGTGCCCCCAATGCCTCATGTTCATCGGCGCCGGCCAACCGGCCGGATTCACCGCGGTGCCCGAGGCGAGGTTCATCAAAAACATGCTGGAGGAGTTCATATCCACCATGCCCATTCCGGATGGGGCCTGCTGCGTCGGGCCGGCTTCGCCGTCATCCTGCCCGGCGACCGCGCAGATAAATGAGACGGCAACGGCCAACACGCCCCGCAATCGTATTCTTCCCATTTTCCTTTCCTCGAGAAAACGCAAACCTCCGCGGCGCGCACTTGCGGCCGCAGTCAATTAACGCTGTTTTAAGAAAGGATCAGATTCGCAGGATGACGGACGCGGTGCCCGCAGTCCCAGGTGGCCGGAAATTCCCAGGATAGGGCGCTTCGCCCGCTGCGTCGGCACGGACAGCGAAGGATGAAGGCAGGGCGGCCGCGGTCAAAACACCCAGACTCGGAAAGTCCGCGTGCATGCTCTGCTGCAGGATCGCCGGCGCGGACACGGTCTGGTGCAGGCAAGATGCCGGTCCCTGATCGTTTGAGTGATTGTGATGCCGATGGCAAGGCGGCATTGATTCGCTCTTGGCCGCATCGGCGCACAGCTCGCTCGCACAAGCCGCGGCGCACTGAATTTGCGTAACCAGCAAAAGCATACCGGCAGTGGCCGTCAGAGCAGCGCGAACCATAGCTCAACTAGCTTCAAGATAGCACGGTATAATCGAGCCATCCGAAAGGAGTTCGAACCATGCTGGGAATCACGCGGCGCGAGACTTTGCGGCAGGGGTTGAATCTGGCGGGTTTTCTGACGCTGGCTGACGTGGCTCTGCCCGCGCTGGCGCAGGGCGAAACCGATGTGCCGTTCACCGATTACCCAGCGAACTTTACTGCCGGAGGCACCGGCTCGCCACGGCGCACCTTCGATATCCGGACCATCGACGGATACAGCGTCGCCAAGGACAAGTTCTTCGTCACGCAGCATTTTAATCAGCCGGAGATCGAAGCGAACGCTTACCGGCTGAAGGTGACGGGCATGGTGAACAAGCCTCTTGAGCTGTCGCTCGCGGATCTGCGCAAGCTGCGCGGCACGGAGCTGGTTGTTGGTTTCGAGTGCTCCGGCAACAGCGGCCGTGCGTTTCAGGGCCTCTCGTCCTGCGCGCGCTTCACCGGAGTGCCCCTGCGCGAAGTATTGAATCAAGCGGGCGTGGGGCCGAAAGCGCGAGAGGTGGTTTTCTTCGGCACCGATCGCGGGGACCTGGACGTCGCCTTCCGGCAGCAGACCTACAAGCTCAATCAACAATTCGGCCGCAGCGTCACGCTGGAGAATGCGACCAAGCCCGAGCCGATGCTCGCCTGGGCGCTCAATGGCGATCCCTTGACCGTGCCGCAAGGCGCACCCTTGCGCTTGATTATGCCCGGCTGGTACGGCGTCGCCAACGTCAAATGGCTCTCGGAGATTCACCTTCAGGAAGATCGCTATCTGGGCAACTTCCAGGTCCGCTGGTATCGCTCGGTTGTCGGCGTGGGCGGCACCGGCGAGGACAAGGATCCGGACACGCAATGGATTGAAACCGAGATCACGCGGATGCATCTCAAGTCCGCGGTCGCGCGCGTCCGAAAGACGGGCAACAGCTATCGGATTGTGGGATTCGTTTTGAATGACGGAACGCCTCTCAAATCGGTGGAAGTGAGAATCGACGACGGCCCGTGGCAGATGGCCACGCTCGACCCAGCCAACACGAAATTCTCCTGGAAGCTGTTTACCTACAAATGGGAAAGCCCTTCGCCGGGGCCGCACACACTGGTGTCGCGCGCGACCGATGCGGAAGGCAACGTACAACCCACTGCGGACGAACTGAAGCGCAAGAAGACGTTCCTCGAAGACAACGCGCAGTTCCCTCGCAAGATCACGATTTCGTAACGGGAGCAACATGACCAAACCACCTACTTCTGAACGACGCTCGTTCCTCACCCGCTTCCATGTGGGAGCGGCTTCGCTGGCCGTATTCCTGGGACGGTCCGCCAGCGCACAGGTGAAATCGTCGTCTTCCGCGCGATTTGAGCCGGCGCGTCACGAAAAGGACGACTGGATGGATGAACTCCCCGCCAAACACCGCCTGATCTTCGACACAATCTCCTCATTCGGATTGAGCAATGCCCTCCTTTTTGCCAACAACTTCATGCTGGTTAACCGCAACGATTATGGCCTTCAGAATAGCGACATGGCGTTGATCATCGTGGTGCGGCATCTTTCCACGGCGTTCGGCTTCAACGATGCGATGTGGAACAAGTACGGAGCGCCGATGGCCAAGTCGGCGCAATTCGAAGGTCCGGCGACCACAGCCGCACCTACCGCGAATCCGTTAAACGGGGCCGGCATGGGCGGCGAGTTGGCGAAGCAGGGTGTGCAATTCGCGGTCTGCGCCATGGCCACACGCCGCGTGGCAGGCACGATCGCTCAGGCCGTAAGCGGGGACACCGACGCGATCGACAAGGAACTAACCGCGAACCTGGTCGCCAACGCCCGGATGGTTCCGGCCGGAATCGTCGCCATGAGCCGCGCCCAGGAGCGCGGTTACACGCTAGCGATCGGATGAGCTAAGGAGCCTATGAAAACACTCGGTCTTATTCCCTGCCTTCTGGCAACCGGACTTTGTATCGCGGTGGGTACCGCGAACGCGCAGCCGGTTAAGAAATCGACCGTGCCCGGAGTGGTGAACTTTGCGCAGGTGGAGACGACGGTGGCGTGCGCGGGGGCGACGACTCCGGAAAGCCTCGCTGAGATCAGGAAGATGGGGTTCCATTCCGTTATGGATCTGCGGATGGCCAGTGAGCCCGGTGCCAGGATCGAGGAAGAAGCCGCGGCCGCCAAAGCCGCGGGAATCAACTTTGTTCATCTTCCTTTCAATGAAAGCACGCCGGACTTCGGCATCATCGACCAGTTCCTGACAGCCGTCACCGACCCGAAGAATCAGCCCGCGTTCATTCACTGCGCCAGCGGCAATCGGGCCGCGATGATGTGGTTCATCAAACGCGTGCTCGTGGACAAATGGGAGGTGGATCGCGCCTCGGAGGAAGCCGGGCAACTCGGAATGACCAAGGCGTCGCTCAAGACGCTCGCGCTGAACTACATTCAGTCCCACGGGAAGTAACGCCTCCACAGGAGACGCTATCTACGTACTGACGGGCGCTCTTCGAAGACTGTCTAGCTCAGGGGATGTCTCTTGCTTTGCTCCTCAAGTACACTAACGGCAGTTGACTGCGGTGGTAAACGAAACTCCTCACCGGCCACAAGCCGCGGAGAATAAGTAGAGGAGAAGGAACGTGAACACTGATCAACTGACCAGCGGACTTCGCGAGCTCGCGCTCGACCTCCGTTGGTCGTGGAACCACGCGGCCGACGAAGTCTGGGCGCGCCTCGACCCTGAGCTTTGGGCGCTCACGCATAACGCCTGGGTGATTCTTGAAACGGTCTCGCGCGAAAAGCTGGGAGCGTGCTTGGCGGAGGCGGACTTCCGCGAAAGGGTAGAGAAGGCGCTAGGCCACTATGAGTTTCACAACACGCGCGTGCATTGGTGCCAGGCAGCGCATCCCGACTCGCCAATCTCCGCAATCGCTTACTTCAGCATGGAATTCATGCTGAGCGATGCCCTGCCAATTTACTCCGGCGGCCTTGGCAACGTCGCGGGCGATCAACTGAAATCCGCCAGCGACCTGGGTGTTCCGGTTTACGGCGTCGGACTTCTGTACCAGCAAGGTTATTTCCGGCAGCGTATTGACGCGGACGGTCATCAGGAGGCGCTTTATCCTTACAACGACCCTACCCAGTTGCCCATTTCTCCTCTGCGCGAATCTAACGGGGAATGGCTCCGGCTATCCATTCGTTTGTCCGGCATTCGCCTTTGGCTGCGAACGTGGGAAGTGCGCGTCGGGCGCACGCGGCTGTTTCTGCTCGATTCCAACGATCCGGCGAACCTCCCCGATTATCGCGGTTTGACTTCGGAACTCTATGGCGGCGGCCCTGAAACACGCTTGCAGCAGGAACGCATCCTCGGCATCGCGGGCTGGCGTTTGCTGCGCGCGCTGGGTCTGCGGCCCGAAGTTTGCCACCTCAACGAAGGCCACGCCGCGTTCGCGGTGTTGGAGCGCGCCCGCGATTTCATGCAGGAGGCCAAGCAGCCGTTCGACGCGGCTTTCGCAGCCACTCGTGCCGGGAATCTTTTTACGACGCATACTCCGGTTGAAGCAGGGTTTGACCGCTTCTCGCCGCCGCTGATGGAACGGCACGTCCGCCGCTATGCGGAAGAGCGTCTTGGAATCCCTTTCTCGCAATTGATGGCGCTAGGGCGATTGAACCCGGACGATGATTCGGAGCCGTTCAACATGGCCTATCTCGCCATTCGCGGCAGCGGCGCGGTGAATGGCGTAAGCCGTCTGCACGGCGAAGTGAGCCGCCGCTTGTTCCAGCCTTTGTTTCCGCGGTGGCCTCAGACAGAGGTGCCCATCGGGCATGTAACCAATGGTGTCCATGTACCCACCTGGGATTCGGAGACGGCGGACCAGATCTGGACCGCGGCTGCGGGCAAGGACCGATGGAGAGGAGATCTCGACCAACTGCCCGGGGCGCTTGAGTCTGTCGCCGCCGCAGACCTTTGGAACATGCGCACTGTAAATCGCCGGCAGCTTATCGAATACGCCAGGAACTACCTGTCGCGCCAGTTCGCCGGGCACGGGGCGTCTCCGGAGGAGGTCGAGCTAGCGGGCCGCCTCTTCGATCCTGACACCCTGACCATCGGATTTGCGCGCCGATTCGCCACCTACAAACGCCCCAATTTGCTGCTCCACGATGCGGACCGTTTGCTGCGCATCCTGACCGATCGTAATCGTCCCGTGCAGCTTGTCATTGCGGGAAAAGCGCATCCTCAGGATCGAGAGGGCCAGGAAATGATCCGCGAGTGGATTCAATTCATCCGGCATACCCCCGCGCGCCAGCATGTCGTGTTTCTGGCCGATTACGATATGCAAATGACCGAGCACTTGGTCCGTGGCGTCGATGTATGGCTGAACAATCCGAGGCGGCCCTGGGAAGCCAGCGGAACCAGCGGCATGAAGATTCTCGTCAATGGCGGACTCAATCTATCGGAGCTCGACGGCTGGTGGGCTGAGGCGTACTCGCCTGAAGTGGGCTGGGCGATCGGAGATGGACAAGAACACGGCTCCGACCCCGCATGGGACCGGCGCGAGGCTGAACAGGTGTATTCACTGCTGGAAGACGAAATTATTCCTCTGTTTTACCGGCGCGATGAGACGGGCATTCCGGTTGCGTGGATCGAGCGGATGCGGGCCAGCATGTCCCGCCTGACCCCGCGGTTTTCCGCCAATCGCGTGGTCAGAGAGTACACGGAGACGCATTATCTTGCGCGCGCCAAAGCGTACTGCGAAAGATCGAAGGACACCGGAGCGGCCATGACGGAACTGGTGAGCTGGCGCAAGAAAGTGGAACAGCACTGGCCACGGCTGCGTTTCGGATCGCTGGACGTGGTGTCCGAGGGAGGGCAGCTTACCTTCACGGCTCAGGTGTATTTGGATGAGCTGGACGTGGCAGCAGTACGCGTCGAGTTATATGCCGAGGCGGCAGCTGGCGGCGCACCGGAAATTGTGGCGATGAAACGCGGTGAGCCCTTAGTAGGCGCCTCCAATGCCCATCATTATTCCGCTTCCGTCGCGGCCGCCCGGCCGGCGGATGAGTTTACGCCACGCATTGTTCCCTTTCATCCGCTGGCATCCGTTCCTTTAGAATGTCAGCGAATTCTCTGGTACCGGTAACAAAAGCCTTAACGGCGTCGTCACTGCGACGGATTTTTTGCCGAAGCAAAGTACCGGAACCCACGAAGCTTGATATGATGGAATACAAATCGCCCGTACTCACTGCAAGGGCGCGTAGCTCAGTTGGTTAGAGCGCCTGCTTCACACGCAGGAGGTCACAGGTTCGAGTCCTGTCGCGCCCACCATAACTCCTTTGATTCCAAAGAGGTTGTAGTTGTCGCGATTCACCGTTTTGCCCATCCAATGCCTCAACTGTGCCAAAACTGGATGGAGCGTGGGCGGGTTTGGAGGACAAAATTACAACGATATTCTGTTCGTCGCCTCTCAACAGACCGGCTTCGGCTACTTCGCCAATTTCGGAAAGACGCGGCGCGACGGGGTGGAAACGGCACTCAGCGGCCATATCGGCCGGCTCATGCTCGGAGGAAATTACACCTTCCTCAATGCGACCTACCAGACCACCCA
>JASHNT010000032.1 GCA_030041495.1 Bryobacteraceae bacterium | reverse complement strand
CCAGATCAACAATCTGCTGGACCACCACTACTACACCGCCGCACAACTTGGCGCGACCCCTTACGCCGCTCCCGGCGGCCCATTCAACGCAACACCGCTGCCGGCCAACTCGGATGGAAATTATCCCTACCTTTCCACCACCTATTTGGCTCCCGGAGCCCCGATTGGCGTGTGGGGCGGGATTCGCTTTAAATTCTAAGAGTAGCCCCCCTTAGGCCGGTCCTGCGGATTCAGCGCGTCCAACAGCGTAACGCTCTTTGCGAAGCAGGGGGAAATGGGCGCTACAGGCGCCTTCAAAAGTTCAGCTTCAGCGCGATCTGGAGCAGACGCGGAGGCGCGGCGCTTACCACTTGTCCGAAGGTCGGGCTGCTGATATTTCCGTTCACGGCGCTGGGGCCGTAGAACTGGGCATGATTGAAGGCATTGAAGGCCTCCAGGCGCAGTTGCGCGGACCGCGACTCTTTCCACTTCCAGTCTTTCTGAAGGGTGAGATCGTAATTGTCGATTCCGGGGCCTGAAAAGATGCGGCGTCCGCTATTGCCCACCGATCCTAGCGGCGGCAAGCTGAACAAGGAGGTATTGAAATAGGGCCGCCCGTTGCGCGGATTGTGATTGAGGTCGAGCGGGCCTGCCGCGTATTCGAGCCCGTCGACGGCCAGGTTGTTGATGCCGTTCCCTTGCGTCCCCAGCAGCGACGTGTCGCCGTAGTTATAGAGGGTGACTGGGAATCCGGTGCTATAGCGGGTAATTCCGGAAATCGACCAGCCCTCGATCCATTTGTTATGCGTGCGAAGCAGGTGCTCGAATGGCATGTGGTAGGTGTAGCTGGCGACGAAGTCCTGGCGCATATCAAAGGAAGCCAGGCCCCGCGTAAGATTCGGGTTGAAGGGATCCACCTGTTCGCCCAAGTTCGAGGCCTGGTCGATAGCTTTGCTAAAGGTGTAACTGAGGATCACCTGCGCCCGCTGGCTGTTATGGCGCAAGCTCGCTTGCAGAGCGTTGTAATTGGAATTGCCGATGCTCTTTTGGTAGCTCACACTTCCAAAAGCCGGACCCAGTGGACCGCGCGTTCCGTTCACGGTCTGGCCGGAAGTGCTGGTGTAAGTGGTACTCTCCCCGAAGGGGCCGCAGGTGGCAGAGCCGGGCGCGACTTCATTAGGCTGGCTGAGGCTCAGACACAGCGCGGGGTTGCCGGGATTGGCCTCCTCCAGAACCAGCAGATGGTGCGCCTGATTGCCGACGTAGTTCAAGCTCAGCAGCGTATTGTTTCCGATCTGCCTTTGCAGCGAGAACATGTACGATTCGGTGTATGGAATTTTGTTGCTGGGCGCATATCCCGGAATCGTACTGATGGGCTCAAATTGCGACCAGTTAACATTTGCGTCCGGGTTAGCCGCGGACACGTTCAGCGGCGCGAGTTGCGCCGGGAAGCGCTGACCCTCGGAGTTTCCGGTTGCGGCGTCGACGAAGGGCGTGGCAAGCAACGGCGGAGCGGGACTGGTGTAAGTGAATCCGTAGGGTGCGTTATCGCTGATCAGGCCCAGAGTTTCGCCCGCAATGGTTGCGTAGAACGTGCCGAAGCCCGCTCGGATGCTGGTTTTGCCGGGACCCCCCACAATTTTGCCGAGCAACGAATTGGGTGCGCCAGCGGGAGAGTAAGCCAGGCCAAGCCGCGGAGCGAAGTCCTTGTTGCCGGGAGGCGCGAGTGTCCGGGAAACACCGGGATCTCCCGGATAGACAATCCCGGCCGGCGCGGTGGGAAACACCACGGACTGCTCGCCCGGCACAAAGGTGATGTTGTTGTTGTATTTTTCGTACCACGGCTCGATGCGGTCCCAGCGCAGGCCATAATTCAGCGTCAGGTTTTTGGTGACGCGCCAACTGTCTTGCGCGTAGAGGCCGACGTATTTGTTGCGGCCATAGAACGGCCTCAGGTCATTTTGGGTGTACTGACTGGCGATGCCGAGCAGAAAATCGGCAAAGTCGAGGCCGGTCTCGGTTCCATAGAAATTGAAGCTGCCATTCAGGTCGGCGTAGGGGTAGGTGTTGATCTGGTCATCGTCAATCTGACCGCCCACCTTGATTGTGTGACTTCCCGCGACTTTGGAAAATCCGTCGCTGAGCTCAAAATTGTTGTTGATCTGGTAGAACCGGTCAGGGTCGGAACCGATGGTGAAATTATTGAAGAAGACGTTCTCCACTCCTTGGGTTGCAGGCGCCAGCGGAACGATGCCCAGCGTTCCCGCTCCGGTAACAAAGCCTTGCGAGGCAAGGCTGACGCCCAGACCGCCCACCGGTTTACCCAGGTCATTGGCATCGCGCGTGTAGCTCAAATGAAACTCGTTCACGGCGCTGGATCCGAAAGTCTTGGTATCACCGAGGGCCGCCAGTTGCGCCATTCCGGTGTTCAGCGCGTTGAAGCCAGGAACATTGGCGCCGCCCTGCGCGGTTGGGTACGGATTGTTCTGCGTAAAACCGTCCAGCGAGTAGTATCCGAAGAGCATTCCCCAGCGGCTGTTGGCGTCGACGCGGCCACCGGTCTTTTGATCGTTGAGGGTCTCGTTATAGGCCGAGGTCGAAAACAGATTGCCGGGAAGATTCGGCGTGGGGATGTATTTGAGTAAATTTGCCGCTGGCGCGGACCACGCGGTCTGGGGCACGACGGCGTTGGGCAGAACGCATTGCGAGGAATTGACACAGCCGGGGGCATAATAGGGCTCGCCAACGGTGACCGGATAGCCGAGCTTTTGCGAAAGGAGATTCGCGAAATACGGGCCGCTGACGGTTCCGGTGAGCGAGGCGGCCTGATCCGACAGATTTCCGGCCCGGTCCTGCAGCGAAGGGACAGGAATGAGGCCGGTATCGGCACCCTGGATTTGGCGCGTTCCCTGGTAATCCAAAAAGAAGAATATTTTGTTGCGCCGGACGGGTCCGCCGGCCGTGCCGCCGAACTGGTTCTGAATGAAAGTGCCGCGGGTGGGAGAAAAGAAGTTGCGCGCATCGAGGTCCGTATTTCTTAGAAATTCGAACACGTCGCCATGGAATTCATTGGAGCCGGATTTGGTGACCACGTTGATCTGGCCTCCGGTGTACCTTCCGTACTCGGCGTCGAAATTGTCCGACAAGATACGGAATTCAGCGATCGAATCGAGGTTGGGAATCACGGCGGCGGCCAAGCTTCCGGATTCCTCAGCGTCCGCCCCGTTGATGGTGTAGCCGTTGGCGGATTCCCGCTGGCCGTTGATCGAAAGCGTTCCCGGATTCAGATCGCCGGAAGGAGCGAATACGCTCTGCCCGAGGCCTTGCACGGTGAGCGAAGTGATTGTGGTGGCGGGCGCCACACCGGGCTGAAGCGCGAGCAGATCCGTGAAGCTGCGTCCGTTCAGTGGAAGAGCTTCGATGTGAGCTGCGGCGATTACGTCACCAAGCTGGGTGTTCGCGGTCTCCACTTCGACCGGCGATTCCTGAACCAGCACGGTCTCTGAGCTCTTGCCCAACTCAAGTGTCGCGTCCACCAGAAGAGCGCTATCTACATCGACCGTGATGTTCGCACGCCGGTACGCCTTGAAGCCGGGGGCTGCGATCTCGACGTCGTAATGGCCAACGGGCAAGCCGGAAAAGGAAAAGACTCCCGCCGGATTCGTTGCCGTCGATTCACGAACACCGGTCTCAATGTGATCCGCGATGACCGTAGCCTTGGCGACGACGGCTCCGGTCGAGTCTTGCACGGTTCCCGAGATACTGCCTCCGGCTGCCCCGGCCAATCGCGCGGACGCCATCAACAAAAGCGGAAAGCCAAAACGGAAAGGCAGTGGCGTGGCAGCGTGCATGCAATGGACGCAGCAATACCCCAGCCAGATCCATCAGGTGTGCCGCGAGAGTTTGGCGATGCTGGAGCGTTGCGCGCTCCGGTTATCGTCTCTTCTGCCATATTACAGCTCGATCGATCGAGCAGATGTAACGATGTTGTAAAAGCTGGCTAAGTATGCGCAATATCCGGGGTAGGAGACGCCGCTGGAACACCCGGCTTTTCCGCGCACGACAGATGCAGAGTGAAGGTACTGCCGCGCCCGTGGAAACTGTGCACCGAAATGCGGCCGTGCATGGCCTCCACAAGGCTCTTGGATAAGGGGAGACCCAAGCCGGTTCCATGAATCTGCGCCGCCTTGGCGGAAGGACTGCGATAAAAGGGCTCGAAGATGTGCGGCAAGTCCGCCGCGCTGATGCCGATGCCGCGGTCGGAAACCTCAATCTCGACCTCCTCGGCCCCTGAGGCAAGGCCGCTACGGCGCGCCCGAATGCCGATCCAACGCTGCTCCTGCCCATACTTGACGGCGTTGGTGATGAGATTTTGGACGCATTGCGAAAGCGCGGACGCGTCACCCAGAACGTCCGGCAACCCCTCCTCGACTTCGCACTCCACCGTGAAGCGATTTGCCTCGATCAGCCCGGCCGTGCTGGCCAGTGCGGCATCGACGATCTCCTGCACATCCAGCGGGCGCAGGGTGTAGTGCAGAGGGCCCTGGCGGGTGGCGGCGAACAACAGGATGCGTTCCACCAGGCTGAGAAGTTGCTTCGCCTGGTTGCCGATGACCGATCCGTACTGGGCCATCTGCTGGCGCGTCTCCACCACACCTTTGCGAATGTTATCCGCCCCGGAGATGATGACGCTCAGGGGCGTGCGCAATTCGTGCGAAACCGTGGTTACAAAGTCCACCTGAAGCTGCGCGAGTTGCTGCGCTCGATGGCTGGTGACGATAAGCATGGCCATGTTAATGACCAGCACCAACAGGATGCCGAACCCGATGGCGAGATCGCGGCGGCGCATCTCGACGACGAATGCGCCCAAGGCTCCGCCCCGGCGGTGCCGCACTACCAGACGCCAGTCCGAGCTTGCGGCGGTCCGCCGCAGGAGAGGAAACCATGCGATTTGGACCGACGGATCCGGCCCTTTGTCATTCGACGGCGCATGGAAGACATGCACGGGTGAGCCAGCAACTCTGTCCGGAACCCTCCCGAATAAATCGATAATTCCGTCGGCATCCGCAGGCTCCGGATAGCCGAAGCCTGCATCCGAGGTGTACAGCACCTCGCCGGGCGCGCTGCCATCCACAAATGCCACCAGGTAGTCCAGGCCATTGGTCCCTTGGAAATAGGTGCGCGACAGATCGGCGAAGATATGCGACTGAATCTCTTGCCGGTTTAATTCAACTGCGATCCAGTCAACGGACGCGGGGCTGTTGTTAACCGGATGAAACAGCGCGGGAAGAGCGGGGTCGAACAGCCAGCCCGCGGAAGGATCTTCCACATCGAAGAGGCTGTCGTTACCGGCGCCCGCGATGCTCTTCCTGCGCAGGATATCAGCGGAGGCGCGCTCAAGGTCCGCACGCACCCGTTCTAGCGTGGGGGGCCACTCCTGCGGCTGGAATCTTCCCGCCGGCAAATCCAGCAGGCTCGCCCCCATGTGCGGCCGGTCCAATTTGAGGATCGAGACCCGCGACACCAGCTTCGGATACTTCGTGACGGCCTTCCACTCCGCGAATCTCCGGACGTAACGGCCGGTGTCGACGGGCGGTTCTTCGACTGGATCAATTCGCAGGGCTAGGCTGATTTCCGACAGATAGCGGAACAGGTCCTTCTGCAGATTCATCATCGACATTTGCAGGCTGTCGGCCAGCCGCACCGCCGTGGCTTCGCTGACCCGCGCGCTCCAGCCGTATTGCAATAACGCTAGCGCGGCAACCACGATTGCGCTGGGGATGATGACTAGGGTCGAAATCGTGCGGTGCTTGAACGGCGCTTTCATGGCCGCTGGTCCTCCGGCCGGAACTTATAGCCGAACCCCTGCACGGTAAGAATATATCGAGGATCTTTCGGATCATCCTCCAGTTGCTGCCGCAGGCTGGCGATGCGCACGTCCACCGTGCGCGTGTAAATCTTAGCGCCGTAACCCCAAACTTCGCGGAGCAGGGTGTCGCGTGACAGCGTCTCCCCGCGATGCTCGATTAGGAATTGAAGCAATTGAAACTCACGAGCGGACAAATCGACAACTTTGCCGTTCCGAGTCACCTCCGTTCCCCGCAGGTTCACGCGAATGGAGCCGAATTCATAAACCGCCGCCGGAACTGCGCCTCCATCTAAGGCGCGCCGAAGCAGCGCCCCGATGCGCGCCTTCAGTTCGGCCATGTCGAACGGCTTGGTGACGTAGTCGTCCGCGCCGATTTTCAAGCCGGTGACGGTGTCCTGAATCTGGTTGCGAGCCGTCAACATAAGGATCGGCAGGGATTTCCCGGCGCGGCGGATGGCCTGGCAGACTTCAAACCCGCTTTTACCCGGCAACATCACGTCAAGCACGACCAGGTCAACCGGAAGCCTGAGAGCTTTTTCGAGCCCCTCCGGCCCGTCGCTGGCATATTCGACCGCGTAACCCTCAGTGCGCAGGCTGTCGCCCAGGAAGACCCGCAGGGCCTCCTCGTCTTCCACCAAAAGTACAGAACTCATCGCCGATGGCTTGTTCCCAAAGTCCAACAACCATCTTGGAGTCGAAACCAGATCGAAGCAAGTCCGAAGACGCTTGCGGGCGGCGTTATAGGTGACCGTTATCGCCGATTCGGGGCTGACACCGTTCGACCTTTGGGCCTCCCCGTTTGGCGCTACTTGCAAATGGCTTGCTGATTTTGTCGGACACCCAGCTTGGATCGCCGACCGCTTCTGGTAGAGGCTTCTTCCAAGGGCATTCGCATGACTGCCCAACGTCGGGCCGTGATCGAACTGATCCAAACGGCAAGTGAACATCTTAATGCAGCGACTCTGCTTGATTTGGCCCGCAAACGGGAGCCGGACGTCGATCGAGCAACAGTCTATCGCACCATCGAGCTGCTGAAGCGTCTGCGTCTCATCGATGAGCTCGACCTGATGCACCTCAAAGGCGAGAAGCATTATTACAAAGTCAAGACGCGGTGGGATCATATCCATCTGGCATGTTTCCGCTGCGGGCGGATCGAGGAGTTTTCTTCTCCACTCTTTGAGCAGTTGGAGGCGGAGATTTCAGAACAGGCCGGATTCGAGATCCAGGTTACCCGATTGGAGGTGGGCGGAAATTGCCGCGCTTGCGCGACAGCCGAAAAAAAAAGCTGAACGCAAAACGTGATACGCGACTGAATGAAGTAGCGCATATAATTCGGGTCTCCGCGGCGGTCTTTTGGCGAAGCACCGTGGAGACCCGTGATTCGACAACCTGAACGGCTGGCGGCTCCCTCATTATAGGGCGGCTCGCCCGGAATGCTGTAGATTAATCACCGGCGTGACCGCGAGCGCGTCTTTGCGCGCGCCGGGCAAGAAACTCAAGCAGCGAGGACAATCATGAGATCTTTTAGGATCGCCGTGGCGGCCCTCCATGAAGCGAAAGAGAGTGGTAGAAGCGAAAGGCGTCTTGGTTCCTCCGAAAAACTCCCAAGACGCCTCCCATAATTCGTGGTTGATGTCAAGAATATCATACTGTTGTATGTGTTCGGAGACAAGGCCCGCGTGAATAGTTGAGTGTAAACTCGCTGCCGCCTCCAGGGGTCGGGTTAGAATGCAGCTACCTGAGCTTAGGAGAGGGCGGTCGAGTAGCTCAGCCATTCGGCTTTCGCCCTCACAGATCCGTACGTGCGGCTTTCCCGCATACGGCTCTTCCCGAAGGTAACCCCGATTACACTGGCCGCTGCTCGCGCGAATGAGTGATTCGAGGCGTGGGGAGGGAGAAACGCCGGCGCAGCGCGTCGTAGTCTTCCCAGGTTAGTCGCCGCTGGCTTCGCCGCCGAAGCGATCGGAACCAGAGCAGCCCGACCTGTTGATGGAAGGCATGCAACGCCGGAAAGTTGCTCGGCAATCCGTAGTACGTGTAGTGACCCCGCAGCACTTGGCATAGCCAGCGATGCTGTTCAGCCACCGGGGCGTGCATCCGAACCCGAGCTTGCTCCCGGAGCAGTTTCAGCTTGGTTGTAAGCCGTTTGCTCTGCGTCTTGCGTTTCAATACAAAGCGTCCGTCCCGAGTCCACCCGCAATAGTGCGTGAAGCCCAGGAATGCGAACGTCGATAGACGCCGCTGGCCCCGCCGTTGATGACCGAGCGCCGGCAAACGGCCGAACTCGATCAGACGGGTTTTCTCCTCGTGAAGCGTCAGCTTAAACTTCGCCATTCGCTCCTTGAGGTCTGCCAACATCCGTCTTGCATCATCCGCGTACTGAAAGCCCATCACGAAGTCGTCGGCGTATCGCACGATGATCACTCGACCACGCGCCGTCCGCTTCCTCCACTGATGGACCCACAGGTCCAACGCATAATGCAGGAAGACATTCGCGAGTAGCGGACTGATGCCCGCACCTTGCGGCGTTCCCTCTACTGCCTTTTGCCACTCCCCGCCTTCCAGAACGCCTGCCTCAAGCCACATGCGGATGAGCCGCAGCACTCTTGGATCAGCGATCCGGTGCGTGATCATCCGCATCAACCACTCGTGATCTACCGAGTCGAAGAACTTACGGATGTCGGCATCGAGCACCCAGCAAACACACTGCGTCATCACGCCCGTGTGCAGCGCTCCAAGCGCCTGGTGCGGATTCCTCCCAGGCCGGAAGCCATAGGAGAACCCAAGAAAATCGACCTCGTAGACGGCACTAAGAACCTCGGCCATTGCGCCTTGGACGATCTTGTCTTCCAGCGCAGGCACACCGAGCGGTCTCTGACCGCCATCCGATTTGGGAATAAAAACGCGACGCACCGGCAAAGCCCGGTAGCGTCCGGTGTGAACCCGTTCGCAGAGATCGTACAGGTTTGCCTGCAGATTCTGCTCGTAGGTGGCAACCGTTTCCCCGTCGATTCCAGGACTCGCGCTCCGCTTCAATCGGCGGAACGCCCGCTCTAGCGCTACAACATCGACATGATGTAGCAGTGCCGTAAACCGGGCCTGCTTGTCGCGTTGAGCTGCTTCGTACACCCGCCAGAGCTTGAGCGGCAAGGCGAGCCGGCCCTGCGTCCGGACCCCAGCTTTCTCCGACGGATTCCCTCCGGGCCGGTCCCTTCCCTCCACTCCCTCGTTTCCTTCGAGAGCTTCAACGGTACTATGAACCGGTCCGACTCCCGACCTCGGCTCGGCGTTCTGCTCCGGTTGTCCCTGGCAGCGCGCCCCCACCGATACTCCGGTGGACCCGGTCGGGCCTCTTGGTTCCCGAGGAGAACCTTTCATACGTGATGCAGTCTCCCACCCCGGCGGAGCGATACCATCTCGCAATATTGATGATCCACGTGCTGCCTTCGTTGATGGGAACCAACTCGGCCTCCGCGACATTCTACCTTTCGAGGCTGAACTCCGCACCCCATATGACCCCTGTCTACGCTTCAGACATCCCGTTGCCGGGACGCCTGCACGACTCAGTCCCGATCTGCCTGCTGTGGCTTTGACCGGACAGGACTTGCACCTGCAAGTTGCTCCTCAGTTTGACCAACGCACTCCCA
>JASHNT010000031.1 GCA_030041495.1 Bryobacteraceae bacterium | reverse complement strand
TCGAACTTGGCGTCGTCCAGAACTTCATTGAGCCGTTTATAGAAAGGGTGACCCGGCGCCGTGGCCAACTCGCCGCCGTACCACAAGCCCTCTTGCCGCTCCCGCATCTTCCGCGTCCCCATCGCCATACCCAAAGTTTAAAGTCAAAACATTTTCAGGTCCAGCCGTTTTTGGGGTTTAGACACGGGCTGCTAAGCTAAGCAGAAAGAGGTTCGACGAGTTGTCCACGCGGACGCCATTGGAACCAAGTGCCTGTGCGAGGCCGTAGCCCCCTGCGTGGCATCCAGCGTCTGCCTCGTCGCGACCGTCGGCCGAACGTAACCGGCGCGCTCGGCGTTCGCGCGATCAGGACTTGTATAGTAACGTGCGAAGCAATCTCGCAATGGCTCCACAACTGCCCTGTTTCCAGGCTTCTAAGCGGCGGCAGAGTTTCGACGAAATCGGTGTGGGGGCCCAGGCAATCCGCAAATCTAAGCACCTGCTTGAACTCTATGGTGTTATTTGTAAAGAACCAAGACTTCTGCTGGAAAAGATTGCGCAAAATGTGCTGGAGCTTTCTAGCCATGACGAACCCTTCGCGCTCGCCACCTCGACTGTGGGAGATGGCACCCTCGCCGAAGCGGCGGTTGGAGAAAGTGGCCGTCGGTTATGCAGTTTCCGCTGGACGTCGGCCGCGACCTCGACCGAGTGCACCTGACCTTGCCGACACGGTCATGATTACCGTGCTACTGGTGCCTGATGATGAAGAGCATTCTATCGGGAGTGCTCACGAGCGGGATGGTCGGGCGTGGTGGAGCGGTGGGCGTGAGCAGTTCCGATAGAATTCATTGAACTGAGCCGGATGAGCTATGGGGTTTGAATGATGTTTTTCGGGGAGATGAGCGCGCCGGAGCGGTACGGGGACGCCAGTTGCTGAGTGGTGCCGGGCATTGGAGGCATCATCGGCTGCGGGAAATAGTCGCTGAGGTTCGTCGAAGCTGCGAGATTCCACTGTTTAGACAGAGATCGAGGGAGCCCCGCGTCTGGGGCATGAGATTCGCCGCTGTGCGGAACCCCCAGCAGTGTCATGATGAATCCGGGAACCGCGGCGTCGCGCTTAGGAGTTGGATCACGGCGAGGCGGCCGGCCTGGCAGTGGGGACAGGCTTCCTGATTGCGGAGATCGAGGTCGATGGCAGTATCACAATCGGAGAGGGCCGGGACCTGCAAGGCGAGCAGAGTGCGGCAGAGTGCCAGCTGCTGCTGACGGACTCGGTTTGCGAGGAAGCCGAACTGGCGGATGCGAACCAGTCCAGTGGGAAGGATATGGAGCAGAAAGCGGCGCAGAAACTCGACTGCATCGAGGGTCATGAGTTTGGTGCGCGCGTGGTCGGCATAGTCCTTCCATTCAAAGCTGACGTGGCCGTTTTCGAGGGAGCGGAGCCGGTGGTTGGAGATGGCGACGCGATGGGTGTAGCGCGCCAGATACTTGAGCACACGGTGTGGTCCGCCAAAGGGAGGTTTGATATGCACCACCCAATCGACGGCCTCAACCTGTTCGCACAAGGCGGCAAAAGCGGCTGGCTCAGCAAGGGAGGCCAGTTCTCCATGAAGCTGCAAGGAGCCCTTTCGGAACGCTTGCTTTAAAGAGTCCAAGAATCTCTGGCGAAAGTGATAGCTCAGATACTGCACGGGAAGGAAAAACGAGTCCTTACGGCAGGCAACCCAGCGCGAGCCGTCGAGGGAGATTCCTCCGCCCGGCACGATGCAGTGCAGATGCGGATGCAGGTGCAGGTTCTGACCCCAGGTGTGAAGTACGGCAAGGAAGCCGATGGAAGCGCCGAGCAGACGCGGGTCGGCGGCGGTTTCCAATAGTGTGGCCGCGGCCGTGCGGAACAGGATGGTGTAGATCTGCTTAGCGTTCTGAAGCGCCAGCCGGCCGATCTGCGCCGGCAGTGTGAAGACGACGTGGAAATAGGGAACCGGCAGCAACTCGGTTTCGCGTTGCGCGAGCCAGCGGGCGCGAGCCTGTGCCTGGCACTTGGGACAGTGCCGGTTGCGACAGGAGTTATATAAGATGACGCGATGTCCGCACCGGTCACACTGTTGAACACGCCCGCCCAGGGCGGCGGTCCGGCAGTCCCGAATGTCGCGTAGCGCCTTTCGCTGGTGCCGGGACAGTACAGAGTTCCAGCGCGCCAGCAAATCGCCTTGATGAGTGCGGACGATGTCGGCCATCTCGGGCCGACGCGGGTTCACGGCTCAATGGAGGTGAACTTCACATCGAGGGAGTCGAGCGGACTGCGAGTTGAGCGCACGGCCACATCGGCCACATGCAGATAGCGTGCCGTGGTCTCCAGGTTGGCATGACCGAGCAAGACCTGGATCGTGGGCAAGTTGGTGCCCGACTCCAGAAGGTGCGTCGCGAAGGCATGGCGAAGCAGGTGCGGATGGACCGGCCTTGAAATACCGGCCTTTTGCGCAGCCCGGCGGCAAGCCAGATAGATCACCTTGGGGGCGATGGGTCTGGTGCGATCGGTGCCGGAGGGAAACATCCAAGGATCCGGACGCTCGCTTCGCCAGTACGCCCGGAGCAGTTCCAGTAGCATGGGCGGCAGCAAAGTCTGCCGATCCTTGCGTCCTTTGCCTTGACGCACCCGCAGCACGTTCCGGCGGGCGTCGATGTCACCGGCTTTGAGCTGGGTCACCTCCGCAACACGGAGCCCGCTGCCGTACATCACAGCCAACACAGCGCGGTCGCGTGGTTTGCTTGGCGCTTCCAGCAGCGCTTTGACTTCTTCCCGGCTCAGGATGACCGGCAGCTTTCGCTGCTGCCGTGGGAACGGGATGCGCTCGATCTCGATTTTGCGGTGCAACGTATGGGTGTAAAAGAAACGGAGGGCGCACACCACCTGAACGCAAGTCGAGTGCGAAGCCTCCTTCTCCTTGACCAGAAACAACTGGTACTGGCGAATCTGCTCCGGCCCGAGCTGGTCGGGTGGCTTTCGGAAGTGTTTGGCGAAGGCAGAAACAGCGTGTAGGTACAGCCGGGTGGTAACCGGGGAATAGTTCCGGATCTGGAGATCCTCCAGCATCCGCTGGCGAAGTGGGGTCATAGCGAAGCTCCTTCGCTTGTGACCACATCACAACTCGCGGGCTGACCGCGAACCAGTCAACGCTCAGCCCACCCGCGGTTCCGGCCGCCGGAGGCTTAGTTCAATGGGCATTAACGGCACCAAAGCCATATGGACCTTACCTCCGTTCGTAACTGGACATCAAGCGCGAAAGTGACTGACGGCCGGTTACCGTATCAGAAGAAGCAGTCGCCAGATCGACGCGACGGGCGGCGCGCACGGTTGCCCCGTTTTTCGGCTTCGATGCGAGAGTCCAGGCGCTGTGGATTGCTGTCCGCCACCGCTGGCTGCGGCGGCTCCACTTCGACGTTGGCCCAGTGAATAAACGAGTCGGCGGGCCTGTTCATCCGAGGTCTTGAGTGCACGTGCTGCCCCCTTTTGCAATGAGAGCAGGCGCCAGCCTATCCCGCTACACCAGTGGGTCTCGCACAAGCGAGCTCGCTCTCATGGATGCAAGGCGAGTCAGCGCCGTTCGGCTGGTACGAAAAATGCGCGGGGGAGCGTAGGCTCATCTGCTTGAAGCTTCGGACGGCCACTTCTATGTCGTGAAGTTCGCCAACAATCCGCAGACTGGCGAAGTATTAGACCAGCCGGTGTGATGAGCATGGCGTTGATGGCGCTTCGGGCGAACGCGATCGTGGCCGGCGAGATCACTCGGGAACGCATTCCGCAGGCCTTCGCCGGCGCTATGCACGGTTGGTTCGTACTCCGGTGAATGGCGCGTCACGTGGGCGGGCGGATGGACCACGCGCAGGCTCGCCTACTTGGTGATGGTCGTGCGCGTCGCGGACGCTGAGCGCTCGCGCCCTAGTCCGCGCGCTCGGAGGATTTCGTCCGCGATTGTGGGGCTCCCCTCAAAGCTCCCGCGTGGAAAGGGCGTGAATCCCAGTTCGGCGAGAATCGCTGCCGCTCTCTTTTCGGCTTCTGACTGCTGCGGTGAGGGCAGTCTGCGTTAACAGGCGCACTCTCCGCAATTCGCGGCACGCTCGATAGTCCCGACTGTCATTAGGGTCCATTGGTAACCGCCATAACGTGTGATCTAACGCCACTGCGGAAGCGCAAAAACGTGCAGCGCATTGCCGTACGGCGGATACTTCACGTCTCCGGCGAGGACCGCGGGCACCATGCGCGGACTCCCTCCGCCCAGGCCCGTAGTTACCGCGACGTATTGGCGTCCGCCGACAGAAAAAGTCAGTGGGAAGCCCTGCACGGAGGTTTCCAGGCGCGTTTCCCAAAGCGTCTTGCCGGTCTTCACGTCCACTGCCCGAAACACACGGTTCATGTCGCCCACGAATGCGATGCCGCCGGCGGTTGAAAGCACGGCGGTCATAAAAGGCGCGCGCTGCTCGACCTTCCATACTTCTTTCAACGTATCCACGTCGTAAGCGGCCAGCTTGCCGATGTTCCCATTTGACCCGGGCGATTCGTAGAAGCGGCGAGTCGCTCCCGCCGCCGCTCCGCCGCCTGCCACCAGTTCGACCTTCTGCGAGATCATCTCCTGGCAGCTCTGCGCCAAAGGAATGATCAGCTCATTTGTGCCCGGATGGTAGGTCATCGCGTGCCAGTTGTGGCCACCTTCTGAGGTGGGACAGCTTTGCACGTACTGCCCGATCTGATTCTCGACAATGTCATTGCGGAAGTGCGGCGCGCCGGTCTTGGAGTCGAAGGAATCGTAGATGTTCTGGAATACCGTCTCCTTGTGTCCCAGATATTGGCCGGTTTTTCGATCGTTCTTCCACAGGATGCCCGCTTTGCCGGCGCTGAACACCAGCTTCTGGCCGTTCGAATCGACCAGCACTCGCTCGAAAACTTCGTCCAGATCGAGCGTTTCGCCGGGAGCATGATTGTAATACCACTCCAGCTTGCCCGTGGAGACGTCGAGCGCCACGGTGGAATTCGCGTAGGCGGTGGCTCCATTGCCGGACTGGCGGCTCGCCCGCATCCACGGCTTCGCCTGTGCCACACCCCAATAAGTGAAGTTCAGATCCGGATCGTAACTGCCGGTAATCCAGGTTTCACCGCCGGCGCGGAACAGATTCGGCAGTTTGCCCCAGGTGTCGCCGCCGGGATCCCCGTCTTTGGCGATGGTGTGGAACTTCCAGATCAGCTTCCCTGACTCCGCATCGTAGGCGCTGATGAAGCATTTCTCTTGGCGATACTCCGCGCACAGCGTTCCGCCCAGGCCCTGTATCAGCTTCCCCTGCGCCACTAGCGGTCCGCTGCTGGTGCTGTAAGTCCCTTCCGAGCTTTTCTCGCCGATTTGAGTGTCCCAAACGTTCTTTCCCGTGCGGGCGTCCAGAGCGTAGATGTGCGCTTGCCCCGTAGTGATAAAGACTTTGTCATCGTACAGCGCGAGCCCGCGCTGCGAGCTTCCCGTCGACGACTCGCCGATCCGGTTCTCCCAAATCAAATCTCCCGTTCGCGCATCCAGCGCTTGCACAATATTGCCGGGATTATTCAGGTACATCATGCCGTCATGCACCACGGGAGCCGCTTCGTTGGTTCCGTCGTTCATCGCCCATTCCCAGGCCAATTGAAGATCCTTGACGTTCGTCGCATTGATCTGACGCAGCGGACTGTAATTGTGAGCCTGATAGTCGTGCCGGATCATCAACCAGTCATTCGGATCGGGATAACGCAGCATGGCGTCGGTGACGGGCGTGTAGTTCTTCACTTCGCCTATCACGACCAAGCCGCGCGGGATCGGCGGTATCACAGCTTCGGCTCGCGAATTGTTGAAGGCACCCGTGGGTTGAGCCGGACGGGGACCGGTGGCAACCGCCCGGATCACCGAGTCGGGTCCTGCGTTTCGGGCGCCATTCTGTTCCAGGATGAACGCCGCAATCGCCGAATAAGTCTGTTCCCCCAACGAGCCCGGACTCTGTGGCGGCATGGCCCCCTGCAGGAAGGTCACTAATTGAGCCGCGCTCTTGTCGCCCCAGTCGCCGAGAAACAATCCTCCGACAAGCGTTGGCGCGTTCGCCGATCCACTAAGGTCCGCGCCGTGACAAGCCGCACAGCTCGCACCGTAAGCAGCTCCGCCCGACGCAACTTGCGCCGCGGTGAATGGGCCACTCCCCTGTTGAGCCACCAGCATCATTGTCAGACCAAGCGCGGTCACCACGCCGAACGTGATCGCGATATGGAAAGGGGTCAGCAGTTTCCGCATGCTATGAGTGTAGCCGGGATCGGCGACGATCGAGCACAACTCAGATCACATCCGATAGCCGCTAATCGGGCCTAGCCAATGACCTCTCGAAACCGACTAACCATGACTTATCACTAAACCGCTCAACCACGCATTGGAACAATCCAGGAGCCGGTGGCCATCTGGACAGAGTCGAAGGCCATCCTGAGGCGGCTTACTTTTGATACGCGTCGGCTGCCTTGAAGTCGCCTGCCTTGACGATCGAGAGTTGATCCACGCTCACATGCCGCCGGAAAGCGGCGTTCACCTGGTCCACAGTTAGTGCCGCAATCTTCACGTCCATCTGCGTGTCCCAGTCGAGCGTCCGGTCGAATTCGTCGCGCGTCGCAATCAGTGTCACCAGGCCACTGTCTTGAGAGCGCTGGACGACGAGTTGATCGTGAAGGGCCTTCTTCGCCGCGGTGACTTCCGCGGCGGTAAAGCCGCCCGAAATCGTCTTCGCCAACTCGTCGACATAACTGGCTTCGACCTTCGGTGTGTTCTTCGGATTGCTGATCGCGTAGCCTCGGAAACTCGCTTCGGTGCCCGCCGGCGGCGCGGTGAAGCGCGTACTGACGCCGTAGCTCAGCCCCTCCTTATTGCGAATCCGGTCGGGAGCGCGCCCGGTGATCGATCCCCCGAACATGTAATTGGCAAGCACCAAAGCCGGATAATCGGGATCGGTATCGGCCATCGCGAACTCGAGTGCGGCGTCCAGTCTTGCGTTCTGTTTATCCGGAGTTTCAATCTTAAGGTTCGCCGGCGTTGGCTTTTGATACGCCGTCGTGATCCTGGCATAGGCAGCGGGCGACGGCCACGCACCCACCAGTTCCTCCGCGGCCTTGCGGACTTCCGCCGGATCGAACTGGCCAAGCGCCACCACTTCGCCGTGGGAGGCCCCGTAGAACTTCTGATGGAACTGCCTGATGTCGTCGAGAGTGACCTTGTTCAGATCTTCGATCTGCTCGTCAATGCTGCTTACGTAGCGCACGTCGCCGCGCGGGTAGTGATTCAAGCTCCGCATCAGAGCCAGCGGCGCGAGCGCCTCAGGATCGGTCCGGCTGGTTTCGGCGGTCGCGATCTGTCCCTTCCTTACCAGGTCGAATTCGCCCTCCGGGAAGGCCGGTTCGCGAAGCATCTCAGCCGCCAGCCGCAGCGAGGGAATCAGGTTCGCCTGGGTGGTCTGGATGTTGATCACGGCGCGGTCCGGCCCGCCTGTTACGGTGATCTGCGCGTTGAGCCTTACCATCTCGTCTTGAATTTGCTGCCGGGTCTTGGTCTTGGTACCGCGCATCAGCATTCTGGCCGTCAGGTCGCCCGTCGTCGTCAGTCCGGTCAGCGATTTCTCGTCTCCGAACCGAAGCTGAATGGTGGCCAGCACCTCACCTCCGCGAGTTGTCTTCGGCAACATCACCAGGTTCGCGCCGTCCGGAAGTTTCACGCGCGTCAAATGCTTTTCGAGATTGGCCGGGGCTGGGTCGAGCGCCTCGCCCGCCGAAACGTTGAGCGTCGTCTTATAGTCTTTGAGTTCGGAGGCGAGATCGGGCGCTGCGGGGACCTCCGTGCGGTCGGGTTTATCCTCTGGAATAAATTCGCCGATGGTCCGGTTAGATGCCTTGAAATACCGCTTCGCCACACGCACCACGTCCTCCGGCGCAACCTTGGCGATCTTATCGTAATTGACGAAATACAGGCGCCAATCGCCCGCCGCGATCATCTCACTCAATCCCAGTGCAGCTTGCTGGGAATTGGTCATGTTCCTTTCCATGCCTTGCAGGATTCTGGTCTTCGCGCGGTCCACTTCATCTTTCGAAGGTGGGTCCGTTACGGCGGTGGCGATCGTATCTATCATCGTCTTGCGAGCGTCATCCAGAGATTGGTCCTTACTCAAAGTCGCTCTAACCATCACGAAGCCGGGATCGTGCTGTTCGGCGTAATCCATCCGCACAGTGATGGTTTTCTTACTATCCACCAGCGCTTTGTAAAGTCGGCCTGTTCCCCCGCTTCCACCGCTTCCCGCGGTCCACATGATTTTGTCGAGCACTTCCAGGGGGGCCGAATCGGGATGCGATAGAGCCGGTGCGTGCCAAGCCGCCACCAGTCCCTGATTCGATCCCACGCGCCGCAGCTCCACGTAACGCTCGCCGTCTTGAGCCGGCTCCACGGTGTAAGGCTCTTCAAGCTTGCGCGTGGGCCGCGGAATCATGCCAATCGTGCCGGCCACCATGGCCAGCGCCTTTGATGCGTCGAACTGTCCCGCAATCACCAGCACCGCATTGTCGGGTTGATAGTATTTGCGGTAAAAGGCTGCCAGCCGGTCGATGGGAACCTTCTCTATGTCGGCCCGCGAGCCGATCACGGATTTGCCGTAGTTATGCCATAGATAAGCCGTGGCGATGACCCGCTCTTCTAGGATCTCCAGCGGGTTGTTTTCGCCCCACTCGAACTCATTGCGTACCACCGTCATTTCGGTATCCAGCAACGCTTTTTCCATGCGCATATTGACCATGCGCTCAGCTTCCAGTCCCAGCGCCCAATTCAGGTTCTCATCGCTGGCCGTGACCGTTTCAAAGTAATTGGTGCGGTCGTAATCTGTGGTGCCGTTCCAATTCGCGCCGTGTGAGGTCAATTCGTTCTTGATTAGGCGGTCGTGGGTCGACTTGATGAAGTTCATGTGCTCCAGCAGATGCGCCATGCCAGTCTCGCCGTACCCCTCAAAGCGCGAGCCAACCAGGTAGGTCATGTTGACGGTCACCTTGGGACTTGAGGGGTCGGGGAACAGAAGGACTCGCAATCCGTTTGGATATGAGTATTCGGTGATGCCCCCCAGCGTGGCCTTCTTTTCAGCACCGCGCGGCAGGGTCTGGGAAAACGCCGGCAGGGCCAGCGCGAACAAGGCATAAGAGCCGAAGATTCCCCTGAGCATAAACAGCCTCCAAGTATTTTCGAGTCTGCTGCGATTTTCGGTCCCGGGCTTTTCAGCAACTGTACACCCAATGCGCCGACGGCATCGCTGGCCGCCCAGACCAGGGAAAACCCGCCGCGAAGGAAGAACCCGTGGTTTTGATACGCCGGCGTCAACGCGAGAGACCAGGCTCCACTGCCCGGTCCATATAGGAGGTTCACGGCTGTAAGTCAGTAGAGGCGACCCACCCCGTGTCGCCGCACCCTTGACGATGTCCACTTTCTCATTTGCCGGAACGCCGGTGTATTGAAAATAAGGCTGAATGATCCAGGGGCCCTATTCAGAGCGTAGGACACGGTGCCCGTAATCTCGCCCAGCGCCTTCCTTCACCCACGCTTTCCGCTCTCGGCCAGCGTGATGCGCTCGGGCTCAGACAATCGCAGCCGCGCCGGAAGCCTGGTTCGAAGGATCCGGTTTTCCGCCGCCAGATATTCATTCTGCGAGAGCAGTTCTTGATTCACCGAGCCAGTCACATACGCGTTCCGCATCGCTTGTCTATCTTAGTCGGCCGTCGACGGTTCGAGTTTGACCATAGGATCAAGGAAACGTATCGTTGACACCGAGATTGGGGGATCTGTGGGACTCTCCTTCCGGTGCAGGTCCGACTCAAGAACAGACTAAGCGATGCGATCAGTCTCCGGCGCGAGCAGCGGGTCTGGAAGTCTGGGAACCGGTCTGTGCCCCGGCCTTCACCTTCTTTACCTTGCGGTAATTGAGCCTTCGCTGCAAACCATCCATATACGTGTAGAACACCGGCGTCAAATATAGCGTGACGAGCTGAGCGAAAACCAATCCGCCAACCACGCAAAGCCCGAGCGGACGGCGTTCGTCGGCTCCCGCTCCCCATCCCAGGGCGATGGGCAGCGTACCCATAATGGCGGCCGCGGTGGTCATCATGATGGGCCGGAAGCGGATGATGCAGCCCTCATAGGCCGATTCGCTGGCACTGTAGCCGGACTTTTGCATCTCGACAGCGAAATCCACCATCATGATGGCGTTCTTCTTGACGATGCCGATCAGCATGATCAAGCCGACGAAGCCGAACAGATCCAGCTGCATGTGAAGGAGCGTGAGCGTGAGCAGACCGCCGAACGCGGCCGACGGCAAACCGGTGAGAATTGTGATGGGATGAATCCAACTCTCGTAGAGAATAGCGAGAATCATGTAGATCACGAGCACGGCCATCGCCACCAAAATGCCTAGGCCCGTCAGCGACTGCTGGAATGCCCTGGCCGTGCCCTGGAAACTGCCGGTGATCGATTCCGGCAACAACGACGAGGCCAGAGTCTGCACTTCGTTAACCGCCTGTCCGATGGCGACGCCTGGCCCCACGTCGAAGGACAACGTGACCGACGAGAGCTGGCCAGTGTGGTTGACGGTGAGCGGGCCGAAGTCGGTGACGAACTTGGAGACGGCGCTAAGAGGGACCAATTTCCCCGAAGAAGAGCGAATGTAGAGCTCGGAGAGCATGACGGGATCGTTCTGGTACTTGGGCGCAACCTGGAGAACAACCTTATAGAGGTTGGTGGGCGTGTAGATGTTGGACACCTGATTCTGGCCATAGGCGGCGTAAAGGGCGGTCTCGACCTGTTGAGGGGTGATCCCAAGCGCGGAAGCTCTGTCGCGATCGACGACCACATTCGCCTGCGGATTCTGATTTTGCAGATCGGTGGTGACGTCGACCAAACCGGGAAGCTTTTTCATCCTGGCCTCAAGGATCGCCGCGTATCGATAAAGCGTTGGCGTGTCCGGGCTCTCTAGAGTGTACTGATACTGGGTCTTGGTAGACCGCCCGCCGATCTGGATGGCTGGCGGGATCTGGATGTATGCGCGCATTCCGGGAATCGTGTCCAACTCGGGTTGGTACTCGCGCGCGAGCTCCTGGATCGTCAGGTGATGTTCGAAGAGCGGGCGCGCGGCGTGAACGATCGTTCCCGCCAGACCGCCGGACCCGTATTTCGCTACCAGACGCTCATATTCCGGACTTTTGCTCCATTCCCGTTCGGAGATATCCTTCAGGTGTAAGGCGACGTTGCCGTTGTTCAGGCCATTGCCACCCGCATCGCTGATCGATGAATGGAATTGAAGCGTGTTCGGATCTTGGAGGATGATCCGGTTCAAAGTCTCCTGATCCGACTTCATTGCGGTGAAGGAGATCCCCTGCTTTGCCTCTGTGTTAACCCTGAGCTGAGACTGGTCTTCTTCCGGAAGGAAGCCCTTGGGGATGATCCAGAATTCCCACGCGGTGCCAGCTAGCACGACAAGCCCGAACAAGATCACCGTGACGCGGTGGCGCATCGTCCAGCGCAGGCTCACACCATAATAAGTCAGGCTCGCGTTGAGCATCCCTTCGAGTTTGCGGTACAGCCAGCCGTGCTCCTTTTCATGCTCGGAACGCAGGTAGCGGCTACAGAGCATCGGCGTGAGCGTGAGCGAAACGATGCCGGAAACCAAAACGGCGGAAATGATGACGATGGAGAATTCGTGCAGAAGCCGGCCAAGGATGCCGCTCATGAAAAATACCGGAATAAACACGGCGCTCAGCGAGATCGTCATCGAAACGATGGTGAAGCCGATCTCTTTCGAGCCTTCGAGTGCGGCTTGCAGCCCGCCTTTGCCCATTTCCAAATGGCGCACGATGTTTTCAAGCATCACGATAGCGTCATCGACGACGAAGCCGACTGATAGCGTCAGGGCTAGCAGCGACAGGTTGTCGACGGTATAGTCGAGCTCGTACATCACGGCGAAGGTGCCCAGGATGGCCATCGGCAGGGCAAAGCCGGGAATCATCGTGGCCGACAGATTCCGCAAAAACAAGAAGATGACAAGAATGACCAGAAAAACGGCCAAGAGGAGCGTAAACCTGACATCATCCACCGACTGGAGAATAGAAATCGATCGATCGTATTCCACCGTCATGATCAGCGATGGCGGCATGATGGCGCGGAACTGCGGGAAGAGCGCGCGGATCGCCTTGACCACATTAATTGTGTTGGCGCCGGGTTGGCGTTCGATCGAGAGAACCACGCCCGGAACTCCGTTGACCCAGCCGGCGACATTCGCGTCCTGAACGCCATCAAAGACCTTGGCGACCTCATCGAGGCGAACCGGCGCCCCATCGCGATAGGTGACAATCAGCGGGCGATACGCCGCCGCGTTGTTCAATTGACCGTTTGATTGGACGTTATAGGCAGTATCGGAACCGTAGAGCGTTCCCATGGCCATAGTGACATTGGCGTTTTGAATGGCGCTGGCGATTTGGTCGATACCGATCTGGCGGCTGGCCAGTTCCTCGGGATTCACCTGAACGCGCACCGCGTAAGGGACGGACCCGTTGACCTGGACCTCCGCCACGCCGGGCACCCTGGAAATCTCCTCGCCGAGCTGAACCTCCGCGTACTGATCGACCGTGTAGAGAGGCAGGGTGCGGGAAGTGAGGCCCAAAAAAAGGATAGGCGAGTCCGATGGATTCACTTTCCGCAGTGTGGGCGGGGTGGGCAAGTTGGCCGGCAATTCGGAAGCTGCAGCAGTGATGGCCGATTGCACGTCGAGAGCCGCGGAATCGATGTTGCGGCTCAGCGAGAACTGCAGCGTGATATTGATTGATCCGAGCGAGCTGGTCGAGGTCAATTCATCCAGGCCAGCGATGGTGGTGAACTGCTTTTCGAGCGGCGTAGCGACGGTCGACGCCATTGTATCCGGGCTGGCGCCGGGCAGGCCAGCCGAGACCTGTATGGTGGGGAAATCAACGTTGGGCAGATCGCTGACGGCCAGGAAGTTATAGCCGAGGATTCCGGCGACCAGAATGGCCAGCATCAAAACGCTTGTCATCACCGGGCGGCGGATAAAGAGCTCGGCGTTCATCTAGTTGTGGCTCCGGGGATCGCTCGAGCGCAGACTTGTAGCAGAAACTGACACAACCGGCTCAGACTCAACATCCATCTTAACTAAGTGGACCTATCGAAATCACCAAGCATGGACGAAATTTCCGGCCATACTGGAGTACTTGCATCGCCGTGCCCTGAGTCTGGCCGCGTCTGCGCCGCATGGAGCAGATCTACGATGCCGCGCATTGATCCTTTTCCGACATGCGGGTGCGGGTGCCGGTCATCGCCGCCAACTTTGTCCCGATGGCCGAGCAGCGGCGAAGAAGAATCAAAGAAACCAGTAACCTTTACTCCAGATGAGAAATTTGGTGCTCAGTGACCTGATCAAGGGTGACCGACGCCATTACGCTTCCGCCGGACACCGCTTCCTGACCGCGGCACTGCGGGGTAAATCGGAGTAGCAAGGACGCCCCCGCTTACTGTGGGACCGGATAAACTTAGCTCTTATGAAAAAGCTTGTCGTGACTAGGAGCCTCGTCGTTGCGGGGTGTCTGCTCGCAAGCGTGCGGGGGCTCACACAAGTTGCTGCTGAGCGGCCATTCAAGATCGTTGCGTTGGACCCGGCGCTCGGCGATATCATCGGCCCGGACGCGAGTCTGGAAACGCTCGGGGACCACTTCGGCTTGACCGAAGGACCGGTTTGGGTGCAGCACGGCGACGACGGATACTTGCTGTTCAGCGACAATGCCGGCAACGAGATCTACAAATGGTCCCCGTACGCACCTCTTTCCGTTTTTCTGCAGAAGAGCGGCTACACCGGCAACGATCGGGATCACGTCGGCGCGCAGACCGTAACCGGCGGCGGAGTTGCGATTCTCCTGATCGGCTCAAACGGACTGACGCTCGATTCGCGTGGGCGACTGATCATCACAGCGATGACGGACCGCACGGTTGTGCGCCTGGAGACCGACGGCACCCGAACGCTACTGGCTGATCGCTATGACGGGAAGCGCTTCAACGGTCCGAACGATATCGTCGCCAAATCCGACGGGGCGATTTACTTCACCGATTCTATTTGGGGCGTGCGCGATGCGGACAAAGGCTCTGACCGGGGACTGCCTTATAGTGGATTCTTCTTGATCAAGGACGGCAAGGTCACGTTGTTGGGCGGCGACAAAGACAATCCGGGCAACGCGCCGAATGGAATCGCTCTATCGCCGGATGAAAAGCTCTTGTATGTGACTGCCGGCGTATCGAAAACCATACGCTATGATGTGCTGCCGGACGACACAGTGGCAAATCCTGTAAAGTTCCTCGACGCCGGCAATGACGGCATTAAGGTAGATCTCAAGGGGAACGTCTATTCGATTGTGCGGAACGAGGTTTGGATTACCTCGCCCGAGGGAAGGCGGCTCGGGACGCTGGAATTGCCGGCTGTCGCGAGCGAACCTCGCCCCCGAATTGTAGGTACGAACCTTGCGTTCGGCGATGCGGATAGCAAGACGCTGTACATTACCGCGTGCACGCATCTGTTTCGAATTCGGCTCAGGGTCGCGGGCGTCCGGCCGGGCCCACGGCGTTGAGGCCGCGCTTTAGCGGTCGTCACATGCATTGCTCCGGACCACGTCGACAGTCAAGCGCCGGTTTGGTGCCTGTTATGACGTATTATCGTACCCCTGTCGAGCTTGACCGTGCGGGTTAGCGATTATGCTGCGACGTGAACGGCGTTTCTCAGGAGTTGAACTCCTCCCAGACTGAATCCTCACCATTCTCCGAGTCGTCATCCACGGACGGCTCGTATCCCGCAGCCTAGTACACGGTACAATTGCCTAAACTCTATGCCCCCGGTTCCCGGAACTCGCTTGGGACCCTACGAGATACTCGCGCCTCTCGGCGCGGGCGGGATGGGCGAGGTGTATCGCGCCACCGACCTCAAGCTGAAGCGAGACGTGGCATTGAAGGTACTGCCTGTGGCGTTGCGGACGACCCGGCTCGCATGGCTCGCTTCCAGCGCGAGGCTGAGGTGCTGGCCTCGCTGAACCACCCCAACATCGCGCAGATTTACGGGCTCGAAGAATCGAACGGTTTTCGTGCCATTGTGATGGAACTAGTCGAGGGCGAGACTCTCGCCGGGATCATCAAACGCGGGCCGATTCCGGTGGAGACCGCCGTCGCCTACGCCAAGCAGATCGCGGGCGCGTTTGAGTATGCGCACGACAAAGCCAGGCCGGTGATCCATCGCGACCTCAAGCCGGGCAACGTTCAGGTGACTCCCGATGGTGTGGTCAAGGTGTTGGACTTCGGACTCGCGAAGGTTCTGGCCGATGAGCCTCCGCCCTCCGCAATGGGCATCGAGAACTCTCCCACGCTCACCATGGGTCCGACCGCGGTAGGCATGATCCTGGGTACGGCTGCCTATATGTCGCCGGAGCAGGCCAAGGGCAAAGCGGTCGATCGCCGCACCGACATCTGGAGCTTGGGCGTGGTGCTCTATGAGATGGTCACCGGCAAGCGGCTGTTCGCCGGTGACGAGGCCGCGGAGATCCTGGCAGCCATCGTTCTAAACGGAACCGGATCTGAAGGATGTTCCCGCGCGTGTGCGCCCGGTGATCGAGCGGTGTTTGAGAAAAGATCCGCGCAAGCGCTGGTATTCGATGGAGGACGTGCGGTTTGCACTGGACGAGCTCCCTCCCTCCAGTGGGGCGGACGCCCCCGTCCGCGCGGGGCCCCACGGCCCTGCCGTCCGGCTGCCGTGGATTGTCGCCGCGTTAGGAATCCTCGCCGCCGCAGTCTCGTTCATCCATTTCCGCGAGACGCCGCCGGCCACGGCGGTGCAGCGCTACACGATGGTCATGCCGGAAGGCAGCGTCCTCCACAGCTTCGCGATTTCTCCCGACGGGCGCAACTTGGCGATCGCGGCGGCAGTCGACGGAAAGCGCCAGCTTTGGCTACGGCCGCTGGATGCGTTTCAGGCGCAGCCGATGGCGTTCACCGAAGACGCAACATTTCCGTTCTGGTCGCCGGACAGCCGCTACATCGGATTCTTCGCGCAGGGCAAGCTCAAGAAGGTCGCTGCCAGCGGCGGTCCGTCCCAATCGCTGTGCGATGCGCTCAATGGCGGCGGCGGGTCCTGGAGCCGCGACGACATGATTGTATTTACTCCAAACGTCGGCGCTTCGATCCAGCGCGTCTCAGCCGCCGGAGGCGTTGCGGTGGACGTAACCAAGGCCAATGGAGTCCAAGTGTTTCCAGTTTTTTCTGCCGGATGGCCGCCGGTTCCTATATGTCACGGCGGGATCGACTCCCGAAAGGAACGGCATCTACGCCGGCTCGCTCGACGGCACGGAGGACCGGCGGATTCTGGCGGATGTATCGTCGAATGTAGTGTTCGCTCCCGGCCTCCATGGTAGCCGGCTGAGTCACGTTCTCTTCGTGCGGGAAGACACCTTGGTGGCGCAGCCTTTCGATGCCGGGAGCGCGCAGCTCGCGGGCGACGTGTTTCCGGTTGCCGATGGGGTAGCCATAACAATCGGTGTTTCATATGCGCCCGCCGCGGTGTCGGACAGCGGTGTACTGTTGTACTCGCCCGGAAGTGCAGCCGGAGGGGCTCAGATCGACTGGTACGACCGCACTGGGAAGCTGCTTGGGCCAGTGGTCCTTCCGGGCGTGGTCGCTTATCCTGCCGTTTCGCCGGATGAGAAGTCGGTCGCGTTCATGCGCGCTAACGGCTCCTTCAGCTTAACTGATCTGTGACTGCGGGATCTGGCTGGAGGCAGGGAAACGCGCATCACCAGCAACGCTTCGATTAACCTGTTGCCCCTCTGGTCGCCCCAGGGCGACCGCATTGTGTTCAGCTCCAATCGAAGCGGAGCCTTTGATCTGTACCAAAAAGCGGCCAGCGGCAGCGGACAGGACGAGGGGTTGCTGACCGGTGGTAACGCCAAGTTTCCGACCCAGTGGTCCCGGGACGGCCGGTTTATCGTCTTCACTGAGCAGGATCCGAAGACCAAGTACGATCTCTGGGTACTCCCCATGGAGGGGCCGGAGAAGGGCAAGCCGGTGCTTTTCCTGCAAACCGAGTTCAACGAGTGGATGGGCCAGCTCTCGCCCGACAGCCATTGGATGGCGTACGCCTCGGATCAATCGGGAAGGTACGAAGTGTACGTGCGCCCATTTCCTCTCGCGGAAGGGCAGTGGACCATTTCGGTGGCGGGTGGGGCGCAGCCACGCTGGCGCGGCGACGGCAAGGAACTGTTCTTTGAGGCGGCGGACGGGAAGTTGATGGCCGTGCCGGTTCTGAAGGCGGTCCCAGGGGCCAAACCCGAGTTTGAGGCCGGCGCTCCGATAGCTTTGTTCGATGCCCACATTGCGCGGAGCACATCCGGTGTGTTGCCCCTATACGACGTCACAAAGGACGGAAAGCGCTTCCTGATCGAGAGAGCGGTCGCCTCCGGCACGGCGTCCTCGCCGACATTGAACGTGGTGGTGAACTGGAACGCGGCGTCGAAGAAGTAGCGTCGATCCGCAGCCCTCTCTAGTCGAGCCGTTCAATTATATGAAAACGCTCGTCATTTCGCAAACAGGAGCATCATTTCAATTGAGTTCTATGGATAGTGCCCGAGTTGCCGGCCACCCGGAGAATGGTCCCAAAGGCGTCTCCGGTCGATCACTCCCGGGAAGTCGCCCTCCATTCAACGTCGCTGCTCACGGCGGGCGGCGGAGCTCGGATATGACCGGCGTTTCACGGGAGGAATCCTCCCGCGTAGCGGCCTGCGGCCCGCGCTCTCGGCTGGACCAATGTGCGGATGGCGCGTGACGCACTCGAAAGAGCTGCAACTCGTCCGATCTCCGCCGCTCTCAGCCTCGCCTTTTCTCATTACCGATCGCTCCGGACGCGCCGTGCGACTACTTAGCCACCTCGTGCGCCGCGTCTTTCTCGTTTTCGACGCAGAATGATTCGAGCAGGTCACTGTCAGGAATGAGGTGCTGTTTGATCCGCACGCTGAACGGTCGAGTGTAGGTCTGAGGGTCGTCGATGATCAATTCTAGCTGCATCGTCCCGAAATTGATCCGGCGAAAGCGTTCGGTAAGATGCAGAGCCTCGCTGTGCGAGTGCCCGCGCGCGTCCAACCAACCGCGGGCGTTGAAGCCGCGACTGTCGACGACGAAAGTATCCCCCTCCCAGTGTCCGACCGAATAACCGAGCCATGTCGGGGAAGGATCCACTGGCAGTTTGCGGCCGTCGGTATAAATCTGGCGGTAAGTGGTGTCTCGCTCGTACAGCATTACGGTGAGACCGGTGTGCTGGAGAATCTTGTACGGCGCGGGAGCGATCTCCACCAGCGGCATACCCTCGGGGAGGCAATGCGCAATCGGTGAGATACGAGTGAAGTTGGCCTGCCTCTCGTGCAGTGCGGCGGCCGCCTCGGGCCGGACAGGCTCGTCGCCTGGTCGGAAATCGTTCAGAATATTGAGAAAATACAGCGAGAGCGGTTCTTCGCCCACCGCGGTGACTGTAGGATTTGTGTCCCCCCGAAGCTCGACCGGTGCGGGTTCAGTGAGCCAAAGACCGGACAGGTCGGGCTTGCCGTCCGGGCCGCGAGGCGTGGGCGCGCTGAGATTCGCCTTGCCGTCGCGCGTGCGTGGAATACCGGGCGTCGGATACCCGAGCCACTGTGCTAGAAGGGGTCCTGACAAGATCGCGGACGCAGCGAGCGCGCAGATTTTTGGCTTCACCATAGCTTCAGTGTATTCCGGCCGGTACCGCGAGATCTCAGCATTGCCGATGGAATACAACAGAATCGCGTCTTTACGAACCAATGCGAATCCCAACCCAGCGGAAGGATCGGTGCCGTGAAGTCGCCGTCACGTCAATTGGGGGCCAGACGCGCTATGCGCAGGTCTGGCCGGGGCTCAATCACTTACCGTTCGACGAGCGGCGGTTTTGCCGCCTGTTAAGTGGCGTTATCGCCGTCAATTCCGAATTCCGCGTTCGCCGCAAGGTGCCTGGGTTAAGATCGGACTCGACCAGTCGACCTATTCATAACGGAGAGCGACTGTCGCGTCGACCGTCGCGGCCCGGCGAGCGGGGGCAAGATTTGCTGCTAGTGCAACCAGGCAGAGCACGACCGGGGCTACGGCGAATGTGAGCCAATCGGTCGGTGCTGTTTGAAAGAGAAACGCGCTGATGAAACGGGTCAGCGCCAGCGATGCTGCGAGGCCGAGTGCGATGCCTGACAGTACCGATCGCATGCCCTGCCAGATGACAAGACTCAAGACTCCGCCGCGGGTTGCTCCCAGAGCCATACGAACTCCGATCTCCCGGGTGCGTTGCGTGACCGCGAGGGAAACAGCTCCGTAGATCCCGATGGCGGCGAGCAAGAGCGCGAGACCGGCGAAGCATGCGACGACGCCCGTCTGGAACCATTGGGGCGCCAGCGAGGCCTCCAGTTGCGTGCGGGCAGTCTGCATCTCGCTGAGGGGAAGCTGCGGGTCGAGGCGCGCAATGGCGGCGCGGACAGCGGAGCTGAGGGCACCTGGATCATCGCCTGCGGCTTTCACCGCCAACACCATGGATCGGCCGTAGCCCAGGTTAGCTTGGGCGCGAGAAATCTGCGAATAAGCTTGATAGAGCGCTGGCCGAATGGCATTCGCCAGATCGTCGTTCTTCACGTCCGCGACCACACCGATCACGGTGAACCATGGGTCTGGAGAGGAAGGACTGCCGAGCTTGATCTGCTGGCCCAGGGCATCTCCATGGAAGTACCGACGTGCGAAGGTTTCATTGATGATCAAGACCGGCGCTGTGTAGGGCCCGTCGCGGGACTCAAACAGCCGTCCCGCTCGGAGGCGGATGCCCGCCGCCTGGAAGTAATCGCCCAGAACGGTGGAGTTGGGAGCGAGCGCGGAAGGGATCGATGGGTCCTTGAGGGTGAAAAGCTGCTGGTAGCGGAGCGTGAGAAGCGGAGCAGAGGCAGCTCCGGCGGCACTTACGCCAGGAAGAGCCTCTAGTTCCTTGACAGCGCGATCGAAGAAGCCGCTCGCCGCTGCGGCATCGGGATAGGCAGTACCGGGTAGCGTAATGCTGGCAGTGAGAACATGCTGAACATCGAAGCCGGGACTGACATTCTGAAGCGCGATCAGGCTGCGGACCAGGAGGCTGGCGCCAACAAGCAGCACGAGTGACAGAGCGACTTCGCTGGTGACCAGCACGTTGCGAAAGCGGACGCTTGCGCGCCCGGCGGTCGCGGTTCGCGAAGCTCGCTTTAACCCGGCAGACTGGCCGGTGCGGGCGGCCATGAATGCCGGCATTGCCCCGAACAAAAAACCCGCGAGGATCGAAACGACAACGTTGAACGCCGCAACGCGCCAATCGATGCCAATGGCCGATGCGCGTGGTACTGAGGCCGGCATGATACGGGAGAGTAGGGTTATCAGCCACGTGGCGAGGAGCAGTCCGGCGGCTCCGCCCACGGCCGAGAGCAGCAGGCTCTCGGTCAGCATCTGCCGCAGTAGCTGCACGGAAGTTGCTCCAAGTGAGGACCGGATGCTTAACTCGTGCTCCCGTCCTGCGGCGCGGCCGAGGAGCAGGCTCGCGACATTGACACAGGCGATCAACAATACGAAACCGACCGCGCCGAGCAACAACCACAAAAGTTTGCGCGACCCTCTTGAGACCATCTCAGGAACCGGCGTAGCCTGTGCTTCCAAAGTTGCGCTGGCGCGCACCGCGGCTGGCATGTTCTCGCTGATGCGCCGCACTGCGGCCCGGACATCGGCCTGCGCCTGCGCCATTGTGGCTCCCGGCTTGAGTCGGCCGACGACCGCATAGTTATAGTTGCCGAGCTGCGAGATTTCACGCTGCGTCAGGCCCAGCGGCACCCATACGTCTTGCCCTCCGCCGAAGGGCAAGCCGGGCAGCGGAAATTCGAAATCCTTCGGGAGCACGCCGACGACGGTTGCGGGCTGGCGGTCGAGATCGATCACCCGGCCGACAATGTTGGGGTCTCCCGCGAAGCGTCCCTGCCAAAGTCTGTAAGTGATGATGGCGACACCACTGGCCGGGCGATCCTCCGAATTCGTGAACGCTCTGCCAAGGGCCGGCGTCACGCCAAGGACAGAGAAGATCGAGGGCGAAATGCGCAGACCCTGGAGACGTTGCGGGTCGCCAGCGCCCGTTAAATCGACGGATGTGAACGTGAACCCGGCGACTGCTTCGAAAGTTTGAGACGGGCGTTGATACTCGATCAAGTCCGATGGCGTGACCGGCAGCCCTTGTGGCGAGATTTGCTTGATAAGCTCCTCGATCAGGACAACGCGATTGGGGTCGCGGTAGGGGAGAGGTCGCAGCAGGGCAGCGTTCACAACCGCGAAGATCGCTGAGTTTGCCCCAATGCCCAAGGCCAGAGTGGCGATCGCCAAGACCGTGAAAGCTCTGTTTCGGGCGAGTAAGCGAAGCCCGAAGCCGAGATCGTTGAAAAGCGAGTCCATAGGGCTTGAGCCGGCAGTTTAATGACCGCCGGTAGCCGCTTGTTTTCAATAGATGTCCTGGGCGAGCCTGTCCGCTTGTGGGACCGGCTTGTTCGGGAAAGCCGTCTTCTGTTGCCGTCGTTCCCAACTTGCCTGGCTAACCCCAAATTCGGAGTTGCCGATAATGTCGCACATCAGGCATCGAACGTTCAGCCCCCCTACAGGGTTGCTGATCAGCCGCCGGGATCGGCTCGACCGCCGGTATCGGTCCACGAGGGCACCATCCGACATGGTCGGCCCCTCCCTCGCCGCGCTACTTTTCAGCGTTGACGTCCAGTTCACGGTCACGTTGTAGGGCGCCGAATCCGCGGCCGCGGCCGGGACGGGGATCAGAAACTTCTGCCCGTCGCGAGTCACATCCCAGAATCGGATCTCGCCCGCCATCTTGAAGAGTTGCTTTGGCACGCCCGGCTGGAAGCCGTTCTTCATGTCGATGTCCACCGACATCATGGCTCCGTCCTTCGTCATGTAGAACATCTCCTTGCCATCGGCTCGCCAGTGAGGGCTCTCGCCTCCGCCCTTCGAGATCATCCATTGCCCGCCGGGACTGGTGCCGGTCTGCGGATCAAACGGACGCACGTAAGCTTCATCCTTGCCGGATTCGTTGGAGGTGTAGGAGAAGAACTTGCCGTTCGAGGCAAAACGAGTCCCACGTTCATTGAATTGCGTCTTCACTAGCGGGATCAGCTTGCGCGTTTGCGCCGTACCTTCGGCAGGAAGAAGCCAGATATCTGATGCGGAGGCACCGCCGGTAGAGACGGACAGAAAACGGCCATCCGGCGTCCACTCGGATGCAAAAATCGCCCCTTGAGGAGGCGCAAAGAAGAGCTCAGGGGAACCTGCACCGTTCGCAGGTTTCTCATACAGCGCCCAGGGCGGGCCTTTAGTGTACACAATCCGGCTGCCGTCGCCCCGCCAAGAGGGTGCAAACTCTGCCTCGGGCTCAAAGGTCAGGCGCGTGTCCACCCCGCGTTCAAAATCAAACACCCACAGATCCCCATTATGCGAGGTGGCCACGCGCTTGCCGTCCGGCGAAAGCGTTATGTTCAAGTTGTACGCCTTCAAATCTCCTGCCGTCGACAGAACTTTTCCGTTACGGTCCAGCCAGGTGAGGACTCCCGTGGTCCCGGTTTCCCGATTACCCCCCGTAACGGCGTTCCGGCTATGAACCAGCACCCCAGTCTGCGAGGCGGAAAAGCCGGTCGTAGTCACGTTCTCGGCAATGGGCACAGCGTCACCGGCCGGTTCATTGCGGCGGGGATCGAACGGTTGTGCCATCAAGGTTCCGGTCGGAGGCCCCGGACCCGATCCGGTGGCTCCGCGCACAAACAGCAGATAACCCTGCCTGGAGTTCGGCGCCGGCACGTACTCCACTGGGGAACTGTCCGCCAAAACACGCCGCGGCGCTTCCTTGGAGCTTTCTTCCAGAGAGGCTATAAAGATTCCATCTCCGTTCCAGTAAACGAAGTGTTTCCCGTCTGGAAGCGGCGAGGGGTATGCCAGCAGGGGTCCTGCGCTGACTGGTGAAGCGGTACCGCCACTGGCCGCGACCTTATGCTGTGGCACGCTCGCTGACAGACCGAACACGATGTTGCCTTCGCGGGTCCAAAATCCTCCCAAAAGCGTGCTGGTGATCGAGATCGCGCACAAAGTTTGGGCCGGCCCGCCAGCAGCCTCCATTCTCTTCAATTTTGAACCGGAGTCGAACACCACATTGCGGCTATCCCAGGACCAAAACGGAGTGCCCACAACGCCATCCGTGCCGTCCAGCGGCCGGGCTTCCGAAGTGGAGAGCGAACGAATCCACAACTTCGTATTCCCATCGGTGCCGCGCGCCACAAAGGCCAGCTTGCGCCCATCAGGAGAAACGGCGGCTCCTCCTAAACCCGCGCTGCCCGGCAGGCCGATTTCGAAGCGGATTGCGTCGGGTTCGGGAATCTCGCGGTTGAGGTAGGCGTAGGTTCCACCCGCGCCCAGCAGAATCACGGCTGCGGCCGCCACACTGGGCCACAACCAACGGTTCGGCGGCGCCTGGGCGGGGATCGGCACACTCACGCTGCCGCTGGAAAGGTTGGTGGGCGGGGCGTCCGGATCGATCAGCTCTAGCGTTGGCTTCAGATCGCGCGCCGACTGCCAGCGGTCTTCCGGCTTTTTCTCCAGGCACTTTCGCACGACGCGTTCCAGCGCCCGCGGCACTGCCGGTTGCCGCTGATTCATGGGCGTGGGCTGATCCTTCATCAGCGCCGCCAACACGGCCGCCTGTGTGTCGCCGGTGAAGGGGCGCTGCCCAGTGATCATTTCGTAGGCCACCACCCCAAAGGAGAAAATGTCGCTGCGCTCGTCGGCCTCTTTTCCTTCCACCTGCTCGGGGGCCATGTAGTACAACGTTCCCAGGACGGCACCCGCCCGAGTGATCGGCTCGGTCACGGTTTCGACCGTGTCGGTCGATCCGCTGGGCAACCGTTCCGAGGCGAGCTTGGCCAGTCCGAAATCGAGCACCTTGACGCCGTTCTTGGTGACAATGATGTTGCCCGGTTTCAGGTCACGGTGGATGATGCCTTTAGAGTGCGCAGCGGAGAGCGCGTCCACAATCTGCACGGCGTATTGCAGCGCTTTGTCCAGCGGCAGCAGACCTCGCTCGATGATTTTCGAGAGCATCTCGCCATCGACGAACTCCATGACAAGGTAATTCGAGCCAATGTCATAGAGCGTGCAGATATTGGGGTGATTCAGCGCGGAGATGGCTTCGGCCTCGCGCTCGAACCGGTCGTTAAACTCGCGCGACGACACTTTGATCGCAACCGGCCGGTTCAGGCGCGTGTCATTGGCGCGGTATACCTCTCCCATGCCACCCTTGCCGAGCAATCCGGAGACCTCATAGGGACCCAGCTTGTCGCCAACCTTGAGGCGCATGATTAGGAGCAAGTATATACCTTGCAACGATACTGCGTGAAAATGCTGGACGACGGGCCACTCGGGAATCTAGGACCCGGCCGTATCACCGCCATACGCTACAAAGCTTGCTTGGTGTAACGCCCTGAAGTGGATTGTGGGGCATTGCGCCCTCCATCAACGCGAAAAGTAAGGCCTTCAGAGGGCGATAATGCTCCTGTCTGAAAGAGTACCGTATGACCAAGTTCTTTTTATGGTGCACGTTATGGTACATCCTGCTGGTCCCGTGTTGGCCGCTATAGTCGAGGTAGGCTGGAGTGGGGTTCGGGAAGATGCAGACGTATGTCGAAGAGCGTGACGGCGGCTACTACATCGCGGGCACCCGCATTTCGCTCGACGGTATCGTTCACGCATTTCAGGCCGGCGAATCGCCCGACGAAATTCTTCGATCATTCCCGATGGCCAGGCCCCCTCGTAAGGATTTACGGGGCCATCACGTTCTACCTTGAAAACAAGGAAAAGGTGGAGGCGTACCTGGAAGAGCAGGACCAGCGTTGGGAAGCATTGCGAACGGACCGGCCAAGGGCCGCCGACCCTCTGATGAACCGGTTACGGGAGGCTAAAGATCACGCCGCGCAGACGCGGCCGTGAGAGTCCACTTCCTTGCGGACTCCAACTTCAACCAAAGATTGTGGCCGGTTTTTGCTGCGGGAACCTGCGATTGACTTCGCTTTGCCTCAGACGACGATACCGGAACGAATGAAGGACCCGGATATTCTGGACCTTGCACATCTCTCGGGGCGCATCGTCGTGTCGCACGATGTGAGAACAATGCCCCGCTGGTTTGACAAATGCGTTGAGGCGAGCGGTTGCGCAGGCTTGATACTCGTACCCAGCAAGATCCTGGCCCGGAACATAATCGAAGACCTCTTGCTGATTTGGCACCTCACCGAAGCCGAGGAGTGGGCGAATCGAATAGAGTGGCTTCCACTCTGACGCGCCTGCCCTCATCTGTGCCAAACCGTGTCACCGCCCGTAAGCTAGAGGCATATTGGGTTGCCGTCGAGCGAAGAGCAGGTTCCCCAGAGTGTGTGGTCGTCAGGAGTGCACGCAAAACGACGGAGGCCCTGGAACGAGTGACCGTCCTTGACACGCAGGAGGTCAGAGATTCGAGTTCTCTCAGACCCACCACTCTTTTCAGCGGAACCCTGCCAGCGCTTCCTACGTAACTTGAGGAAGAGTACCGTATGACCAAATTCCTTTTATGGTGCATCCTGCTGGTCCTGTGTTGGCCGCTGGCTCTACTGGCGCTGGTGCTCTACCCGCTGGTGTGGCTGCTGCTCCTGCCCTTCCGCCTGATCGGCGTCGCGGTTGAGGGAGCCTTCGGCCTGGTCTGGGCGATTGTCACCTTACCCTTCCGTCTGGTCCGGCGGCTGGCATAATCCGAGGGAAGGAAGGATTCGCCGGCGCGAATCCAACGCTTGGACCCCATTCCGGGGCCGCGCAGAGTGCTATAGCCTGACGGTGACGGTTTTGATCTCCGTGTATTGCTGAAGCCCGTACTCGCCCAGCTCGCGGCCGATGCCGGACTGCTTGAACCCACCGAAAGGCGCGCGCGTATCGAGCACGTTGTAGCAGTTCACCCAAACCGTACCGGCGCGAAGGCTGTTGGCAATCGCGTGAGCCTTCTGGATGTCCCTGGTCCACACGGCAGCCGCCAGGCCGTAGGTAGTGCGGTTGGAGCGCTCCACCACCTCGCCGGCGGTCTTGAACGGGATGATGCTCATCACCGGGCCAAAGATCTCCTCCCGGGCGATCTTCATATTGTCCTGAACGTCGGAAAACACCGTCGGCTGGATGAAGTATCCGCGATCTCCCACGCGTTCGCCGCCGCAGGCTAGCCTCGCGCCTTCCGCGCGCCCGGAATCGATGTAGCCCATGACCTTGTCGAATTGGGCTTGATCCACCTGCGGGCCCTGCTCCGTCTTGGGATCGAACGGATCGCCCACCGTGCGCTTTCTGGCCCTGGCGGCGCTCTTTTCGACGAACTCATCGTAGATCTTCTGCTCGACGAAAACTCGCGAGCCGGCGCAGCAGCACTGCCCATGATTGAAGAACAGCCCGAAGTGCGCCCCCTCCACCGCTTCGTCCACGTTGGTGTCGGCGAAGACGATATTGGGGCTCTTGCCTCCCAGCTCCAGGGTGACCCGCTTCAGATTCGACTTCGCCGCGGCCTCCATGATCAGGTGCCCGACTTCGGTCGATCCGGTGAACGCCACTTTATCGACGTCCATATGGTTTGCGATCGCCGCGCCCGCCGTGGGACCGAAACCGGGCAGCAGGTTGACCACGCCTTCGGGAAAGCCCGCTTCGACGATCAACTCGCCGATGCGCAGGGCGCTGAGCGGCGTCTGTTCGGCCGGTTTCATCACTACTGTGTTGCCCGTGGCCAGCGCAGGCGCAAGCTTCCACGCTTGCATCAGCATGGGAAAGTTCCAGGGAATGATTTGGCCAACCACTCCTACAGCTTCATGGCGCGTATAACAGAAAAAATCGCCGTCAATCGGAATGGTCTTGCCCTGAACCTTGTCGGCCCAGCCGGCGAAATAGCGGTAGCAGCCCACGGTGGCCGCCACGTCCACAGCCTTCGCGACGGAGACCGGTTTGCCATTATCCAGCGATTCCAGGGCCGCGAGCTCATCGGCATGTTTCTCGATCAGGTCGGCCAAACGATGCAGCAACCGTCCGCGCTCGGAGGCCATCGTCTTGCGCCAGGGTCCGCGCTCGAAGGCCGCTCGCGCCGCCCGAACCGCTTTCTCGACGTCGGCGGCATCGGCCTCGGCAATCTGGCAGATTTCTTCGCCGGTGGACGGATTGATGGTGGCGAAAGTTTTGCCGGATTCGCTCGGGACCCATTTATTATCGATCAACAGTTGCGTGGCGGAAATGCGTACGGCGGGCGCGGCGGGAGCTGACATGAGAGAGGCCATGGTGAAATTTCTCCTTTCGTCTTTCTTACACGACTATGTAAGCTACACTAGACAATATCACGATCCCGCAGACGATGGGCATTGGAGCGCGTCATCAGCCGCGGCGGTCCGGGCGGCGTTGCCGCCGGAGTCGCGGAATCGTGGGAACGAGAAAAACCGCAAGGGGAGTTTATGACAACACCATACATCAACGGACAGATGATTGAAGCGGAAACGTCGGCCATGACGCCGGTCGTCAATCCCGCTAACGGCAAGGCATTTTCCAAGGTATTCATGGCGCGCCCGGAGCATATGACGCGCGCCATCGACGCCGCCCATGCGGTAAAGGATCTGTGGGGAAACACGCTTCCCTCCGAACGCGAGCTCATTCTGATCCGCGCCGCCGATGCGCTGGAATCCATGCGCAGCGAGGTGGCCGATTTGTTGATCGAGGAAGGCGGATCGACCTTCGGCAAATCGCAGTTTGAGGTGTCCTACGTGGTGGGCGTGCTCCGTTCCGCTGCCGGCGAGTGCCGGCGCATCATGGGATACACGATTCCGTGCGACATTCCCGGACGCATATCGATGGCCATCCGCCGGCCTCTGGGCGTCGTGGGAGGCATTGCGCCGTTCAACTTCCCTCTGATCCTGGCGACGAAGAAGGTCGCGTTTGCGTTGGCCGCGGGCAACACGTTCGTGCTGAAGCCGTCGGAAGAGACTTCGCTCGTCGGCCTGAAGATCGCCGAAATCTTCGATAAAGCCGGGCTGCCTCCCGGCGTCCTGAATGTGGTCCCCGGCGACGGTCCCACGCTGGGAGAGGCGATGTACTCCGATCCTCGGGTCAAAGCGATCCTGTTTACCGGCTCGACCGCGGTCGGCCGCCAGATCGGGATTGAATGCGCCAAGCGCGGCAAAAAGTTCGATCTGGAAATGGGCGGAAAGAGCCCCCTGCTAGTGATGAAGGACGCCAACCTCAAATATGCCGTGGACACCGCGTGCTTCGGCCTATTCATTCACCAAGGCCAAATTTGCATGGCTGGCTCACGCGTCATTGTGGAGGAGCCGGTTTACGAGGAGTTCCTCAATTTATTCGTCGCCAAAACGAAGTCGCTCAAAGTGGGCGATCCGCGCAATCCGGAAACGGTCATCGGGCCTCTGATCCGCGCGTCTCAGTGCCCGTTCATCGCCAGCCGCATCGAATCGTCGAAGGCGCAAGGCGCTCGCGTATTGTGCGGCGGCAGTTATGAAGGGAGCTACTTCCAGCCTACCGTCATCGCCGACGTGACGCCGTCGATGGCCGTGTTCCAGGAGGAGTTGTTCGGACCGGTGGCGAGCGTCGCCAAGGCCAGGAACGCGGACGACGCCATTCAATTGGCCAATAACACCCGCTACGGCCTGACCTCAGCGGTCATCACCAACGACCTGCAATTGGCCATGCGCTGCGCGCTGGAGCTGGAGAGCGGATCGGTGCACATCAACGGCTCGACCATCCACGATGAGCCGCACGGCCCCTTCAGCGGAGTCAAAGATTCCGGCATGGGCCGCGAGGGCGGCCAGTGGTCGATGGACGATCTCACGCAGTTGAAGTGGATCACCATACAGCGCGGTGAAGCCCATTACCCCTTCTAGCGCTCTGTCTGCTTTACAATATATCGTCTGGTATACTTTACAGAATGGATTACAGGGAAACGCTTCCCTCCGAGCTGTCGAGTATGCTTTCGACGCTCTACAGCTACGAGTGCACGTTCGGGCCCTACAATCTTCAGACGCTCGCCCTGGGAGTGCAGATTGCGCCTTTGCTGGATGCCGCCGGCAGCAGGCCGGGCGCCAAGCTGCTCCTGGAAAGGGCCGCTAAGAACCTGGCTCGTTTCGACGAGGGCGTGCTTCCGGTAAGATTGCGGGCGCTCGAATTACTTCGCGACCACCTCATCGAGGACGGGGAACTGGAGCCCGCCGCAGCCGTGCAGCGGGAGTTGCTGGACTGCCGCATCCGCTCATGCCCGCCGGCCGACCCGCAGGTTGCGGCGGAGCAGGCTTGCCTAGCCCGATTGTTGATGGCGTTCCCACACCCCGCCGAAGCCGCCTAAGGTGTGCGGGTCATCCGAAGGTAAACGAAAACGCCTGGACGCCTGGATCGAGAAACTCGATTTCAAACGTCCGGTCATCCACCGGGTCCTTTTGCCGGATGAGCTGATACAGACGATTGTCACGGACCGTGCCGTTGCCTCCGGCATCCGTGTCCACTCCGTGATCGCCGCCCGCGGCCTTGCCGTCGATCTTCACGCGAAAGCGGATGGTCTTGCCTTCCGCGGCCGGCCCCAGCACCAGATGCACGTCGCGGGCGTGGAAGCGGAAAATGATTTTACCGGGAACCGAATTCAGCGTCGCCGATTGCTTCGCGTCGGTCCAGTTGCCCACCAGTCCCCATTGATTCAGCTCCAGGTGCTGCGGCGTCGAGTAGGTATGCGCGGCATCCTGCACCAAACCTCCCGGCGACAGGAAACTATCGGCGCGGTCGTAGCCGATGTAGGTCTCCGGCGATTGGACGTCGCTGTCTGGCGGCGCTTCGGTCCCCACTCCCGCCACCTTCGTGTCCCCATCGAACGAGAGGCGAGCGTTGCTCTCCTTCAAGAGTTGCTGGATGTGGTCCTCGGTCTCATCGTATTTGCCTTCGCCGAAATGATGAAAACGGACGCGCCCGCTCGCGTCGGCCAAATAATCCGCGGGCCAAAATTGATTGCTGAAAGCCTTCCAGATCGCGTAGTCGTTATCGAGAGCCACCGGGTAAGTGATCTTGAAATCGGCGACCGCGCGGCGCACATTGTCCGCGTCCTTTTCGAAAGCGAACTCCGGCGTGTGAATGCCCAGCACCACCAGACCGTCATTCTTATAGCGGTCCGCCCAGGCGCGGATGTAAGGCAGGGTCCGCAGGCAATTGATGCAGGAGTGGGTCCAGAAGTCGACCAGGACGACTTTTCCCTTCAATTGCTCCGGTGTCAGCGGCGGGGAGTTGAGCCAGAGCGCGGCGCCGGAGAGGCTCGGCATCGTCTCGGGTCCGCCGGACTTGCCGCCGCCGGTGGCCGACATCATCATCATGGCCGGCGCTTCCTTAGGCTTCGGTTGCAGCTTGTCCACCAGCGATTGCTCGAGACCGGAGGTGCTGGCCAAAGAGACCTGCGTAAGGAGGCCGCGATCGAGGCCTAACGCCACGACGGCAACGCCGGCGAGAACGGCCACCCCGAGCACGCGGCGAATCCATATCTCCGCGCCAAGCGATCGTTTCAACGCGCTCAGCAACCCTCCGCCCGCCAGCAGTGCCACGGCCAGCGATGTCGCCGCGCCCGCGGCGTAGGCAAGCAGCAAAACCGCAGTGTGCGAGTTCGCCCCTCCTACCGCAGCCCCCGTGAGGATCAACCCCAAGATCGGCCCGGCGCAGGGGGCCCACAAAAGTCCGGTGGCGACGCCGAGAAGCAGGGAGCGAGAGACGCTCGCGTTGCTATGCTGTGCGTCGCCTTCGGCAAGCCGGCTGCCGAGTTGCACGAACGGGCGTGAGAGCAGGTTCGCCAACCCCTCCCACAAAAGCGAGAGGCCGAAGATCGCCAGCACGGCCATCGCCGCGTCGCGGCCGAACTGGTTGGCGCGGACGATCCATCCCCCTCCCACCGTCGCCACCGCGGCCAGACCCGTGAACGTGACCGCCATGCCGGCCAGCAGCGGCAGGCCGCTTTTGCGGAACGGCTGGTTTACGCTGGAGAAGACAAAGGGCAGAACCGGGAGGATGCAGGGGCTGATGATGGTCAGCGCGCCGCCCAGAAAGGCAAGGATTAGGAGGAGCATGGCGGTTAAGGGTAAGTGTCAATCAGGAACTACGCTGTCAAGTATACACGCCAACGTGATATGGTGGAGTACGAGGAAATTCACGATGAACCTATCTTCACAGACTTTACTCCGAATCGGACTCCTCGCGGCATTCGCTGCCTGCCTGATCGCTGCCCCCACTCTTCCCAACCCTTCCAGCGACGAAAGTGCGGCTGGCAAGAAGACCGAAACGGTCGTGATGGCGGGCGGATGCTTCTGGGGCATCCAAGCCGTTTTTAGCAACACCAAGGGTGTGCTCGACGCTGTCTCCGGGTACGCGGGGGGCAGCAAAGCCAACGCGCGTTACGAAATCGTCAGCACCGGCACCACCGGCCACGCGGAATCCGTTCGGGTCACCTTCGACCCCTCAAAAGTCTCCTTCGGCCAACTTCTCAGGATTTACTTTTCCATTCACGATCCGACCCAACTCAATCGGCAGGACCCCGACCAAGGAACGCAATACCGGTCGGAAATTTTTTACACCACGGACGAGCAGAAACGGGTAGCCGAGGCATACATCCAGCAACTCGGCGCAGCCAAGGTTTATCCCAAGGCGATTGTCACCCGGGTCGCTCCGCTCCAGGCCTTCTATAAGGCCGAAGACTACCATCAGGATTACGTGTTGCACTGCCAGCAGGGTTCTCCCGAGTGCACCAACCTGCCCTACGTCGAACGCTACGACATTCCCAAACTGGCCAGCTTCCGCCAGGAATTTCCTCAACTCGCGAAAGGGAAAAAATAATGCCTGCATTTCGTACTTCACATGCTCACCGGCGTTTATTCCTGAAACGCGTGGTGAGCGGTATCCCCGCCGTATTCCTATTGGAGAAGTCGTTCGGAGCGGCCGGCAAGAAGACCGTGCGCATCGTCGAGTTCAACGCCATGGGCCTGCGAACCGGCGTGACCGACCTCGAAAAAGTAGAGAAGACCGACGCCGAATGGCGCAAGCAACTCTCGCCATTCCAGTTCCAGATTACGCGTGAAGCGGAAACGGAAGTTCCCGGCACCGGCAAGTACCTCAACAATCACGCCGACGGCCTGTACTATTGCCTCTGCTGCAACACCGCGCTGTTCGACTCCAAGACAAAATTCGAATCCGGCACCGGCTGGCCCAGCTTTTACCAGCCCATCGCCAAGGAGAATGTGGAGACGCGTCGCGACACCTCGCATGGCATGATTCGTGAGGAAGTGCTGTGCTCGCGCTGCGACGCTCATCTCGGACACGTCTTCGACGACGGACCTCCGCCCACCGGGTTGCGCTATTGCATGAATTCGGCGGCGATGAATTTTGTTCCGCGCCGCAAGGCTTAGCACCGGAATTGCTGCATGCCCATCGCGCCGCTCAATGGAGAGCACGAGGACCTCATCTCCCTGGAGTCCGCGCTGCTGTCCTGCGACGCAAGGCTGGGACCGGGTCATCCCGAGACCATCTCCCTGGCGCATCGGCTGGCGATCGCTTACTGGCGCGCCGGCCGCGTGGATCAGGCCCTGGGGACATTGGATCAGGCCCTGGGCACGTTGGATCAGGATCTGGACGCGCATCCGGGCATCCTCGACACGCTCGCCCAAATCCTGCTCGACCAGGGGCATTGGGATCAGGCGGCGCGGGTGCTTCGCGACTTGTCGGACCTTTGCGTGAAACGTTTCGGCGCACTCCACCCCGCCTCACTTTCCGCCAAGGGAGATTTAGCCGAAGTGCTGTTCGATCTCGGCGAAGAATCGGACGCCCGCACGATCGAAACCGAGGCCTACGAGAACGCGCGGCTCCATCTCGGCCACACGCATCCAGTGTGCTGCGTGATGGTTTGGAATCGCGTCATGCGGAGTGAGCGCGCGGGCGACTACGAATCCGCCAGGAAGCTGGTGTCGAACCATCTCACCTGGCTGCTGGCCGCGAGCGAGGATCGTCTCGACGCGGATCAGAAGGCGATACGTGACCTATTGGCCCGGCGCTTCAGTTGGGACACGGTCACTTCCTGTTAGCCGGCGAACCGCTCACTTGGGCGTCACATGAATGAGCGCGCCCGGATTGGCGTCTTCCAGCATCCATAACGAGCCATCGGGGCCTTCCTCAACATCGCGGATGCGTTTGCCCACGCTCCAGCGCTCGGCGGTCTTTGCTCCACCGTGGCCGTCGAAAATGATGCGGTTGAGCGACATGGTCCCCATGCCGCCGATGAAACCGTTGCCATTCCACTGCGGGAAGATTTTGGTGCCTGTGTAGAACATCAAGTTTCCCGGCGCGATCACCGGGACCCAATAGATCACCGGCATCGTCAGGTCCGGCCGCGTATCGGGCTTGGGAATCGGCACGCCATTATAATTCTGGCCGAAGGAGACCAGCGGCCAGCCGTAATTCTTGCCCTTTTCGATCAAGTTCAGCTCGTCGCCGCCGCGCGGCCCGTGCTCGACTTCCCAGAGTTCCCCGGCCGGTGAAAACGCCATGCCGTACGGCGTGCGGTGACCGCTCGACCAAGTCTCGGCGGGCGTCAGGTTGGGGCTGGTGAACGTATACGTGCTCACCACCTTCGCGTTCTTGGCTGCTTCGGTGTCAGTGGCGCGCTCGATCAGGGGAATGGTGGACGCGCCGGTTTTGCCGTAGTTGGGATTGCCGGGAGCGGGCTTGCCGTCCAGCGTCAGCCGCAGGATCTTGCCGTTGGGCTGGTCAGGATCCTGCGCGGGCGTGAAGAGCATGCGGTCGCCAACCGTGAGGAACAAATACTGGCCGTCGGGCGAGAACGCGACCTGCGCGCCTGCCTGACCACCGGTGCTTCTGGGCATTTGCCGCCACAGTACCTCGAAGTTTGAGAGCGCTGCCCGGGTACCGTTCGCGCCCTGGTTAATGGTCAACTTCGCGCGCGCCAGCGCCAAGCCCCCGCCGTAATCGCCCGGCTCGACGTAGGTGAGATAAATGCTCTGATCGGTCGCGTAATGGGGTGAGAGGAACACGCCCAGCATCCCATCCTGGCCCTGCCAATACACCGCGGGCGTGCCTGTCACGACTGTGATCTTCTCTCCCTTAGCGGATACCAGCCAAAGCGGACCCACCTTTTCGGTGATCAGCATGCTGCCGCCGGGAAGAAACGCGATCCGCCAAGGGAGTTCAAACGTGCTTACCGTGGTCATGGTGAAAGGCAGGCTGGCTTCGGGCTTCTGTTCTCCCGCATTCACCTGAGCCCACGCTCCTACCGACATCAGCGTGAAGAGCAACGCCGTTTTCGTCAATTTCATGGTCATGATCTCCTTGCTCGCCCGATCCGACGCGATCCAGGGCACCGTTTGTAAATCATAGTTTACACTGTCAATCCTACACTACAAGCGTCCGATCCCGGTGTAGGGTTTTAGGCCAGCCTAATCCACCGGCAGGCCGAGTTCTCGCAACAGGGCGGATGCCTTGTAGATTACCCTGAGCGATTCGGCAATGCCACTGGCAGCCACGTGCACGGCGCGCGCCTGTTCATCGCTGTACAGATACGTGCCGGGCAGGCTCTCCAGATTTCCGTCGAACAGGACGCCGGCCAGTTCGCCCGCGCGGTTGACGGTCGGCGCGCCAAAATCGCCGCCGCCGACGTCGCAAGTGCTGACGAAATCCAGTCCCGTGGTTTGCTGAAGCGCCGCGCGCAGATCCAGCCAGCGTTGGGGAACCAGATACGGGCCGGAGTTTTCCTCGCGGAAATACAGACCACTGAAAGTGGATACGAAAGGCATCGCGATGCCGGCGCGATCGGTGTAGCCTTTGACCGCCCCGAACTCCACGCGTGGCGTGCCGGTCGCGTCGGGATAATCGGCGTTGCCGAACAGCTTAAAACGGTACTGCGCGATTTTCTCCGACGCCGATGTTTCCAGCGCTCCCAGGATCTCATCGTGCTTTTTGGCGAGGCGGCGCGCGGAATCCTCGAGGGCTTCGGCAAGCTGCTTCACGGTTCCCGTTTTAACCAAAGACTCCGCGGCTTCTTGTGGAGATTTCCCGCCCAGCACGTTCTTGAGCGGGACTTCTTTGTCGCCGAGACTCTTCAGCTCTTCGAGGTACGCGGTGAGTAAAATAATTTCGACCGGCTCCGGAACCGCGGCACCGCTTGCATCGGCATTCTCCTTGCGGATCTCGCGGCGGGCCTGGCGGAACAGATTCGAGCCCGGCGCGGGCGAAGCTTCCAGAATCTGGTAAGGACGCTCGAACGGGGTCCACTGTTTGTACGCCGCGGCGAGATCGTCCCATACCTTCCCCGCGTCATTCCCCAATTTCGACGCCTGCACCGCGCGGCGGATTTTATCTTCGAACACCGTCTTACGCGTCACCAGCCGATCGTCGCGAAGGCCGATCAACCTGCCCGCGTCGATCTTGTACTGCGCCAGAAACGCCGCCAGCGTGGCCTCGGCGGCGCGTTTGTTTGAGTCGCTTTGCGAAGAAAACACGCTGAGCTTGGTGATGCGGGATTCCAGGCGTGAAACGGCGAGAGGCAGCGCGCGGTCGCGATCGAACTGGAGCTGAGCCGCCGTCGAAGCGCGGCCCGTGGGTTGGGGATTGGCGGCAGCAATGACCAGGTCGCCTTCATGGACAGCAGCGGGGTTGACTTTCAGAAACTGGGGCGTAGCGGCAGGCTTTCCATTTTCCCAGGCGCGCAGAAACGCGACATTCAAGCCATAACGCAAATACGTGATCGAATCGCGCTCCTTGCCGAAAAACGCGAGGTCGTATTCCGGCGCAAATACCAGACGAAGATCGTTGTAAACGCGATATTCGTAAAGATCGTAGCGGCCGCCGGAAAACAGCTTCACCACCACGCAGCGATGCCCCGGAGCACAACTTTTCTCGATGCGCGAGATATTCTGGATGCGCGCAGCAACGGCGCGAGCCCCGGTTTCTTTCGACCCGGCCGCCACCTTCGCGGTGACATTTTCGATTCGCAGCAGGATTTCCGCGTCCAGACCGGAGCAGCGCGCCTCAGATGGCGCTTCGGCCGCGTAGAACCCGGCCTCGGATGCGCCGCCCGGCAAACTGGCCAGACACCCCGCAACCGCCTGACGGCTGGTCAGGATCAAACCTTGCGGGGAGACGAAGGCTCCGGACCCTCCACCAACCCGCACTGAGGAAAGCCGGAGATGGTCGAAAAAATCGGGCGTGGCCTCGAACTTGAATTTTTGTTGCAGTTCGTCCCGGGGAATCTGATCGTACGGCCACATCCCCTCCTCGGCGAACGCGGCCGGCGTCAGGAACGCTAGCGCTGCCGGGAGCGCCATCACGAGGACGCAGACCTTCACCTCGATTAGGACGGTGAGGGGCAGGCTGCGGATTACAATGCAGCCCGGCTTGCGTCAACTCATTTCCAACCCCTGCGTCTAGAACAAAGTGCGGTACTTTTTGATGGTCGGCGTTGTGGGCTTTCCCCTGCTCTACGGCGGTCAGGAAAGCGGCTATGTCCGGGCCGCCGATCAGCCCGTTCCCGGGGCGACTGTCACCGCCCAGCAGGGCGATAACAAAGTCGTCGGGTATACCGACGAAAACGGCCGTTACGTTCTCAACCTCCCGCCCGGCACCTGGGATCTCCGGGTGGAAATGCCGGGATTCTCCACTATTCACCGAAACGTTACCGCCCGGCAGCAAGCCGGTATCGAGGACTTTACGTTAGACATTCCAAAATACGGAGCGGCCTCGGCGGCAGGGACCACCCCCACCGCGTCTTCAAACGCAGCTCCCGCCGCTACTGGACGTAGGGGAGGCCGCGGACGGGGGCGCGGATTCGGGCAGGGGCGCGGCGGCCCCGGAGCTCAACCAGCGCAAGGAGGAGGCCCGGCGCAAGCCTCGGCATCCCCTCCCGGTTCGCCGCAGGGCCAAGCTCAAGCTGGGGGACCCGGCCGTGGATTTCAAAACGCCCAAGTGACCCCCACTCAGGATGGCCAGGACGCGCTAGCCGCAGCGGGCGCCGGGACGGATGCTCTCTCCGTAGGCGCTGCCGAGGATTCGGACCAGGCTTTCCTGGTCAATGGGAGCACTAGCGGAGGTCTGGGAGCGGCCAGCGACGATAACGCCCGCCAGCAGAGGCTAGGCGGAGGCCGCGGCGGTTTCGGACCGGGCGGCGGGCAAGGGGGCGCGGCTAACGTTCTGGGGTTGCCTCCCGGAATGAGCGCGCTGGATGCCAATAATCTCGGTCTCGGCGGCCTCGGCGCGAATGCGATCAACGGAGGCTTCGGCCCCGATGCCGGCGGCGGATTCGGTCCGGGCGGCGGCGGGGGAGGCCCCGGAGGATTTGCCGGAGGAGGATTCGGCGGCGGCGGAGGCCGTGGCGGCGGAGGAGGGCGCGGCGGTCGTGGAGGAGGCGGGGGTGGACGCGGGCGTGGGCGAGGACCAGGACAGTTCGCCAGCTTCG
>JASHNT010000030.1 GCA_030041495.1 Bryobacteraceae bacterium | reverse complement strand
TCATGCGGTATTCGTTGGGCCCGATCGATTCCAGGCTTTCGCAGCCGGGCATCGCGCGGGCGAGTACTTCCGGGTCCTGCATCATGGCGTAAGCCCGATCGGGAGGCAGGGCGAGTACGGTTGACCCGGAGATCTTCACTCGTCGATCCTTACTCGGCTCTCGCCAGAGCCTTGGCCAGAGCGCGCGCGGCGTGGATCTTCGCGAGATGCGTGCGGTACGGCGCGGAAGCGTGAATATCGGAATTGGCGTCGACGCCCTGCGCCACCAGGTTCGCGGCGGCTTCGATCTCCGCGGGAGTTCCGGTGCGGCCTTCGAGGGCTCTTTCGGTATGCGTGGCTCGATACGCGCGATTCGAAAGGCCGGTGACGCCGACGCGCACCATCGAGAGCTTTTCGCCCCCGCGCTGGATGCGCACGGCAATGCCCACCACAGCGAATCCGCTGGCCTTCTGCGCGACCTTCTGGTAGCACACCCCTACGCCCGCTCCGTCTATGGGCACGATCACTTCGCGAATGATCTCACCCGGCTCGAGCGCGGTGGTGAAGGTGTCGGCCAGGAAGGAATCGATGGGGATGGCACGCTCGCCCTTGGATCCGCGAGCGACGATCTGTGCCTCCAGAGCCTGGAGGGCGGCGGGGTAATCGGCGGAGGGGTCAGCGTGCGCAACGCTGCCTCCGATGGTGCCGCGGTTGCGGACCTGCACGTCGCCGATGTTCGCGGCGGTTTCGGCCAGCAGAGGGCACTTGGAGCGCACCAGCGCGGAGCTTTCGACCGCGTAATGCGTCGTGGTCGCACCGATAAGTAGCGAGCCGGAGTGTTCCCGGATGTAGCTTAGGTCTTTGATGCGACCGAGGTCGGCCAGATGATCCGGCACGGCCAGGCGCAGCTTCATCATGGGGATCAGGCTCATGCCGCCGGCCAGAGGCTTGGCGCCGCGGCCCAGCAGTGTGATCGCCTCGTCAAGCGACTTGGGCGCTGAGTATTCGAATTCCTGCGGGATCATTTTCCACCTCCGGCGGAAACCAAATTCCATATTTTTTCCGGCGTCAAAGGCATGTCAATGTGCCGCACGCCCAAGTGCGAGAGCGCATCGACCACGGAATTGACCACGGCGGGCGAGGCTCCGATAGTGCCGGCCTCGCCGACGCCCTTCACGCCGAGCGGATTCACAGGCGAGGGCGTGACGGTGTGGCCGCTCTCGATCCACGGCATCATGGGCGCTTTGGCAACGGCGTAATCCATCAGCTCGCCGGTGATCAACTGCCCGTTGTCGTCATAGACGGCCTGCTCCCACAGCGCCTGGCCGATGCCTTGCGCGACTCCGCCGTGCACCTGGCCATCCACGATCAAGGGGTTCAGAATCTTGCCGCAATCGTCGATGGCCACGTAACGCCTGATGAAGACCTCGCCAGTGTCGCGGTCGATTTCAGTGACCACGATATGCGCACCGAAGGGAAACGTGAAATTGGGCGGCTCCCAGAAATAGGTCGAGACCAGCCCCGGTTCCGCTCCCGCAGGCACCTTCATGGCGCGATATGCAGCGAAAGCGATTTCCTGGAAGGAGACCGATTTGCCGCTCTTGTTGCACGTGCACCGTCCGTCGGCGAGCGTGACGTCTTCGGATTCGAGAAGCGTCACGCCCCACTTCTTGAGCTTGGTCTTGAGCTCCTGCAGCGCGAAGTACAGAGCCGTGCCGCCCACCGCGGTGGAGCGGCTGCCGAAGGTTCCGATGCCGTAGGGCACCAGCGACGTATCGCCGTGAACGACGATGACGTCATCCAAGCCGATACCCAGCTCATCCGCGGTAATTTGCGCGAAGGTGGTCTCCTCGCCCTGGCCGTGCGGTGAAATGCCGGTTGCAACGGTGACTTTTCCGGAGGGTTCGACCTTCACCTGTGAACTCTCCCAGCCACCGGCGGGAGTGGCGGGCGAGGGGCCGAACGCGCAGATCTCGCCGTAAGTGGACATGCCGATGCCGAGCAGCTTGCCTTCCTGCCGGGCCCTGGCTTGCTCCTGACGGAATTTGCCGTAATCCACCATATCCATCGCCTTTCGCAGCGGCGCCGCGTAATCGCCGGAATCGTAGACCAGGCCGGTGGCGGTGGGGAACGGGAACTCCTCGTTGTGAATGAAATTCTTGAGGCGCACTTCGGCCGGGTCCATCTTGAGCTCCGCGGCAAGAATGTCCACCATGCGTTCGATGCCGTGCGTGGCTTCGGGACGGCCGGCTCCGCGATAGGCATCGGTCGCCATGCAGTTGGTGAACGCGCCAACGACGTCGGCGCGAATGTTCTTGGTGCGATACAGGCCCGGCATCATCAGCACGCTGAGCGTGGGAATGGCAGGCGTAAGCAGCGAAAGAAACGCGCCCAGGTCCTGAATGATTTTGAGCTTGATCGCGGTGATTTCGCCGTCGCGCCTGGCGGCCAGTTCGTAGTAATCCACATGGCCGCGGCCGTGGATGGTGCACAGGAAGTCTTCGCGCCGGGACCCGATCCACTTCACCGGCTTACGGATCTTCATGGCCACAAACGCCATGAGGATTTCCTCCGCATAGGTGTCGATCTTGCTGCCGAAGCCGCCGCCGACTTCCGGCGCGACCACGCGCAGGCGATTATCTTCCAGGCCCAAGACCTGCGCCACCAGAGTCCGCACCAGGTGCGGCGCTTGCGTGGAGGTGTACAGCGTGAGGGCTCGCTCCGCCGCGCGCCAATCCGCGACCACTCCGCGGGTTTCCATCGCCATGGGAATGAGACGCTGGCTGGTGATGCGCTGCTTGACGATCACGTCGGCCTCGGCAAAGGCCTTGTCCACTTCCCCGCCCTCCTGATGAAAGGTGAAAGCGGTGTTGTCGGGCCACTGCGGATGAACGGCGGGCGCGCCGGCGGCGAGCGCTTTTTCCGGGTCGGCGACCGCGGACAGCACGTCGTAATCGACTTCAATCAACTCGGCGGCGTCACGGGCGATATAGCGGTCCGTGGCGACAACCACCGCGAGGGGATGCCCGACGAAATACACGCGGTCGAGAGCCAATAGATGATGATGCGGCACACGCAAGCCAGGGAGAGCCGCGCCGCAGGGAACCGAGCCGGCATGCTCGGTATCCTTGCCGGTAAACACCGTCAGCACTCCTTTGCGCGCCAGCGCGGGTTGCACGTTCAAGGAGCGAATATTCGCGGCGGCATGCGGGCTGCGAAGGATGGCAGCGTAATACATGCCCGGCATCTTGATGTCGTCGACATAAGTGGCCGTGCCGGTGATTAGGCGTGGATCCTCGCGGCGGCGGATGCGTTTGCCGAGCAGGGTCTCAGGCTTAGTAATGGTGGCCATGGTCTACGCTCCTGCCGCTTTGGCCGCGGCCCGCACGGCGTTGACGATGTGTTGATAACCGGTGCAGCGGCAGATGTTGCCTTCAATGCCGTGCCGGATTTCTTCTTCGGTGGGATTGGGATTGCGGTCCAGAATCTGTTTCGACGCGATGATCATGCCCGGCGTGCAAAAGCCGCACTGCAGGCCATGCTCATTCCAAAACGCTTCCTGCATCTTGTGCAGCTTGCCGTCCGCGGCCAGGCCTTCGATGGTGACCAGCTTTGCGCCGTCGGCCTGAACGGCGAACATGGTGCAGCTCTTGACGGCTTGGCCGTCCAGCTCCACCGTGCATGCGCCGCACAGCGAAGTTTCACAACCGATGTGCGGGCCGGTGAGACCCACAACCTCACGCAGGTAGTGAATAAGGAGCAGCCGTGGCTCCACTTCATGGGAGTAGGCGGTCCCGTTGATGGTCAAGTTAATTGAATGCGTCATTGTCGTGTATAGGCGATCCGGCGCGGGGCGGGCCCCGTTTCCAGCGCGCCTCTTGGAAGATAACAAATCGCGAGCGGTTACACTGGAGGCGGTGGGCGCGCACCTGACCCGACTCCTCATCGACGGTTTTTCAATCGTCCTCATTGATCTCTTACTGGCCGGCGACAATGCGCTGGTGATCGCGCTGGCGGTGCGTTCGCTTCCTCAGCGGCAGAGGCGCACCGGTATGATCCTGGGCGCGGCGGCGGCGGTGGTGCTGCGCGTTCTGGTCACGTTTATCGCGGTGAAGCTGCTGGGCGTGGAATTCGTCAAACTGGCCGGCGGAGCGTTCGTGCTATGGATCGCGGTGCGCGTGTTCGCGGATACGGAATCGCCGGAGGAAACGCAGGGCAAGGCGGGGCACGTCTGGCAAGCGGTGTGGTACATCGTGTTCGCGGATATAACAATGTCCACCGATAATGTTTTGGCGATCGCGGGCGCGTCGCACGGCAACCTGGTGTTGATCATTTTCGGCTTGGGTCTGAGCATTCCGTTCGTGGTGCTGTCGAGCAACCTGCTGGTGATGCTGATGAACCGCTATCCGTGGACGGTATATCTGGGCGCGGCGATTTTGGGCGAGGTAGGCGCGGACATGATGCTGACCGACGATTACGTCACGCGGACGCTGCACCCTTCGACGGCGTTGATGACCGCGGCCAAAGTGATTGCGGTTGCCGGAGTGCTGATCGCCAGCCGGATGCTGGCGAAGCCGAAGGAGTCCTGACGCGCTCTTTAAGTAGCGCCCGCAAAACGGAGTGCGCGGGCGGCTTACCCGGCTTTCATGAGGGCGCCCGCGCGCCCTTTGCGGGCTTCCATCAGCCGGCCAAAGCCGGCTCGCGGTCTTCCTGCGGAACGCCGTCAAGAAGGCGGAGGCTCCCTTGCGCGAGAGTGGCGGAGCGGGCTCCGGGAACAACGACGCCGCTCAAGTTGAGAGGGTCGGCGGCTGAGATTTCGACCGCTTCTCCGGAGGGCTCGGTGCGGCGCAAATGACGCAGCAGGTCGAGGGCTTCGGGACGCGCGAACTGCTCGCCGGCGAATCCGGAAACGAAGCGGCCCCCGCGGATTTCGCCGCGAGCTTCCATGCGGCGATAGACCAGCAGAAGCTCGCGCCACGCGGGTGCGAGGCTTTCGCGCGCGAGCAGGTCGCGGAAAACGACGCCCCAGCGGTCGAGCAGTTGCTTGGCGAAAAATTCCGGATCCGCACCCTTGGCGGAGCGAGCCAACAGCGCCCAGCGTCCGACTGCGTGGCGCGGGCGCGCATTGCGGCCGCGGCCTTCCCCTTTGCGCCGCTTGGGATCGATCAAGGCGCGAAGGTTTTCGAATCCATCGGCGGTGACGATGCCCGCGGCGGCCAGCTCCCATAAGCCGTCTTCGACTTCGCTGGCCAGGCGGCCGGTGTTGCGCACGATTTCATCGAAGAACAAAGCTCCGCGGGATTCGAGCGCGGTGAAAATATCGCGGGCCTGGTGCGAGAGCAACGGAGCTGCGTGCGCCGCAGGCAACAGTTCGGCCGAATCGGCCCGGAGGAATAAGGCCACGGGCGCGACACGCGTGGGACGGACGCGGCGAGGCTCGTCACGCTCCAACGCCGGATGCGGAGAAAGCCGCCCCCATTGAACCTCGCCGGAGAGGCACAAGCGGTCCAGCGATTCGGGTTCGTATTCGGCGATGCGCTTGGGGAGGATCGTGGATTCCCAGGCCGCGGCGGAGATTTCGCAGCCTTGAAGCTGGCGCAGGATTTGAAAGACTCCGTCGACGCCGTGAAGCTGAGTGCCGCGCGCGACGTGCTGCCAGCCACAAAGGAAGCGCATGAACTGCGCCGCCGTGACAGGTTCAATTTCGCTACGCAGGCGATGCAGGGTGAGGCGATGAATGCGCGCGAGGATGCGGCGATGGCAGAATTCGAGATCCGAGGTTTTTTGAGATGGCGTGTTTTGAGAAAAGGTCCCGCGCAGAATTTGGCCCTCGGATTCCAGCTGCGCGAGCGCGGATTCGACAACGTCGAGGGGCCGCGCGAGGCGTTCAGACATTGCGCGTGCAGTGAAAGGGCCGATGGAGTCGGACCAGCCCCGGAGGATGGACACGGCGTCGTCCACCAAGCTGAGCCGCTCCGTCGCGACCCAGAAATCACGGCCTTCGCGTACGGTGCTCCGTGCGCGGCCGGCTCGCGACAATTCTTCGAACAAGCCGCGCCATTGGGCTTCGGCGGGGAGCAGGATCAGGGTGAGGAGAGCGTCATGCAGCTCATCGGCATCACGGACGACCGGCCAGGATTCTTCGCTCACCTGAGCGATAGCCGCGGGGTCCAGCGCGCCAAGGCTGGCGGCGTCTTCGGCGGGCAGAGTGCGGCGCAACTGCACCGCCCGCGTGCGGCGCTCCTCGATCGGCGCGTCGTCAAGATACGCGTAGGGGTTCGCGTTGAGAATTTCGTGGCAAAACGGCGATGGCTCGCGCGTATCGATGGCGATGGTTTTAATGGAGCCTTCGGCGACGCGCTCCAGGATGGTTTTGAGAGCATCGATGTCCATGGCCTCATGCAAACAATTGGAGATGGTCTCGTTCACCAGAGGATGATCGGGGATGCGGATTTCGCCGGTGAGATTTTCAGCGCAGGCCACTTGATCCGGAAACACGGCAGCGAGAAGATCGCCGGCGCGGATGCGCTGGATAGGTGGAGGAACCTTGCGGCCTCCGGCGAAGCGCGGAACGGCCAGCGCCCGCGAGGCGTTCCACTTCCAGCGCGCGCCGAACATCGGCGAATCGAGCAGAGCCTGCGTGAGCACGTGCTCGGCGTTGCCGGGCGTGAGGAAGGTGAACACCAGCTCCAAGGGGAACGAGTGCTGATCGCTCAAGGAGAGCACCAGGCCGTTGTCGGTGGCGGCGGCTTGCAATTCGAAATTGAAAGTCCGGCAGAAGCGCTTACGCAGCGCGAGCCCCCAGGCCCGATTGACGCGCTGGCCGAAGGGTGCGTGAAGGACGAACTGCATGCCTCCGGCTTCATCGAAGAAACGCTCGGCAACCACGGTTTCCTGCGTTGGAACAATGCCGAGGGCGCTGCGGCCGGCACGAATGTAACCTGCCGCCTGCTCCGCACCGCTTTGATCGAGCATGCATTCGCGCTGGAGCAGGTCGACCGCGCCGGTTCCCGCGGCGGCGACGTCTTCGCGCAACCGGGAGACTTCTTCGGAAAGCTCGCGCGTCCGGCCGGGGGCCTCGCCGCGCCAGAAAGGAATCGACGGAGCAGCGCCGTGCGCATCCTCCACGCGAACGCGCCCCGGTTCGACGCGCTTGATGCGCCAGGAGGTGGTGCCCAGCAGGAAGACGTCGCCCACCAGGCTTTCGACGGCGAAGTCTTCATCGACGGAGCCGACCACGTGCTCCTCCGGCTGCGCGATCACCTGATACTGCGCGGTGTCCGGAATCGCGCCGCCGTTGGTGATAGCGATCAGACGCGAGCCGCGCCGGCCGCGCACGCGATGATTCACCTGGTCGCGATGCAGCAAAGCGCCGCGGCGTCCGCGAGCCGTGGCGATGCCTTCGGAGAGCATCTCGACGACCTGATCGAACTCGGCGCGCGCCAGGTCACGATACGGCCAGGCGCGGCAAACCAGCGCGAATAGATCGTCTTCGGCGAAATCCTCGCAAGCGGCCATGGCGGCGACTTGCTGCGCGAGAATATCCAGCGGGGCTCGAGGCATCTCCAGCCGGTCGAGCTCTCCCCGGCGGATGGCGCGTACCAGCGCGGCGCATTCGATCAAATCGTCGCGAGTGCCGGCGAAGAAGCGGCCTTTGGGCAGGACGACGGGTAAACCGGGAGAGCCCGGCGCATGTCCTGCCCGGCCAATCCTCTGCAACCCCACGGCAATCGACCGCGGTGAGCCGATCTGGCAAACAAGATCGACGGTGCCGATGTCGATGCCGAGTTCGAGCGAGGCGGTCGCAACCACGACGCGCAGCTCACCGTTCTTGAGTTTTTGCTCGGCTTCCAGGCGCAGGCGGCGCGAGAGGCTGCCGTGATGCGGAAGAACGGCTTCCTTGCCGAGGCGCTCCCCAAGATGATGCGCGACGCGTTCGGAGAGCTTGCGGGTGTTGACGAAGACCAGGGTGGTGCGATGCTCGCGGGCGAGGGTAGCGAGGCGATCGTAAATCTCGCCCCACATTTCCGTGCTGGCGACTGCGCCCAATTCGTCGCGAGGGACTTCGACGGCGAGGTCCATCGCACGGCGCTGGCCAGTCTGCACGATTTTCGCCGAGGGGCTGAGGAAGTGGGCGACCTCCTCGATGGGATTGACGGTCGCCGAGAGACCGATCTTCTGCAAGGGGCGCCCAACCAGAGCTTCCAGACGAGCGATGGAGAGAGCCAGGTGCGCGCCCCGCTTGTCACCGGCGACCGCATGAATCTCATCGACGATCAGCGTCCGCACCGAGGCCAGCATCTTGCGCGGACCCGCGGCGGTCAGCAGGATGTACAACGATTCCGGGGTGGTCACCAGAATGTGCGGGGGCTTGCGGCCCATTTTCTGGCGTTCCGAAGCCGGAGTATCGCCGGTGCGCGCGGCAGTGCGGATTTCCGGGAGCGCGATGCCTTTAGATCGCGCCAGCGCGGCGATCCCGGCCAGCGGGATCTCCAGATTCTTGTGAACGTCGTTGGTGAGAGCTTTCAGCGGAGAGACGTAGAGGGTTTGAATCTGATCGCGCAGGTCACCGGCGCGCGCCCGGCGCACCAGCGCATCGATGGCGGTGAGGAATGCCGCCAGAGTCTTGCCGGAGCCAGTGGGAGCGGAAATCAGAATGTCGCGGCCTGCGCGGATTTCCGGCCAGCCGAGCCTCTGCGGCTCAGTCACCACAGCGAATCGGGACTGGAACCATTCGCGAGTAAGTGAGTCAAAATCACCGAGCGGCATAGGGCCTTAAATGGGGGCAATCCCAGAGTAACAGGGGCGAAACAAAGCATCCAGGCGCGCTATCCTTAGGGCATGAGAGCGATTGGAGGCGTGCTGCTCGCGGCCGTCGTCCTGCCGTTCGCGTGCGGCGCTTCCGTTCATGTGTTGATGATCGACGGCGAGGAGACCAAAGGGCAGACGCCAGCCATCAAAGCGATTCTGGAAATCGCGGATGTGCACCCCGACGTGCTGACCGCTCCGGCCAAGGGCAATCCGTTCGACCCTCCGTTCGACCGCTATAAAGTGGTCATTCTGAACTACAGTGGCGAGGCGTGGCCGCTGACCACCATGGCCGCGCTTGAAAAATACGTGCAGAACGGCGGAGGTTTGGTGGCGCTGGCTTCGGCGGACGCGGCGTTCCCGGCGTGGACCGAGTACAACCTGATGCTCGGCGTCAGCAGTGCGCCGAATCGCGATAAGAGCGCGGGGCCGATTTGGTTCTATCAGAATGAGAACGTCGCCTTCGACAGCGATCTTACCGGTCCGGCAGGAAAAACGCAGGAACCCGATCAACCCTTCGCGGTGACGATTCGCAACACGGAACATCCGGTCACCAAGGGGCTTCCGCTGGTATGGATGCACGCGACAGACAAGCTGGCGGGCGATTTGCGCGGGCCGGGCAAGAACATGCTGGTGCTGGCCACGGCGCATTCCGATAAAGACCACGGCGGCACGGGCCGCGACGAAGCCGTGCTAGTGGCGGTGTCGTATGGCAAGGGCCGCGTATTTCACACATTGCTGGGCAACACCGAGGACGGTATGGCCTGCGTTGGTTACCAGACCACTCTTCAGCGCGGCGTGGAATGGGCCGGAACGGGCAAGGTCACAGGGCGCATGCCCACGGATTTTCCGCACGAGAGCAAACCATCCCTGCGTGCGGTTGAAACAACGGCGCGGCGGGTGAAGTAGCCTCCGCGAGGTGGTATCATCACACAGTCCGCATGCAGACTGCTTCTGCCCGCTCTACCTCGGCGCATCCCACTCATGCGCGGCACATCGTACTCGCCCTGACGGTTGCCGCATATTTCATCACCTACATGGACCGGGTGGTGTTTTCTCAAGCCGCCACAGACATACGCAAGGACCTGGGCCTATCTCTGGTGCAGATGGGCGCGATCCTGGCGGCGTTCCGCTATAGCTACGCGATCTTCCAGGTTCCCGGGGGGTGGTTGGGAGACAGGATCGGTCCACGCCGCGCGCTGTCACTGATCGTGGGATGGTGGAGCATCCTGATTTCGATGACGGCCCTCGGATGGAACGCGGCCTCACTCTGGGTGGTCCGCTTTATCTTTGGCGCGGGTGAATCGGGCGCGTTCCCGATCGCTACCCGGTCGCTTTCGCGCTGGATTCTTCCTTCCGAGCGCGGCTTCGCGCAGGGCATCACGCATGCCGGCTCGCGGCTGGGGGGCACCGTGGCGCCGATTGTGGCCTTCCTAATCCTGCACTACGGCTGGCGAATGCCGTTCTGGGCTTTCGGAATCGTCGGACTGTTGTGGGCCGTGGTGTGGTATTCCTACTATCGCGACACTCCCGAGCAGCACCATGGCGTCAATGCAGCGGAGCTCGAAAAGATTCATTCGGCGACTGGCGGACCCGGCAAGCCGGTAGGCCATGCGGTTCCCTGGAAGCGGATCCTGGCCAGCCCGGTGCTGTGGCAGATCTCGGTGATGTACGTCTGTTACCAGGTGTTGCTGGCCTGGTATACGGACTGGTTCCCGACTTTCCTGACTGAAGGCCGTGGCTTCGGCGCGCACGATCGCGGAACGTTCACCGGTTTATCGTGGATTGCCGCGGCGGTGGGAAATCTATCCGGCGGTTGGCTGACGGATCAGGTGCTGCGCGTTACCGGCGACGTCAAACGCGCGCGGCGCTTGGTGGGCGTTTGCGGTTTCCTCATCGCGGCCGTCGGAGTCTATGCGTCTACGCTGGCCAAGGACCCCCGAACTTGCGTCTACCTCAACTTCATCGCCTTTGCGGCCTCCGAGGTCACCGTGTCGGTTTCCTGGGCGATTCCTTTGGATATCGCCGGCGATTTCGCCGGCTCCGCCGCCTCGGTCATGAACTGTTGCGGTAACCTGGGAGGCGCGGCGTTCAGCCAGATCGTCCCGTATCTGGTGAAGGCGTCGGGATGGAACATGCCTCTGTTGGTCTCCTCCGTGGTGGCCGTCGCGGGAGCGCTGATCTACTCTCGTGTCGACGCGAGCAGAAAGGTGGTGTTCGCCGAATGAGGCACGCCTTGGTCATTGCGGCGATTCTCGCGGCGGGCGCGGCGCTGGCCGAGAGCGGCGGCAAAACGCTCAACTTCCAGGTTTACCGCGCTAAAATCGAGCCAATTTTCTTGAAGAAGCGCCTGAACCATGCGCGTTGCGCGGCGTGCCATACTGCCAGCGCCAGCAACTTTCATCTGCAACCGCTCGATCCTGGCGCGACCGCCTGGACCGAAGCGCAATCGCGAATGAATTTTGAAAGCGTCTCGCATTTAGTGATTCCGGGCAATCCGGACAGGAGCCACTTCCTGCTGCATCCTCTGGCTCCGGAAGCCGGCGGCGACGATTTCCACGGCGGCGGGCACCAGTTCGAATCGAAGGACGATCCGGACTGGCAGACCATCGCGGAATGGATTCGCGCGGCGAAGTAGGGTTTAGTTCTCTGTTGGTGTCTCGTTTCCGCTATCGACCACCAGGACCTCGACCGGCCCCTTCTTGGCGGTCAACTTCAAGCCGAGCTGCTCCTCCACCGCGGTGCCAAGATCGGGAGCGTCAGAATCGGATGAAGTCTGTTGTTGTCCGGGCACTGCGGCGCTTGCGCCTTCCAGGCTGAACTCCAGCGTGTAGTCGTAATAACCGTCGAGTCCCGTTTTATCGACCACCGGGCGGCCGAGCTGGGGTTGAAGCGTGGCGACCAGCCCCGGTGTCCCTCCGACCCGTTGCTTACTAGCTACGATCCTGCGTTTCCCCGAAGACATCGTTATCATCAGGCCGCCCGGAGGCGGCATCGGCCCTCCGTTCTTGTCGAGGGTTATCTTGCCCGGCTCGAACTTCGGCCCGTTGGGATCCTCTACGTAGGGCTTCATCTTCAAACCGTTCTTCGCCACAGTCAGCTCGTAGAACGGCAACTCTCTGGTTTCGCGGTGCACCACCAGATTGAATCGACCAGCGAGCAGATTCTGAAGCATCACGTTGACCTGCTCCTGGGTCGCGCCGGGTGGGACCTTAGCGGTGATGTCAAAGAGGTCCCGCGGGGAGTCGATCCACGGCGGCCCAATCACCTGGTTTACAGGCATACCGTACGCGGTCATCAGCAGGGTTTTCATGGTGCGGTAGCGATAGTTGACCCGCTCCGGATCGGAGGTGCCGGGGCCGCTGCGGGGAGGCAGGTTTCCGGGGGTCAGCGGAGCGGCGGGCCTGACGGTGGCGACTTCGAATTCGAGCTTGGGTGCGGGAGCGGGGGCTGGTGCAGGCGCGGGTGAGGCAGGAGCCGGAGCCTGCGCCGCTTGCGCGATCAACTCCGGCGGCTGCGGGACAGCCCGGGCGGGCAAAGGCCACAAAGGCAGAAGCTGCGGCGCTCGATCGAGTTTGCCAGCCGCGAACAGCGCCGCGGGAATGGCGCATGCGATCGCGGCGCAGACCAGGCGCGCCCGCGAGACGCGCGGGACTCGCACGCCGGCCATGATGCTCTTGATCCGTTGCGGGAGATACACTCCGGGCATCGCCATCGCGATGGTGCTCACGCGTGTGCCGGCGCCCTCCACGGTGCGGGCCATTTCCAGCAGGCACAACGAGTACTCTCGCGGATCGTGTCCTTGATCAAGCACTGCCTCGTCGCACGCCGCTTCGGCCAGAGCGCCGAGGTTACGCTCAATCCACCAGGCCAGGGGATGGAACCAGAACACCGCGCGATTGAACAGGGCGAGCCATTGAAACAGAGGATCGCGGCGGCGGGCGTGGGCTCGTTCATGCGCCAGGACCGCCTCAAGCCGCGACCGCGGCCATTCGCTTGAAGATTCCGGCAGAATGATTCGCGGCTTGAAGAAGCCGACGGTTACCGGAGCCGAGGCGCTAGCCAATCGGTGCGCGCGAAAGGTCCCGACGGCGAGGCGCAGCAGAAGCACGCCCGCGCCGAACGCATACACGCCCAGCAGCACTTCGGTCCAATTTCAGCCCAGCCGCGGAACTGAAGCTGGTTCGATCGGCGCCGCATCCGGGGCCTCCGTGACCGCAACCGGCGTGACATCCGTAACTACGACTGGATGCGCGGGAAGCACGGGAAGGCTAGCTTTCGGCCCCCACTCGATCCACGCCGGCAGCAGCAGCATCGCCAACATCACGCCGGTCCACGCGGCGTGCTTGGCCGATGCAGAGCGAATGCGCAGAGCCCACAGGGACGCGCCGGTCGCCATCGCGATCAGTGTCGTGCGGATAACGAACTCGGCCAGCGTTCTGCCCATCGCTACTTACCTCCTTTTGCGTTCCGAACGAACTTCTCCAGGCGATCCAACTCGCCCTCGCTCAACATTTTTCCTTCGACCATGCCGGTGACCAGGTCCTCGACCGAGCCTTTGCAGAAGCGGTCGATAATCTGCCGCACCGCGCGAGCCGCCAGGCTGCGGGCCGGCTCCGCAGCGCGATACACATACGCCCGGCCTTGTTCTTCATGCCGCAGGTAACCTTTCTGCTCCAGGCGGCGCAGAATCGTGCGGACGCTGGTCTCCTTGAGGTCGCGCTTCTTGGAGACAACCTCATGGACGGCTTCAACGGAACAAGGGCCGGTGTCCCAGACCACACGCATGACTTCACTTTCAAGCTCCGTGAGCGGAGTACGGACTGTCATGGTACAGACTGTACCGGGAGTGGCCGCAAATGTCAATTCTCCCTGCGATAGCCCACAGCAGGCGCGGAAGCGCCTTAGGGGACCACGACGGTGCCGTTGCGCTTCGGCACTTCGCCCACGGGAATCGTCGCGATTTCCTTGCGCGAAGCGGTGTCGACAGCAGTGACCGTGTTCACGGCGGAGTTGGCCACGTAGACCTTCTTGCCGTCGGGCGTGAATGTCACCCAATCCGGAACCTTATCGGTCTTCACGTAGCCGAGCACCTTCAGATCCGGAAGCGAATACTCGAAGATGCCGCTGGCAAGCGAGCTGTTGACCCACATGGTCTTGCCGTCGGGCGATACGGCGATGCCGTGGGAGGGCGCGCCCGACTCGGCTTTGCCGATTAACGGCTCATCGGGAAGCTTCACCGTCTGCGCGATCTGGTGCGTCTTGAAATCCACCACGATGAAACCGTGGAGATTGGAAAGCTGGGCATAGATGTGCGCGGTGGAGCCGTCCGCGGCCTTGTCGAACGCCATGGGGCGCACGCCGGCGGGCACGGGCAGTTCCCAGGCGACTTGCTGAGTCTTTTCGTCGATCACAGTAATCATTTTCCCCGGAATCGATCCGGCCACCGCGTACTTGCCATCGGGAGTCACGTAAACGTTGTGCACCGCGCCCTTCACCGGGATGCTCTTGGCAAGCTCCATGGTCGCGGTATCGATCACGTCCACCGCGCCCGGAGCGACGGCGATGCCGACGAACGCGTACTTGCCGTCAGTCGAGACGGAGAGATTGTTGGGATGCCCGCTCAATTTCGCCTTGGCGATCAACTTTCCGGTCTTGGTGTCCGTGGCCCAGAGGGTACTCTCGGATTCGCAGGTGATGTAGGCGCGCTTGCCGTCCGGCGAGAAAGCGACGCCGTGGGGCACTTCGATGCCTTCCACCTTCATCACGACCTTGTTGGTAGCCGGGTCGATCACGTCCACGTGGTCTCCGGCGCTATTGGTTTGATAGATGCGGACGGACCCTCCGAACAGCGGAAAGGCGGCCAGTAGAATCCAAGTGCATTTCATGAATCGGAGAATATCACTTTTGGATATCGCCCGCAAAACGGATCGCGCGGGTAGCTTGTATCACGACCTGGAGGTTGCCCGCAGGTCCTTTGCGGGCTTTAGCAAACTACGAACAAGGGACGCCGGATGCAGCGCCGTGGCGCCACTCAAATCTTTCACCTGCTGGCGGCAGGAAGTTCCCGGAGCGACCAGGACTTCGCCCGGCTTCATCTCGCGCACGGCAGGCAGCAGCTTGCGATTGGCAATGGCGACGGACACGGGGTAGTGTTCGCGGCTGTAGCCGAATGAGCCGGCCATGCCGCAGCAGCCGGCGTCGAGATCGACGACTTTCGCTCCGGGGATGCGATTGAGGAGCGCGGTGGTCGCGCCGAGGAGCCCGAGCGATTTTTGATGACAATGCCCATGCAAAAGTATGCGTGAAGGGCCGTTGGACAGGTCTAAATCCAATGCCGCCGCGAACTCTTCGAACAACAGACACGCTTGCGCGATCTTGCGCGCTTGCTCCTGCCGCTCGCCGCGGAGCAAAGACGGGATGTCTTCTTTGACGGCGGAGAGGCAACTCGGCTCCAGAAAAAGAATCTTCTGGCCAGACGCGGCCACCGGGTGAAGCGCGTCGACTAAGCGAGCCGCGTGCGCGCGAGCCTCGGCCAGCAGTCCTTGCGAGATCATCGGCCGTCCGCAGCATCCGGGCTTGACTACCGAGACGCCGCATCCGCCGCGCTCCAAAACTTCCACCGCCGCGATGCCGATTTCCGGATGGTAGTGATTGAGGAAGGTATCGTTGAACAGAACGACGGTGGCCGGTTGCGTGGCGGCTGACTGGTGAGACGCCCGGCTCCTCCACCACTGCTCAAACGTCCGCCGCTTCCACTGCGGAGCCGGCCGCTTCAGGAACCACCGCGCCGGAAAACTGGCCCAATTGGAGAGCGGCGCGAAGCGGCTGCCCCAGACCGACAATTGCGCGACGTGTCCCAGCAACTTTGTTCGCAAGGGAGTGCCATGGCGGGCCCAATATCCGGCGAGAAATTCGCTTTTGAACGTGGCCACGTCCACGTTGACGGGGCATTCGGATTTGCACGCCCGGCACTCGAGGCACAAGTCGAGTACGTCGAACACACCCTTTTCCGTCAATCCCGCCTCGCCGAGCTGCCCGCTCATGGCGAGCCTCAAAACATTCGCACGCCCGCGGGTTGTATGGGCCTCATCCCGAGTGGCCATATAAGAAGGACACATCGTCCCGGCCAGTTTCTTGCGGCAGGCTCCCACGCCGCTGCACATTTCCACCGCGCCGTTGAATCCGCCGAAGGAGGCGAAATCGAAAAACGTCTGCGGCGAGCGAGCCTCATACTTCGGCCCGTAGCGCAGATTGCCCGTCATCGGCGGAGCATCGACAATTTTCCCCGGGTTGAGGATGCCCTTGGGATCGGCCGTCCGCTTCAGCTCTCGAAAAGCCTCGTACAACGCGTCCCCGAACATTTGTTTCATGAAGGGACTGCGCACCAGGCCGTCGCCGTGCTCGCCGGAAAGCGCGCCGCCAAATTCGAGCACAAGTTTGGCAACATCGTTGGCGATCGCCTCGAACTGTCGCACTCCGTGTTCAGTTTTGAGGTTCACCACCGGCCGGACGTGCAAGCAGCCGACAGAAGCATGAGCGTAGAGTCCCGCGGTGGTGCCGTGCCGGCGCAATAACTCAAGGAATCGCCCGATGAATTCGCTCAACCGCTCGGGTGCGACTGCCGTATCTTCGACGAAGGAAATCGACTTGGCGTCGCCCTTCATGGCCATGGACAGCCCCAGAGCCGCTTCACGCAGGCTCCAGATGCGGGCTTGCTTGGCGAGGTCGGTCTCGGAATGATAGTGCTGACCGATGCCGCGCGCGCGCAGGTCACGTTCAAGCGCCTCCAGGCGCGGCGGGAGATCCTCGGCATGATCGGCATAAAACTCGACGCACAAAGTCGCCGCCGGATCGCCCGCGATGAATTCGTTGCGGACTGTATCGAGCGCTTGGTTTTGCCGGGTATGATCGAGGATGGCTTTGTCCATCACTTCGATCGCAGAGGGCGAATGCTTCAGAATCACCGGCGACGCCGCGAGCGATTCGAGCAGATCCGCGAAAGTGATCACCATCACGGCTTTTGCTTTCGGCAGCGGCACCAGCTTCAGCTTGGCCTCGAGCACGATGCCCAGAGTCCCTTCGGAGCCGACCATGAGCTTCGAAAGATTGACGGGCTTCGAGGGATCGGCAAACTCGTTGAGGTTGTAGCCGCCGACGCGCCGCAGAATTTTGGGATAACGCTTCTCGATTTCCGCGGCGTGCTTCGAAGCGAGTTCCAGCACCTTGGCGTAAATTCGGGCTTCGAGTGAATCGCCCTGCGGGACGTCCGCGCGGTGCGTGTCTCGAAAGACCGCCACGCTGCCGTCAGCCAGGAGTACAGTCTGCTCCAGGACGTGATCGATGGTCTTGCCGTAGACGACGCTGCGCGCGCCGGCGGAATTGTTGGCCATCATGCCGCCGATGGTGGCTCGGCTGGCGGTGGAAATATCGGGAGCGAAGCGCAGCTTCAGCGGAACCAGTTGCGCGTTCAGCTCATCCAGGACGATGCCCGGCTCGACGCGTGCCCAGCGTTCCTCCGGGTTCACTTCCAGCAACCGGTTGTAGTATTTCGAAATGTCTACCTGCAAACCCTCGCCGATAGCTTGGCCGGCCTGCGAGGTGCCCCCTCCACGCATGGTGATGGGACAGTGAAAGCGATTGCAGATTTCGACGATGCGGATGATATCGCCGCGCGTCTTGGGAATCGCGACGCCGGCCGGCTTGATCTGGTAGACGCTGGCGTCCGTGGAATAGAGAGCGCGGGAGATTTCGTCGAAGCGGACTTCGCCGGAGATGCCGCGCTCCAGTTCCGCCTTGAGCGCGATGCGATCGACGGCTCCTGTTACTTGCGGCACGCCGGTCAACCTTCTGCCAGGCGGCCGAGGCCTTCGCGCAAACGGTCGAGACCGCGCGCCAGCGTTTCGCCGCCGCTCGCAAAAGACACGCGGAGGGTGCCTTCGCCGCCCGGTCCGTAAGCGGCTCCATGCACCACCACCACGCCGTGATCGAGCATCAGCTTGCGGCGGATTTCGTTCGAAGGCAGATGCAAGCCGCGCACATCCGCCATGGCGAAGAATCCACCTTCGGGCTGCAGCATGGTCACTCCGGGAATACCATCCAGGCGCGATAGGACTTGTTCCCTGCGCCGCGTGTATTCCTCACGCATTTCCGCCACGCATTCCTGCGGCCCCGCGAGAGCCTCGCCCGCGGCGTCCTGGACGAACATGGATGGACCGCGGCTCGATTGCGCCAGGATCAGATAGATGGCTTGAATCACCGGCGCGGGACCAGCGCAGTATCCCGCGCGCCAACCGGTCATCGCATAGGTCTTCGACAAGCTGTTCACCAGCACGGAGCGCTCCCGTAGACCGGGCGAGACCGCCAGCGGCGAAACATGCGTGTGGCCTTCATACACGATGGCCTCGTAAATTTCATCGGTGATCAGCGCAACGTCACGGCGCTCACAGAAGGCAGCGATTCCGGTCAGCTCCTCGCGCGTGAGGACGGTGCCGACGGGATTCCAGGGCGTATTCAAGATCAGCACGCGAGCGGAGGAAGACCATGCATACTCGAGATCGTCTGCACGGAGGGCGAAGCGGCCGTTGACAATCCTGGTAGGCACGCTGCGAATGCGGCCTCCGGCGAGACGCACCGGGGATTGATAGGCGTCATAGACCGGATCGGGCAGCAGCACTTCATCACCTTCCTGGATCAGAGCCATGAGCGCGGCGTAAATGCCGAGCGTTGCGCCGGTGGTTGCCAGGATTTCCGTGGCGGGATCGTAGCGGAGCTGGTTATCACGTTCCAGCTTGGCCGCGACGGCTTCGCGGAAGGGCTTCTCACCGCGATTGTCAGGATACGTAGTGCGGCCGTTGGCCAAGGCGCGGGTGCAGGCCTCGATAATGTGCTGCGGCGTTTTCAAATCCGGCTCGCCGCGCATCAGCGAAACCAGGTCCTTGCCCTGAGCCTGCGCTTCGCGTACTTCGGCCAGGATCGCGTTTATGGCGGTGGGTTTCAGAGCGGACAGGCGGTCCGCCAATGGCAGTGTCGCAGGCAACTACGGTAGAGAATACCACGGGCCGCCTTGGCTGCCCAAGCATTCGGTCATATCATGGATGGTCATATGGCGACCCTGAAATTCCTGGCGGCATTTACCTTGGTCTGCGCTGCCGCGCTGGCAGCGCCCGTCAAACAATGCAGTGAGCTGGCGTCGATGACCTTCGGCGCCGACGTCAAGATCGAATCGGCCAAGCTGGTAGCCGCGACGCCTAATCTGCGCGAGCATTGCGAAGTGCGCGGAGTCATCTGGCCGGAAGCTCGATTCGTGATCAAGTTGCCCACGGATTGGAATGACCGCTTTCAAATGCTGGGCAACGGAGGCTGGGCCGGAACCATTACCAACGTCGATGGAGCGGTGCGCGAAGGCTACGCGGCGACGTCAACGGACACCGGCCATGATGCGCAGAAGGAACCGCAGGCGATCTTCGCTTATCGCAGCCCGGACAATCCCAACGCCGCGCGCAAAGTGATCGATCACGGTTATTTGGCCGTGCATGAGACGGCTTTGCTGGCCAAGAAGGTGATCCGCGCGTACTACGGCGCCGATCCGCGCTATTCGTATTGGGTCGGCTGCTCGACCGGAGGGCGGCAGGGCTTGATGGAGGCGCAGCGCTATCCCGAGGATTTTGACGGCTACGTGATCGGTGCGCCGGTGCTGAACATCAGCGGTCTGCAGATGAAGGCCATCTGGAACTGGCTGGCTGTGGGCGACGGCGCTGGAAAGATCGCTGCGGCGAAGCTGCCTGCGCTGGCGAAAGGAGTCTACGACCACTGCGACGCCATCGATGGATTGAAAGACGGCTTGATCGAGAATCCGCTTAAATGCGATTTCGATCCAGCGCGCGATTTGGAATATTGCTCCGGCAATGACGACAGCCCCAACTGTTTCACCTCCCTGCAAATCGCTGCGCTCAAGAAGGTCTATGAAGGCCCGCACGATTCCAAAGGCAGGCAACTTTTCCCCGGCTTGCCTCCCGGAGGCGAAGCTTTCGCGCCTGGGGCTCGCGGAGGGCAGCCGCGCAGCGGTTGGGACGGAACGCTCGCCAATAGCTTCAACATCGCCGACAGCTTCTTCAAGTACATGGCCTTCGATCCAGCACCGGGGCCGAGCTGGGATTTTCATGGCTACAACTTCGATACCGATCCGCAGCGCATGACCGGCGTCTCGCGGATCCTCGACGCAACCATTCCGGACCTGACCGCCGTAAAGATGCGCGGAGCGAAGATTGTCCACTATCACGGATGGTCCGACCCCAGCGTTAGCGCGAAGATGTCCGTGAATTATTACGAAGCCGCGATGAAGACCATGGGCGAGAAGGAGACCAAGGATTTCTACCGCTTCTTCCCGGTTCCCGGCATGTTCCATTGCGGAGGCGGGCCGGGGTGCGGAAACGTGGATTGGTTGACGGCAGTGGTGGATTGGGTGGAGCACGGGAAAGCTCCGGAGATGCTGGTGGGCGCACATATCGAGGGCGGCAAGACAACTCGGACGCGTCCCATTTGCATGTATCCGGCGCAGGCGGTCTACAAAGGCTCGGGCAGCATCGACGACGCGGCGAACTTTACCTGCCAGCAGAAATGAAGACGGCGATGCTGCCGTCGTCGTACAGCTTCTCCGGGGCGGCTTGCATCAGCTCTCGCAGGCGGCGGGTCATGGAGAGGCGCGCGGCCGAGACTCGGCGCATATAGTCCGGACCATCGGCCGCAGCGTCGACGTAATCGGCCTCATCCATGTTTGCGTAGCCGTTGTACTCCCAGATGAAATAGCGCGCATTGCGTGGGATCTTGGACCACGGCGCGATCAAGCCCGCGCCGGGCTCGACGTCGGCAAGCGGGTTGCGCGCATAGTCGAGAAAGAAGGGCGTGTTTATCCACACCACCGCTTCTTCACCCGCGGGGATTTTAGCCTGCGCCGCGGCCACTCGCTGGCGCACGTCGCCGGAAAGGACTTCACGATTGTATTCGAGATACTCAGGGGTGGGAGCGAGCCAGGTGAACGCCAGCTCCGATCCGGAGTGGATCGATTGTTCCACGCGCGTGAGCAGCGATGGCGCGAAACCGAGCAGGCAAACCGCGGCCAATGCGGTCACGAGCCAGCGATTCGAAGCTGAAGCTGCACCGAAGGCCACCGGCGCGATAGCGACGGCGAAAGGCGCGAAGTAGCGGATGGCCTGGTCGTAACCCGCGTTGCGCGGACCGGTGACGTAGACCATGATGAGGTACGCCGCGAGCATGGCCAAGCATGCAGCGGCGGTTGCGTGTTTCGTCTTCCAGAGTATCGCCCCACAGATCGCGACCGAGATCATGAGCCCCGTGTACGCCAGAGGCGTCCCGCCGTAATCCAGCGGTGCGATCGAGAAGATGTTGAAGCTTTCCAGCGGACGGACGCCGTGATCGGCGATGGGAGCGGCCGCGTGCAGGAACTGCACATAATGCGGCGCATGCAAGAGGATCCACGGCGCCAGGAACAACGCAGTGAACGCAACGCTACGAAGATTCCGCCGGACCAGCCAGTGCACGGCCACGAATAAGACGAACGTGCTCTTCAACGCGATCAACGCGGCGTAAAACAATCCAAGAATCGCAGGGCTCTCTTCCATCAGGGCACCCATCATGAGGAAGCTTCCGGTGTAGAGCGCTGAAATGTTCACGTACTGCGGGTTGATGACGAAGACGCTGAGCGTAGCCAGGATGCTCTTGAATTCGCAAGCCAGCATCATGCACAGGAACAAAGCTAGCGCCGCGTCCACGCCGTTGATGTATTGAATCGGGAAAAAGGCTACGGAGAATCCGTCCAGAAACGCCTGGCCGCCGAGAGTATCCAGACCGATGTCGTTCAGAGGGCTGCCGAAGACGGTGCCGGTTTCGAGCATCCGCACCGGGTGCGCGAAGTATTTTTGGAAGTCGTCATGGAAGTTGTAGGCTCGCGGCGGGACTTGAGTGAGGATCACGAAGATCAGCACCATGGCGGGGATCAAAACCCGGGACAGCACGCTCATTTCCGGTCTCCTGATCCGCGAGATCCCGATCGCAAGGCCCGCGATCGCGATGCAACCCAAAGCCCACGGCCGCGCGAGGCGCGCCAGATTCAACACGCCGCCCAGGAACACGAGAGCGGCCATGCCGGAAGCAATAGTGACAGGCCAGCTTGCTTCACTCGCGCGGAACAGGCGCCGCGCCGCCCATCCCCATCCGTACAACATGAAGGCAGCGCCGGCAACGACCACGAGCGCCAGCGCGACCCTCATGCGCGTTTACACACCAAGTTCGGTGAAGACTTCGCGCGCGATGCGGAAGCTGTCGACGCCCGCCGGCACTCCGCAATAAATCGCCACCTGCAGAAACACCTCGCGGATCTCATCCTTGGTTACTCCGTTGGTGAGCGCGCCCTTGACGTGGGCGCGCACCTCATGCGGGCGGTTCAGCGCGCTGATCATGGCCAGGTTCAGCAGGCTGCGGGTCTTTTTGTCGAGTCCCGGCCGGCCCCAGATCTCGCCCCAGCAGTATTGCGTAACCAGCTCCTGCAAGGGGCGATTGAAATCATCGGCGGTGGCGAATGCCTTATCCACGAACTCCGCGCCCAGCACGCTCTTGCGAATCCTTAAGCCTGTTTCAAACGTTTCTTTGTCCATTTTCTCCTCTTATTTCTTCGATCCCACCGTAACGCCGGCCCACTTCTCCACCACTTTGACAACGTCAGTCATGTCGGCTTCCGGCACGGTGGCTTCGGTAATGCCCATCAACTGGCGCACCGCGCTGCCGACGATCATCGGCACGGCCAGAGCCTCGGCTTCTTCCATGCACATGCGCAGGTCCTTGTTCATCAGGTTCATGGCGAAGCCCAGGTTGAATGTGCGCGGCAGAACGAAGCGTGGGAACTTGTCGGCAGTGGCGCTGTTGCGGCCGGTGCCGGCGTTGATCACATCGACCACCTGCGCGGCGTCGAGCCCGGCTTTCACTCCCATGACGACAGCTTCCGAAGAAGCCGCCATTGCGGTTGCCGAAAGCAGGTTGTTGATCAGCTTCATGGTCTGCCCTTGCCCGGGAAGCTTTCCAACGTAGAAAATCTTGCCGCAGTTCTTGAGCACGGGTTCGACCGCGGCGAATTCCTTGTCTCCGCAGGAGACCATTACGGCGAGCGTACCTTTTTCGGCTCCCGCCAACCCGCCGCTCACCGGAGCGTCGACCTGTTGAATGCCCTTCTCCGAGAGCGTCGCGGCAATTTTCTTGGCGTAGGTTGCACCGGTGGTGGACATGTCGACGAAGATTTTGGTGCGCCCGCCCGTGGCGACTTGCTGCGCGACCTTTTCGACGACGGGCGGAGTCGGCAGGCTGACCAGCACGATCTCGGCCTCTTCCCCAATCGCCGCGGGCGATGCCGCGGCTTCCGCGCCCAAATCCGCTAACGCCCGCACAGCCGCGGCGTCTGTGTCATAAATCTTGAGCGAAAATCCCGCGTCGATCAAACGCCGGGCCATCCGGCTGCCCATTCTTCCCACGCCAATGAACCCGATAGTATTCATATGTTTTATGTAGCCGTAAGTTTTATGTATCGTGGCCGATTGCATCCTTCAGCGGCTTTTGCAAAACGAAAATCGCCAACCCGGCGCCCAGGCTCGCAATCAGCATCATGGAAAAGAAAGCCGGGTGCGACATTCTGTCGTAATACGTGCCGATGTGCCCGCCCAAATAATTTCCCACAAAAATCGCGACAAACCAACCGCCCATCAGCATGCTGACGATGCGCGGCGGCGCGATCTTCACCACCAGCGAAAGACCGATGGGCGAAAGATACATTTCGCCCAGCGTGAAGATAAATGTGCTCAGCACCAGCCAGAGAAAACTCACGCGGAAGGTCTCGGACACGCCCTCGGTGATGTAGATCAGCGGCAGGAAAGACAACCCCAGCGCCGTGCATCCAATCGCCATCTTGATCACGCTGGGCGGCTCTTTCTTGCGCCTGGCCTGCCAGGCCCACAGAAAGTTCAGCAGCGGCGTCAGCGCGAAGATGCACATGGGGTTCACCGCTTGAAACCAGGTGGACGGAGCTTCCCAACCGAAGATGTGCCAGTCCGCGTTTTTATCGGCGAAAACTTGTAGCGTATTGCCGATCTGCGCGTAGACTGCCCAGAACACGATGATGAAGATGCATAGCACGATGAAGCCGATGATCGCTTTCCATTGCTTGGGGGTGATGGGAGCGTTCTCGGTGTTGGTCGCTTTGGCCTTGGCCAGCGAATCCGGCGCGAGATATTTCTGGCCGAAGAAATATTGCACCAGCCCCAGCACCATGCCTGCTCCGGCCGCGCCGAAACCCCACTTCCAGCCGTACAGTTGTCCCAGAGTGCCGCAAATGATCGGTGAAAAGAATGCGCCGACGTTAATGCCTGCGTAAAAGATGGTGTAGGCGCGATCCAGGCGCGGATCGCCTTCCGGATACAATCCGCCGACTTGCGTCGAGATGTTGGGTTTGAAGGCGCCGTTGCCGACGATCAGAAACAGCAGGCCGAACAGAAACATCCCTTCGGACATCAGCAGGAACTGCCCGATGGCCATCAGGACTCCGCCGATGTAGACGCTCTTGCGCTGGCCCAGTACACGGTCCGCCAGCATGCCTCCGAATAACGGGGTCAGATACACGAAGGCGGTGTAGAGTCCGTAAATTTCCGACGCCAGACCCTGGATGTCGAGATGGCCATAGACGCTTTCGATCGCATGCTGCAGCCCCAGCAGGCCGATGGCATGCGTCAAGCCGTGTTGCACTCTCAACAGCAGCGAGGCGTCGGGATGGCGCGTGTCGCCGGTCATGTAGAGGATCAGGCACGCGGTCATCCCGTAGTAGGAGAAGCGCTCCCACATTTCGGTGAAGAAAAGAACGGAGAGGCCGCGGGGATGGCCGAGGAAGGTTTTACCGCTGGGTACGTCCGCGGCGACGGAGCTCATTCGATGGCCTTGTCCAGCAGCAGGGAGAATTGTTTGGACTTTTCACCGACGCGCGTCCTCAGCTCTTGTAATTCACGCTCGATGGTGCGGAGGCGGTCGGCCAGATGCAGGCAGGCCAGCACGGCCACGCGCGATCCATCCACGTTTCCCGCGCGCTGGGCGATGGAGACCATCAACTCATCCACTTCCTGCGCGAGTTGTTCGATCTCGCTCGAATCGTCGGGTGCGGTGAGCGTGTACTGCTGATGAAAAATGGTCACGCGCACCGTTTTCATGGCAGGCCTCTATAGCAGGTCCATTTGCCCCAGCAGTTTTTCGATCCGGGTCCGGACCTGTTTTCGTTCGCCGCGCAGCGACTCGATTTCCTGGCGATATTTTTGCGCATCGGCCAGGGCTGTGCCGGCGGCGCGCTTCACCGCATCCAGTTCGGAGACGGCCGCATCGCGTTCGGCGCGCAGCGTCGCCACCAGTTCCACCGCGCGGCGGATGCGTTCTTCCAGATTCGCCAACGGATCGCCGTCGGCCACAGGAGCTTGCGCCGGTGCTTCCATGTTGCTTTACTCCCGAATCTATTGGCTAGCCTGTTCCAGCGCGCCCTTGGCCTGCTCAACCAGGGCGTTGAACGCCGCCGGATCCTTCAGCGCCATATCGGCCAGCATCTTGCGGTTCATCTCGACGCCGGCTTTCTTCAGGCCGCTCATGAAGCGGCTGTAGGAAAGGCCCGCGGCTTTGGACGCCGCGCCGATGCGCACGATCCACAGGCTGCGGAAATCGCGCTTTTTGAGGCGCCGGCCGACGTAGCCGTAGCGTAGCGATTTCTCGACAGCTTCCTGCGCGGCCCGGTACAGTTTGCTCTTGGTAAGGAAAAACCCTTTGGCAAGGGTCAGCGTTTTGCTCCGGCTCTCCCGGCGCTTGGTTCCACGTTTTACTCTCGGCACGTTTCGTCTCCTTTAGGAATTCTTCAAAACGGCGGATCAGGCACGTGCGGCGCACTGTCCACCGGGGCGCGGGTTACTAGTCGCGCAGTTCGAGCATTAGTACGGAAGCATCCGTTTAATTTCCGGACTGTTGGTGGGTTCGGCGATGGCCGCCGCACCCAGCCGGCGCTTCCGCGAGCGCGGCTTCGACGTCAAGATGTGACGGGCAAACGCGTGGTGGCGCTTGATCTTGCCGGTTCCCGTCTTCTTGAACCGTTTGGCCGCACCTTTGTGGGTCTTTAACTTCGGCATATTCAAGGATGTCCTGGGGATTTACTACTTGTGCCAGGATAGCACAGTCGGCGAGCCTTCAACGGGAAGCTTCAATATGTCGCGGTTCGCTCGCCTTCCGTCACCTTGCCGCTGGTTTTCGGCACAAGCTTCACCTTCAGCTTGTGCTCACGAGGCGAATCGGACGGCGACGGCACAAACCCTACGGTGTAAGTGGAGCTGAAACGGGCCAGGGCGTGGCTCTTCAGCCGCTCCAGAATGCCCTCGGTTTCTCCGCCAGTCATAGTAAAAGTGGGATTGTGTGTCGCATCGGCGACAAAGCGCTGTCCACCTTCGCCGAGCGGTGTGGAGTGATTTACAGCTTCAAAGTGGAGTCCTCCTGTAAGATCCCCGAGGGCTTCGAACGGGTAATTGAAATAACGAGCAACGGGTGGAGCATCGGAAGGAAGATTCGGCCGGTCGGCCGGTCCCCAAATCGTGAGATACGGACCGGCCGGTCCCCACATGGACTTGCCATTCGAGTCTCCCCACTCATCCCAAAGACCGTCATACCCATACCCGTCGTACGCCAGGATGGGGACCGGGAAGTTGAGGAGGGCCACGGGATAAACGGGAACACCGGCCTCAATCGCTTGATCGGCGAGGTCGTCAGGAGTGAGAGAGGTTCCCTCGGCCCCGGTGGAGAAGATCACCAGCGCGCGCGGCGACGAGGTGACCCTTGAGTCTCTCAAAACCGATAGCGCCGCGGCTAACGACCACGGCTGCGGAGGTCTTCCGCGTGCCAGCCTCTTGCGCTCCGCCGCGCGAATTGCGAGACCTGCCGGCAGCGGGATGTCCACATCCTGCGCGCCCGGCGCGGACAATCGATGCAGCGCGTCGCTCAGAACCTTGGGATCGCTGGTAGACCGGCACAGCCGCTGCAGCTTGGATTGATCGAAGCGATAGATCGAAAAACGAACCGCCGCGCCCTTTTCGTCCAGGAGCCTCCGCGTGACCGCTTCGCTCCAAGAGCCAGCCATTTCCTCAAGAGCTTTGGCGTCCCAGAATCCCACTTTTAGTGTCTTCCGGTCCGGCGCGGTGACGTCGAACATCACCGCGATATCCAGCGTGAGATGGACGGCTGGAGCTTCAAATATCGTGAAGCCGCGCGGAGTCCCGTCTTCGAGCAGAATCACATCCGCGGGCTTTAGCTCTGAACCCGAACCAGATCCGCGGCGGAACTGGAACGGAACGGTCACTAAGTCGGTCTGGGCGCGAAAAGCCACAGATGGCACCGGAAGGGGCTCTTGCGCAAGGCACACGCCGACCAGCGCCACTGTCGCAGCAACAGCTCGACTAGGGTGAACCGGCACACCTTTCAAGACGCGCTGGCGGGGCGGAAGTAACGCCCGCGCCACTAGATTCCCGTCAATTATCCGATGGTTTCTCAACCTTATCGATTACCATCACGTCCACCATCGCCTTGGTCGATTCCAGCTTCAGGCCGAGCTGCTGTTGGAACGCGGTGAAGATATCCGGCGGAGCGTCGGGGTCACCGGGAGCCGGAGTATTCGGCGCCGGGGCGCCCAACTGGCCCTGCTGCGGGTCGCGCGTGAACTTCAGTTGGAAGTCATAACGCGCCTTCCCCAGATCGGTCTGGTCCACCACCGGCAACTCAAGGATGTTCGCTTGCAGCATGTCGGCGAATTCCCGCATAGTTGTGTTCCGCACCATCAATCCCTGCGGCCCTCCGCCAAAACCGGGAAGACCGTTCGGGTTGCTGTCGTCCTTGGTCATCTTGACGCCGTTCTTGGCGACCGAAATGGCGTACACCGAAAGCTCCTTCTTCTCGAAATGGAAGGCGAGCTGGAAACGGTCCGCCAGCAGTTTCTTCACCATGTCCCGTAGCTGCGGCCCGCTGGGAATCCCCTCCATGTCCGGTTTGCCACTCACGTCATACTTCTCGGTCTCGGTCCATCCGGGCCCGCCGGTAATCTGCCGGGGATGCAAGCCGTAGGCGAACTTGATCAGGTCGCTCACCGAAGTGTCGGTGGTGTTCATCATGCCGCTGCGATTCACCAGCAGGGAGAAGCGTTCCTCCGGCTTGCTGGGCTTGATGGTGGCGACCTCGAAGGTGGGCTTCGCATCCGCGGGAATCGTCTTCGGAGGCGGAGGCGGATCGGGAATCGCCCACGCGGTTTCCGGCGTGGCGCGGGCAAAGTTCAGCGGGATCGTCGGGCCGCCCTGGGTCCAGGTACCGGCAATGGAATTGCTGTCCGAGCTCACCGTCCCCTCATACGTGCCGTTCAGCGGAGCAATCGTGATTTTCAACGCAGAACCCTTCTGCGTCACGGTGCTGGCATTGATGGGCGTCGGGTTCTGGTCGATGCTGTAAAACGTGGCTTTCAAGCTTTCGTCGTCGGCGCGCGAAATCTTGAAAATGGTCCGAAGCTCCACGTCCCCTTGGGGACCCTTGATCTTCAAGGCGCCCTGCCAGGTACCGGTAACGTTTTGGGCGAGTGCGCTCCCTGCCAGCGTCGACAGGGCGCCGGTCCACAAAATCAGTTTCCTCATGAGTTGCTCCTCCACATCAGAATACGGATTCGAGCCCGTCCGGTTACATCATGAAGTAGTCTACATAGGGAGGAGCCGGAACGCAAGCCCCTTTTGAGGTGCTAAAAAATCGCTGGATCACGTGGACAAAATCATGTAATATATCCATGTGCGGCGGGCCTTTGCATCACTGCTGGTGGCGATTTTCGGCTTCCTTGCCGTCGCCCCGGGGATGCTCGCCGGCGACGCCTCC